>JAEWKZ010000116.1 GCA_023393525.1 Pseudomonadota bacterium | reverse complement strand
GCCCACACCTTCTCCATGCAGGTGTCGAACTGTTTCTGCAATTGTCCGGTCTCTTCTTCCAGAGCACGTTCCTGCTCTATCAGCCGGTCATACTCCTTGGTGTTTACCGTATAGGACGTAACTGACGGATTGAGTCCTCCGCGGACGCTTGTCACTTCCTTCTTGTCCTTTCCGCTCTTTTCCAGTGTCTGCTTTTGACTGCGGACGCTCTCCAGTTCCAGCTCTTTGGCCGCCTTTTGGGAAGACAGCACTTTGGCTTGTGCCTCGTAACCGATAGCCTGGCAATAGGCTTTACTTTTGGATATCAGTATATCATACCATTCCGCCGCAGTCTTATGATATCCCAGGGATTCGCCATACTTCCGGTTCAGTTCCTCCACCATGTCGGTCTCGTCACCGTGATTCTTGATGAGCTGTTGCAAGGTGGCTATCTCCAGATCAATCTGCCCTTTCACATCGGTGACAGCTGAAGTAAACGCTTCGGTACTCTCTTTTAATATATCCTGCTTCTGAGCGGCTTCTTCCGCCGCATCTCCCGTAGACGTAAATAGGGACGCAATACCCATAATCACAAGAGACAGCCCCATTGTGTAGGCGGCGGAAAGTGCTACGGTGGCAGCGGTCAGACTACCGGTAGCGGCGGTAAGCGAGGCAAGCAGCATGCGGTGGATACGCATCAGTGGTCGGGAAGATACAATCACGCCACTGTACAGTCCTTGCGCGGCTGTGTCCGCCTTTAGAGCGGCAATATGCGCCAGTACACTGCCTTTCAGCATCCGCAAGGTTTTGACGAACCGGATTCCACCGGCTGCGGCCACACTCATATTAGCTATAAGTGCTATCTGGGGGGCGTAACCGCTCACGACGGATGCCACATAGTCAGTCATTGCCGAAACCTGGTTTTTCAGCACCTGAGCGTTGGCTTCCCCGGTGCTGTTCATTTCGGCGAATGCCGAATCTATCACCCCTGTACTGTCAGCCATTTCCTGAATGTTCCGGCTGAATTTCTCTTTCTGTTCACCGGTGAGAGAAGTCAGCAGACGCAGTGATTCGGCACTGCCAAAAAGGTTTCCGTAAATCGTTTCTTTTAGTTCTCCGGTGCGCGTACTGTATTCGTTGATAGCGATGTCCAACGTACGCAGGAAATTCTCCAGCCCTCCAGCTTCCTTAATGCTGGCGGCATCAAAACTGACACCCATTGCTTCAGCCGCTTTTGCCGCTTCCGAACTGGGTTTAATAAGTGCGGTGAGTACGGCGGCAAGCTGGGTACTGACTTCCGCCGTGTTACCTGTTACTCCCGTTGCGGTGGCGAATACCGCCATCAGCTCATCAATACTGACACCCAACTGCGAAGCACTGCCACTGACACGGGGAAGAGCGGAAGCAAGCTGTTCAAAGCTGGTCACACCATTCTTTGCAGTCTTCTGTATCTTATCCTGAATACCTCCGGCCGTATCCCATTCCAGACCGTAATTCTTGATGATGGTAGAAGTCACGGTAACCGTCTGGCCAAGGTCGGCTATACCTCCTACAGCCGCTTTGCTGCTTTGTTCAAGAAAGCTGATCCAGTTGTCTTCAGGCACACCGTTCGAGATTACCTGATACAGGCCTCCCGCCAGTTCTTCACGCGCCATGGGGATAACTTGGCTCAGTCCCTTCACGCTGTCAGTCAACGCATCAAAGTCCTTGCCTGTCTTACCTGCCATAGTATTGGCGGCACGCATGGATTTGTCGAAACTGTCATAGCCGCCCACCAGGCTTTGCAGCCCGTTATTGAACTGTTCCACGCCGTTAATCAACGTATCCCAGTTCAGGTTCTGCATCGCCATGTTCTGAATTTCATCAGCAGCCTTATGGGCACTTTCGGTCACACGCCTTACGGCTTCGTCAAAAGACTGGGCGTCAATTGTCAATTCATGGAAAGTATCCTTGCCGTCAGTCGTTATTTTTAACTTAAACTCTACCTCATTTGCCATAAAATTCTTATATTTGCACTGATATTATTATTCTTAATAAAATAATCATGGTTTACGGATTATTCATATCTGCCGCACTTCTGCTCTTCTTCACAGGCTTTGCGCTATATGAGAATAAGAGTTTCGGGAGTGGTGCGCTTCTTGGTGTGGGCGGAATGCTCCCTCTCTACTGCGTGGCATGCGATTTCGTAGGGGGATATCCTTTTCTCCAAAGTTGCATAACCGCACTTTTCATTGTTGCGGCAATAGTCCTTGCAGCCAAAGCATTCAATGACAATGCCCGCTATGAAGAGGAGGAAGCCCGCAGACGCGAGGAAGAAAGGAAAAAGCCTATTGTGGTGAATATTAAAATCACCTCTACTACCGTGGAAAAGAATTGATTCATTCTTTTTCTTCCATCCTTTTCTTTAACATTTCAAACCTCTCCCTCGTACTTTCAGCCGCCGGAGCCGTCGCTTTCCGTTCCGCATCCCAACTGAAACGGCACACATCCGTCACTTTCAGCGTCTTCTTGCTGTAGGGCTGCAGCACGCAGCATGCCAGGAACCTTGTCCGTTCCCACGGGTCGCGCATCCGCATCCGCTCCCAATTGCGGTAAATGCTATGGAACTCGCGGGGAGTACAGGCACAGAAGTCACTTAGACTCATCCCGATACTCCCCACGGCTATTCCCATCAGTTCGCAGATGTCGGCATCTTCTCCGGCTTTTTTTTTGAGTCACCGGTACCGGCAGACAATGACTCCGCAAAGTCATTCAGGACATTCATGTCCAGACCGTCAGCAAACTTGTCGAGATCCAGATCGAAAGTCACCCCGTCGGCATTGCAGGCGCTTGTCACGCAGCAGTGCAGAAAAACGATCATCAGGCTGACGTCAGTACCCATCTGGCTGACATCCTTTCCCGTCTCACGCTGAAAGCGGAGCATAGCCCCCATGGTCATGCGCATGGGGTACTCTTTGCCATATACTTTTATCTTGTCCATCGATTAGCCCTCCACGGTTGCTCCGTCCACCTTCGCTTCGTCGATAGTCACCGTTCCGGTGTTGTCGAAAGTCGCACTGTAAGTAGTATCATCACCTGCCGGAGCAGCTTCCTCCAGAGAAGAGATAATGAAGTTGCCGCTCATATAAGGCGCTGCGTCTCCACCACGGGCAAAACCCTTCAGTTCCACCGTTCCGCCCACTTTCCATTTTGCCAGCAAATCTTTCATGCCGTTTTCCTCTTCACCGTAGAAACGGAGGCCTTCGCACTTCACCTGGACGCTGAGTCCGGTCACGCTCTTTTCCTTGAACAGTCCGGCATTGGCGGCAGACTCCGATGCGGCAGGTTTCACCGCGCGGTCTTTTGTCTCACTTGTATAAGTTGTTGTGTGGCTCGTGCAGTGTCCGCACGCTTTTGCGCCAATCGACATCAACAGGTCACTGCCATTTACATATCCTTCTTTTGCCATAATCTTTATGTTATTTAAGTACGTTTTAATCGCCGTTTAATTACTATCAGAACAAGAACGATAACGGCTACCCGTCCTGTCCATATCTGAAACCATTGCCATCCGGTGGGCTCATGCACCACCTTGGGCGGAGGTTCTTCTTCTTTCTCCAGAAGTTCGTTCCTGATGCGGGTATTCTCTTCGCTCAGTATCAATACCTGTCGTGCCAGGCTGTCACAAGTGGCGGTCACTTCGATAGAGTCAGCGGATATCCGGTTCACATCAACCGTAGCCTGCCCGCTGCGCCGACTAAAGCCGGTGCCCACCGGTATCGTGCCCAGCAGCTCCGTCGGAAACTTCGTGGTTGCCACGCTGGGCGGTACCGGCTCTTGTAGGAGCACGAACCCTCTTCTGCTTTGCAGACTGTCGATCAGGTGCCGGGAAGTTGTCACCGTCGGCACCGGGCTTCTGCAACTCGTCACGGATAGGGCAATCATTCCAGTGACGGCAAGCAGTAGCGCGAGCCACCGTGCGATCCAGTCGGGCGACGGCCCTGTAGAGTTTTCTGTTTTCATTGATAGAGTTTAATAAGTCCGAACGGAGATTTTGAATGTTGTCCATATAGGCGGCGTCAATATCTCCACCGTTGCGGGCTTTGGACAGGCGGCGGTTGAAGAACCAACCGATGGCGGTTCCGATCGCCGCACCCAGTCCCGCCGGGAAGAGGCTGCCTAATATCTGCATCAAAGTATCCATTCGCCTTTAATTTTTAATTGTTATTTTTTAAATCAGAGCAGGCTCCAGCCTGCCTGCACGTCCGCCATCACAGCCGGCACACCGTTCTCCACTTGTGATATCGCAGCCGCGAAAGCGCACATCGTCGCCCGGTCGTTGATATCAGGCACATGGCTTGCCGGCACTTGCATTTCCTTACACACCCGGCTGATATAGCCCGATGTATTGTTTTCCACAGGCGGTGCCCAGCGGTTAATAAAGTCCGATATCGTACGGCAACCGTTCACCCGGCGGTAGTTCTGTAACAGCTTAATCAAAGCCCGATAACCGTAGGCCATGCTGCGGAACTGGCAGAATGCCTGATCCTGCGAAGGGCGAACCTCCCCCTGCCACAAAGTGCGTGACAAGCGGATGTTGCCCGGATTATTGTTCTTCAGTCCCCGGCTCATCTTCCTGCTTTTTTTCAGGGTTATCACCGGCAGGCGGCACCGCATTCTCGGCAGTGACTTCCCGGCCTACATTTTCAGCGGGTTCAGGATTAGCGGCAGGTTTGGCACCTTTAGGCTGCTTCGGCTCTTCAGTCGGAGTTTCCTCCTTGATTTTGGCAAGCCCCCGGCTTACCAGATCGTCCGCACGTTCTTTTTCCACTTGCAGTTCCGTGCCCGGAACATACTGCGTCTTGTGGTCGAACTTGTCCTGAAATGCCATCAGGACAACGACCGTTACAAGTAATTTCTTTGCCATAGCTGTGCCTCCTTATCCTTCTACTACAGGTTTGAACGCTCCGTCAGCTCTCCAGTCCAGTGCAATGAATTCTTCACCGAAGCCGATCTGCGTGTCCGCCTTCATCAGCATCTTGAAGAAATAGAGTTCGCTGGCGTTCGCCCACTTGTCAATCTGGATCACGTTTTCGTCATCCTGAAGGTTGACGGCCGCAAAGAGGTTACCGTTCAGACCACTGTCACAGATGGTGGCTACCACCAGACCTTGCGGCCATTGAGTCAGCACTTCGAAAGAAATTCCTTTGTAACGTTCCTGGTTGATATCCGTAGGCGCCGTGCCCTTGTTGGCGAGTTGCGTCAGTTCGTCGTCGTAAGTGTCGAAGTCTTCCACGCTCATCAGAATGCGCAGGTTCGGATTATTGCGCATAGTCACCGGAATCGCGGTGCGTAATTCTTTCAGACGTTGCAGCATGGTAGTTCCTACGGTCTTCACTTTCACCGCATCCGCATCCTTGGCAGCCTGTGTCAGGATGCCGTCCAGCAACAGGGAATCGTCCGAACCGTCTTCATACTTGCCGTTGATATACTGGTAGCCAAGTTCGTGGCCTACCTGTTTCAAGAGTTCATTCAACAGAAGGCTCTGGATATTGGGAGGCAACTGACGGAACACAAGGTCTCCCGTCGGCTGATACTGCCGCCAGATATGTTCGAAAGCACGAGGATTAAAGAGCGTGAACGCCATCATATCTTTAGGCGTCAACTTCTTTTCACTGTAGGTGAAGTCTCCTTTGCTGTCTGCCTTTTGCGGGTCTTCCTTACGCTTTTGGAGCATCTTGTTCGATTTCACACGAGGGATGCTGATGGAGCTGTTCACTCCGGGGATCACCATGATGAGCCCCTTGCTGACCAATTCATTGCCGGTAGCGGCGAGGGTCAGCACGTGTTCGAGTACTTCGCCACCATAGTTGGTGGTATTCAATCCTTGAATTGCCATTGTCTTTTTAAGTTTTAAGTATTAAGTATTAGCTGTCAATTTGCGCACCGCGCACTACATTTTAATCTTCTGCCGTCCGCGTATCTGCGGGGCACTGCCGGCACTGCGCACGCTGCTGCCAACGTTCTTGCCGAAGTAGGAAGAGCCGCCCAGTTTGGCGTTCTTGGGATTCTTTACCGGTACCATACGCATTACTTTTTATGGTTCTCGCGGATTTCACGCTGTCTTTTTTCCCATGCACTTTCACCGCCTTGCGGTTCCGGTTTGCCCAGTTTGTCCTTCAGCAGAACCTTTGGTTTCAGTGCCTTCAGGGCACTCATACCGTTCTTAAAGTCGGCTTTCAGAATGTTCTTATAGGTATCTTTCTGATCGGCACCGATGCGTCCGTCAGTCACGGCTTCCGTCACAGTGGTCTCAATACGCTCTTCTTCCTGCTGTTGCAGTTGTTCCTTCAGCTCGCCGTTCTCCTTTTCCAGGTCATCGGCCTTGTCCGCTTTCTGGGCAGTTTCGCCAAGCATGGCCATCACCGCCGCTTCGTCGGCACAGTTGGCAAAGCGGGGAATCTTTTTTAAATCTTCCAGTTTCATTTTATCAGGGTTTTGTGGCTGTTGCTCCAGCTCCAGCCGGTTAGTAAATATGCGGTAAATATCGTCTGTGGTGCTATCCGCGGGCACGGCTTCCACGTCGTAGATGGCATCGATCAGACCCAGCCCGAGGGCTTCGTCGGCTTTCAGCCAATGATCCGTTCCGTCGAAGTAAGTGCTTTTCACCTCTTCCTTATCCTTTCCGCTGCGCATGCCGATAATCTCGGCAATGGTATCTTCCAGACTTTCAATAGTGGATATCATATCCTGCAAGTCTTTTTTGTTGCCAAAGCAGCCGCCGGAAACATTGTGCAGCATCATCCGCGCATAGCGGCTCATCTCCACACGCCGGCCGCAAAGGGCAATGACACCGGCTATGCTTCCGGCAATGCCGTCAATATAGATGGTGACATTGCTCTTGCATTGGCGAAGGGCGTTGAAGATGGCGATGCCGGGGTAAACATCGCCGCCGACGGAGTTGATGCGGACATTCAGGTTTTCATAGTTGCCGTCCAGATACATCAGTTCGTTCACGATGTCCCGACTGGCAATCTTTCCCTCACCGCCTTCGTCGCTGATTTCTCCATAGAGCAGCAGGCAAGCGGTCTTTTCATTCAATATAGATTTAAAAACAGTCATGCGTTGTTCGGATTATTTGCCGCAAAGCTATGGCTATAAGGATAACCGCACAAAAAACTATGTAACGCTTTCCCGCAACTATGTAGACGCTCTGGCATTGTCTGTACCCCTTCCGCGCTTTTTTTTCATTCCCGGATGCTGTAATGAACTTTGCGTAAATTCTAAAAGATTATTGTATGGCTGAATTAACTTCAAAACAGAAAAAGGACTATGCCCGTACACTCTACCTGAAGGATAACCTGACGCAACAGGAAGTTGCGGACAAAGTGGGTGTATCACGCCAGACCATTATCCGATGGATGGCGGCAGAGGAATGGGAAAAGATGAAGGCGGGGCTCACACTGGGACGCGAACAACAGATAGCGAATCTGCACCGGCAGGTGATGGAACTGAACAACCTTATCCTCTCCCGCCCGGAAGGCGAACGCTTCGCCACTTGTGCCGAGGCCGACACGCTGGGCAAACTGGCAGCCGCCATCAAGAAGATGGAAACGGATGTAGGCATCACCGACCTGGTGAACGTGGGTATACGCTTCATTGAATGGATTCGCCCCATCGATCTGGACAAAGCAAAGGAAGTGACCACTCTGTGGGATAAGTTCATTAAAGACAGCCTATCATGAAACAGGAAGAAAAAAACGCACTTCTTAACTGGGAGGAATATAAAACGGATATCAGCAACTCCACCCCGGTGGACGTGAGTATGAGCCAGGCAGAGCGGGAAAAACATCGGCTCTACCTGGAAGCGCATCCTGTGGAATGGATTCAGTTCTTTTTCCCGAAGTATGCCAAGTATCCCTTCGCTCCTTTCCATAAGAAGGCTATCAGCCGCATTCTTAATAATGACGAATGGTATGAGGTTTTATCATGGAGTCGCGAGCTGGCGAAAAGTACAATAGTCATGTTTTGCGTGATGTTCCTTGCTCTGACAAAAAAGAAAAAGAACGTGATGCTGGCGAGTGCCACACAGGATAGCGCCAAGCGACTGTTGGCCCCTTACCGTGCCAACTTCGAGGCCAACGGACGCATCAAGGCATACTATGGTGAGCAGGCAAATATCAGTTCCTGGACAGATACCGAATTCATAGCCAAATGCGGTTGCGCCTTCCGCGCCATCGGTGCCGGCAACGCTCCCCGTGGTAGCCGTAATGAAGCCGTACGACCGGATATATTATTGGTTGATGACTTTGACACCGATGAAGAATGCCGCAATCCGGATATTGTGAACAAAAAATGGGAATGGTATGAACAGGCTTTCTATGCTACTCGCTCTATCAGTGAACCCACCCTGATAGTATGGTGCGGAAACCTCATTGCCCGGGATTGCTGCGTGGCGCGAGCCGCAGCCCTTGCCGATCATCATGATGTCGTGAACATCCGTGACAAGGACGGACACAGCACCTGGCCGGAGAAGAATACAGAGGAGCACATTGACACAGTCCTGCGCAAAATCAGTGCCGCCAGCGCACAGAAAGAATACTATAACAACCCTGTCACCGAAGGCGAAGTTTTCAAGGACATCACTTACGGCAAAATTCCTTCTCTGAAAAAGTTTCAATTTCTAGTCATCTATGGTGACCCCGCACCGGGTGAAAATAAGAGTAAGAACAGCAGCACCAAGAGTTGTATCCTATTGGGCATAATAGGTTCGAAACTTTACGTTATCAAACCCTTTCTGGACCGCGGGCTGAATGCTGAGTTTATCGACTTTTATGTGC
>JAEWKZ010000084.1 GCA_023393525.1 Pseudomonadota bacterium | reverse complement strand
GTCCGCTGATGCGCGCCATCTCGCACCGCAAGTACAAGGTGCACACCATCGTCTTCTTCATCTTCCTGGTGGCCAACATCGGCGGCAGCCTGACGCCCCTGGGCGATCCGCCGCTGTTCCTGGGCTTCTTGAAGGGCGTGTCCTTCTTCTGGACCACGCAGCATCTGTTCATCCCCTTCGCGGTCATGTCCGTCATTCTGCTGGCCCTGTATTTCGCCATCGACACGGTGCTCTTCAACAAGGAAGGCCGCCCCGAATCTCCTGACGCCGGTCAGGACGGCAAGCTGCGCCTGGAAGGCACATTCAACCTGCTCCTGCTGGCCGGCGTGGTCGGCGGCGTGCTCATGAGCGGCATGTGGAAGCCCGAGGGCGGAGTGACCATCTACCACGTGCACATGGAACTGCAGAACATCGCCCGCGACGTCCTGCTTCTGATCCTGGCCGCCGTGAGCCTCAAGACCACTGCCGCCGAGATCCGGCGTCGCAACGAGTTCAACTGGGAGCCCATCGTCGAGGTGGCCAAGCTTTTCGCAGGCATCTTCATCACCATGATCCCGGCCATCGCCATCCTGCGCGCGGGCATGGACGGCGCCCTGTCGAGCCTCATCGCCCTGGTCTCCGTCGACGGCGTGGCCAACAACGCCATGTACTTCTGGCTGACCGGCGCTCTTTCAAGCTTCCTGGACAACGCGCCGACCTACCTGGTCTTCTTCAACACCGCCGGCGGCGATGCGCAATTCCTGATGGAGCACGTGCATACCCTCATGGCCATCTCGGCTGGCGCGGTGTTCATGGGCGCCAATACCTACATCGGCAACGCCCCCAACTTCATGGTCCGGTCCATCGCGGAATCGTCGGGCATCAAGATGCCCAGCTTCTTCGGCTACATGGCTTGGTCCGTGGGTATTCTGGTGCCCTGCTTCGTGCTCATGACCTTCCTTTTCTTCTAACAAAATGCGGGGACGCGCTTCGTCCGCAACGGAGATAGCTAGATGATCAAGATCGAAAGAGTACTCATACCGGTGGACGGTTCGGATTCCTCCCGGAATGCGGCCTTGTATGCCGCGCATCTGGTCAATGCCCGCAATCCCAAGCTCTACCTGCTCCATGTCTGGGAGCCGGTGAACATGACCATCGGCGGCGAAATGGCGGAGAAACTGCGCAAGAGCGCCGAGGCCAAGGCCATGGCCACGCTGGAGGAATACAGGAAACTGCTTGAGCCCTGCGGCATGGACGTCGAGCTGCTCGCGCGCAGCGGACGTCCGGATTACGTGATCCTGAACACGCAGGACGAACTGGACTGCGATCTCATCGTCATCGGTTCGCGCGGCCTGTCCGTGCTTGAGAATGTGATCATGGGCAGCGTGGTCACCCGCGTGCTCGAAGGGGCGAGCTGCCCCGTGCTGGTGACCCGCAATCTGCGCCTGAAGTACCTGAAGGATGCCTGCGGCATCTGATTCTTGAGGCGATGAAGGAAAAAGGCCGGTTCCCGCGAGGGGCCGGCCTTTTCTTATTTGGTGGTCAGCCCGTATTTCTTGAGGCGGTATTGGAGGGTGCGCCGGCTGATGCCCAGGGCCTGGGCCGTGCGCTCCCTGTGTCCGGCGTACTTGCGCAGGGTTTCCTGCAAAGCCTGCCGTTCGGCCGTTTCCAGAGGATTTTCTCCGGGATGGCCCGGACGGGAGGGCGCGGATGCTCCGGGAGTCCGCAAATGGTCAGGCAGATCCCGCACATCGAGCATGTCCGTGCGGCAGAGGATGAGGGCGCGTTCCAGGACGTTTTCCAGTTCGCGCACATTGCCCCGCCATTCGTGGCGGCAGAGCGCATCCAGGAATTCCCGGCTGACCGTGCGGATGGGGCGGTTGTTCTTGCGACCGAGCTTGTCCAGCAGGTAGTCGACCAGAAGGGGGATGTCCTCGATGCGCTCGCGCAGCGGCGGAATGTGGATTTCGAGCACGTTGAGGCGGTAGTAGAGGTCTTCGCGGAATTTGCCGTCGGCGATCATGGCCGGCAGATCGCGGTTGGTCGCCGCGATGAAGCGCACGTCGATGCTGACCGGGGTCACGCCGCCGAGGGGTTCGACGATGCGTTCCTGCAGGGCGCGCAGGATCTTGGCCTGTAGGGTCAGGGGCAGTTCTCCGATTTCGTCCAGAAAGAGCGTGCCGCCCCCCGCCAGCTGAAAGCGGCCGGGCTTGTCCTGGGCCGCGCCCGTGAACGCCCCCCGGACGTAGCCGAAAAGCTCGCTTTCCAGCAGGTTTTCGGGCAGGGCCGCGCAGTTGACCTTGACCAGAGGCCCCGCGGCCCGGGCGCTTTGCTCGTGCAGCTGCTGGGCCACAAGTTCCTTGCCCGTGCCCGATTCGCCGAGGATGAGCACGTTGGCCTCGCTGGGCCCGACCTGCTCGATAAGCTCCACGACCTTGCGGATTTCCCTGCTGCTGCCGATGATTCGGGTCTCGCGCAGTTGGCCGATCTGTTTTTTGAGGTCCCGGTTTTCGCGCGTCAGGCGCACATGTTCCGCCGCTTTCTTGACCACGGCCAGGAGTTCGTCGTTGTCCGTCGGCTTGGTCAGATAATCCCAGGCGCCGATTTTCATGGATTCCACGGCGCTGCTCACATTGCCGAACGCGGTCAGCATGATCACGGGGGTGGACATTCCTTCCTCGTGCATCTTCTGCAGCACGTCGAGACCGCTCATTCCCGGCATGCGCATATCCAGCAGGACGACGTCCACGGGTTTGGCGCGCAAGGTGGCCAGGCCGGACGAACCGTTGTCCGACTCCAGCACCTTGAACCCCGCGTCGCCAAGGACGACGCGGACCATGAGCCGGTGCGCCGGTTCGTCGTCGATGACCAGTACTGTGGGCTGTTGGGTCATGAGCTGCTCTCGTTGTGGTTGGCCGGAAAGAAAAGCGAGACGACCGTGCCTGCGGTCGGCCGCGTCTCGATCCGGATGCTTCCGCCGTGTTCCTGCATGATGGTGTGGACGATGGCCAGGCCCAGACCCGTGCCTTTGTCCCGGGTGGTGTAAAAGGGTTCCAGGGCGTGCTCGCGCTCTTCCTCGGTCATGCCCCGGCCATTGTCCCGGATGCGCAGCCACGTGCCCCTGTCATCGGCCTCGGTCGCGAACTCGATCAGGCCGCCTTCCTCGGGCAGGGCCTCCACGCTGTTCATGAGCAGGTTGATGACGGCCTGCTTCAGTGCATCCCGGTCGGCAAGCACCGTCTGGGCAGTCATCCGCTGCTCCAGACGACCGTTCTTGGCCGCCACGTCCATGGACATGAGAGTATGCACTTCCCGGAAAATCTCCGCAAGCGAAACCAGGCCGAAGTCCAGCTGCCTGGGCCGGGCCAGGAAGAGCAGGTCGGTGATGACCCGGTTCAGGCGGTCCGCCTCCTGAACCATGGTGCGCGCGTACAGTTCTTCGGGATCCCTCCCGGCCAGTTTCTTGGCGAAGAACTGGGCGAATCCGCGCAGGGCCGAGAGGGGATTGCGGATTTCGTGAGCCACCCCGGCGGCCATGCGGCCGATGGCCGCGAGCTTCTCGTTGCGGTGCAGTTCCCGTTCGAGTTCGGCCAGTTCGGTGCGGTCGCGGACCAGCATCAGGCTCTGGCCCGAACCATCCTTCAGGGGAAGTTGCAGGATTTCCAGATGTCGGTCGTAAGCCTTGAGGGCTGTCCACTCCTGCCCCGGCTGGATGTCTGTGGCCAGCCCGAGGGTCGCGAAAAGGTCCGAAAGGGGTTGTCCGACGAGCCCCTGGCCACCCATGAGGTCCGCCGCGGCGGGGTTGGCGGCGACGACCTTGCCGTCCGCGGCGAGGGTCAGCAGGCCGTCGGGCATGTTGTCCAGCAGGCGGGCGTTGAAGGACTCAAGATGCTGCAGGCGGCGGCGCTGTTCATTGCGTTGCAGGAATCCCAGCAGCAGAATCCAGAAAACGATGGTCACCGCCAGGATGTACCCGGTTTGCAGAATGGCGGTGCGCTTGTACTTGCCAAAGGCTTCCAGGTGGCTGGTCATGTCCACGCCGATGAGCAAAAGCGGGGGCTGCTTGTCCGGAGGGCACTGGCCGTCCGGACACGACACTCCCACGGTCAGGTGCGACATTCGGCCAAGGACCATGATGGGCTGGCCTTCGAAATTCATCTCGCCGCTCCATTCCCCCGCGCTGCCCATGCTCGCCCAGGCGATGGTCGGCAACTGGCCCTGAATGGCCTTGGGATCGTTGTGCGAGGAGATCAGAATATGCCCCAGGGGATTGTAGAGTCCGATGAAGCGGGCGTCGGTGCGCTTGACGTAATCCTGGAGCAGATCCTTGGCCAGGGAGCGGTGCAGGTGCAGGAGCGAGTTGGCGTGTTCGGAGGTTGCGGGCAGGCGCAATTCCCGGCGCAGGTTGATCTCGATCCCGGCGGCGATGGAACGGGCAGTGACCAGGGCGTGTTCGTGAAAGGATTCCTGCTGCTGGCGGAGATTGCGCCACGTGGAAAAGCTCAGCGCCAGGCCGAGCATGAACACGGCCATGGTGGCCATCATGATGGTGCGGTTGCTGCGCGTCGGGAGAACGAGTTCCATGGCCTTGCCTTCTTAAGGAAAAGTCAAAGGCCGCAGGGGGTACGGCCTTTGACTTTTCGAGGGAGGGAGGGAGACGATTACAGTGTTTTCGAGGCGGGGCAACAGGGGGCGGAGCCGGCGCCGGGGGCGGCGCCGCTGGAGTATGCTCCGCATCCGGCCATCCGACCGCATCCCTGGCCGGAGCCAGGGGGTACGGGCTTGCCGGCGGCTTCGGAAAGGGCGACGCGATAATCCGCGTTGAGCTTGTCCTTTTGCGCCTGCAACGCGCTCACTTCGGAGACGGCCTTGTCTATGGCGGCCTTGTCGGCTGGGGTGGCCGAAAACAGGGACTCCATGGCTTCGTGCTTCGCCAGAAGCTCCTTGTGGAGGGCAAAAAGCTTCTCGTGGTGCTCGTCAGTCAGCGTCTGGACTTTCTGCCGCTGCTCGGGGGTCAGGCCGGACATGAAGTCCTGGTAGTGTCCCTGTCCCGGACAGCCGGCCCTGTAGGCCTGGGCCCCGGCTGCGAGGGCCAGGACCAGCGTGAGGGCGAGGATGAGGTGTTTGAGGTACATGAAGAACTCCCTATGCAGTTACATTCTGGAGGTAGTGGAATGTGTTTGCTTGACCACGGTATAGCAGAGGATGTGCCAAAAAAATAAGTTATTTTATTCCAAAATGATAAGAATTTTTTGCGGTCTGGACTCACCAATTGGACGTGCCGCTTGCTGCACAGGAAGGGTGCTTGTGCAAAATGTTGCAGCATGGTCGGTATTGCCATTGGCGCAGAAAGGATTATCGTTCTCGAATCATTCACAAAATGCCTGCCAGTGCGGCTCAAGGAGGTTCATATGTGCAAGGGTTGCGGATGTTTACGAGGGAAAACCACGACCACCGTGGTCGAGCATGACCATGAGCATTCCCATGGGGATCTGACCCACAGCCATCCTCATGATCACGATCACGAGCATTCCCATGACGAAAAGGCGGTCCCTTCCCATGAGGACCACAAGCATTAGAAGCGGTGCCGGGTTTCACTCGGGGGGCGCCTGGGTTGAGCGGGGGCCCTTTTTTTCATTTTGGGAGGATGCGTGGATAAAACCGGAATGATTGTACTCGGACACGGCAGCAGGCGCAAAGAGGTTGCCTTGCGTTTCACGGCCATGGTCGGGCGGGTCGCGCGGCGGGTGGCCGGCGCCCAGGTTCTGCCGGCCTTTTTTTCCCTGGGGGAGCCTACCCTGGGCGATCAGGTCCGCGCGCTCGTCAAACAGGGCTGCATGCGGATCGTGGTCATGCAGTATTTTCTCTACAACGGCGTGCACATCGAACAGGACATCCCGGACATGATTGAGGGGCTGCGCAGGGAATTTCCACAGGTCGAATTCGCCCTTCAGCCCACGCTGGAGGATGATCCGGCCCTGGAACGCCTCATTGTCGAGAGGCTCCTCGCGGATGGTGGCCAGGCGCTGTCATGAATCCTCCTCCGCCCTGTCGCTCGGGCGCAACATGCGAGACCTAGGGTGCTGTAACGGCATGAGGCCGGGCCCGGGTGTTCCGGGCCGGCCGACGGCCACACACAAGGAGGCACCCATGTCCAGCGTTTGTCGCATCCACCAGGGAATCGAGCTTCAGTTGCGGGAAAAATCCAGGAAGATCAAAGACGAGATGGAGGCTTTGCGGGAATTCATGAGCCAGAACAGCGAGCTTGAACCGGACCTGGCGGACCAGGCCTGCACCGCTTCCTCCCGGGACTGGAATATGATACGCTACAATCGTAACGTGAAACTGCTGAGGGACATCGCCGTCGCCCTCAAGGCCATCGACAACGATTCCTACGGGATTTGCGAAATGTGCGGCGAGCATATTGCCGACCGCAGGCTCCTGGCCATACCGAGCGCACGCTACTGCATAGACTGCCAGGAGACGATTGACGGACATCCCGGAGAATTCGGGCGCACGGGGCTTGGGGGCGGTCTTCCGGCAGCAGTCTGATCGGCCGACCTCTCCGTCAACGGTCCGGACCGGGGCTTGCCGCCCCTAAGGATGACGCCCGCGCATGCAGAAGAACTACGTGCTCGACACCAATGTGCTCATTGACAACCCCCAATGCATCCGCGCTCTGCGCAACGGCCAGGACAACCGGGTCATCCTGCCCTACACCGTCCTGCGGGAGCTGGACAAGCTCAAGCGCGAACCGCGCGTGGCCCACATCGTGGCCCAGGCCATCGCGGTCCTGCAGGAGGACCCGGACGTTTTCTTCCTGCCTCCGCGAACGTTCCCGGACGCGGAAAACAAGAGCGGCGACGACCTGATCCTTGACGAACTTAAAGACAGCGGAGTGGACGCGCCCATCCTGGTCACCAACGACCGCATCCTGCAACTCAAAGCCCGCATCCACGCCATTGCCAGCGAAGGCTACCGCGACTCCAATCCGTTCCGTTCAGAGTCCCAATCCTACACCGGATTTGTGCGCGAAGGCGAGGAACCCATCCCCAACAGTTTCGCCTGGATCGGCGGCCAGCCATACATGCACGCCACCTCCGGCCCCCGCTTCATCGATTATCAACATGACGTTTGGAATGTGCGCCCGCGCAACGTGTACCAGAATCTGGCCTTGGAGCTGCTGCTCGACGACGCCGTGAATCTGGTCACGGTGCAGTCCGAGGCCGGATACGGCAAGACTTTTCTGGCCCTGGCCGCTGCCCTGTACATGGCCCTGGAGAAGAAGGACAACCCGTACCGCAAGATCTATCTCGTCAAGCCGGTCATCGAGATCGGGGCGAAGCTCGGCTACCTGCCCGGCGATCTTGAGGAGAAGATGGCCCCCTACGTGCGCTACGTCGGAGATCTGCTCATGAAGCTGCACGACCTGCGCCCGGCCAACCGCATCTTCGCGGACAGCGAGAGCGGCAATTTCCGCTTCAATCCCAAACGCTTCGAGATCCTGCCCATCGCCTTCATCCGGGGCATGAACCTCGAAAACGCCGTGGTCATCATCGACGAGATGCAGAACCTTTCACGCGCCGAAACACGGGCGCTTCTGACCCGCATGGGCGAGAACGTGAAATGCATCTGTCTTGGCGACACGCGCCAGGTCGACAACCCCTACCTGAACGAATCCAACAACGGTCTGAACTGGACCGTCAAGATGCTCAAGGGCCTGCCGGGCTACGGGCACATCGTGCTCAAGGGCGAACGCTCGCGCGGTCCCATCACGGACATGGTCATCAAGACCGGGCTTTGATCCGCCGGGCCGGATCGGCCCGGATTCTCCATTCCTCCGCCGGTTCGTCCGCCGCGTGAAGCATCATGCCGCGGATGAACCGGTCTTGTACAACTCCCATGTCGCCAGAAACGAGGAGCCGAAGCTGCGCTCCTCGGCGAACAGGCGCGCGGCTTCTCCCATGCGTTTGACGCGGTCCGGGTCGGCGCAGAGTTCTCCAATGGCCAGGGCCAGGCTGTCCACGTCCCGCCCGGGGACGATGATTCCGGTTTTTCCGGGTACGATGTTCTCACCGGGGCCGCCCTTGTCGCTGACAATGACCGGCAGTCCGGAAGCTTGGGCTTCGAGGACCACGTTGCCGAAGGTGTCCGTGGTCGAAGGGAAGACGAACAGATCCGCCGAGGCATAGGCCGCGGCCAAGGCCTCGTCATGCAGCACGCCGGTGAAGAGCGCGGGCAAGCCTTGGAGATCGTTCTCCATTTCTGTCCGGTAAGGCCCGTCCCCGACGATGACGAGTCGCACGTCGCGCCCGCCCATCGCCGGGAGGGCCTTTTTGAAAGCGGCCGCCAGGATGTCCAGGTCCTTTTCCCTGGAAACCCTTCCCACATAGATCAGCTTGAAAGAGTCCATGCCGTGCCAGCGCTTGTAGAATCCGTTGCGCTTGACCGGGTCGAACCGCGAAGTGTCCACTCCGCGCGGGTACACCCGAATGGCCGCGCGCTCCACGCCGAAGGTCGTCAATTCGTCGGCGATGGCTTGGGATGGAGCGTAAACCACGTCCATCTGCTTGTAGTACCATGACATGTACTTGCGGGTCAGGTCTTCGAGGCCGGAGTCTCCGGTCAGGGATGCGACATACTGGGGAAAGGCGGTGTGGTAGGTGCCGTGGATGGGGATCCGCAGGATCCGGCTGATGGCCAGCGCGGCCAGTCCGACAGGTCCGGGCGTGGCGGCCAGGATGAGCTTGGTGTCGGTTTCGAGGGTGTATTCCAGCATGCGCAGAAACGGCGGATAGGAAATGGAGATTTCCGGGTACTCGGGCAGCGCGAAAGTGCCCACGGGATCGAAGACTTTGAGCCCCGGCGCGTTTTCGCCCTGTCCGCAGGTGACCACGGTCATGCGCTTGCCGTACTCCAGGGCCATGTCGAGCTGTTGGCGGATGGTCCACGAAACGCCGTTCACGTCGTCGAAGGTGTCCGTGAAATGAAGCATGGCGAGGGGCTCCGGTTTACCGTGCCCGAAAGCCTGGGCGCATTGTCTGCTGAATGTCCGTTCGCGGGCGAAGAGCCCGAAGGATACGAAATAGGGGGCCAGGAGCGCATACAGGGACCCGGCCGTGCCGATGGTGCTGAAGATGTCGAAGATGTCCGCCCCGACGGCGCTGGTGAGCAGGCGATCCAGAAACGCGGCGATGAGCTTGTCCGAGGCCAGGCCGACGCAGCGAAACCATTCCCGGTCGAAGTCCGTTCCTGTTTCTCCCTTGGCAATGGATGAAAGGACCGGATCGGTCTCGATGATGCGCGTGACTTCCTTCAGGAGCGAAGCCTTGATCCCGTCCGCATCGGCCAGGCGCAGATAGGTGCTGCTCTTGCGCGTGCCGATGGCCGCCTGCAGGCGGGCCAGCAGGCCGTCTCCGGCCAGGGCGGAGCCCCCGAGCATCCTGTCGGCGAATTGCATGCAGAGCAGCTTGGAGCGCGAGCGCGCTGTTCTGGCCCGGTAGAACTGGTAGGCGATGGCGTAGAGGTTCCGGGCCAGGGCGTGCCCGGTGGCAGCCCGGCCGCAGGGCTCTGTCCGGCCGTCGCGCACCGCTCCGAGAAAGTCCTCCAGACCATCCGCCCTGGCCAGGGTGTGCATGCTGGCGATGTTCAGGCTTGAATGGTCGTCGGAGCCGCCGATCAGCCCTTTTTTCCAGGGCGTGCGCCCCAGCGGTTCCAGTCCGTGTCGGTCGGCCAGCAGTTCGATGGTGACCCGGTCCAGGTCGTTCAGGATCGCTTGCAGCACCGTGTTCTGCATTTCATCCCGGCAACCGTTCGCTTCAAAGATGTCGAAGAGGAGCAGGCTCTGCTCGAAATGGTCGATGTCGAGCTTGTCGTTGACCGCGAACAGGGGATGGGCCAGCGCATGGACCAGTCTCTCTCTGCGCAGGTAGCCGCACAGATCAAATACATTCTCGCGCAGGCGCTGGATTTCGCCGTGCTGCGCCTCCTTGATGCCATAGACCAGGACATGCAGCTTGCAGCGGTCCTCCGGGAAATAGGTGGTCACCTCCTCGCTCAGAAAGACCCCCGGCAGATGGGCGATTTCAAGTCCGCCCTCGATGACGTTGTGATCGGTGATGGTCACGAAATCCATGCCCGCCGCTTTGGCCTGATCATAAATGAATGCGGGTTCGGTGAAGCTCTCCGGGCAGCCAAGCTTCTGTAGAATCCATTGCGACGGCCTGCTGGAGAATTTGGAATGAACATGCAAGTCCGCTTTGCGCTGTGGGATCATATACGCACCTCACTGTGGTTTGCGATTCCTATCCCGCGCCAGCGTCATTCCTGTTACGATTGCATGACGAATGTACAGATATTTCATGCTCACAGGTACCCACTCGCTGTTGTCACGCAAATGTCACGCAAATGTCACTGCGCGGAAATTGACATTGTCTGGTCGTTAACAGACAAAATCGGCATTCATCCCCACATTTCACCAAGGACGTACGCATGGCCATGAAACTCAAACACAACTGGCAGCTCTCACGCGCAGAAGCGGCGGCATTGCTGCGCAAGCTGGCCGACACCCTGGAAGACGAGTCTGACGATCTGGGCGAATACGGAATAAGCCTGGCGGAACTGGTCAAGTTCAAGATCAAGGTCGATTTGGGCCAGGACGATGCATTGGAAGTGAAGTTCACGGGCAAGGGCCTGAAAGTCTGCGGAGCCGACGATCCATGCGGGTCGGGCGTCGTGTGTGAGAGTTATTCGAAACTCAAGAAGAGGATGCAGGTCTATTTCAAGGCCATGCGCGAGAGCGTGTCCAGGGCCGAGATGCCATCTCGCGAGATTGTTTCGGTCTTTCTTTCGGACTCCGAGAAGATGGTGTCGTACCATGGCTATGGCGACGAGTTCTACCCCGCCTACGCCTCGCTGTGCGACAGGCTGCGCATGGCTTGCGACACCGAAAATCTGGCCCAGACCGCGGCGGTGGTCGAAGAACTGGCCCATGCCAAGAAATCCTGCCACGACCGCTACAAATAGGATTCGCCAATGCGTTCATCCGACCCAATGAATCCCGCAGGCTGGGACCCGGCTATCACCGAGCGGGATCTCGCCGTGTTCGAATCCGTGACCAGCACGACTCTCGGCGAAGAAACGCTGGCGGCGCTGGCCTCCCCGCAGCGTGTTTTTCCCGACCAGCAAAGCGTCATGGCCGTGCACTGGCACCCCGAATTCGTGCCCATGCCGGTCATTACGCAACGCGTTCACGCCATGTTCCCGGGCATGGCCGAGAACCTGATCATCCCGACCCAGCACAACGAGATCCTGGAGTACGGGGATTTCAGCGGCGTGGAGGTGGACTGCTACTCCCACGGCTTCAACCAGAAGGTGCAGCTGCTGCTCCATTTCCAGACATCCTGCCTGGAGCAGGCCCACACGCTGCGCGCCATGCTGCGCCATACCCAGACCTACCGGACGTCGCAGCTTTTCGACTTCATGCACGCCATCACCGCCCCGCTGGAAGACCGCATCGAACAGGCCGCCCGGGAGACCGGGGCGGATCTGGATCTGGTCGAATTCGTGCGGCACCATGTGACCAAGGTGCGGCGCATGGTCGAGGACAGGCACGCCGGCCTGTCCCAGGACGCTCTCAAGAACAAGCTGCTGCGCAACTATTTCGACGCCCTGCGTCCGTTCTATGACGGCGAACTCATCGACCGCATCCAGACCTATCTCTCGGCGGTCAAGGCCATTGTCAAAGCCCATTTCTCCCTGCGCTATTTCTATCGCACTTCCGAGGTCATCGAGGAAGCCCGGGCTCTTGGCGGAGGAATCATCATCCCCCACCCGGAGCAGTTCTGGCCCATCCTGCTGGCCGACTACGACGTGGACGGGTACGAGGTCTGGAATCCCCAGTCGCAGCGCTACACGGATTTTCTGATTGCGGCCGTGGGCCGGGCCAACGCCTGCGCGGGCACGTCCACGCGCCGCAAACTGGTCTTCATGGGCGACGACACCCACATGGGCGAGAAAACCAAGGCCGTCACGTCGCAAAATGCGGAAAAGGCGAACCGGGAGATCGGCTATCAACCGGCCTGGGATGACCTTGAGATATCCAAGCGGCTCATCCTGTCGGGCATGAGCCGGGAAATCGTCATCCGCGAATATCGCGAACGCCTGCTGGGCTGAAAAAGGAACACTCATGTCTCAAGACGATAAATTCGAATTCGAGTCCGTGCAGGACAGCCGGACCATCCAGAAATATTTCCAGGCATTGCAGGATGGATTTGCCGAGGGGCGAATCGTGCTCAACTCCGAGGGGTCTGAAATCTGCCTGCACCCGGGCGGGTATATGAAATTCGAGGTGTCCGTGAAGAAGAAGGGCGCGGAGAACAAGCTGGGCATCAAGGTCAGCTGGAAAGACAAAAGCGATGAGTCCCCGGCGTCCGGCACAATCTCCATCACCTCCTAGGACACGCCATGCTCAAAAGTTTTGAAGGGCTCGATGAGAATTTCCGCTTCCTGATCATGGAGGTGCAAAACCAGATCAAGGCCACGTTCGAATTCCTGCTGGAGCCGACGCCCTCCACCTATGACAAGATATTCAGCAAGGACGATTACATAGACAATCTGAAGAACGTCATCGAAAACAAGTGCTTCACGACGCTCAATCAGACCCGGCTCGGTCAGGATCAAATGAAGTGTCTGCGCGCCGTGCACATCATCACCATCAATCTGGAGCGCATCGGCGATTATTGCGTGAACATAGCCAAGCAGATGGGCTATCTCACCACCCACAGGTTTCTGGAAAATTTCGATTACAAGGACAGTTTTCTGAAAATCCACGAGACGGTCAGCGAGATCCTCCCTGTCCTGCAAAAGGCCAATCTGTCCGGCGCGTTGTCCATCTGCCGCATGGAAGACGAGCTTGACCTCATGTACAAGGAGAACTTCGACAAGATCATGATCCACTTGCGCATCGGCCGCAACGTGGAGGACCATATCACCTCGCTTTTCATCATCCGTTACATGGAGCGCATCGGGGACAGCCTGCTCAATATCGGGGAGGCCCTGCTTTTCGTCATCATCGGCGAACGCATCAAGATCCAGCAGTTCAAGGCCCTGCAGCGCAACCTGAACAAATCGGGCCTGCAGGGGGATGTCACGGACGTGGATTTCCAGGGCATCTGGGGCTCGCGCTCGGGCTGCCGCATCGCCCGCGTGGAAGGGAAGAAGACTCCCCAGGCGCGGGACTCCATTTTCAAGGAAGGCAACCTGCGCAAGATCCGCCAGGAGAAAATCAATCTGGAATGCTGGAATGAGATTATTCCCGGACTGGTCCCGAAAGTATTCAGCTATCAGGAGGAGGGCGAGAATGCGTCGCTTTTGACCGAATTCTTGTCCGGCTGCACCCTGGACGAAGCCATCTTCAATTCGGACGAGGAGATTCTCAAGAACGCCCTGTTCATTTTCGAGCAGACTGTTCAGCATGTCTGGGAACAGACCATGAGCCGGCACTCCCTGCCGACGAACATGATGCGCCAGGCCCTGGACCGCATGCCCTCCATCCTGCAGGTCCATCCGGACCTGATGCGCCCCTCCATGGGCATAGGTTCCGTGGCCATCCCCTCGGCCGGCGGACTGATCAGGAGCTGCATGGATATCGAAGCCAGATATCCCGCGCCATTCTCGGTGTTCATCCACGGCGACTTCAACATCAACAACGTCATCTACAACCATCTGGATCAGAAGGTGTATTTCATCGATCTGCACCGCTCGCAGCATTCCGACTACGTGCAGGACGTCTCGGTGTTTCTTGTCTCCAATTTCCGGCTGCCCGCCTTTGACCGGGAGTCGCGCGCGCGGATCACGGCGACGATCAGGAGCTTTTACGAGTTCAGCAAGGCCTTCGCCAAGGCCCATGATGACGAGAGCTTCGACATCCGCCTGGGCCTCGGCGTGGCCAGGTCGTTCTATACCTCGACCCGCTTCGAGCTGAACCGGAGCTTTGCCCATGCCATGTACAACCGCTGCCTCTTCCTCATGGAGCGGCTCACGGAACACAGCCTGGAGTCGCCGGCACAATTCTCTTTCCCCTTGGAAATACTCAACTACTAGGAATCGCTTATGAAGATAGGAGTGGTCGGTACACGCGGCGGGTGGTCTTCGGAACTTCTTGCGGACACGGTGGCCGCCAAGACCGGATTTCGCCTGCTGGTGGATATGGAGCAGGTCTGCATGGATCTGGACGCGGGCACGGTCTGGACCGAGGGCATCGATCTGGGCGGGCTTGACGGCCTCATCATCAAGAAGATCGGCGCACGCTATTCCCCGGATCTTCTCGACAGGCTTGAGGTGTTGCGTTTTCTGGCGCAGCGCGGGCTGCCCATTTTCTCCTCGCCCATGTCCATCATGCGGGTCCTGGACCGGCTGAGCTGCACCGTGACCCTGCGCCTGGGAGACATTCCCATGCCGCCCACGACCATCACCGAGTCCGTGGACGAGGCGCTGGGCGCGGTGCAGCGCTACGGCGCGGCCGTGTTCAAGCCGCTTTTCACGTCCAAGGCCCGGGGTATGACGGTCATAGAACACGGCGCCGGGGCACGCCTCGCCATCGAGGCCTTCCACGCGGAAAACCCCATCATGTACATGCAGCGGAAGATCGAGCTGCCTGGCCAGGATCTGGGCATTGTTTTTCTCGGCGGCAAATACCTGACCACCTACGCCCGCTGCGGCACCGGAGCCTGGAACACGACCACCGAGTCGGGCGGCAAGTACGCTCCGGCCACGCCTTCGCCCGAGGCCCTGCGCACGGCCGAACAGGCCCAGGCCCTTTTCGACCTCGACTTCACCTGCGTCGATGTGGTGGAAGCGGCTACGGGCCCGGTTGTCTTCGAGGTTTCGGCCTTCGGCGGGTTCCGCGGCATCCAGGAGGCCTGCGGGCTCGATGCGGCGGCCATGTACACCGATTACGTCATGGAGAAGATTCGTGAACGATGATACCAGGCTGGCCAAACTCGTGGAGCTCTTGAGCGCCGGAATCGCCACGCCGCATCAGGTCTGCCTGAGCATGGGCGACTGCCGCTTTCGGGTCATGACCAATTCCGAAAACCTGGCCCGGGAACTGACCACGTATTTTGCGCCCTTTTTGAAATCGCCGGCAAACGCGGATATCACCATCACGGCTTTGCAGGCCGAGGTTCCGGATATGGGGCTTTCTTTTCAGGTCAAGGAGCCGGATCCGGGCAAGAGCAAGATCAAGGAGGAGTGGGCCGACATCGAAGGCGGGCGGGTCATCCGCAAGCGCCTGACCGGCATGCATTTTCTGTTCGGAAAAGGGCGGAATCTGGCCGTGGGCGACTGCGAGGCCAATCCCAACCAGGTCGTCAATTTCATCAACAACCGCTTCATCGAG
The DNA here is from genome assembly GCA_023393525.1 of Pseudomonadota bacterium. Lineage (GTDB taxonomy): Bacteria > Desulfobacterota > Desulfovibrionia > Desulfovibrionales > Desulfomicrobiaceae > Desulfomicrobium. Next base: position 50,074 of record JAEWKZ010000084.1, on the reverse strand, counting down.
CGCAAGCTCAACGACGGCTGTCTCCTGGCCCACGCCGCCGGAGTGGCCGTGTGCGAGACCGGCATGGCCATGGCCGGATTCTCGGGCATGGGCAAGTCCACCCTGGCCCTGCATCTGGTCAGCAAGGGCGTGACCTTTGTCAGCAACGACCGCTTGATGATCAGCCCTGGAAGGCCCGCTCCGGTCATGTTCGGCGTGGCCAAGCACCCGCGCATCAATCCCGGCACGGCGCTGCACAATCCCGACCTGACAGGCATCATCTCGCCCGAGGACACGCTGCGGTTCCAAAGCCTGTCCCCGGAGGAGCTCTGGAGCCTGGAGCACAAATACGACGCCCTCATCGACCAGCTCTTTGGTCCGGACCGATTCATCCTGCAGTGCCCCATGCGCTATCTGGTGCTGCTGAACTGGCACCGGGACGGTTCGCCCACGCGCATGGGGGAGATCGACATAAACGAGCGGCACGATCTGCTGGAGGCCTTCATGAAGGATACCGGCCTCTTTTTCACTGCCGAAAACGGGTATGCGCCCACGGCCGAGGACTATGCCAGGGCGCTGCGCGGGTGCAGGGTTTTCGAGATCAGCGGGGGCGTGGACTTTGACCAGGCCGCTGCCGGCTGCCTGCGCCTGCTGGAGAGCGCATGACGGCGATACGGGTCACCCGGGAGGTCAATGTCCCTGATCCGGTGCGCGTGGCCAGGGCGCAGCGCAGCCCGGACCTGGGGCCGCGGATCCTCTTTTTCACCGGCGGCACGGCCCTGAAGGAAACCAGCCAGGCCCTGGTCGGGTACACCCACAATTCCGTGCATCTGGTCACGCCGTTTGATTCCGGCGGCAGTTCGGCCGTGTTGCGCCGCTATTTCAACATGCCGGCCGTGGGCGACCTGCGCAACCGGCTCATGGCCCTGGCCGACCGCACCTTGCATGGATATCCCGAGATTTTCGAGCTTTTCGCGCACCGGTTGCCCAAGACGGCAAGCCCGGACCAACTGCGCAGCGAGCTTTCCGCTTTGGTCGGGGGCAGTCATCCCCTGGTCTCCAGAGTTTCCGATCCCATGCGCAAGATCATACGCCATCACCTGCAACTCTTCGAGAAGGCCATCGGGCCGGATTTCGACTTGAGCGGCGCGAGCATCGGCAACCTCATCCTGACCGCCGGGTATCTCGAAAACAGGCGGCACATCGACCCCATTGTCTACATCTATTCCAAACTGGTCCAGGTGCGAGGGGAAGTCCGCCTGCTGATCAATTCCAACCTGCAACTCCGGGCCGTGCTGGAGGGCGGGGGGCATCTCGTCGGACAGCATCTGTTGACCGGCAAGGACACTCCCCCTTTGACCCGCGCTGTGTCCGAGCTGTCCCTGGTCGACCCGGCCAAGGGCAACGCGCCGGTGCGGCCGCTCATCCGGGACAAGATCCGAAGGGCCATCCGGGGCGCGGATCTCATCTGCTACCCGGTGGGCAGCTTTTACAGCTCCGTCGTCGCCAACCTGCTGCCCAGTGGCGTTGGGCAGGCCATAAGCCAGACGCCCTGTCCCAAGGTGTTCATTCCCAACACGTTCGCGGACCCCGAATCGATAGGGCTGTCCCTGGCGGGCCAGGTCCGGACCCTGCTGCGCCACCTGCGGGCCGACGCCCCGGACAGCATCGCCATCAGCGATGTCCTCGACTTTGTTCTGCTCGACCCGCAGGTCGGCTATCCCGAATCCACGAATCCGCAGCGCGAGCTGGCTTCGCTCGGCATTCAGGTCATAAGGGCTCCGCTGACCGTCAGGAACACCGGAGCCATTGATCCGCATCTGCTCTGCCAGGCGCTCATTTCCCTGGCGTGACACTTTGAAGGAGGTTTTCATGGGAAAAGAAAAACTCAAATCCAAGAACATCATGACCCGGGATGATCTGGTCGCGTATCTGGAATCCGTGCTCGCGGGCCTAAGGCAGGGAACTCTCATCCTCGACAACGAAGAACGGCCCCTCATCCTGCGGCCTTCGGACAGCATCGAGGCGGAGCTCGAAATCAAGCAGAAAAGCGACAAGGAGAAGCTGGAGCTCAAGCTCTCCTGGGCGCCGAACAAAATGCAGCCGCTGACCCCTGTGGCGCCGCAACCGCAAGCCCCGGTTTTGCCTTCGAGCCCACAGGGTGACGAAGCAAAAAAAAAAATGAGCTGACGGAGCCCTCCGGGCTGGCTGAAGAGAATGGAAAAAATGGGATGCACGAGGTGTATGAAAATACAGGGCTCCCTGCGTCCCATGATTCCCATATTTCCCATTCTTCTCCGGAAAAAGCCCTCTGCCAGATCCTCCGCGAGACTCTGGCCCAGGGACAGGGCGTTTCTTTGCCCGGGCTTGGTTCCTTTTCCGTGATGTTCCATGCCGCGCGCATGGGTCGGAACCCGCGCACCGGGGAAACCATCGCCATTCCGGCTCGCCGGCGGATTCATTTCAAGACGGGCAAGGGGCTGCGGGAGCTTCTCAATTCATGAGCCCGGGTCCGGTATTCCTGGGCCTTTGGGCTCACAGGAGTTTGCGCATGAAATTTCTTTCCACCTGCCGCGCCCTGTTCCGGGGCCGCCTGCCCGGCCAGGCCGTGATTCAGATCACGACCCGCTGCAATGCGCGCTGCGTGCAGTGCGGCATGAGCGTCGATCATTCCTTTGTACGTCACAGCCTCGACCCGGAGGTCGTGGACCGCATTCTCGATACCGTGGCCAGGCTTGGCATGCAGGCCGTGTCCTTCACCGGAGGCGAACCCTTGCTTGATCTGCCGCGCCTGACCGGCATGATCCGCCGCGCCAAAAAGCTTGGCATCCCATACATTCGCACCGGCACCAACGGGTTCATTTTTCAGCGTCACGAAGATTCGGATTTTGAGGACCGCATGCGCCGCACGGCCGATGAATTGCTTGAGAGCGGCATCCGCAATTTCTGGATCAGCCTCGACTCCAGCGACCCGGACATCCACGAAGCAAACCGTGGCCTGCCCGGCGTGGTGCGGGGCATGGCCAAGGCGTTGCCCATCTTTCACGGGCGTGGCCTCTACCCCTCGGTCAATCTGGGCGTCAATCGGCATTGCGGGGGCCGCATCCCGGCTTTGAGCGGCCCCTTCGACGCGCACGGATTCCGTCAGGGGTTCGAGGAGGCCTTCAGCCGGTTTTTCAGCTTTGCCATCGACATGGGCTTCACCATCGCCAACTGCTGCTATCCCATGAGCGGCGAAGACAGCGCCGTGTACCAGGCCACCTCTTCGGATCCGTTCATCAGTTTCAGCATGGAGGAAAAAAAGGCCATGCTGCGGGCGCTTGCCGATGTCGTGCCCCGGTTCCGCCCGCACATCCGCCTCTTCACGCCCCTGTCCTCGCTGGACGCCCTGATTCGGCAGGCTGACGGAGGTGCCGCGCATACCTACCCATGTCGGGGAGGTTTGGATTTCTTTTTCGTGGATGCCACGGCAGGACACGCCTATCCGTGCGGCTACCGCAGTTCCGAGGATCTCGGCCCCTTCTGGGAACTCACGGCACTGCCCGCCGGAGAGCCGACCTGCCGGCGTTGCGATTGGGAGTGCTTTCGCGATCCGTCCGAATTGCTCGGTCCTTTCGGGATGGCCCTCTCCAATCCGTTGGAGATGCTGCGTGCGTTTTCATCCCGTCCGGAACTGCCAAAACTCTGGCTGTCGGACCTGCGCTATTATCTGGCGTGCGATTTCTTTGACGGGACAACGCCCATGCGTCCGGGGAAGCTGGCCGGGTTCGGCTCCCGGAGCGAATCGTCCGTGCCGAGTGACAACGTGAACGGAATCAGCGCGATCAGGACCGGGACTTGAGACTTCCGCGCACAAGCAGGCAGGCTCCGAAAATCAGGACCGCGCCCGCGCCGAACAGGGGCAGCTTCGCGACGATGGACGGATCGCTCAGGAATTTTCCGGCATGAAGCCCGAGCAGGGTGATGGAGAGCGACCATAGTGTCGCCGTGACCAGATTGGCGGCCAGAAAGAAGCGCCAGCACAGGTCCGACACGCCAAAGGCGAAGGGGATGACCCCGCGCATGCCGTAGATGAAGCGGTAGGTGCCAAGGAGCGGCAGGCGGTGGCGCAGCAGCAGACTGCCGACGCGGGCGACCTTGGCCCCGAAGCGCGGATGCCCCGCAAGATAGGCGGCTCCTTTGAGCCTGCCGAGCCAGAAAAAGAATTGGTCTCCGGCCATGCTGCCCGCAAAGGCCGCTCCCGCCACGGTCCAGAAATCGAACAGCCCCAGGGCCACTCCCGTCCCGCCAAGAAGTACCGCCGTTTCCCCCTCCACAAAAGTGCCCAGCGCGATGGCCATGGGGCCGTATTGGGCAATGGTGTTCATATCCATGCCCCGTTCTTGCCGTGAGACCCAGGCATGAGTGTGACAGCGCCGTGACGCTTGGATGACAGAGCGCCACCTCTGTCTGCCGAGTCCGTGCAGCTGTCACCCAAACGTCACGGATTCTTCGCATCCCCTTCATTTGTATATGTTCAAGGCGGACAAACAAGGTGGTGCGCATGTTTTTCGATACGACAATGATGCAGGCGGGCATGGAAGGGCGGTTGGCCGGGAAGATGGGATTCGAAGGTGTCTGGAACGACCGCCTGGTGGACCTGCTCCCTTTTGGCCCTGACGACGCCACGGCCGGAAGCGAGAGCGAACTGCAGGTCGCGGTCATGGGCAGTCCGGAATCCGTTGATCTGCCGCTTCGCATCCGCGAATCGAGTTTCTACCAGAACGTGGCCCGCCGCACCGTGGCCGGAGATACCTCCAACCACACTTTGCTTGAGCTTGAGCGCTATCTGCAGGCCGGAGCGGACGCGGTCTGGGAAAACAGCTGGGCGCGTTTTCCCTTGCGCCGGCTGAACGCCTTTGCCCGTCGCACCCTGGAGCGGGACCTGCTGGCGGACAAGAGCGATCCGGCCTCCGGGCGCAGGAAAGACAGCGCGGACTTCTTCTTCGTGAAAGACGGCGAAGACTGGCTGCGCATCCCCATCAGTTATCTTTTGAAGCTCTCCCTGGCCGATCTGGCCGGGTCCGGCGTGAGCGCCGAGGTGCGCAAGCTGGCGGAATCCTTTCTTGGCCATTTCCTGAACGACAATACCTCCCCCGAGACCTTTTCCTTTTATCCCGCGCCCATGAACGAGGCCTTCGAGGACGGGCGCGGCATCGCCCGGGAGACCAGTCAGCGCTTCCTGCTGTCCCAGCTCCTCCTCGACCATGCCAACGAACAATTCGGGCTGCTGGATCACGGCCAGCGGGCCATGATCTATTTCGCGCCGTTGCCTCCGGCCCGGCAGAAGCGGCTGAACGAGATCATCCCCGACGCCCATTACCGCGAGCTGTTCATGAACCCGTGCCTGTCGGGCTGGGACCGGGGCGAGCCCAAGAAGGAGTACATGGGCCTGTGCCACCGCATGCTCTCGCGCAGTCAGCTGAACACCATCGCCAGGCTGCGCGAGTCCGGCATCCTGACCAACAATCTGGTCGTTCTGCCCAACACCTCCAACACCTGCCTGGCCAACAACGGGACGCACATCTCCCTTGGCAGCAGGCGCTTGGGCGAACTCTTGCGCGGCGGCGATTTTGGCGCGGCCGACGAGAAATATCTGGGCGATCTGGTCATCAAGATCATGGAACATTTTCTGCCCCTTTTTGTCGGCACCTACAGCGCCGCTCCCATGCGCATGGATTTCGAGGATTTCCATCCGGAAAAGGCGCTCGGATTCCTGCCGCACGAGCTCGATTACACCCACCTGCGCATGATCTGGCGGCGCTGGAAGAAGAAGGCAAAACTCAAAGTCTGCGGCCGCCCCCTGACCCCCTTCGGGCCTGTGCTCATGGACCGGACCATCGCCCGGATCTTTGGCCTGCGCGGCGACTTCATCCCGGATTTTCGGCTGCTCGACTACATGACCACGCTCATGAGCACCCACCGCTGCCCGGCTCTGGACGGCGAGGAGGGCAACGACCTGCGGCTGAAGCGCGACCTCGCGTCCATGGGTGTCTTCCACGAGTCCATGTCGACCTATCTGCTCTACAAGCAGCGCTCGTTCGGGGTCATGGGCTTCTCCGGTTTCGAGGGCCGTTTCTACAGCCTCTTTGATTCTCTGGAAGAGGACATGCGGCCTGCCGCCCGTTTGCAGCAATTCCTGAGCGCGCTGGCTTGCAAGCTCGTGCTCGGCGGCCGCGTCAGCCGGTCTTCGATTCCCGACAGCCCGGAAGTGGAGAGCGAGCGACGACAGATATTTTTTGCCACGGCCATCAATCTGCCCACCTTTTTCGTACGCCGGGACTCGGGCAACGCCTTGCTGCTCGACCTCGTATCCAGGGCGTCCCGCGTCCGGGGCAGTCATCGCTATCCGGGCAACCTGCGCGTGCATGTGCAGGAGTACCGCATGGCTCTTCTTGATTTCATCGAATCCGAGGGCCGGGACGTGATCGAACTTTTCGGGGCGGGCGAGCTGCTGCGCGACCTGCGTGCCCGCATCACGGACCCGGAACAGGGTGCCGGGGGAAAGCTGACCCGGCGCATTCTGGACCATGCCGGAGCGCGCACCCCGCTGGCCCTGCGCGCGCAGGAATTCAACATGGGGGCCGAGGAGGTCTACCGGGGCGAGCTGCGGCGCTCGCATCTGGCCGAAGCCCTCGACTACCTTTTGGAAGACTGCGAGACGGTCAAGAATTTCGGCTGCCTGCCCGCGCAGTTCTGCCGCACCGGGCTCCCCGCGTTGCTCGGCGGGCGGGACATCATGGAGTTCGCGCGCGAGGTCCGCGCGGAATTGAAGCGCACCGGCGAGCTGGGCGGGTGTCGGCCTGTGCTGATCCAGCTCCTGCTCCTTGTCATCGGCATGCACGCGGAAAATGCCCGCATCACTGGAAGGAAAAATGACGCATCAGTATATAAGTAGAGATTCCGGGCAGATCCGGGACGAGGAACTTTTTTGCGACCGGGCCATCGGCTACCTGTATTCACGGGTGCGGGAGCGGGCTCCGGTCCTGTTCAATGCCGTGGTATCGGGCCGCGCCTCGAGCCTTTTGGGGTTCATGAACTACGACCTGCCCCTGGGGGCGCGCATTTCCGGCGCCAATTCGCTTATCCGGCGTCTGGGCATCGACCTTTCGGAATGCGTGGAGGACGCATCCTATTACACCACGGCTCGCCGCATTTTCGAGCGCCGCATCCGTTACGACGAGGTTCGGCCCATGACAGGCGACCCTCTGGCCGTGGTCTCGCCCGCCGACTCGCGCATGTTCGCGGGGTCGCTTAGCCAGGACAGCGTGCTTTTCATCAAGGACAAGTTTTTCTCTTTTGCGGAGTTTCTGGGGCGGCCGAACTGGGTCTGGGCTTTCACGGGCGGCGATTTTGCCATCTTTCGCCTCACTCCGGACAAGTATCACTACAACCATGCCCCGGTCAGCGGGGTGGTGCGCGATTTTTACGAGATCGAAGGCGCGTTTCACTCCTGCAATCCCGCCGCCGTCATCAGCGAGGTCACGCCATTTTCCCGCAACCGCAGGGCGGTGACGGTCATCGACACCGACGTGCCGGGCGGAAGCGGCTGCGGCCTGGTGGCCATGGTCGAGGTGGCGGCGCTCATGATCGGGCAGATCGTGCAGGCCTATGCGGGCAGCGGCTACGAGCCGTGCGAGCAAATGCGTCCCGGCCTTTTCCTGAGCAAGGGGCAGCCCAAGAGTCTGTACCGGCCCGGGAGTTCTCTTGATGTGCTCATTTTTGAGCCGGGCCGGGTTGAATTCAGTCCGGACCTGGTCGCCAATCAGTTTCGCGGGGACGCGGGCAGCCGCTTTTCGAGCTGGCTGGGGCGCCCGTGGGTGGAAACGGACGTGCGGGTGCGCGAGAGCATCGGCCGCGTCCTTGGACCCAACGCATAACCCGGGCGTCTCGGCCCGGCTGGAGAAAATATGGAGTATGTGCTGATTGTGTGTTTCGCGGCCATGCTTTTCGCGTTCATCGCCTGGGGCGGACGGACTCTTCCCGGTGAACGCTGGCAGATGATGGCCAGCGTGCCCCTGTTCAAGAATCCGGACGGCGCGTGGCAGGCGTTGAACCTGACCTGGTACGGGGCTTTGAGCGCCCTGGCCTACACCGTGGCCGTGGCCGTGGCCATCACGCTGCTCGGGTCCGTGGGCATGGGAATCACCGGGCTTGCGCTCATGGTCGCGGGCATGCTCGGGCTGTGCATTCCGGCGGCGAGGATCGTGGCGCGGCTGGTCGAAGGCAAGCCCAACACCTTAAGCGTGGGCGGGGCCGCCTTCGTCGGTATCGTCGTGGCCCCCTTCGTGGCCTGGGCCGTGGTCGCGCTGACCGGGCAGGGGGCCGTGCTGCCGGCTCTTGCGGCCCTGGCCATCGCCTACGCCGTGGGCGAGGGAGTGGGGCGTCTGGCGTGCCTTAGTTTCGGCTGCTGCTATGGTCGCCCCGTGCTGACCATGCCCGAACCGTGGCGCGGGATTTTCACCCGCTGGAACATCGTTTTCCAGGGTCAGACCAAGAAAGCGGCCTACGCCCATGAGCTCTGCGGCCGCGAGCTGGTGCCCGTGCAGCTCATGACCGCCTACCTGTATTGCGCCGCCGCCTGTCTGGGGATGGCCTTCTTCGCGGCTGAAAATTTCTCGGTGGCCATGATCGTACCGCTGGTTGCGACCCAGGTCTGGCGGGTGATTTCCGAATTCTTCCGCGCCGACTACCGGGGCGAGCAAAAGATATCCGCCTATCAGATCATGGCCGCCGTGGGCGTTCTCTACGGGCTTGCGCCCGCCGTGCTCCTGTCTGCGCACGGAGTAGCGGCGGATCTTGGCCATGGGCTTGCCGCCCTGTGGAACGTGCCGGTGCTGTTGCTCCTGCAGGGCGTTTTTCTGCTCGTTTTTCTGTACACGGGTCGCAGTTCGGTCACGGGGTCGCAGGTCCGCTTTTTCGTCAAGGAAGGGGAGATATAACGTGAGTGCCCCCTTTCGTGCGCGGCGGGGGTGGGTCTGCGGACTCATCCTGTTTTTCGGCCTTGGCGCGGGCCCAGTCCATGCCCTCGGCCCTCATTCGTCGCCGCCCGGCCTTGAGCAGGCGGTGGAGCATCTGTGCCGCGAGGCGCTCCTCGGCCATGACCCTGATCCGGACCGCATCGCGCCTCTCATCGCCCATGTCCGGGCTCAGGGCGACGCCTCCGGCGGACTGTTCCGATACGACGACGCCCCCGGCGCGTATCAGGGATTTGCGATAAATCAGCCCATGCGGCGCCTGCTGCGCTATCTCTACAATCCCGAGATTCCCCAGGAACTCATCAAGCCGTTTTCCATCCGTTCCTCGGTCTGGGCCACGCCAGGCAGCGCCGAAGAGCAGCGTCGGCTGTGGGCCGATCCCTGGCCGCCGGCCGGGATGGTCGTGGTGCGGGGCGAGCAATACGACCGTACTACCGCGGATTTGTCCACGGGCGGATGCTACGGGATGCGCTTGAAGCGGATGCTTGTTTTTGTGCCGGAAGAAAGAGCGCTTTTGTCCGTGAGCGTGCAGTCCGGACCATCGGAGGTGGGCACCAAGGGCTACCTTGTCGGGCGCGACGAGGACAGCCGCTACGTCTATTCGGATGAGGAAGGCTTGACCAGGACCGGGCTGGGCTGGGTCGCGTCCCGGATTCAGACCAACGTCTCCATCGGGGTCTACCTCGATGCGGACGAAGGGGTGCGCTGCGGCGTGTTTCAGTGGATGCGGGCGGGCTGGTCGGGCCTGTCAGTCATCAAGGAGAGTCACATCAAGGCTTCGCTGGAGCGCTACCGGGCGCGGATCGGCGTGGTCCTGAACGCCGCCGATCTGCCCGCGCCCGAAGACCTGGAAGCGCTGTTCAGGGCGCTGGACGGAAAGTCCGACACCCAGTTGCGCCGTGAGGTCGAACCCATTCTGGCCGGGTATCTGGCGCAGGCCGAGCAGGAAAAGAACAGGACTGCTTCAGGAATTTTGGAAAAGGGCTATGCGCAGCGTCTCGATCGCGGTGAGTTGATCGGGCTTATGATGCGGGAGCGGCTGTCTGCTCCGTAGTCTTTATTTCGGTTCGCTTTCACCGGGCGCGCAGTCATCCTGGCTCGCCCCGATTTTTCCCTTCCATCCTTTCAACACGTCCAGATAGGCGGCGAACCGCTGCCGATCCTCCTCGTTTTCCGCCTCGCGCAGCTGGGTTTCGGCCTTGGCGATCAACGCTTCCAGATAGTTGGGGTCCGTGAACCCGTGCAGGATGTGGCTCATTTGGTGTCTTCCTGGCGCTGCTGCACCCATTTGTTGATGGTTTCCAGATAAAGGAAGGTCTCGGTGTTCTGGACCGCGCCCAGGGCCGACAGGTCGTCGACCAGAAAGCGGCGCAGGTCGCTGCGGGAAGCCACATGGATCTCCACCAGCAGGTCGAAGCGGCCCGAGACGTTGGACACGGACTGCACCCCCTCAAGATCCGCGATGGCCTGCATGATCTGGGCATTGGCCCGTCCCTCAAGACTGACTCCCACGGTGGCGGTCAGGCCGTCTTCGAAGAACATCGGGTTCACCGACGCCGAGATGCGTAGGTAGCCGCTTTTCAGCAATCGCTCCGTGCGCAGACGCACCGTGCCGTCGGACACGCCCAGGCGCTGGGCGATGCTCTTGTAGGATTCGCGTCCGTTTTCCTGCAAGGCGGCGATGATCTGGCGGTCCGTGTGATCCAGGGTGATTTCTTTTTCGTTCACGTTTATGCTCCCGCGTGAGCGCTTAGCCCAGTCCGGCCTGAAAGACAAAATCCGGGCGGATGGGCCTTAAGAGGGTTGCTAATTGATTTATTCGTTAATATATTGCCTTTCAATTCGTTGACAAGAAATTTTATGGTGATAAAATTGCGGAAATCGAAATTTTACGGGGAGGCGGCATGAAGCGAATACTGGAAGATCTGGCGCGGCAGACAGAGGAATTACGGGAAAAGGGGCTCTTCAAGGCGGAACGGGTCATCACCTCGCCCCAGGGGGCGAGCATCTCCGTGGCCGGTGGCGGCGAGGTGCTCAATTTCTGCGCCAACAACTATCTCGGCCTGGCCGGCGACAAGCGCCTGGTCGCGGCCGCGCACGACGCCCTGGACCGTTACGGCTACGGCCTGTCCTCGGTGCGTTTCATCTGCGGCACCCAGGACGTGCACAAGGAGCTGGAAAACCGGCTGTCCGAGTTTCTGGGCACGGACGACACCATTTTGTACAGCTCCTGCTTCGACGCCAACGGCGGCCTCTTCGAGACCCTGCTCGGGGCCGAGGACGCGGTCATCAGCGACGCCCTGAACCATGCCTCCATCATCGACGGGGTGCGGCTGTGCAAGGCCAAGCGTTTCCGCTACGCAAGCAATGACATGGCCGATCTGGAAACGCAGCTCAAAGAAGCCGCGGATTGCCGCTACAGGCTCATCGTCACCGACGGCGTTTTTTCCATGGACGGGCACATCGCCAATTTGAAGGCCATCTGCGATCTGGCCGACAGGTACGACGCCCTGGTCATGGTCGACGATTCCCACGCCGTGGGCTTCATGGGCGAAAACGGACGCGGCACCCACGAGCACTGCGGGGTCATGGGCCGGGTGGACATCATCACCGGCACCCTGGGCAAGGCCCTGGGCGGGGCCTCCGGCGGGTACACCTCCGGGCGCAAGGAGATCGTCGAGTGGCTGCGGCAGCGTTCCCGGCCGTATCTTTTTTCCAATACGCTGGCCCCGGTCATCACGGCCACATCCTTGGCCGTGCTCGATTTGATCCGGGAAGAGCCGGAACTGCGCGTGAGACTGGAAGAGAACAGCCGATATTTTCGGGAGGCCATGACAAAGGTCGGATTCACCCTGGCTCCGGGCGAGCATCCCATCATCCCGGTCATGCTGGGGGACGCCGTATTGGCCCAGCGCATGGCGGCGCGGATGCTGGAAGAGGGGATCTACGTGGTGGGCTTCAGCTTCCCGGTGGTGCCCCAGGGCAAGGCCCGGATCCGCACCCAGATGAGCGCGGCGCATACCCGGGAGCAGCTGGATCAGGCGGTGGCGGCGTTTGTGAAGGTTGGGAAGGAGCTGGGAGTGATTTAGAAGAGGCAATGAGGGATGGCGATTGGCGGGGGAGGCTTTGCGGGTTGCCGGGATGGCGAGCCGCCGAAACTCCCTCGACGGCCTCGTAGAGTCGCATTGTCCCTGCTGACGAACAGCGGCCTGCGCTCCGGGCGAAACGCGACAATGCGACAAACGATGCCTGGCTCGGTCAGACAGTCGGCGACCCGCCATCCCGGCAACCCGCAAAGCCTTGAGCGCTGTCCGGTCAGTCATTTTCGCGCTGGCGGGAATCCCGGCTACCGCAGCGGAGTGCCGACCATGCGCTACGTCATTCCCGCGAACGTGTGCCCAGCATGGGTAGGCGGGAATCCATCTTCAAGATTTTGTAGCATTGAGAAAAAAATTTCAGAGGATGTAAGGAGAAGAAAATGGAAAAAATGAAAGCATTGGTAAAGGCCAAGGCCGAGGTCGGAATCTGGATGGAAGAGATTCCCGTGCCCGAGGTCGGCCATAACGATATTTTGATCAAGGTCGGCAAGACCGCCATCTGCGGCACCGACATCCATATCTACAACTGGGACGCCTGGGCCGCAAAGACCATTCCGGTGCCCATGGCCGTCGGGCACGAATTCGTGGGCCGCATCGTGGAGGTGGGCTCCGAGGTGCGCGGGCTTCAAGTCGGCGACCGGGTCTCCGCCGAAGGGCACATCACCTGCGGCCACTGCCGCAACTGCAAGGCGGGCAAGCGCCACCTCTGCCGCAACGCCATCGGCGTGGGCGTCAACCGCCCCGGCTGCTTCGCGGAGTACGTCTGCGTTCCGGCCGTCAACGCCTTCAAGGTCCCCGATACCATCTCCGGCGACGTGGCCGCCATGCTCGACCCCCTGGGCAACGCCACGCACACGGCCCTGTCCTTCGATCTGGTCGGCGAGGACGTGCTCATCACCGGTGCCGGACCCATCGGCATCATGGCCGCCGGTATCGCCCGCTTCTGCGGAGCCCGCCACGTGGTCATCACCGACGTCAACGACTACCGCCTGGACCTGGCCCGCAAGATGGGCGTCAGCCGCGCCGTCAACGTGGGCAGCGAATCCCTGGCCTCGGTCATGGCCGACCTGCACATGGCCGAAGGTTTCGACGTGGGCCTGGAAATGTCCGGCAGCCCCCACGCCTTCCGAGAAATGCTCGCGCAGATGAACCACGGCGGACACATCGCGCTCCTGGGCATCATGCCCGACGACACGGCCATCGATTGGGGCCAGGTCGTCTTCAAGGGCCTGAAACTCAAGGGCATCTATGGCCGCGAAATGTTTGAGACCTGGTACAAGATGACCGCCATGCTGCAAAGCGGCCTGGACATGAGCCCGGTCATCACCCACAACTTCGCGGCCGAAGACTTCCAGAAAGGTTTCGACGTCATGCGCACGGGCAAGTCGGGCAAGGTCATCCTGGACTGGAACGTCTAGGATCGCGGGCTGGGTTGCCCGGCAATCCGGCCCGTGATATTTGCGCGCGTCGAACCCGAAACCGAGGAGCCTCCCATGCGTCACACCATCTCCACCCTGGTCCGGAACGAGCCCGGCGTCCTGGCCGCCATGGCTCTGGTTTTCCAGCGCCACGGCATCAACATCCGTTCCATCTCCTGCGGGGAGACCGAGCGCGAGGATGTCTCGCGCATGATCATCTGCGTCGAGCCGGACGAAGGAAAGATCAAGGCTGTGACCGACGAGATCGCCTCCCTGAATTTCGTGCTGCGCCTGGAAGACCTTTCGGAGCAGGATCTCATGGACCGCGAGCTGGTCATGATCAAGGTCCGCATTACGAGGGACACGGTCAGCCAGATTCTGCAGATCTTCGAGGTTTTCCGGGCCAACGTGATCGACATGGGCAACGAGACCATCTCCGCCGAGCTTGCCGCTCCCCAGGGCAAGGTCGCCGGGCTCATCCGCACCCTGGCTCCGCACGGCATCCAGTCCCTGAGCCGGACCGGGCTCATTGCCCTGTCCCGGGGGGACGCCTGATGGCCGGGCCGGTGCGCTCTTTGGACCAGATGGTGGAACTGGTCCGCTCCCGCAAGACGCCGGTGCGCGTGGTCATCGCGGCCTGCGCCGAGGCCAACGCGGTGCTGGCCGGGCTCGAGGCCGCGCGGCAGGGGCTGGCCGAGCCGGTCTTTGTCGGGGACGTGGACCGCATGCGCGGTTTGCCGGAGCTGGCAAGCGAGAATGTCGACGCCTTCGAATGCCTGCACGAGCCGGATGACAAGAAAGCCCTTGCGGCGAGCCTCGACCTGCTGCAGGAGGGCCGCGCCCAGTTTCTGATGAAGGGCGGGGTCAAGACCGATGTGCTGCTGCGCCTCGTGCTGGGCCGCAAACGCGGGAGCGACGGGCTCCTCAGCCATATCGGGGTGTTTCCGCACCCGCGCGAGGAGCGCCTGCTCATCGTCACCGACGCGGGTGTCAACATCGCGCCCTCCCTGACGCGCAAGATCGACATCATCAACAACGCCGTGGCCGTGGCCAAGAAGCTGGGCATGGATCCGCCCAAGGTGGCCGTGCTTTCGGCCACGGAAAAGGTCTCCTACAACGATATGGTCTCCAGCAAGGACGCCGACATCCTGGCCAAGCTCTGCCGCATGGGCATCTTTGGCGACGCGGTGGTCGGCGGGCCTTTTGCCCTGGATATCGCCGTTTCGGGGGACAAGGCGCGGGCCAAGGGCGTGGATCACCCCGTGGCGGGCCGGGCGGACATCCTCTGCGCGCCCAACATCGTCACCGGCAACGTGCTCTACAAGGCCGTGACCAGCCTCATGGATCTGCCCATGGCCGGGATCGTGGTCGGCGCGAGCTATCCCCTGGTCGTGCCCTCGCGCGGGGACTCCGACCGCTCCAAGTTCTACGCCCTGGCCCTGGCCGCATATCTGGCCGGGACAACGCCGTGACAATACGGGAAATGGTGGCCCGAGGCCTTTGAGAGCCGTCGTTTCCGGGCGCCTCCTCCCTTGACTGCCGGCCTGGGCGCTTTATGTTTTATGCGATCCGGGGCAGTCCCGGAGCCGTGAAACTTTTGAAGATTGGTCACGGAAAGGAGGTTGGCCATGACACTGATGAAATGGGATCCCTGGCGGGAGATTGAGGACATGTTCGATCGGTACACCAAGGCCGTGGGATGGCCGCGCGGAGGGCAGGAGGCCCTTGCGCCCAGCGACTGGACCCCGCGGGTGGATATAGCCGAGACCGAAACCGAGTTTTTGATCAAGGCCGATATTCCCGGCGTGGAAAAGGACCATGTCAAGGTGTCGCTGGAGAACGGAGTGTTGACCATTCAGGGTGAGCGCAAGACCGAGAAGGAGGAAAAGGACAAGAAGTTCCACCGCGTCGAGCGGTTCACGGGAACCTTCATGCGCCGTTTCACCGTGCCGGAGAATGTCGATCCGGAAGGCATCAAGGCGGTCTTCAAGGACGGCATGCTGCATCTGCACCTGCCCAAGACCGAAAAGGCGAAACCCAAGGCCATCGACATTCACGTCGATTGACGGCCTTGGCGGACAATCCGCCTCAGCTCACCCCAAGGACCGGCCTTCGCGCCGGTCCTTTCATTTTGGGCGGATGGACGTGGCTACCCGGCTCAGCAGCTCGTTCACCTGCTTTTGCGCCGCCTGCGCATGTTCAGGCAGTGTGTCCAGTTCATGCAGAAGTTGATGGATTTGCGGGTCTTCTCCTGGTTTGTTTTCCAGCAGCGCCGCCCGCTTGGTGTCCCTGGTGCTGAAAAAATTCCAGGCCAGCGCCCTCTTCGTGTCACGGAAGGGCCAGCGCAGTTTGAGGCGCAGCAGCTCCGCCAGGGCCGCTTTTTGTTCCGGGGTCAGGGCGTCCGCATCAAGGGGAAAACCCAGACGGCTCTCGACGGCTCCCAAGGCCGCCTCCAGAAAGCGGTGTTCCGGGATGATCAGCCCGTATTCGTACCAATCGTCCAGCACCTCGCGGGCGATGCGCTTGAACCGCGCCGCGAGATGGTCATAGCTTGGGCAGAAGAAGTGCTTGCAGGCCGCCCCGCCGTAAAAGCTGAGGCCCCGCCAATCAATCCCCCCGTTTCCCGAAGCCAGCGGGTGCAGCAGGCAGCCGACCCGCTCCCCGCCATCCTTTATCAGTCCGACAAAGACGCAGTGGTGGAAATCCGCGGTGGGCGCGTCCGTCCCTTCAACGCGCATGCGCTCTTGCTCGAAGGCGAGGATGTCGTCGATGGCGCGCGGGACCCCGGCGAAGGCGTCCGTGCGCTCGGCCAGAATGCCCCGCAGACGCTCCCGCGACAGATCCGCAATATTGTAGAGTCCGCAGCAGCTGCCGCAGGACACGCACGGCCCGGTCTGGCAGAGATAGACCTGGCCCCGGACCAGTTCGTCTTCAAGAAGAGTTGGCATTGTGACCTCCATGACCCCAGAGGGGCTATCCCAAAGGCCGAAGCGTGGCAACGTCGCCGGGTTGATCCGCGCGGCTCGGGAAGTCTTGGGGCGGGGGCCAAAAAAAAAGGGAAGAACCGCAGTCCTTCCCTGTGCCTTTTAAGTCGGGCAGCCTACCATTTGCGCTCGTATTTGTTGCGCAGCAGGATGGCCATGGCGTTCATGGACAAGAGCACGACCAAGAGGACGATGATGCCGGCGGAAGTGCGTTCGGTGAAGGCGCGTATGGATTCCGAGGACCACACGTAGATCTGGGCCGGGAGCACGGTGGCCGCGCTGGTCAGCCCGCGCGGCATGTCCTGGATGTAGGCGACCATGCCGATGATCAGCAGCGGCGCGGTCTCGCCGATGGCCCTGGCCAGGCCGATGATGGTGCCGGTCAGGATGCCGGGCAGGGACAGGGGCAGGATGTGGTCCCAGACCACCTGCCAGTGCGTGGCTCCCAGGGCCAGCGCGCCCTCGCGGATGGAGTCCGGAATGGCCCGGATGGCCGCGCGGGTGGAGATGATGATGACCGGCAGGGTCATGAGCGCGAGCGTCAGCCCGCCGACCAGGGCGGAGGAGCGGGGCAGGCCCATGAAGTTGATGAAGATCGCAAGTCCCAGAAGGCCGAACAGGATGGACGGGATGGCGGCGAGGTTGTTGATGTTGACCTCGACGATGTGCATGAGCCGGTTGTCCGGAGCGAATTCCTCCAGATAGATTGCGGCCATGACTCCGGCTGGGAAGCTGAAGAGGAAGGTGATGCCCAGCAGGTAGAGCGTGCCCACGGCGGCGGACAGGATGCCCGCCATCTCCGCCAGCTTGGAGTCGCCGTTGGTGAAGAAACCGATGTTGAAGGCTTTCTTGATCGAGCCTTCGGCCACAAGCTCGTCCACCAGCGCTATTTCCTTGGGCTTCAGACGGTTGGGCTTGCCCTTTATGTACTGGTCCACCTCGGCGTTGGCCAGCACCCAGACCTCGGAGGTCGTGCCCAGCAGTTGCGGATTTTCGCGCAGCTGCATGGGCAGGATGCGGGTCACGCCGCGGCTGACCAGGGGGATGAGCTTCCTGTCCAGGGCGGATCTGGGGTCGTCGAAGATCGACTGCGAAAAGGCGACGTTGGTTCGGATCTCCGTTTGCATGAAGGCGGTATAGCCCTGACGAATGATGTCCGCGAAGAAGACCACCAGAAAGATTCCGGCCACGGTAATGGCCATGTAGGAGAGGGCCTTGAACTGGCTCTCTTTGTTTTTGCGTTTGCGCAGGCTGCGCGGATCAATGGGCATGCTCATGTGAGGCTCCTATTCGTACCTTTGGCGGAACTTTCGAATGACTGTCAGGGAGACGATGTTCAGGCACAGGGTCAGGACCAGGAGGACCAGGCCAAGGCCGAAGGCGGACAGCGTTTCGGGGCTGTCGAAGGCCTGGTCGCCGGTCAGGGCGTCGACGATGCGCACGTTGACCGTGGTCATGCCCACCAGCGGGTTCCAGGACAGGTTCGGTTGCAGGCCCGCGGCCATGACCACGATCATGGTTTCCCCGACGGCGCGGGACACGGCCAGCAGGCAGGCCGAGACGATGCCCGGCAGGGCGGCGGGCAGGACCACCCGCTTGATGGTCTCGGAAGGATAGGCGCCGAGCGCCAGCGACCCCTCGCGCAGGCTCTGCGGCACGGAGCTGATCACGTCGTCGGACAGGGACGAGACCAGGGGGATGATCATGATGCCCATGACCAGGCCAGGGCTCAAGGCGTTGGTGTAGTCGGCGCTGATGCCCACCTTGTCGGCCAGGTTCACGATCAGGGGGCTGACCGTGATGGCCGCGAAGAATCCGTAAACAACGGTGGGTATGCCGGCCAGGATCTCCAGAGCGGGCTTGGCCACCCGCCTGACCGCAAGCGATGCGTACTCGGACATGCAGATGGCCGACAACAGGCCCACGGGGATGGCCACGCACATGGCGATGGCCGTGATCATGAACGTGCCCGCGAAAAGGGGCACCGAGCCGAACAGGGGCTGGATGTTGCCGTCATCGTCAATGGTCGCCGCGTCGGGGTTCCAGGTCGTTCCGGTCAGGAAGTCCCAGAAGTTGACGATGCGAAAAAAATGAACCGCCTCGAAGACGATGGACATGACGATGCCGATGGTCGTCAGGATGGAAATGAGCGACGCCACCAGCAGAATGCGGGTAATCGTTTTTTCCAGGGCGGTGCGCACCCGCAGGCTCGGACGGATGGCCTTGAGCGCGAGCCAGACGCTTCCGGCGCCCAGCAGCAGGGCCGCTGCCGCGAGCATGGGCCAGGGCACCTCGACCAGATCAAAGAGGTCGAGAACCGAGCCGATGAAACTGATCAGCACGGCGGGCATGAGCATCCTGCTGACGGCGAACCAGCCGAACAGGTTTTCCGATGCCTTGTATCTGGCATTGGGATCCTGCTGGCTGCGAATTTTCCTGCGGCCGAGAAGGTAGCCGAACAGAGCCAGGGGCAACAGCCCGGTGAACAGATATTGGGCCAGGTAGGTTGTGGTCACGCGGTTCCTCGCATGTTGTCGGGCGCGGCAAAGGGCCGATCCGCGCATTCACGGTTCGGCCCCTCGCAGGTTTCACATTCTTGACTACTTCTTCAGGTCGTCGAGGGTCAGCTTCTTCTTGGCGAGCACGTTCTCGCGGGCCGTGGCGCGCTGGTCATCGGGCAGCGGGATGAGGCCGATGGATTTCAGCAGGCCGTCCTTGCCGATCATCTTCTCGCTCATGAACAGTTCCACGTATTCCTTCAGGCCGGGAATGGCGTCGTAGTGGGCGTTCTTGACATAGAAGAACAGGGAGCGGGAGATGGGGTACTGGCCGGAGGCGACGGACTCGGGGTTCGGGGTCACGCCGTTGATGGCCGCGCCCTGGATGGTGTCGGCGTTTTCTTCCAGGAAGCTGTAGCCGAAGATGCCGAAAGCGTCCTTGTCCTTGGCCAGCTTCTGCACGATCAGGTTGTCGTTTTCACCGGCGGGCACGTAGGCGCTGTCCTGACGGATCGCGTGGTAGCCCTTCTCGTAGCCTTCCTTCTTGCCGAAGATCTTTTCGACGACCATTTCCTCGAAAGCGTCACGGGTGCCCGAAGAGGTGGGCGGGCCGTAGAAGACGATCTTGCGGGCGGGCAGCTGGGGGTTGATCTCGTTCCACATCTTGTAGGGGTTCGGGACGAGCTTGCCGTCGACCATGATGTCGGCGGCCACGGCGGTGGCCAGTTCTTCAAGGGTGATGCTCATGGGAGCGTTGTCCTTGTTCTGGGCCACGGCGATGCCGTCAAAGCCGATCTTGGCTTCGGTGATGTCGGTCACGCCGTTTTTGGCGGCGTTCTCGAATTCGCTTGTCTTCATGCGGCGGGAGGAGTTGGCGATGTCGGGAGTGTTCGCTCCCATGCCGGCGCCGAACAGCTTGTGGCCTCCGCCGGAACCGGTGGACTCGACCACGGGCGCGGGGAACTTGGTGGTCGCGCCCAGTTCTTCAGCCACGTAGCTGGAGAAGGGGAAAACCGTGGATGATCCGGAAATTTTGACCTGATCGCGGGCATGGGCCATGCCCGTGCCGACCAGCAGCAGGGCCAGAGCAAAAATTGCTTTGTTCAGAAAACGGTTCATGAAAGTGCCTCCTTGGCTTTTTGTTTCACATTCGGGTTTGCGTCATGCGCTGGAGGTCTTTCTAGGGGGCGTATGTTACAGGATGTTGAGGCGTTTGTGACAGGTGTGTGACAGGAGGGCTGCGGCGAATTGAAAAAAAAAGCACGAAGCCCCGCCGGTCAGGCGGGGCTTCGTGCTCAGCTGTGCATGCCTGCGCGATTTATGCGGCTTCGGCCAACTGGGTTCTGCGACCGATCCACATGCTGCCGAGGATGATGCCGGAGCCGACCAGAAGGGCCAGACACATGGAGGCGAAGCTGACCTTGTTCAGGAGGTCGAGCGTCTCCGGGCCGACGTTCATGAGGCCCAGTTTCTCCAGATACGTGGGCATTGCCAGTCCGCGGCTGACCGCGACGATGAGCATGATGGTGGCCATGACCATCTTGATCATGTGCGGTTTGACGTAGGTGGTGCCGATGGCACCGAGCTGCACGCCCAGGAGCGAGCCGCCGAGGATGATGAGCACGAGGCGGATGTCGACCATGCCGTGCATGGCCCAGTTGATGGATCCGCCCAGGCCCATGGCGAAGGCGATGACCAGCTCGGTGGCCGAGGCCATGAGGCCGGGCACGCCGATGACGTAGATCATGCCGGGCACGCCCACGAATCCGCCCACGGCGATGGTCGCGGCCAGCATGCCGGTGGCGAATCCCACGGGCAGGGTGAACCACAGGGAGATGCGCAGACCCGAACGGGGGAAGTTGATCATGGGCCACAGCTCGATCTTCTGCAGGCGCTTGGCCAGGGCGGTGGTCTCTTCCTCGCCGCCGCAGCGGGCGCACTTGATGGCGTCTTTCATGACGTAGCCGCCCACCAGGACCAGAACCAGGACAAAGGACGTGCTGACGTAAAGGTCGGACCCGGCCGCACCCCACATGGCCAGGATGATCTGCTGGATCTTGATGCCGACCTGCACGCCGATGCCGGCCGAGGCGGCCATGATCAGGCCCATTTTCACGTCGACCTGGCCGTAGCGGAAGCGCTTGATGGCGCCGACCAGGGCTTTGGGGAATTTGTGGCACATGTTGCTGGCCACGGCCACCGTGCCGGGCACGCCGAGGCTCATCATGCCGGGAGTGAGCACGAAGGCCCCGCCCGAACCGATGAAGCCGCTGACCAGCCCTCCGATGAAGCCGACCAGAAACAGGAACGTGATCGCCATCGCGTTCAGGTCTATGAATTTGCTGGGATCAAGGCTCAAAATATCCATGGTGGTGTCTCCTCGGTAGTGTCGTTTAGGCGTTGAGGACAGGGCGCTGGGCCGGGCGCTTGGTGGCTTCGACGGTCTTGCGGGCGTCCTTGCGGATGGCGGAAATGCCGAGCACGGACCACAGGTTGCTCGCGAATTCGCCGTGCAGGTAGGACACGGCGAAGACCGTGGCGATGGGCCCGGCGGCCCAGAAGGAGCCCTGGGCGAAATGCGCGGCGATGGTGTCGCCGTATGCGAAGAAGCCCGTGTAGAAGGCGGCGGTCAGTGTTCCGAAGAGAACGGTCCGTCCGAAGGGTTTGCTGTTCGATTGAGTAGTGGCCATTGTATTCTCCATGTTGGTGTTTACCGCTTGCAGCGGGTGTTTTGTGTGGGGAATCCTACGGTCGTTGGGTGCGGGATGCGCCTGCCGCGGCATAGGCGTGGACCCGTGGTTGTCGAGGTTGCGGCCGCGTTGCCAGTTGGCAGGCCGTGGTCAGGGGACACCGGGCTTCATCGCTGCCGCAATGAGCGTCGGCGTGGACCGTGCACAGGGCCTTTTCCATGTTGGTGTAGATGTGGTCCCGGCCAATCTTGTCCAGGAGACCACTGCGCTCCATGATGGCCATGACCGTGTCGTTGACTCCGGCCAGCGAGATGTCCACGCCCCGGCTGCGGCAGCGTTCGATGACCAGGGCCAGGGCCTCCTCGCCGGAGGCGTCCATGTCGTTGATGCCCTTGGCCACCAGCACGATGTGTTTCAGGCGCTTCTTGGACTGCAGACGGCCGGTGATGGCCTCGTCCAGAAAGCTGGCGTTGGCGAAAAAGAGGGGGCCGTTGAAGCGGACCATGTCCACATGGGAGCACAGATCGAGCCCGAAGCGGGTCGCGTCGCGCAGTTCGCCTTCCTCGGTCCGGGCCAGGGAGCTGATCGCGGGCCGCATGTTGCGGTACAGGAAGACGCCCAGGGACAGGATCACGCCGATCATGATGCCCTTGTCCAGGTGCGGCGCGAAGGCCAGGGTGGCGATGAACGTGATCACGGAGATGGCCCCGTCGTATTTGGCGACCTTCCAGGAATGCAGGAAGCCCGAAGGCTGGATCAGCCCGATGACCGCCATCATGATCACCGCGGCCAGGGTGCACTGGGGCAGGTGGTAAAGAAGAGGAGTGAGGAAGAGCAGGGCCGCGAGCACCACCGCGCTGGTGAACACGCTGGAGAATCCGGTCAGCGCTCCGGCCTGCAGATTGACCGCCGAACGGGAGAAGGACCCGGACACCGGGTAGCTTTTGCTGAAAGCGCCCAGGATGTTCGAGAGGCCCTGGCCGATCAGCTCCTGGTTCGGATCCAGGCTTTGGCCTGTCTTGGCGGCCATGGCCTTGGCGATGGAGATGGCTTCCATGAACCCCAGAAGGGCGATGATCATGGCGCTGGGAAGAAGCCGGAGCATCACGTCCAGATCGAAATGCGGCACGCTCAGGGCGGGCAGGCCGCCGGGCACCGCGCCGACCACGGCCCCACCTCCGATCATGGTCAGGGCCAGGGGATCGAGCGGGGAATTGCCGACACGCAGACGCCAGGTCCGTCCGTCGTTGGCCGCGCCGTCCGGGATGGGGCTGTTTTGGAGATAGAATTTCAGCCTTCCGTCGGGCTCCGGCACGGCCTGAAAGAGCATGGAGCGGAGCATGGCCTTGCCGTTTTGTGCCTGGTTTTTGGCGATCTCCATTTCCAGGGACAGGCGGCGCAGTTCATGCTCCTCGTCGACCAGGGCAAAGAGTTCGCCGTTTTCCCTGGCCTCTTCCATGGCCGTGGTCAGGGCGGTGCGTTTGGCGGCCAGATCGATCTGGGCCTGCATGGCCCGGTTGTAGGCGGCCAGGGCCTGGCTCGCCTCGGGCGCGGCCAGGGAGTTCACGCCGGTCACGGCGTTGTGCTCGAAGCCCGTGCCCCAGGAAAAGATCGTGGTCAGGGCCACGGCCACCAGCACGTTGGGCACGTTCGGGCAAAACCGCTTCAGGACGAACATGAGCGCGAAGGCGAAGACGCCCAGGGCCAGCGTGGGCCAGTGCGTGTACTCCATGGCCGCCTGCGCGACCCGCAGGATGGTCTGGTAGTGATGTTCGGCGCTGTCCACGGACACGCCGAACATCTTGGAAAGCTGGCTGGTGGCGATGATGATGGCGGCCGCGTTGGTGAAGCCGGCCACCACGGGATGGGACAGGAAGTTGACCACCAGTCCCAGCCGCAACACGCCAAGGGACAGCTGGAAGATGCCCACGGCCAGGGCCAGCAGCACGGCGTAGGCGATGTAGTTTGCGCTGCCCGCCGTGGCCAGGGGTTCGAGGCAGGCGGCGGTCATGAGCGAAACCACGGCCACCGGTCCGGTGGAGAGCTGCCGGCTGGAACCGAACAGCGCGGCGATGAGCGGCGGCAGAAAGGAGGCGTACAGGCCGTAGTACGGGGGCAGTCCCGCGAGCTGGGCATAGGCCATGCTTTGCGGGATGAGCACCAGGGCCACGGTCAGTCCGGCCATGAAATCCATTTTCAGGTGCTCGGTGGAATACGTCTTGATCCAGCCGAAAAACGGGATCATTCTCAAGACTAGAGTGCCCATGATGTCTCCTTGGCCGTCAAGGTGCGGAGCCTGACGGAAGCGCCCCGGGTTCGCGGAGGGGCGAGAATGAGATGGCGGATGATTGACCGCATCACTTGACTGTGAACAGGGCGAGCCCGGTCTGGCCGACGACCTGTTCGCCTTCCTCGGGTTCGCTCAGGATGAATTCGATTCGTCCGCAGGATCGCACAAGCTCGCTGACGGCTTCTTCAATGCCGCCGAAACGGACTTCGTGGGCGATGTGCAGACCCATGCGCGCGGCGCTTTCGTGCCAGGTGGAAGCCGCCTGACCCGAGAGCTGTGTGAAGGATTCCCTCCACGTCGCGTCCCCCGTCTTCATGCCGATGCTCAGAAGGAGAAGGTCGCTGCCCATTCTTTCGGCCACGCTCAAGGCGTACTCGCGCAGGCGGGGTGAAAAGGAGCAGCCATGCCCGATGACCAGGATGCGTCTGCGACCCGTGGATGTCGGCGCGATCAGGTCGGCGGCGAGCATCTGCTCCCCGGCCTCGGCCAGGGCGACAGCTTCGCTGTAGTCCGCCAGCCGGTCCTGGACGGACTTGGCCCGGCGCAGTGACGGGGTGGGCGTGTGCATCGAATTTCGTAACCAATTGCGCGGCATGTTCTGCTCCTGCTCGTGTTGTCTGGTCGGCCTAGCGAGCCTGCATGGCCGGACGTGGACGTTTTTCCGCCTGCTTGACCGCTTCGGCCTTGGCCGTGGATTGCCCACGCTCCGCCTTGAGCAGCAGCGTGGCCTCTTCACTCAAGTTCCGTTCCGCAAAGGCAGTGGCCGCATAATTCGTCTCGATCGTTTCACGGATGGTGCTCATTTTGCTAACCTCGCGTTAAATGTGATGCGATCGCCTAAACAAGGCTCGTGCCATGTTGGATGAATCTCTATTATATCGAAATTATTGACTTTATTCTGGACTGGAATGCGGACGGGATTTCGGGCAATGTTGCAGATTGCAGCGCCTGATCGTGAAAACCATAACAAGGTCCAGCTTGCCGGAGTCGATGCAGATCGCAGCGCTGTTGCAGATCGCAACAAGACGCCGAAAACGGAGCAGGCTGGGCACAGGGGACTCTCGATGTTTTTTCGCAAACAGGAACTCGAGGCGCCAGCGCAGACGGCGGACCCCACGGGGTTGCGGGAAAAATGCCGGCAGGCGGAACTGCCTGAGCCGGTGCGAAGCGCCATTGAATCCGAGATTGGGCGCATGGAGAAGACCGATGCGGCGGTGGCGGAATACTCCATCGCGCTCAATTACGTGGAGACGCTGCTTTCGTTGCCGTGGAACGCCATGACGCGGGATAACCTCGACCTGGCGCAGGCGGCGGAAGTCTTCGACGGCAGCCATGCGGGCCTGGGGCAGGTCCGGGAGCGGGTGCTGGAACACCTGGCGTCCAGGGTGCTGCATTCCAAGCGGCAGGCCTCGCTGCTCATCGTCGACGACGAGCCCATCGCCCGTTCCAACCTGCGCCACGTGCTGGCGCGGGAGGGGTACGCGGTGGAGGTCGCGGCCAACGGCGAAGAGGCCATGGCCTTTCTTGCCCGCCAGGAGTTCGATTGCATCGTCACCGATCTGAAAATGGATCGCATGGACGGCATGCAGCTCCTTGAAGCGGCCAGGGCCGTGGCCCCGGATACGAAATTCATTCTGGTCACGGGCTACGCCACGGTGGATACCGCCGTGCAGGCCTTGAAGACCGGGGCCGTGCATTATCTTTCAAAACCCATAGATCTGGGTGAATTGCGGGAGGCTGTGCGCACGGCCCTGCTCTCGCGCACGCACCGCTACGCCAACCGCTCGCCGATCCTGTGTTTTGTCGGGCCTCCGGGCGTGGGCAAGACTTCCGTGGGCAAGGCCATCGCCGAGGCCCTGGGGCGGCGCTTCTACCGCATGTCCCTGGCCGATCTGCGCGATGAGGCCGAGCTGCGCGGTCATCGGCGGACCTATGTCGGAGCCATGCCGGGGCGCATCATCCAGGCGCTGAAAAGCGTGGGCGTGCGCAATCCGGTCTTCATGCTCGACGAGATGGACAAGATCGGCCAGGACGTGAAGGGCGATCCGGCCATGGCCATGCTCGAAATCCTCGATCCGGAGCAGAATTCTCGCTATGTGGACCGCTATCTGGAGATGCCCTTCGATCTGTCCGAGGTGCTCTTCATCGCCACGGCCAACGGAGTCGAACGCCTGGCCGGGCCGCTGCTGGACCGTCTGGAGGTGGTCCAGTTCTCCGGATACTCCGAGGCCGAGAAGCTCGATATCGCCACCCGCTTCCTTTTGCCGCGCCAGTTGCGGGGACACGGCCTGACCAATCCCTATCCCACGATTCTTCCCGAGGCCCTGGTGCGCATCATCCGCGAATACACCAACGAGTCCGGGGTGCGCGGCCTTGAGCGCGAGATCGCGCGGCTGTGCCGCAAGCTGGCCCGCCTGCGCCTGGACGGCGGGGCCGAGGCCGTGGCTGCGCCCGTGGCCAGCGAAGGTGCGGCGGTGCTGCTCGGACCGGCGCGGTTTCGGCATGACGCGGCGGAGGCGGGAGGGCTCGTCGGCACGGCCACGGGCCTGGTCTGGTCGGAGACGGGCGGGGAGATCATCTTTGTCGAGGCCACGCGCATGAGCGGCCCGGGCCAGCTCATCCTGACCGGCTCCCTGGGCGGGGTGCTCAAGGAATCGGCCCAGATCGCGCTCAGCTTCATCCGCAGCAACGCGCAGACCCTGGGCGTGGCCGCGGATTTCTTTGAAGGCCACGACATCCACATCCACATTCCGGCCGGCGGCATCGCCAAGGATGGGCCCTCGGCCGGACTGACCATCGCCGTGGCCCTGGTCTCCCTTCTGACGGGCCGCCCGGCGCGTTCGGACGTGGCCCTGTCCGGGGAGCTGTCGCTGGTGGGCCGGGTCTTGCCGGTCAGCGGAGTGCGTGAAAAGATCCTGGCCGCTCTGCGCGGCGGGGCGGCCACGGTGGTGCTGCCCGCCGCCAACGCGGCCGATGTGGCGGCCCTGCGCGAAAGCGTGGCCGATCTGCCGCCGGTGGTTCTGGTGGAACGGGTCGAACAGGCTTTGGCCGTGGTTCTGGCCGCCCGGGAGGACGCACCATGTATGGAATGATCTCGCGTTTCGCCAGCGGCAAGATCCGCCGCATCGTCCTGTTCGGCATGGTGCTGTCCATCTTGGGCTTTTCCGTGCTCGGGGGCATTTCCTACCGCTATCTGCTGCAGATCGAGGATGCCCTGGCCCTGGCCGAGGTCGTGGACGATCTGAGCAGCGAGATCCTGGAGATCCGCCGCTACGAGAAGAACTATCTCCTTTACGCGCTGCAGGAGGACTATCAGGAGACCTTGCGCTATTGCGACGCGGCCCTGTCCATCATCGAGCGCATCGAGCCAAGGGAAGGAGGGCTGATCGGGGCCGATCTGAAAGGACGGATGACCCTGGTGCGGCTGCGGGACGATCTGCGTCGTTACAAAGAGCTTTTTTCCAGCCTCGGCACGCAGGGTGGGGCCGGCAACGGCGAGGACGACGCCCTGGGCATCGAACTGCGCGACCAGGGCAAGGATCTTGTCGATGTGGTCAGGCAGTTCGTGATCTACCAGCGTGAACAAATCCTGGGCATTGTCGGCACCTTGAAGCACCAGCTGGCCCTGGCCATCGCCGCGTTCACCGGGGTGGCCATTTTCTTTTCCTGGCTGGTCGGGCGCAGGATTTTCGGAGCCCTGGGCATCATCGAGCATTCCGCGCGCCAGATCGTGCAGGGCAATTTCGAGCCCCTACCCCTGCCGGACACCAGCGACGAGACGCGGGGCGTGGTGGAGGCCTTCAATCACATGATCGAGGAGCTTGAGCGCAGGCAAAGCCAGCTCCTGCAGGAAAAGAAGCTGGCCTCGCTCGGTGTCCTGACTTCGGGCATCGCCCATCAGCTCAACAATCCTCTCAACAACATCTCCACCTCCTGCCAGATCCTGCAGGAGGACCTGGAGGCGGCCCTGCCCGTCGATCCGGCCCTGACCCGGCAGATGCTCGACAACATCTATCAGGAGGTCAGCCGGTCGCGCGACATCGTCAAGGGGCTGCTCGAATTCGCCCGCGAGACGGATTTCTGCCTGAAGTCCGTGCCCTTGCAGGCAGTGGTGCAGCGGGCTGTGACCCTGGTTTCGAGCGAAGTGCCCACAGGAGTGCGCATCCTGACCGATATTCCGGCGGACATCGTGCTGCCCCTGGACAACCAGCGCTTTCAGGAGGTGCTGTTGAACCTGATGATAAACGCCATCCACGCCATAACCCCGCCCGGCGTGATCTCGCTTTCCGCCACGTCCGAACCCGGTTCGACGGAGGCGGTGCTGCAGATCACCGACACCGGGGCGGGCATCGCCCCGGAACACATGGGCCGCATCTTCGACCCCTTTTTCACGCTGAAGGACACGGGCACGGGCCTGGGCCTGTCCGTGGTCTTCGGCATCATCAAGAAGCATGGGGGAACCATCGGCGTTGAAAGCGCGGTGGGCGAAGGCACGACCTTCACCATCCGGCTGCCGCGCATGACTTCGGGGGCCGCATGAACGCCATGGCGCAGGCGCCCCCGGCCATCCCGGCGGCCAGGATTCTGGTGGTCGACGACGAGGTCATCTCGCGCGACAATCTGGCCCTGGCCCTGGCGCGGCAGGGCCACGACACGGTGACCGCATCCGGCGGCGCCGAGGCCCTTGGCCTTTTGCAGGATTCGGATTTCGACATGGTCCTGACCGACCTGATGATGGAAGGCATGGACGGCCTGGCCCTCTTGCGCGAGGTCAAATCCCGCCATCCCGACATCGAGGTCGTGGTCATCACCGGCTACCCCACGGTGGATACGGCGGTGGAGGCCATGCGGGCCGGAGCCTATGACTATCTGGCCAAGCCGTACCGCATCGACGAGGCCCGGCTGCTGGTGCACAAGGCGCTGGAGAAGCGGCGGCTCAGGCTGGAGGTGGCCCGGCTGCGCGAGCAGTTGCGCGAGCGGACCCTGCCCGTGCCCATGCTCGGCGCGGCCCCGTGCATGGTGGAGCTCAAACGCACCATCGCGCAGGTCGCGCCCTCCGACGCCACGGTGCTGATCCTTGGGGAGACGGGCACGGGCAAGGAAGTGGCGGCGCGCATGGTGCATCTTTTCAGCCGCCGCTCCGAAGCCCGCTTTCTGGCCATCAACTGCGGGGCGTTCAACGAGGAGCTTCTTGAAAGCGAGCTTTTCGGGCACGAGCAGGGCGCCTTTTCCGGCGCGACCCGGCAGAAGAAGGGCCTGTTCGAGGCGGCGGAAGGCGGCACGCTCTTTCTCGACGAAGTGGGGGAGATGTCTTTGGCCATGCAGGTCAAGCTGCTGCGCGCCGTGCAGGAGCGCACCATCCGCCGCGTGGGCGGCACCGCCGACATCGCCGTGGACGTGCGCCTCGTGGCCGCGACCAACAAGAATCTCAAAACCGAGGTGGAGGCGGGCCGCTTTCGTCAGGACCTGTATTTCCGCCTGCACGTCCTGGTGCTGAACATGCCGCCCCTGGTGCAGCGCCGGGAGGATCTGCCGCTGCTGGCCCGCTATTTCGCGGAAAAGGCCAGCCGGGAGACGGACCGGCCGGCTCCGGGCATTTCCGACGAGGTGATGGAGATTCTGAGCCGCTACGCCTTTCCGGGCAATGTCCGCGAACTGCAGAACGTCATCGAGCGGGCCGTGATCTTCTGCAACGGGGATGATATACGCGCGGCCCACCTTTCTCCGGAGCTGCGCGAAGTCTCCCTGCATGTCAGCCGGGCCGGGGACAGGCAGCCCATGACCCTGGAGGAGTGCGAGCGCGAGCAGATCCGGTGGACCCTGGAGCATGCGGGCGACAACCGCACCCTGGCCGCCAAGCTGCTGGGCATCGACCGGGCCTCGTTGTGGCGCAAGATCAAGCGTCACGGGTTGTAGGCGGGAGGCGGATCATGGACAGCTCAGCCCTTGATTGCGCCGGATTCTGCCGGGAGTGCAGGCGTGAGCACGTCCTTCCCGCCGCGCCTGCCGTGCCCCACGCCCTGGAACTGATGGACCTGCTCGAACGCCACGGCCATATCGGGCTTGGACTGGAGGCAAAAGATCCCCGGTTGTCCCTGGACTACCTGTACGGCCCGGCCCGGGGGCAGATGTTCGGGGTGCTCCTGTACGCGGACAAGGACGGGAAGCGGGGCGTGCTCAAGGCTTTTTCCGGGCAGTACAACGGAATCTGGGAGGTGCCGGGCTGGGCTGGGCCCATCCTCGATCCGGCGGAGTTTGCGCGCACAGTCGAGCGCGACGAGCCGCGCATCAAGGACCTGACCCGCCGCATGCAGGGACTGGGCGTGGACGATCCGGGCCGCCTGGCCATGCTGGCTGAGCGGCGCGAATTGTCTCGCAATCTCATGGAACGCATCTTCGGCCTGTATCGACTGACCAATTTTCGCGGGCAGACCAGGGCCCTGATCGAGGTGTTCACGGGCGCCTCCATGCCCACGGGCACGGGGGAGTGCTGCGCGCCCAAGCTCTTGCACCACGCCGCCCTGCGCGGGCTGACCCCGCTGGGGCTCGCGGAATTCTTTGTCGGCCGCGAAAATCGTTCCGCCACCCGTGGGCACGGGCGGTTTTTCGCGCCCTGCGCGGAGAAATGCAGGCCAATCCTGGGCTTCCTGCTGTGCGGCCTGGGCGCGAAAAACCCTGGGCGGTGAGAGGTCCCGTCTGGAAAAACCGGTCCCGGACCGGCCCGGATTCATGTCACGGCCGCATCACAGGCCCCTTGCGCTCTTGCCTGTCGGCCGTACTTGCGGCACTCATGGCCCATGATTCACATTTCCCCGGCCACCGCCATCATATATCGCCGCATCTTCAAGGTTTCCATGCCCCTGGTCGTCAGCCTCGGCGCGACCACGGTCATGGAGTTCACGGACCGACTCTTCCTGGCCCGCTATTCCCTCGACGCCATTGCCGCGGCCTTGCCCGCCGGGATCATGGCTCTGTTGGCCATGACGATCTTTCTGGGCACCACGAGCTATGTGTCCGTGTTCGTGGCTCAGTACACCGGCCAGGGGCGGCCCGAGATGGTCGGCAGG
This sequence comes from Pseudomonadota bacterium, assembly GCA_023393525.1. Taxonomy (GTDB): domain Bacteria; phylum Desulfobacterota; class Desulfovibrionia; order Desulfovibrionales; family Desulfomicrobiaceae; genus Desulfomicrobium. The sequence continues at coordinate 19,033 of JAEWKZ010000084.1, read as the reverse complement.
GCGGTCTGGCAGGGCATCTACGTGGCGCTGTTGGGGGCGGCCGTGCTGGGGGGAATGGCCTTCTTGGCCGATGGCATCTTTGCCCTCGGAGGTCATTCCAGGGAGATCCAGGCCCTTGAATCCACCTATTTTCGAATCCTGTGCCTGGGAGCGGGGATTCATCTCGCCGGCGGCGCTTTCGCCGGATTCTTTACCGGCCTGGGCCGCACGCGCGTGGTCATGCTCGCCAACCTGGCGGGGATGCTCCTGAACATCCCCCTCGATTACTGCCTCATCAACGGCATCGGGCCGTTTCCGGAACTGGGCATCTTTGGGGCCGGCCTGGCCACGGTGATGAGCTGGGGGCTGATTACTGCCATTCTCTGGATGGCCATGCGCCGCCGCGAGAACGCCCGTTTCCGTCTGACCACGGATCGACGGCTGCGGCTCGACCTGTGGCTGCGGCTGATGCGCTACGGCCTGCCGAGCGGGATGGAGTTTTTTCTCGACATCTTCGCCTTCACGGTCTTCATCTTCGTGGTGGGCAGGCTCGGGACCATGGAGTTGGCCGCGACCAACATCGCGCTCAACATCAACGCCCTGGCCTTCATGCCCCTGGTCGGCTTCGCCATGGGCACCAGCACCCTGGTCGGGCAGGCCATGGGCGCGGGCAAGCCCGATGACGTGCCGGTCGTGGTGCGTGCCAGCCTGGCGCTGACCTTTGCCTATCTGGCGATCATGTCGGCGGTGTTTCTGTTCGCCCCTGAAGCGGTCCTGCATCTGTTCCAGCCTCGCGACATGGACCCGGCCGCCTTTGCCTCGGTGGTCGGCATGGGCCGGATTCTGCTCATGATCGTGGTCGCCTACCTGTTCTTCGACGGGGTCAGCTTCATTGTCTACGCGGCCCTCAAAGGGGCGGGGGACACGGTCTTCGTCATGACCTCGCGCCTGGCGCTGGTCATCATGGTCATGGTCGGGCCGCTTCTGGCCGGAGCCAGGCTTGGCCTTGGGCTCTATTACTTCTGGGCCGTGAGCTGCACGTTTCTGGTCATGCTGTCCCTTGTGGGCTGGTGGCGCTTCAGACAGGGGAAATGGCGGCACATGCTGGTGGTGGAGAAAAGGCCGCCCGCCTGAGGCCGGGCGGTCGGGGGATCACGCCGCCTGGCCGCATCCGCTGTTGCCCCGCCGGTCGCGGACATAGACATTGCCGGGCAGGGTCTTGGCGTAGCCCTTGATCTGGGCCGCCTTTTCCCCCAGGGCCTGCAGGCTGCACGGGGCCACGCAGTCCACGATGCCGATGGAGACGGAGACAAGCGGGAACTGCTGCTCCCGGCCGTCGCGGCCCTTGCCCATGATCCACCCCCTGGCGCGCTCCTGGGTGTGGTAGCAGTTCAGGATGAGCCTCTTGAAGCAGCGGGTCACGGCCCGGCAGATGCGTTCCGCCTTCTCCGGATTGACCATGGCCACGAAGTCATCCCCGCCGATGTGGGCCAGGAAGTCCGAGCTGTGTCCGTGCCGGGCGATGGCCCAGGTCATGATGCGGCCCAGCAGCAGAATGACGAAGTCGCCGTCCTTGAAGCCGTAGACGTCGTTGTAGACCTTGAAATTGTCCAGATCCGCATAGAGCATGCAAAAGGGTTTGGCCCGCCGGAGCCGCATCTCGATTTCCTTTTCCAGAGCGACATTGCCGGGGATGCCGGTCAGGGGGTTGGTGCCCTTGGCCATCTCGACCTGCACCTGCGCCAGGGTGGTCAGCATCTTCTGCACCGTGACCACGCCCAGAAATTGCCCGCCGCTGGTGACGATGACCTCGTCGTAGGCTTTGAGCATTTCGCGGGTGTTGGCGTTCTTGGCCACGGATTCCACGGGTTCGCGTTCGTCGACGATCATGGGCGCGGTGTCCATGAGCACGGCCACGGGCTTTTCCGCGTACAGGGCCCGACCGTAGAGGGTGGCCAGATGCCGGTCCAGGCTGTAGCCCATGACCAGGCCCCGGGGCATTTCGTCCTCGACCACGACCACGCTTGAGAGAGCCGGATTGGTGGCGAAGATCCGCTGCACGGATTGAACCGGAGTGCGCGGACTGACCGTCAGCGTGTTTTGCGCCAGCTGCCCGATGGGGATGGAGCAGGACAGCCTGCCGAAGTTGTCGGCGCGAAGCGGGGTCAGCTCCTTCATGTCCAGGTGGGCCTCGGGTTTGGGGAAATGCGGGCGGCTCAAGTAGTACCCCTGGCCGTAATGGACCCCGATTTCCGTCAATGCCCGGGCCTCGCCCTTGGTTTCGATGCCCTCGGCGATGATCTCCGAGCCGATGCGGCCCGCCAGGGTGACCATGGTCTCCATCAGCGCCCTGCGCACGGGGTCCTTGTCCACGTCGCGCACCAGCGACATGTCGACCTTGATGAAGTCCGGCTTCAGGGCCGCGACGGTGGACAGGCCCGAGTAGCCTGTTCCGGCATCGTCCACGGCGATCTTGAAGCCCTGGCTGCGATAATGGTCCAGGGTTCTGTGAAACGAGGTGAAATCCTTGATGCAATGGCGCTCGGTGATTTCAAAGACGATATCCTCGGGCTTCAGGCCGTGCCTGTCCAGGATTTCCAAAGTTTTTCCGGGCGCGAAGGTCGGATCGACCACCGTGCGCGGATGTATGTTCAGAAACAGCCTCTGCCCTGCCGCCAGGGTTCCGACCGTTTCCATGGCCTTGGCGCGGCAGGCCTGCTCCAGGGCGAAGAGCTGTCCGAACTGTTCGGCGAAATCAAAGAGGATCGACGGCGACTCGAAATCGGAGCCGCGCGGGCCGCGCGCCAATGCTTCCCAGGCCATGACGGTTCCGGTCTTGAAGTCGTAGATGGGCTGGAAGAGCATGCGGATCTGTCCGTTGCGGATGATGGCGCGGAAGGTCGATGAGAGCTTGACCGCTTCAAGGTCGATTCCGCCCTGGGCCATGCGCCGCGCATCGTGAATGGCCTCGTGGAAAATCCGCTCCCGCTCGAAAAGGGAGGATTCCGGCAGCGTGGCGAATCCCACCTCGATCTCGAATTCCCTGCCGAGGGAGGAGACGGTGTGTTTTCTGAGTATGGCCTGCAGCTTGACCTTGAGGCTGAAGGCCTGATCCATGAGCTGAGAATCCTTGGCCTGTCCCAGGCAGCGGATCAAGAGCGCCTCGCCGCAGGAGATTCGTAACGCGTGTCTGGCGTTGAGCATCGGGGTGCCCGGATCGTGCCGGTCCAAGGCGTTCATCAGCAGGTTCTCCAGTTCCTCGGCGACATGATCGCCGTAGAGTTCCCGGCAGAGTCCGAAGTCTTTGAGGCGAAATATGAAAATGCTCAACCAGTGATGGGCGTGCAGAAATTTTTTGAGTTCGAAGATCGGCGGGGTTGCGGTGCGCATGATTTCTGCTTGAGAGTGGGACATCTTTTCCTCGGATAGATGGAATTGGGCTTGTTTGACAGGCGCGATTCGCGTCAGACGCTCTTTGTCCGGCGGATGCGACATTTTGGCGACAGTTCCGCGACACGTCCGAGGCGATGTGATTGAGTCCCTTTGGTGCGAATGTTACAGGAAATTCATATGGGTGTCACAATGCTGTCACACGACCCCTGTAGCCCATGTCGGGTACGAAGGGGCCGATGCCGAGAGTGACGAGGCTCTTTTCGTGAACAAGGGGGAAGCATGGCTCACAAGATTGTCGTCATCGAAGACGAACCCGATATCGCCAACCTGCTGGCCTTTCATCTCAAATCCGGGGGCTACGACTGTTTCGTGGCCCGGGACGGTAAAAAGGGGCTGCAACTGGTTCAGAGCGAACGTCCGGACCTGGTGCTGCTCGACCTGATGCTGCCCGGCATGAGCGGCACGGATGTGTGCAAGGCGGTCAAGGGCAGCCCTGATTGCGCCCACATACCAATCATCATGCTCACCGCCCGGGGCGACGAGGTGGACCGCATCCTCGGATTCGAACTCGGCGCGGACGATTATGTCATCAAGCCGTTCAGCCCCCGGGAGCTGATGCTGCGCATCAAGACGGTCCTGCGCCGCAACGTGAATATCCTGCCCAAGGTCGCGCATTGGCAGCGCGAGGGCCTGGCGGCCGATTTCGAGGCCTATACGCTTTTGGTCGACGGCGTGGACGCGCATCTGACCCCCACGGAATTCAACCTTTTCGGAGAATTCGTGCGCAACGAGGGCAAGGTGCTCTCCCGTGAGCAGCTCCTCAGCAACGCCTGGGGTTATGAGTTCGAAGGCTATTCGCGCACCGTGGACACCCATGTGCGCAGGCTGCGCAAGAAGCTCGGCCCCTATGCCGACTGGCTGGAGACGGTCCGGGGCATCGGGTATCGCATGAAACGTGAAAATCAGGTCGATTAGGGAGCGGCATGACCACCACGACGATTTCCTTGCGGCTGCGGCTGTTTCTGGCCTTCGGGGCCATTTTGTTCCTGGCCCTTGGCGTGCCTGCCTACTATCTGCACCAGAATCTCGGGCAGACCAGCGAGCGCGAGGCGCGGGAAGGCGCCGTGCGCGACCTGCGTTCCGTGGAATGGATGCTGTCTTCCGGCGCTTTCCACTCCCTCGAACAGGTCAACGAGGCCCTGCGCGAGCTGGGCGCGCGCATGGACATACGCATCACGTTCATAACCCTTGACGGTCGGGTGCTGACCGACTCCGGCGTGACGGCGGAGCGGGTGGAGAGCCTGGAGAACCATCTGGGCCGTCCCGAGATGACCCAGGCCCTGGGCGGCGAGGTAGGCATCGGCCTGCGCTACAGCGACACCCTGGGCCAGGAGCTGCTCTATGCCGCCATGCGCACCCAGGCGAGCGGGGTCCTGCCGGAGGGCGTCGTGCGCATCGCGCGCCCCCAAAGCCAGATCCGCAAGAGTCTGGACCGCCTCTACGGGCAGGCCGGCTGGGTTTACGGACTGAGCGTGGTTTTGGCCTTCGGGCTGGTCTCCCTGACTTCCCGCCAGATCGGCCGCGCCATCGCGAGCGTGGCCCAGGCCGCCGCCGACATCGGCCAGGGCGAACCGGGCAAGCGCATCCGGTTTTCGCCGAGCACGGAGCTCACCCCGCTGGTCGCGGCCTTCAACAACATGGTCGAACGCATCGAGTCCAACATGCAGACCATCGTCAAGCAGAAGATGGAGTCCGAGGCCGTGCTGAACGGCATGAAGGCCGGACTCATCGTTCTGGACGGCAACGGGCGCATCCTGCGCGGCAACTACGCCGCTCAGGAGATTTTTCCCGGCCTGTCGACCTTTGCGGGTCGCAAGCCCATGGAACTCTCACTGCTCCAGGATCTGCAGGACGCCTGCGACGCTGCGCTGAAAAAACGCCTGCAAGGGGATTTTTCCCAGGTCGGCGTGGTGGTGTCCCTGGCCGGGGGCAGGAATTTCGATGTCTCCATCGTGCCCATCAAGGGTGACGCCGAGCTTGGCGTGATCATGGTTTTTCACGACATCACCGAAATAAAGCGCGTGGAACAGATCCGCCGCGACTTCGTGGCCAACGTGTCGCACGAGCTGCGGACGCCGCTGACATCGATCAAGGGCTATGCCGAAACGTTGGTGGGCATCGACAAATACGACCCCGAGCAGACGCGTTCATTTCTGGAGGTCATTCTGCGCAACGCCAACCACATGAACACCATGCTCGACGAACTGTTGCAGCTTTCGCGCCTGGAACATGGCAAGCAGCGGGTGGATATGGTCTCGGTCGAACCGGCTTCGGCGGTGTATTCGGCCTGGAAAAGCTGCCACCCCTTGCACAAGAACATCGAGTTCTCCAGCGAACTGGACGCCTCCACCCCCGGTGTGCGGGCCAATTTCGAGCAACTGGTCCAGGTTTTTCGCAATGTCTTTGAAAACGCCATCAAGTATGTGCCCGAGGAGACTGCCGTCATCCGTGTCCACGGACAGAAGAGCGGATCGGAGCTGGTTGTCTTTATCGAGGACAACGGGCCGGGCATCCCGGCCGAAGACCAGACCCGGATTTTTGAACGGTTCTACCGTGTGGAAAAGGACCGCAACAGCTCCGTCGGCGGCACGGGCCTGGGCCTGGCCATCTGCAGACACATCATGGCCAATCACGGAGGGCGGATCACGGTGCAGAGTCCTGTGCCCGAAACCGGGATCGGATCGCGCTTCATCATCACCTTGCCCCTGGCCGGGCAGATCGCAGAGGAATAGACATGACAGAAACGGTCAAGATTTCGTCCAGAAATCTCAACTTCTATTATTCGGACTTTCACGCGCTGCAGGACATCTCCTTCGACATGTTCGAGCATCAGGCCACGGCGCTGATCGGGCCCTCGGGGTGCGGAAAGTCCACGTTCCTGCGCTGCATCAATCGCATGAACGATCTCATAAGCGGCACTCGGATCGAGGGATCCCTGACCATGGACGGCCAGGACCTGAACGATCCGTCCCATGACGTGGTCGTGCTCCGGCGCCGGGTGGGCATGGTCTTTCAGAAGCCCAACCCCTTCCCCAAGAGCATCTACGAGAACGTGGCCTATGGACTGCGCGTCAACGGCGTGAAAGACCGCGAGTTCATCGACGCGCGGGTGGAGGAGAGCCTGAAGCTCGCCGCCCTGTGGGACGAGGTCAAGGACCGCCTGGACCAGTCGGGCCTCAGCCTTTCCGGCGGCCAGCAGCAGCGTCTGTGCATCGCCCGGGCCATGGCCGTGGAGCCCGAGGTCCTGCTCATGGACGAGCCCGCTTCCGCGCTGGACCCCATCGCCACGCAGAAGATCGAGGAACTCATCCACGAGCTCAAGAACAGGTTCACAATAGTCATCGTCACGCATTCCATGCAGCAGGCCGCTCGCGTCTCCGACCGGACCGCCTTTTTCTACATGGGCCGCCTCGTCGAGGTCGGCCCTACGGACAAGCTGTTCACAAGGCCGGAGAACAAGCAGACCGAGGACTACATCACCGGACGTTTCGGCTGATGCCCGTGGTTCTCATGACCGGTCCGCAACATTTTGAAAGGAAGTGAAACATGTATACGCATCTGCACGAAGAAATCGAAACCTTGAAGCTCAAGGTGCTGAAAATGGTGGCCCTGACCGAGGACGCGGTCAGCAAAGCCATTCAGGCCTATGTGAACAAGGACTTATACCTGGCGGAAGAGGTTCAGGACGGGGACGTGGAAGTCAATCGCCTGGAGGTCGAGATAGACGAGCTTGCGCTCAAGCTCCTGGCCTTGGAACAGCCTGTGGCCGGTGATCTGCGCTTCATCCTGGGCTGCATGCGCATCAGCGTGGACCTGGAGCGCATCGCCGACGAGGCCGTGAATATCGCCGAACGCTCCATCATGCTCAGTTCCCGCCCGCCCCTGCCTTTTCACGAGAATGTCCGCGAAATGGGGAACAAGGCCCTGGCCATGCTGCGCCACGCGGCCCTGGCGTTCACGTCCGGCAACGAGGAGGCGGCGCTGCAGGTCTGCAATCTGGACAACGAGGTCGACGTGCTCAATCACAAGAACATGCGTGAAGTCATCGAGTACATGATCCACGAGACTCCGGCCATCGAGCGTTCCGTGCACACCATCATCCTCATCCGCCGCCTGGAGCGCATCGGGGACCTGGCCACCAACATCGCCGAATCCGTGGTGTTCATCGCCAAGGGCGTCAACATCAAGCACAAGCTCTACTTCGACGAACGCTAGATCCGCCCCCGCGCATCGAGAACGGGCGCCCGTTTCATTTTGGGCCGAGGCTTGCGCTCAAATCTCCAACTGGGTAGGGGAGCCAGATACATTATCATGGAGGATGGCGCATGCTTCGCTTCCTGCTGTCATGCCTGTTTGTGCTGGCCGGTTTTCTGCCTGCCCGGGCCTACGACTACCCGTTCAAGAACCCATACGAAGCCACCGTCCTGGCCACCCTGCCCCGGGACGAATTTCCGCTGGAGTCCGTCCGACCCGCCGGGCTTGCCGACCTCAACCCACTGAGGGATCTGGGAGCGGTGCGCGCTCGGGAACTCCTGCTGCATGAGCGCCCCGTGCCCGAAATCCTCTGGTACGACGACACCCTGCAATACTCCCTGGCCCTGCAACGCAGAATCGCGCCCCTGCTGTTCATCATAGCCGGAACAGGCTCCTCCTACGACTCGGCCACCTGCCGTTTTCTGCAGGCGGTCTTTCATCGGGCCGGTTTTCACGTGGTCAGCCTGTCCTCGCCGACCTACCCGAACTTTGTGGTCAGCGCGTCCACGACCCAGGTTCCGGGGTTCATCCCCCAGGATGTGGCCGACCTGTACCAGAGCATGGACGCCATCGTGAGCCAGATCGGTCGCGACAAAATATCCTCCTACAACCTGACCGGCTACAGCCTCGGCGGCACCCAGTCTGCCTTTCTTGCGGAGCTGGACACGCGCGAGAAGCGTTTCGGGTTCGACAAGGTGATGCTGCTCAACCCGGCGGTGAGCCTGCTGACTTCGGCCACCATTCTGGACCGGCTGCTTTCGGACAACGTCGCCGATCAGGGCGAGGCGACCAGGGTGGTGGCGGATCTGGTCTCCGATTTGTCGGAAGCCTACCGCGGCAGCAACGAGGTCAATTTCGGCGATGAGTTCCTCTTCGCCCTGCACGGCAACCGCTCCATTTCGGAAAAAGAGCTCAAGATCCTGATCGGCGTGGCTTTCCGGGTGTCCCTGGCCTCCATGGTCTTCACCAGCGATGTGTGCACCGGCGCGGGGTATATCGCCCCGAGGGGGCACCGCGTGGAGAAGAACGAGTCCCTGTCCCCGTATCTGGACGCCGCCGTGGGCGTGAGTTTCGAGGATTACGTGGATCAGTATCTTCTGCCTTTTCTGGCTTTCCGCGATCCGGCCATGACCCGCGAGCGGGCCGTGGAGGCCAGCAGCCTGGAATCCATCGCTCCCTTTCTGCGTCGGGCGGAAAATATCGCGGTCATGACCAATGCCGACGATATCATCCTGACGAAGGATAATTTCAGATTTCTGGAGAGCACCTTCGCCGGGCGTCTGACCCTGTATCCGGCCGGAGGCCATTGCGGCAATCTCCGGTACCGCGACAACGTCGCGGCCATGCTCGAATTTTTCCGTAAGTGAGACACCTCATGCGCACACTGTTGTTCTGCCTCGTTCTTCTCGTCCTCGGCGGATGCGCCACAACCGCCGAGCACGGGCCCGGACCCTTTCAGGCCCCCGTTCACCGGGGCTTGCCGGAGGACCCCTCCGTGGAGCGGCATTTTCAGGTCCATGACCCCTGGGAAGGTTTCAACCGCAACATGTATCATTTCAACGCCCAGCTCGACCGCTATGTCTATCTTCCGGTGGTCAGAACCTATGAGGCGGTGCTGCCGGACAGCGTACAGCAGGGTGTTTCCAATATTTTCAATAACCTGAAGGAAATCCCGATTTTCGTGAACTCGGTCCTGCAAGGCAATCCGAAAAAGGCGTCGGTCTCGTTTGGACGCTTCGTCTTCAACACGACCATTGGCCTGGGCGGGCTCATCGACGTGCTCGGCAACGGCGGCATCCCGCAGGAGAACGAGGATTTCGGGCAGACTTTGGGCGTCTGGGGCGTGCCGTCCGGCCCGTATCTCGTGCTGCCGGTGGTCGGGCCTTCGGGGGTGCGCGATGCCGGAGGCCTGGCCGTTGACGCGGCCATGAACCTCAATCCGGCGGACATGTTCCTGGACGGAGTCGGCTGGGCCGCGCGGAGTTCGGCCACCATGGGGGTGTACGGGCTCAAGGCCGTGGATGCCCGCCACCAGGTCAAGTTCCGCTACTACGAGACCGGCAGCCCCTTCGAGTATCAGCTGGTGCGCTTCATCTATTCCAAGAAGCGCGAACTCGACATCGAGAAATAGGCGTCTTTCCATTGCCGCGACGGCGTGACGGTCCCTGCGGATCGGTCACGCCTTTTTTATGCGGGCTGCGCGGGCGGATCGCTTGAACGGCATGTTTGCGGTTTTCGGGCAGATGATGCAAACATGAATTTGCGCTGCAAACCAAAGTTTGCAATTTTTGGAGACCGCTAACGCCCAACTATCAGAAATAAAAGAATCTTGTCCTTGACGTGATTATGGCAGGTCTTTTGCTATGTGCTCGTTGTCAAAATAACCGGCGAGAAAACGCTTCATAATCATCGAGGAGGAAGAAAAAAACATGGCTCAGGAAAGCAACGTCGTCATCGATCACGGAAAAAGTCAGTGGTCGGATTTGTGGAAGAAAGAGGACTATCTGGCCATCTGGCTTGGCTTCATCATCATCGCCGTATCCATCCTGGCGTACACAACGTACGGCCCCAAGGCGGAGTTCGCCGAAAAGATCGCAGGCCTGAACCAGGTTCAGCAGGCCGAACTGGACAAGGCTCCGTTCAAGACCGTCGCCTGGCACAATGCCCAGGACGACAAGGGCAAGCTCAAAGGCACCAGCACGCCTTTCGGCAAGTTCATGACCCAGTGGGTGACCAAGCCCGGATCCTGGAAGACCAATCCCATGGATGCGGTGATCCGGACCGAGGCCCAGGCCAAGGCGCTCAATGAAAAGGGCATGGCCAAGTACGAAGAGGCCAAGGGCAATCTTGAAACGGCCCTGGCCGCCGCCGTCGCCGCCGAAGGTGCCGCCGCGGCCGCTTCCTTCCAGGATCAGGCCTTGAATGACGAGGCCGCCTCCAAGATTTCCGCCTGGCGCGACGCGCACACGGCGGCCGGAGATGCCAAGAAGAAAGTCGACAACAAGCCGTACAACAAGATTCCCAGCCTGATCGGGCTGTGCATCTTCCTCGCCGCCATCTTCGGCGTCGGCATCGCCATGATGGGCAAGAGCATGCCCGCCTTCATGCAGGGCTTCGTGGTCGTGTTCCTGGTCGCCATTTTGGCCTATCTGCTGGGCGGACAGGCCATCTCCAAACAGTACGGTTTCGGTGCCGAGGCCTGGGGCGTCGTGCTCGGCATGCTCATCGCCAACACCCTGGGCACGCCCAAATGGGTGCTCCCGGCCTGCGAAGTGGAATTCTTCATCAAGACCGGTCTGGTGCTCCTGGGCGCGGAAGTGCTCTTCAACAAGATCGTGGCCATCGGCATTCCCGGCATCTTCGTGGCCTGGGTGGTCACGCCCATCGTCGTCGTCGTGACCTACACCTTTGGTCAGAGAGTGCTGAAGATGCCCTCCAAGACCCTGAACATCGTCATCTCCGCCGACATGTCCGTGTGCGGCACCTCCGCCGCCATCGCCACGGCAGCCGCCTGCCGGGCCAAGAAGGAAGAGCTGACCCTGTCCATCGGCCTGTCCCTGGTCTTCACCGCCATCATGATGATCGCCATGCCGGCCTTCATCAAGGCTGTCGGCATGCCTGAGATTCTGGGCGGCGCCTGGATGGGCGGCACCATCGACTCCACCGGCGCGGTGGCCGCCGCCGGCGCGTTCCTGGGCCAGAAGGCCATGTACGTGGCCGCGACCATCAAGATGATCCAGAACGTCATGATCGGCGTCACCGCCTTCTGCGTGGCCGTGTACTGGGTCACCAAGGTCGAGACCGGCGAATCCGGCAAGAGCGTCGGCGCCGGAGAGATCTGGCACCGTTTCCCCAAGTTCGTGCTCGGCTTCATCGGCGCGTCCATCATCTTCTCCATCATGGACGCCGGCATGGACAAGGACCTGAGCAAGGCCGTGCTTTCCAGCGGCATCGTCAGCGGCGGCACCAAGCTGCTGCGCGACTGGTTCTTCACCCTGTCCTTCGCGGCCATCGGCCTGTCCACCAACTTCCGCGAACTGGCCAAGTACTTCAAGGGCGGCAAGCCGCTCATCCTGTACGTGTGCGGCCAGAGCTTCAACCTGGCCTTGACTCTGACCATGGCCTACATCATGTTCTACGTGGTTTTCCCGGAAATCACGGCCAAGATCTAAACTGTATCTCCACGCCGGGAGGGTTTCCCTCCCGGCCTTCAAGGACGCCGCGTCATGACGGAAAAAAGTTTGCCTGTACGGCTGAGGAATTTCACGTTGTCCCTGGGTGCTGCCCTGGCCTTCGTCTACCTGTTCCTGCCCCTGCTGACCCACTCCTGCGGCATTCTGGACCGCATGTCCGTGTACCTGGACAAGAACGGCATCGATCCGAGCCGGTATTACTACACGGATGTGGAGCAGGTGAGGGAAGGAGAAAACTACCTGCGCTTCGCCCTGGAAGAAAAATAGCCGCGCAGGACCGCCTGTCATGCGGCAGGCCCGATTTTTCAGGTTTTTCGCGGGTGCTTGAGAGTCGATTCAGTCCGTTTACGACGGAGTTCCTTTTTTTTGTGTGATCTTCCGGGCGGCTGAGCCCGCCCGCATCACTGTCCACAGCGCATCTCCTTGTCCGGTCACGGGAAGCATCATCTTCAGGCGAGCCCCATGCAAATTTTCAAGCCATCAAAAATACAGACAAAATTCGTGTCCGGACTTTTGGCGGCTTCCATCGTTCTGGGCATTGTCTTTTCCGTCGGCTTTTACCTGCACATGAAAAACGTGCTGGAGGAGGAAGTCCGGGACAAGGCCATGCTCATCTTCGCCCACGTCGATTCCATCCAGCACTACGTGCGCGACGTGCTCCGCCCGGCCATGTACGAGCGTCTGCCCGCCTCGTTCGTCATCGAGGCCATGTCCTCCTCCTACATTTCCCGGACCATCATGGCCCCGGTCAACGATACCAGCGACGGCACCATCTATCGCCGGGTGGCCATCGACGCGCGCAATCCGGCCTATGAGGCCAACGAGCACGAGCGCGAACTGATCCGCTACTTCCGCGCCAATCCGGACCAGGAACTGTGGCAGGGCTACAAGAGCATGGGCGGGGAGAAATATTTCCTGAAAGTGCGGTCCGTGCGTTTCGAGGACGGCTGCATGTATTGTCACGGCCGCCCCGAGGACGCGCCTCCGGAACTGTTGACCCTTTACGGGGGCCGGGGGTTTGGCAAGGAGGAAGGCTCCATCGCCGGTGTCGATTTCGTGGGCATCTCCGTGCAGAGCAGCGTCGGACGCGTGCAGCAGACCATTCTGACCTACTTCGCCTTTTTCGCTTTCGGCGCGCTGCTTTTTTTCTCGGCCACGAATTTTCTGTTCAAGGTGCTGGTGGTCAACAACCTCAAGCGCCTGAACAGCGTATTCCGGCGCAATGTCGCCGACGCCGAAGGGTCGGAGCTTTTGCACAAGCTGGAACAGGGCGATGAGATCGAAGAACTGGTCGAATGCATGGAGCAGATGGGCGACCATCTCTTCGAAGTCCGGCGGCAGTTGCAGGATTACGCCGAGAACCTGCGCAAGATGGTCGATGAGCGCACGGAGGCCCTGTCCCACGAGGCCGAAGCCCGGCAGGCCGACGTGCATCTCTTTGTCCGTCTGCTGGAGGACATGCGCCGCAGCGCCTCGCGCTCGGAACTCTGGAGCCTGGCCCTGCCCCAGATCTGCTCACGCTTCAAGGCGCGCAGCATCGCCTATGTCTGCACCATGGTTTCGCGGAATTATTACGTTTGGCCGGAATCCACGGGAGCCCCGGAGTTGCCGGACGATCTGGTAGGGGTGCTGACCGGAAGCGCCTGCCTGCAAGCCGGGTCCAAGATTTTCGTGCCGGTCGAGTCGAGTTCGGGCAACGCCGAAGGCATTCTCTGCCTGTACTGGGACACGGAGGCCGAAGCATCCAGGCACGATCAGCGCGTGCTCACCGCGCTGGGGCGGCAGCTTGGAACGGCCACGGAAAACCTGACTGCCATCGACAGCCTGCTGCGGCAGATGAACGTGCTCGAAACCATTGTCGAGGGCATCACCGACCCGTTGGCGCTCATGGACGCCAATTGCGCCGTCCTGACCGTGAACCAGGCCGCACGCCAGCTGACCTCGGAATTGACCGGCGGCGCACGCACCGACGGAAACATGCTGGCCATATTCTTTGACCCGCGTTCCGAGCAGTGCCCCATGATCGAGGCCATCCGCAGGGGATCGCCGGACCTGCGCGAGGTGGAGCTGCCCGAAGGGCGTTCCTTCTCCCTGTCCATGTATCCCGTGCGCAGTTCCGACCGTCAGGCGGACCGCGTGGTCGTGTACGTGCGCGAGACCACCATGGAGAAGCGCATGCGCTCCCAGGTCTGGCATTCGGAGAAGATGGCCACCGTGGGCAAGCTGACCGCGGGTCTGGCGCACGAGATCAACAATCCCCTCGGGGTCATCCTCTGTTACACCGGGTTGTTGCGGCAGACGCTGACCGATCCGCAGCAGGCCTCCGATCTGAACGTCATCGAGCGCCACACGCGGCAGGCGCAGCGGGTGCTGCAGGAGCTGCTCAATTTCGCCCGGCCCAAGGCCGCCGGATCGGGCACGGCGGACGCCTGCGCCGTGGCCGTTTCCGTATCCGAGGTCTTTTCCGTGCAGGCCGCCAAGAAGCGGGCGCGGCTGACCGTGGATCATCCCCCGACGCCTCTGTTCGTGCGCATGGGCATCGGCGAACTGGAGCAGGTGGTGAGCAATCTGGTCATCAACGCCCTTGATGCGGTCGGCGAGGAGAATGGGGAGATCGTGGTGCGGGTGGCCTCCATGGACGGCAAGGTCTCCGTCGCCGTGGAGGATAACGGGCCAGGAGTCGCGGCGGTCGACGCTCCGCACATATTCGATCCGTTCTATTCCACCAAGGCCATAGGCGCCGGTACGGGCCTGGGGCTGGCCGTGGTTTACGGCATGGTCAGGGATGTCGGCGGGGAGGTCGCGGTGGAGCATTCCGATTTGGGAGGAGCCCGTTTCGTGGTCCTTCTGCCAGCCGCGATGGACGATCAGAAGCGGGATGCCTCGCATCCGAAGGTGAAATAGGGATGAATGTTTCTGAAGCTCATTATGTTGGCAGTGGGGAGCGGGTCGTCATCGTCGATGACGAGGTGGATTTCGCATGCGGCCTGGCCCGTCTGATAAGCGGCCGTTTCCCCGGATTGGGCGTGGAGGCCGTGCACAGCGGGGAACAGGCCTTGCGTTCCCTGGCCGCCACTCCGGCGCAGCTCATGATCACGGACCTGCGCATGCCGGAAATGACCGGGTTGCAGCTGTTGTCCAGGGCTCTGGGCGCGCAGCCGGACCTGAGCATGGTCGTGCTCACCGCCTACGGAACCATCGAGACGGCGGTGGAGGCCCTGCGGTCCGGGGCCTATGATTTTCTGACCAAGCCCATCGAGCCGGAGCAGCTTTTCCGCGTGGTGGAGAAGGGCTTGGAGCGCAGCCGTCTGCTCGAGGAAAACAACCGTCTGCGCCGGATTCTGGCCAGCAAGGAGGCCGGGGGAGAGCTGGTGGGCGAGGGTGCGGCCATGCGCCAGCTCAAACGGACCATCGCGGCCGTGGCCCAATCCGAATACACGGTGCTCATCCGGGGCGAGTCCGGCACGGGCAAGGAGCTGGTGGCCCGCATGGTGCATCATCTCGGCCCCCGGGCGGCGCGGCCCTTCCTCTCGGTGAACTGCCCGTCCATTCCCGAAAACCTGCTAGAGAGCGAACTCTTCGGTCACGTCAAGGGCGCCTTCACCGGAGCCGACCGCGACCACAAGGGACTTTTCGCGGCCGCCGACAAGGGCACCATCCATCTGGACGAAATCGGGGACATTTCCCCGGCGGTGCAGACCAAGCTGTTGCGGGTCATGCAGGACGGGGAGGTCCGGCCCGTGGGCTCGAACAAGTCCTCGCGGGTGGATGTGCGCGTGGTCGCCTCCACCAACCAGGACCTGGAAACCCTCATGCAGGCCAAGACGTTTCGCGAAGACCTGTACTATCGCCTCAATGTTCTCACCGTGACCCTGCCACCTCTGCGCGAAAGGGCCGAGGACATCCCGCTTCTGGCCGGGCATTTTTTCCGGGTGGCCTGCCGGGAGATGGGGCTGGCCGAAAAGGAGGTCGATCCGGAGGTCATGCATTGGATGGTGGCCCAGCCCTGGCCGGGGAACGTGCGCGAGCTCCAGAATTTCGTGCGCCGGCTGACCGTTTTCGCCGCCACGGAGCGGGTGGACATGAACCTTTTGCGCGTGGTGCGGCAGGGCGGCTGCGTGCCCGTGATCCCGGACGGAGCGGTGCGCGGGGGCGAGGCAGCGCTCGGACCGTACAAAGTCGCCAAGGCCGATGCCGTGGCCACCTTCACGCAATCCTACGTCAACGAACTGCTGACCCAGACCAAAGGCAACGTCTCGGAAGCCGCCCGCATCTCCGGCCTCTCCCGCGTCGCCCTGCAAAAGATCCTCTCCCGCATGGGCGAAAGTGCGGCGCGATTTCGGGATTGAAGGGCTTCCACCGCCATTTCTCCGTTTTCTTCGTTCGCATCATCGTGTATGCGTAAGCATCTCAAAACATGAAATTCTCTTTACCGGAGGATCGACACGGATCGTGTTGCTCGTGCCGGCACGGTTTTCGTCTGATCCTTCAATTATGTTTTGAGATTGGAGGATTCGCCCGTGAGTGCAATGAACGCGGTTTCCCTGCCTGCCCTGCTGGTTGATGCCGGTCTTCCTGTTTTCCTTGCCGTGCTTGCGCTATTTTGCGCGACCGCGCTTTTGATTGTTTGCGTTCGTTTGCGGTCAGTCAGGAATGCGTTGGAAACGCAGGTCCGCGAACTGCGGTCCGCCCGTGAAAAAATCGATACTCTGTCCCGTGAAAAACGTGAATTCGCGGAGAAGTTTCAAGCCATTTTCGATGACTCGCCGTATTCCATAGCATTCAACAGGATCGACGGTACGTATGTGGATGTCAATGCCGCTTTTTTGTCCCGGTGGGGCATCTCGCGTGAAGAGGTGCTCGGATTTTCGGAGAACAACCTCGCTGTGGCAGGCGGTGACGAAAGGCGGCGTTTGATGGACATGCTCCACAGGGATGGCCGTTTGAGCAACGTGGAAACGCAGATGGTCAGGCCTGACGGAACGGTGCGTCAGCTGCTGTTTTCCTCATCCTTGGTTTCGGTGGGGGGACAGACAAATGTCTTGTCCACTGCCGTGGACGTCACCTCGCTCAAGGAGGCCGAAAAGAGCGTCAGGCGTTGGAAGGAAAAATTCGACCTGACCACGGCGGCAGCCAGGCTGACGTTCTACGAATATGATGTGGACAATGACGAGCTTTCCTGGAGCGGAAGCATGCAGGACGTGCTGGGATATGATCCGGAGAAGATGAAAGGCGGTTTGAGCGTCTGGACGGAGCTGCTTCACCCGGAGGACGCGGACAGGGCGACGGCTCTGTTCGAAGAGGCGTTGACGCAGCGGAAAAGGTACGTGATCGAGTACCGTCTGCGGCTTCCGGATGGATCGTTCGCAGACGTGTTCGAGTATGGGCAGCTCTTCGACAGGACCCCGGATTCTCCGCAACGGGTGCTTGGAATCATTCAGGATGTGTCCGAGGCAAAGCGCACGGAAAGAGCCCTGCTGCAAAGCGAGGAGAAGTACCGGGCCATTTTCAACAACGCGCCCATAGGGATTTTTCGAACCAGCTTCACGGGGCGTTTTCTGGAAGCCAATCCCACCCTCGCCCGTATGCTGGGATACCGGGACAGGGACGAGCTGCTTGCCTCGGCGAAGGTCCTGGAGGTGGACATCTACCCGTGTCCCGAAATTCGCCGGGAAATGCTCGAGTCGCTGCTCGTCTCCCCGGCAGGCATCCGCAGGGACATCGAATTCAAACGCAAGGACGGGTCGCCTTTCTACTCCGTCATCAACGCTTCGCTGCAATTCGACGAGGCAGGCCAACCCGCCTATATCGACGGCACCATCGAGGACATCACCACGCGCAAGGCCGCCGAGGACAGGTTGCGGCAGTCCGAGGAAAAGTTCGCGAGCATATTCCGCCTGTCCCCGGATGCCATCGTGCTTTTCGAGATGGAGACGCAGCGCATTCAGGACGTCAACGATGCCTTTGTCGCTCTTTTCGGGTTTTCCCGCGAGGAGGTCCTGGGCAAGACGTCTCTTGAACTCGGGGTCTATCAGTCTCCTGACTTGAGAGATCGCCTGTATGCGCTGATGAACGAACACCGGATAATCAGGGATTTTGAGTTCGCCGCCTACCGCAAAGACGGCGAAGAGATTCTTTGCCTGCTCTCATGTCAGCTCATCGACATCAATGGAAAGGCAGGTGTTTTTGCCGTGCTTCACGATCTGCGGGAGATGAAGCGCATGCAGCAGCTCATGATCCAGACGGAGAAGATGCAGTCGTTGGGAGGCTTGGCCGCGGGCATGGCCCATGAGATCAACAATCCTCTGGGCATCATCGTGCAGGGCGTGCAGAATATCACGCGCAGGCTCGACCCGTCCATGGAGCCCAATATCGAGGCGGCCCATCGGCACGAGCTGGATTTGCATCGTCTGGCCATGTTTCTCGAAGAACGGAACATTTTCCGTTATCTTCAGGGAATTCGCGATGCGGGCGAGCGCGCCGCGGCCATCGTGGCGAACATGCTGTCCTTCAGCCGGCGCAGCGAATCGACGTTTTCTTCCAATGATCTCAGCGCCATCGCATCCAGGGCTCTTGAACTTGCAGGCAAGGATTTTGACTTGAAGAAGCATTATGATTTCAGAAAGCTCAGCATCGTCAGGGAATATGATCCTGATTTGCCGCTGGTGCCCTGCGTCGGCACGGAAATCGAGCAGGTGCTCTTGAATCTTGTGCGCAATGCCGCCCAGGCCATGGCCCGGGCCGGAACGGAAAACCCGACGCTGACCCTGCGCACGAAGAAGGTGCGCAATTGGGCGGTGATCGAGGTGGAGGACAACGGGCCGGGAATTCCCAAAGAAGAGATCTCCCGCATATTCGAACCCTTCTACACCACCAAGAAGGTCGGGGAAGGGACCGGCCTTGGGCTTTCGGTGTCCTACTTCATCATCACCAACAATCATCGCGGACATCTCACCGTGACTTCCCCCGAAGGCCGGGGAGCCCGCTTCGTGGTCACCTTGCCCCTGCGCCAGGGGGAGTGAGCGGGCATGTCTTTCAGGCCACGAGGGCGGCTATGTCGAGGATGAGCGCCATGCTGCCGTCGCCCTTGATGGTCGCGCCGGAAATGCCGCGCACGTCCTGATAGACCTTGCCCAGGCTCTTGATGACGGTCT
>JAEWKZ010000009.1 GCA_023393525.1 Pseudomonadota bacterium | reverse complement strand
TTCCCATTCCTTCTCGGCCCTGACGGCGGCCGCAGAGCGCAAGCGCGGCACGCTGCGTTACGACATCGAAGGCGAGGTCTCGGCCATCGATGCGCTCCTGCAGGCCTACGATGCGGCAGCGATGGCGACGCCGAGCGAGGGCCATGACGACGCCGGCGCGATCTTCATCGTCGGGATGCCGCGGACGGGCACGACACTGGCGGAACGATTCCTGGTCCAGCAAGGCAGCGTCGCCTCCGCGGGAGAGCTGTTGGATTTCAGCAACCTGGTCGCCGTTGCCACGCAGCGCGTTCTCGATGCAGGGTGCGAGGCCAGCTCCGCGCGCGCTTCGCTGCAGCTGGACTTCAGCGCCCTGGGCCGCGAGTACATGCGCGGGGCACGTGAGGCGGCACTGGGGAGCGCCCGCTTCATCGACAAAATGCCGGTCAACTACCTCTACTGCGGCCTGATTCGCAAGGCGCTGCCGAACGCGCGGATCATCCACCTCAGGCGCGACCCGCTCGACTGCTGCTACGCCGTCTACAAGACGCTGTTCTTCAACGCCTACCACTTCTCCTACTCCCTGGAAGAACTGGCCCGGTACTACGTCGCCTACGACCGGCTGATGCGGCACTGGCACAACGTGATGCCAGGCGCGATCCTGGACGTCCGCTACTAAGATCTGGTCGGCAATACCGAAGCCGAGGCGCAGCGCATCCTGGCCTGGTGCGACCTGCCCTGGGATCCGTCGATCCTCGCCGCCTCCCCGGACCGGGCCGTGTTCCCCACCGCCAGCGCCGCCCAGGTGCGCGAACCGGTGCATCGCCGCTCAGTACACAGTTCGCGACGGCATCTGGAGGGGCTCGGCCCGCTCGCCGACGCACTCGCGGCTGCCGGCATCGCATTGGACTGAGCAGTCCGCGGGCGGTCAGGCCGGGCGCATGTCGAAGGCCACCGTCAGCCGAGGTTCCGTATCCTCGAAAGGAACGGTCCCATGCCACATGAAGGAGGGAAATAGCAGCAAGCGGCCGCGCTGCGGGCGGATCATGCGCCGCGGCGGCAGGGCCAGGCCGAGTTCCGACATTGGTTGACCGAACTGGATCCAACCGTTTGTCGAACCCTCGGTCGCGTTGGCCACGCTTGGCGGCAGGGAGACGTAGAACGCCGAGCTCAACCAACCCTCGTTGTGGATATGGTTGGCATGGTGTCCGGAGGAAGTAAGCCGCACAGACCAGGATCCCACGCACCGCACGCCCGCACGCCGCCGCGCCAGGAACGGATGGTCGGGCACCTCGGGCAGCGTCGCGAGCCACCGCAGGACCGTGGCCTCGATCGCAGCCGCAGTGTCGCGGATTACCGGGTCACGCCGCCCGAACAGGCGACCAGGCGTCTGCGAACCCATCCTCACGCTCTGGTTGACCGGCGGACGACGGGCAAGGTGCATCGCATCGAGTACCCTTGTCAGCGCATCAAGACCCTGCGTCGGGTCGGAGTTACCGCGGGGAAGTTCGACGTCGACCTCCCCCACGAGCCGGGTGTAATCGAAAAGCCACTCTTCTCGCGCGTCGCCTACCAGCCGCCAGGCAGTCCCGCGGTGCGCCCAGGCTTCCTGGTCATGGGGCGCAAGCCCGAGCGCGAGTGCGGCGCAGGTAGCGGCCAGATCAGGCCTACCGCGTCTAAAGGCGTTGCGCGCATGCGAATTGAGGAAGGCGGGCGACGAGGCCCCAAGCGCCGGCTGCAACCTGGCATAGGTCGCGCCAGCCTCCTCCAGCTGCCCACACATGTCGAGGGCGTCGGCGGCCAGCCAGTCCAGCAGCACGTCTCCTGGAAACACCCCTCGCAACCGATCCAACCAGGTCAGCGCGTCTTCCGCTCGACGTGTCGACAGCAGCATCCGCAGGTACCGCAGTTGCAACTCGCGATGCGCCGGCTGCGCGTAGGCGGCTGAGCGGAAGCCCTCGAGGGGATCCGCTTCTTGCGCGGAGGCCGGCGCATTCTCCCATTGCAGGTGGGCCAGTGTTTCGTGGCCAGCGGCGAAGTCGGGACGGCGCGCGACCAGCGCACGTGCAACGGTCATGGCTTCGTCCGGACGGCCGAGGTCCTGCAAGACGCCGCTGATCGCGTCCTGCAGCTCGGGCGCTTCCAGTCCGAGCGCTTCGGCGCGACGCAGGCAGGTCAGTGCTTCGTCGACGCGTCCCAGGAGGCGCAGCACGGTCCCGAGGTTTAACCACGCCTGCGCGTAGCCGGCAGAAAGCGTGGTCGCCCGTTCGAACGCTGCGGCCGCCCGCTCCCATTCACCTTGCGCACTCAAGGCATTGCCAAGCCCATCCCAAGCGAGAACATTATTCGCATCGAGCGCGATCGTCTGCTCGAATGCCCCGACCGCCTGCGCTGTGCGACCCAAGCGCAGCGCCGTCAGTCCCCGTTGCAGCAGCACCTCGGCAGTGGCGGGCGCGCGTTCAAGCAGAGCCAGGCACTCATACAGCCGCCCGGCCCCGCGCAACCAGGTGGCGAAGTTGAGCGCGACCACGGGCGCCTCGGGCGCCAGTCGCAGCGCCTGGGTGAAGCTGGCCTCCGCCAAGTCGGCGCTGCCCGCGCCGGCCGCGCATATCGCCAGCAACTGATGGGCATCGGCCGCGATCGGCGCCTCGCGGACCAAGGCGCTCGCGATAGCGAGCGCATCGGAAGGCCGGCCGGCCCCCAGGCAGGCCATCGCTGCCTCGAAACGGGCCGCCTGCGCTGTAGACAGGGGCTGGTTGATGCGCGGCATCCTGCGTCCCCGCGCAACGCTAACGCGTGCGGCGGACGCGCAGCGTTACCCCAGAAGGGGTCGTCAACAGGAAGCTGCCGAGCAGCCCCTTGCGCATGGTCACAGTATCCCCTGGTCGCAATGGTCCGCTACTGGTGGGTTCGACTAGAGTCCAGACCTGTCCGTTCTCGAGCGCGATCGCGCGCCGCCCGCCACGGCCGTGATCGACCGACGCTACTCGTGCCTCGATCCGGCCAGGATCCGCATCTGCAGGCGTCTGTCCCGGATTGAGGACAACTACCGGCTTTCGCTCCAGGCCGAAGTCCCGTTCCGCCTGCCGAGCGGCTGCGGCATGAACTTCCGGAGGCGGCGGGAACGCTTTGTCATAGCACGCCAGCCGCTCGGCCGCGCCCGGTACAACGGCGCAGGGATGGGAATCGGCGGCGCGAACCGGCGCGTGCAGCAGCGCCCACGAAACGAACAAGAGTGACAGCGAACGCAGGGACTCGGTCATCTCGGATCCAGGATGGGGGGGCGACGGCAGCCCCGCAGGCGCGGCTAGCATACTATCTGCCCCACAGTCACAGGATCGGAAGCTTGGATCGACCGCACTCCAGCCACGGCCTCTTCGCCCATGCCGGCGCACTGCTGGCTCAGCGGCGCTACCGGGACGCGGTCTTGGCGTATCTCAGCGCGCTGCAACTGGAGCCCGGCCATGCCGACGGGTGGTTCAACCTCGGGTATGCGCTGCGTCACGAAGGGCGGTTCGCTGATGCGATGGACGCCTATGGCCAGGCCCTGCGATACGGTGCGAAGCATCCGGAGCAATTGCATCTGAACCGCGCAGCGATCCTCGCCGATCACCTGCGACGCGATGACGACGCGGAGATCGAGCTGCGCGCGGCGCTCACTGTCGCACCCGGCTATGCGCCGGCTCTGCTCAATCTTGGCAACCTGCACGAGGAACGCGGCCGGCGCGATGCCGCGATCGAGTGCTACAGAACCCTGCTGGCGCCGGGCTTGGCACGGGCGGACTCAGCCGGATACGAGGCGCTCGCGCGCTTGGCCTCACTGCATCCCCCTGATGACCCGGACGATCCGCTGCACCGCCAGTTGCAGGAGGCCGCGTACACCACGTTGCCCATCGAAGACCGGGTGCGTGCGAACCTATGTTTCGCCTTCGGGCGTGCCTGCGATGCGATGGGAGACTACGCACACGCATTGGATGCCTTCGGCCGGGGACAGGAGCATGCGCATCGGGGATACCCCCCCTATGATCGTGCGCGCGCCGAGGCGACGACAGCCGCACTGATCGGGGCCGCCCTCCTCCCGGACCACGTCGCGGCGGCGCCGGCCGACGCACCGGCACCACTGTTCATCTGCGGCATGTTCCGCTCCGGGTCGACCCTGCTAGAACAGGTACTGGCCGGACATCCCCAGGTGATCGCCGGCGGTGAAATCGACCTGCTCCAACG
>JAEWKZ010000068.1 GCA_023393525.1 Pseudomonadota bacterium | reverse complement strand
GTATTGGAAGGCGAGAAGCTGCGGTCTGTGAGCGAACACGACGACCGGCTGTACAACTATTTCTTCAATCCTCGCCAGTCCTCTCCGTGAGTCCTTCGATCCGACGCCCAGCCAGGCAGCCGGGCGCGAAGGCGTTCGCATTCATCGTTCTGGAACGGGATTCGCGGGACTGGAGATCCACAATGTTCCGCGACCATCCCTAACGACGAGCGCCGCTCCGGGGGCCGGCTTCTCGACGAGCGCCTGGTCTGAATCATCTCCATAGCTGGCCAAGGTGATCAGTTTCCCGCTGTCTTCCGGATAGTTCCGGATGAGGTCGGAGCTGTAGCGGCCCGGCTGGTTGGAAACGAAGGCGATACCGCGCCCTTCGGTGGGACGTGGAAGCATCTGGTCCGCTGAACTCGCGACCGTCCGGTGAGTGGTGTACATGAACGTCGGTGTGGCGAGCATGCCTGCGACGACGGCTGCCGCCACGAAGCGCCTGCCTGCCGGGCCGCCGGTAGCGGCCAATGCCCCCGCAGCCAATGGCAGCAATCCCCAGGCCGAATGGAGGTAACGGTGACCCCAGCCGTGACCCTGATCCAGCGGAAAAAACATGTAGAACGCGAAGGTCAGCAGCAGAGCGGCCAGGGAAATACGCGCAGCTGGACCTGACTGGCGAATCAGGAAGGCCGAAAGCAGCAGTCCCGGCGCACTCCATATCAGCGCTTTCCATGCGGCATAGGAGCGAATCTGCAGGACCTCGAGCCCCGGCAGCTCGAATATGCCCCGGAGTTTGCCGAGCCAGGAAGCCAGGAACTCTGCATCTGTCGCAGCGACTGCGGCTGGACGCAGTCCCATGGACGCAGTGAGCAGCGGCCACCCGAAACAGAGCAGCGCGGTAAGGGGGACGTAGCCCAGGATCAGGGGGGCTAGCCTGGTCCAGCGCGAGCGGTTTGCCAGCAGCCAGATGACACAGGGCATCGCGAACAGCACGTGCGGCGCAGGGTTGTGCATGACCAGCGCGAGGCTGCCGACCGCACCCGCCAGAACGGCGGACTTCCAGCCCGGCCGCAGCAGCAGCCACAGGTAGAGCAGGTTGAGCGTCAACAGCCCCGGCATCGCGTAGTAGGAAATCGCGTTGACGGTGTACTGCGGGCAGGCGAGGGCCGCGAGCATCGCCCAGCCGCGCGCATCCTCGTGGCCGGTCGCCTGTCGGGCCAGGTCGCCGATGACCAGCAGGCCCAGTGCGCCCAGCAGGGGGTTCAGCGCCCAGTCCATCCCGATGGCCGCGAATGGCGTCATCAGCAATGCCAGTCCTGGCCAGTAGCCCGAGACCGCCTGTCCTGTTTCGTGGTTCACCAGCACGAACGCGCCCTGGAAACCGGGCAGCACCATCCGGTCGAGCAGTTCGCGCGGGTAGGTCGCGGCCAGGTCGCCCTGGGCGAATATGCGCGCCTGCAGCAGGGGCGCGTACTCGTCCATCGACAGCGGGAACGCGAGGTACACCGTCCGCGAGGCCACGGCCAGGACTACGAACGCCGCCACGCACGTCCGCCCCGGGTGTCGGCTCACCAGCGCCGCCAGCCGCGTGGCGGCATCGCGCAAGGGGGCGATGGCCAGTGCCGCCACCAGCGCCGCCAGCATCGCCAGCGAATTGGTGAAGTCGTTGAAGAACAGCAGCCGGTAGTAGATCAGATAGTCCAGCTCGTTCGAGCCGGGCGTGCGCGCCGAATACATGGCCAGCGGCGCCGCCGCGGCCAGCAGCAGCGTCAGCGCCAACAGGCCTTTCGGCCAGCCCGATCCCGTGTCCCGCCCGCCGGCGGTGGTGCTTGTCGGCACTGCTGACACCTACTTCTCCTCGTGGTACTCGTCGTCCACGTTGATCGCCCAGATCGCGGCCTTGTCCACCTGGCCCGTCGCGATCTGGCGCGCCGCCTCGCGCGCGGTCAACATCGAGTGGTCCTGGTTGTTGTAGCGATGCATGCCGTTGCGGCCGATCAGGAACAGGTTCGGCACCGCGTCCAGCGCGGCGCGCAGTTCGTCGAAGCGCTCGTAGGCTTCGCCGAAATAGCCCGGATAGGCCTTGGGAACGCGCAGGACCACGGCATCGCGCGGCGCGCCGGCATCCACCAGTCCGATCTGCACCATCTCGCGATGGCCCAGCGCCTTCAGGGCGTCGTCGTCCATCGCCCACAGCGCGTCGCCTTCGCGGCAGAAGAACTCCAGGCCCAGCCACAGCGTGCCGGGGTCGGCGACCAGGTGCGGGCTCCAGTTGTTGAACACCTGCACGCGGCCGACGTTGACGCCGGGTTCCTGGATGTAGATCCAGTTGTCGTCCAGCTTGCGCGGAATCGCCTCGCGCGGGTACAGCAGTCCCACCGTGATGAAGTCCCGGTACGACAGCCGTGCGGCGATCTCGCGCACGTCTGCGGGCCACGCGTCCGCCGAAGACCGCACCAGGTCCTGGATGGGCATGGTGGACAACAGGTGCGAACAGGGCAGTTCATGCGACGCACCGTCGGCGTCGCGGTAGCGCACCGCGCGCGCGCGGCCGTCGGCGATCTCGATACCGTCCACCCGGGTGCGCATTAGCAGGGTGCCGCCCTGCGCCACGAAACGCCGGGCGGCGGTCTCCCACATCTGGCCCGGGCCGTACTTGGGATACAGGAAGCTCTCGATCAGCGACGTCTGCTCGGCCTTGCCGCCGCCGCCCAGCGCCTTGCGCAGCGCATGCGCGAGCGCCTTGGTGATCGACAGGCTCTTGATGCGCTGCGCGCCCCAGGCCGCGCTGATCTCGCCGCAGGGCACGCCCCAGACCTTCTCGGTGTACTCCTTGAAGAACTGGCGGTACAGCCGGCGCCCGAAGCGGTTGACCATGAAGTCCTCGAGCGAGCGCTCGGGCTTCACCGGGTTCAGGTG
>JAEWKZ010000029.1 GCA_023393525.1 Pseudomonadota bacterium | reverse complement strand
TTGCCCATGCGGAAGTTCTTGGTCGGCAGGGCACCGGCCTCGTTGATGACGTTGACCAGGACGGCCGTGCCGAAGCCGGGCAGGCCCTGGCTGGTGACGGGGTGGCCGCGCAGGATGTCGACCCACTCCTTGCGGGCTTCCTTGAACAGTTCCTCGTTGCCGTAGGCGGTCTTCACATTGGCGGCGCCGTCGAGGACGATGGCCTTGACGCCCTTGGAGCCCATGACCGCGCCCATGCCGCCGCGGCCGGCGGAACGGGAGGGCAGGCCCTCGGGGTCCGAGAACTGGATGGTGGAGGCGGCCAGGCACTGCTCACCGGCGGGGCCGACCATGGCGGTCACGGCCTTGTCGCCGTAGGCGGCCAGGAGCTTCTCCTGTGCGGCGTAGGTGCGCATGCCGGCCACGGCGGAATCCTTGAACACGACCTTATCGGCGGTGATGAAGATGTCCTGCATGGGGCTTCCGGCCTCGGGCTTGTCCTCGAGGATCACGGCCAGCAGGTTCAGCTTGGGCAGGGGGTGGGCGAACTGACCGCCGGAGTTGCTTTCCTTGATGCCTCCGGTCAGGGGTGATTTCGCGCCCACGGAGATGCGCCCGGAGTTGGCCGCGTTGGTCGGAGCCAGCACGCCGGCGGCAAAAACGAGCTTGTTTTCGGCGGAAAGCGGATGACAGTTGGCCGGGACTTCCTTATTGACCACTCTGGAGGTCAGGGCGCGACCGCCGAGACCGGCCAGATCGCCGAGCTCTTCGAAGGTGAAGCTCTTGGTCCTGGTATTGATGCGTAGGATTTTCATGGATACTCCTTGAAGGTTGAGCGCGCGAGCGCGTGTTGAACTTGCTTTTACCGCCATGTTAGCAGACAGTCTTCAGGGAAAGTCAAGAAAAAAGGGGGTTTATGTCATGAAAGGCATAACGTGTGAGCTTTCGAATCAACTGGTCCTGACAATTCCGGAATCCTCCGCCACGGTCTGGCACGGTCTGTTGCGCCGCGGCGTGGGTGTTTTTCTGGAGCAGGCGGTCTGTGTGCGCGACTTCATGACCGAAATCCTGGGCATGGATCTGGAGTATGCGACCAACAGCGTGCCGGGCCTGTTTCTCAACAACGCGCCCGTCGACGAATGGCGGGAAGAGCTTGTGGGCGACGGCGACGAGCTGGGCATGAGCGGAACCATGCCGGGCCTGTGCGGCATCGCGCTACGGCGGTCGAGCCCGATCAGGGCCTTTCGTCCCGACCTGGTCAGCCGGCACGACGAGCAGGCGCGAAAGGGCGGTGTGGCCGTGGTCAAGATGTTCAATTTCGTGGCCTTGGATTGTTTCAAGCCCGTCCTCAAGCGAGGGGTGGTCGTGTCCCCCCAGGCGGTGCTGCGATACCTGGACGACCAGGAGATCGATCTGCGGGACTGCGACTGTCAGTGGAACGGCTCGACCGCAAGCCCTGCCGAAGTCCGCGAAATTCTGGCCGGGGTCTGTGAAGATATCGAACTCGTAGTACGGATGAGCGCCGGATGAGCTTGCGAGAGTTTTTGGGGAGAGGCAGTGGATTGTCGGCGCTAGTGGTGGCCGCCGTATTTTTGTGCATGGGTCTCGTTGGATGCGGTTCGCGGTATGTTCCCGGGATGTCCATCCCGCCTGCCCCGTCCACGAAAACGCCGCCCCCCGCGCCCACGGGCAAAGGCGGCACGTACAAGCCCTACACCGTGCTCGGGCAGACCTACTACCCTCTGGGTTCGGCCGAAGGCTACTCCGAAACCGGCGTGGCGTCGTGGTACGGCGCGGATTTTCATGGAAAGAAAACGGCCAACGGCGAACGCTACGACATGTACCAGATGACGGCGGCGCATCGCATCCTGCCCATGCATACCCGGCTGGTGGTCAGGAACCTGGACAACGGGCGGACAGCGGAGGTGCGGGTCAACGATCGCGGGCCGTTCGTGAACAACCGCATCATCGATCTGTCATATGCGGCGGCGAGCGTGCTGGGCGTTGTCGGACCGGGTACGGCCAGGGTCAGCCTGAATACCATCGCTGGTCAACGGATTCACTATGTGGGGCCGTTCTATGTGCAATACGGGGCGTTCGTGGTCGAGGAGAATGCGCGCAGGCTCAGGTCGCGGCTTCATGCCCGGGGCTTCACGGGCACCAGGATCGCCAGGGGGGAGCTGCACGGAACGACGTTCTGGCGGGTTCAGGTCGGGGCTTTCTCCAGTCTGGGGGAAGCGGAGTCAATGCGCGTCCGCCTGGCCAAAGAAAGCCCGGGGTGCTTCATTATTGCGGATTGAGCTCGGCTCGCAGCTTGCGGGAGATGCGGAAAACGACGACCTTGCGCTCGGACAGGATGATGGATTCGCTGGTCTGCGGGTTGCGGCCTTTGCGCGCGTCTTTCTCGTAGGCTTCGAACTTGCCGAAACCGCTGATCAGAAGGGAGTGGTCTTTCTTGACCGCTTCCTTCATGATGTCGAGCATGGTTTCGACCTGCGCCTTGACCTCGGCCCGATTGCGCTCTGATTTTTCATAGATGTTGTCGACGATTTCTGCTTTTGTCAGGGTATTGTTGCTCATCGGTCCTCCTGGTCCGGGATGCATCCCGGCTGGCGATATGTATATCTTCTTGAAATAGTTGATATTTCAAGAAGATTGGTCGTAACTTGCCGTTTGAGATGGCTATTCTTGAATGTGCAATATCCAACGTGGATTTTTTTTTCAAGCCTAACAGCTTGTTTTTTTTTCTTTTTGGCAAATATGACAAAAATTTTGAGCCGGCGTTTTTCCCTTCCCGAACCTGCGCGGACCAAGCTCAGGCTTTTGCCGGTTTTCCTTCCTTTCGCCGGTTGTCCGGGCCGGTGCGTGTTTTGCGATCAGCACGCGCAGACCGGGCTTGAAGGGTGCGGCCTCGAAAAATCCCTGGAAGACCTTGGGCGGCGGCTGGACGCGGAGAAGGGTCCGTATGCCTTGGGTTTTTTCGGAGGCACGTTCACGGGCCTCGATCCCGACTGGCAGGACCGTTTTCTGGATCTCGCCGCCGGCTTCGCCGGTCCGGACGGCCTGGTCCACGTGCGGGTCTCCACCCGTCCGGACCGCATCGATACGGAGACTCTCGACCGGCTTGGCGCCAAAGGGGTGGACATGGTTGAAATCGGAGTGCAGAGCTTTGCCTCCGAGGTGCTGGCGGCCAGTTCCCGGGGATACGACGGCGCACTGGCCGCCGATGCCTGCGACATGGTCCGGCGGTCCGGCCTCGAGCTCGGGGTGCAGCTGCTGCCCGGGCTTCCCGGGCACAACGCACGGCTGTGGCGTGCCGACGTGCGCCGGACCCTGGCCCTGAACCCCGGCGTGGTGCGCATCTACCCGTGCGTCGTCGTGCGGGGGACGGGGCTCGCGGACATGTACCGGCGAGGGGAGTATGCTCCCTGGACGCTGGACGAGACCGTCGAAGAGTGCGGCCGGGCGGTGCTTGAATTCTGGAAGAAGGGCGTGCGGGTCATCCGTCTGGGGCTGGCCGGAGAGAAGGGGCTGCTTGAGCGTCTGCTGGCCGGACCCTGGCACCCGGCCTTTGGCAACATGGTCCGTTCGACGGCCCTGAGGCTATTTCTGGAAGAACGGCTTTCCGGCCAGCCGGGCCGGGTGAAGAGGGTTTTTCTGCCCGCGCGGTGCAGCGGGGAGCTTTGGGGACATGACCGCGCCGGCGCTCCCGCTTTGGCCAGGCTCGGCATCGTCAGGGAGAACGTGAATTTCTGGTCCGAGACGGACATTGCCGTGGAATGGGAGGAATGATGAAACACGTGCGAGTACACACCATCAGCCTGGGCTGCCCCAAGAATCAGGTCGACACGGAGTGGATGCTGGGCGGATTCGGTTCGGGCTTCGTGAACGAGGCCACGCCGGAGGGTGCGGATGTGGTGCTTATCAATACCTGCGGATTCATCGAGCCCGCGGTGAGCGAATCGTTGCAGGTCATCCTGGACATGGCCCAGACCCTGGCCGGGCTGGAGCCTCGTCCCCGTCTCGTGGTCACGGGGTGCCTGGTTTCGCGCTACGGCCAGGAACTGCGCGCCGAATTGCCGGAAGTGGATCTTTTTCTGGAGATCGGCCGGCAGGGAGATCTTGGGCGGAGCTTGCGGGAGCTGGCGGCGCAGGGCGCGCGAGCGGGTCTCGCGTCCGCGCTTGACGGCTATTCGGCGGCCCGGCTTTTGACCACGCCGCCAAGCTACGCCTATCTGAAGATCGCCGAAGGATGCGACAACCGCTGCCGGTTCTGCACCATCCCCTCCATCCGCGGGCCGCTGGTCAGCCGGGACGAGGCCGAGATCGTGGACGACGCCAGACGCTGCCTGGACCAGGGCCGAAGCGAGCTGGTGCTCATCGCCCAGGACGTGACCGCCTATGGACGGGACCGGGGAGGCAAGGCCCTGCGCGGCCTGCTGGAAAAACTCGCGCCCTTGAACGGGCTGGAATGGATGCGACTCATGTATCTGTATCCGGCCGGGCTTGACGGCGACCTGCTGCGCTTCCTGTCCGAACTGGGCAAACCCTTCATCCCCTACTTCGACATTCCGCTGCAGCACGCCCATCCGGATATCCTGGCCTCCATGGGGCGACCCTTTCAGCGCGACCCCCGGGCCGTGGTGGAGCAGGTGCGCACATTTTTCCCCGAGGCGGCGCTGCGCACGACCTTTATCGTAGGCTATCCCGGAGAGACCGAGGAGCGGTTTGACGCCCTGGAGTCCTTTGTGCGCGAAACCCGGTTCATGCATCTGGGGGTCTTTCCCTATTACGCCGAGGACGGCTCCGAAGCCGCGCACCTGCCGGACCAACTGCCCGACGAGGTCAAGGAGGAGCGCCGGGACCGCATCATGGAGCTGCAAGCCGGAATCAGCGCGGAACTGCTCACGCGGTTCGAAGGGCAGGAGCTGGACGTGCTGGTGGACCGGCCCCACGAGGAGTGGCCGGGGCTGTACGAGGGCCGGGCCTGGTTCCAGGCCCCGGAGGTGGATGGAATCACCTATGTCAGCGGGGAGGATGTCGGGCCCGGGAAGATGGTCCGGGCAGTGGTCGAGGAGGTCAAGACCTACGATCTGGTCGCGCTGGCGTGAGCCCGACGAGCGAACGTGAACGGGTTCGAGGGGCGATAATTTTTTGAAAACAAAGTATTATGTGCAAGAATCAAGCATTTTTCCGGAGATTATTCTGGTTGTCAAGGCAGATTCACTCTGCTAGGACTGCCCAAATTTATTTTGTTAGGGGGTAAACATATGAACAACACTCAAACCACGCCAGAGTCCATGAACGATTTCGACATGGAGATGGATTTTGAGTCTCAACTCGAGAACTATCTCAACTCCGATTTCGGTGACATCGAAGAGGGAGTGATCGTTTCCGGCGAGGTCGTGAAGATCGATGACACCTACATTCTCGTGGATGTCAATTTCAAGTCCGAAGGTCAGATTCCACTCGACGAGTTCATGGAAAATGGCCAGGTGGCTGTCAAAGTTGGCGACACTGTCGACGTATATGTTGTCCGTAAAAATGAGCGCGAAGGCTCCATCGTCCTGTCCAGGGAAAAAGCCAAGCGCATGCAGGTCCTGGACGAACTGGAAAAGCTGCTCGACTCCGGCGATGTCGTGGTCGGCCGCATCGTGCGCCGCATCAAGGGCGGCTATGTCGTGGAAATCAAGGGCATCGAGGCCTTCCTGCCCGGTTCCCACGTCGACCTGCGTCCGGTTCCGGACATGGACGCCCTGGTCAACCAGGATTTCGAATTTCGCGTGCTGAAGATCAACCGCCGCCGCAGCAACGTCATCGTTTCCCGCCGCGTGCTGCTTGAAGAAGACCGCGACCGCAAGCGCGGCGAGCTGCTGACCACCCTCGAAGAGGGCCAGTCCGTGAACGGCGTGGTCAAGAACATCACCGAATACGGCGTGTTCATCGACCTCGGCGGCCTCGACGGTCTGCTGCACATCACCGACATGTCCTGGAAGCGCATCAAGCATCCCAAGGAAATGGTCCAGCTGGGCGACGAACTGACCCTCAAGGTCCTGTCCTTCGACAAGGACGAGAAGAAGGTCTCCCTGGGCCTCAAGCAGCTGGTCATGGACCCCTGGTCCAATATCTCCGAAAAATATCCCGAAGGCCACAAGCTCACCGGCAAGGTCACCAACCTGGTGGACTACGGCGCGTTCGTGGAATTGGAAGCCGGCGTCGAGGGCCTGGTGCACATCTCCGAGATGTCCTGGACCCGCAAGCTGCGCCACCCCTCCCAGATGGTCCGCCCCGGCGACGAAGTGGATGTCATCATCCTGGGCGTGGACGTGGACCGCAAGCGCATCTCGCTCGGCATGAAGCAGGTCGCACCCAATCCGTGGGACCTGGTCGCCGAGAAGTACCCCGAGGGCACCATCCTTGAAGCCAGCGTCAAGAACATCACCGAATTCGGTCTGTTCATCGGCATCGAGGACGGCATCGACGGCCTCATCCACGTGTCCGACCTGTCCTGGACCAAGAAGATCCGCCACCCCAACGAGCTCTACAAGGTGGGCGACGTTGTCCGCGCCAAGGTCCTGACCGTGGACAAGGAGAACGAGAAGTTCACCCTGGGCATCAAGCAGCTCTCCGACGACCCGTGGCTGGACGTGCCCAACCGCTACCCCGTGGGCACCATGCTGACCGGCACCATCACCAACATCACCGATTTCGGTCTGTTCGTTGAGGTCGAGGAAGGCATCGAAGG
Organism: Pseudomonadota bacterium; assembly: GCA_023393525.1. Classification (GTDB taxonomy): domain Bacteria; phylum Desulfobacterota; class Desulfovibrionia; order Desulfovibrionales; family Desulfomicrobiaceae; genus Desulfomicrobium. The sequence continues at coordinate 20,128 of JAEWKZ010000029.1, read as the reverse complement.
CCTGGTCCACGTCAGCGAGATGAGCAAGAAGAAGATCAAGAGCCCCAAGGAAGCCTTCAACGAGGGCGACGCCATCGAGGCCAAGGTCATTCATGTCAGCGCCGACGAGCGCCGTCTGGGCCTCTCTCTCAAGGCCCAGGAGCCCGAGCGCAAGCGCAGCGGCGGTGCCGGTGAATTCCGCACCACCCAGAGCGGTTCCATGACCGGCAGCAACCTCGGCGACATGATCCGTCAGAAGATGGAAGAAAACGCCGAGAACGGCACTGAAACCGAAGCCGAGACCGAAGAAGAATAGTCGCAGCTTCGTGCCCGGTACCCAAGCATGACGCGAGGCTGCATCCGTAAAGGGTGCGGCCTCGCTTTATTTCGAGGACAAGAACGATGATTGAAAGTGCACTGAAGAGCGCAGACAGGAAACGGCTGGCCGGACTCAGGCCCGGAGAACGCATCGAGCCCGAGTTCGCCCTGGAGATAGCACGCAACGCCTCCGCGCACGAGCTGGGAGAGGCGGCCCTCAAGCAGCGTCGCGCCCGTCACGGCGACAAGGCCTACTATGTATACAACCAGCACCTGAACTATACCAACGTCTGCCGCAATCAGTGCCGTTTCTGCGCCTTTTTCAAGAAGGTCGGCGAAGAAGGCGGATACACCTACTCTCTGGATGAAGCCAGAAAACGGCTGTTGGACCGCATCGAGGAGCCCATCCGCGAGATTCACATCACCGGCGGACTGAACCCCGACCTGCCGTACCAGTATTATCTGGACCTTCTGGCCCTGTGCAAGGAAGTGCGTCCCGACGCCGTGGTCAAGGCTTTCACCGCCGTGGAGGTGGCCCATTTCGCGGACACCATGGGCAGGGACGAGGCTGCGGTGCTGCGCGAGATGCAGGCCGTGGGCCTGGACGCCCTGCCCGGCGGCGGCGCCGAGGTCTTCTCCCCGGCCATGCGCGAGAGGCTGTGCCCGGAGAAGGTCACCGCCGATCGCTGGCTGCACATACACGGACTGGCCCACGACATGGGCATCAAGACCAATTCCACCATGCTTTTCGGGCATATCGAGTCCTGGGAGGACCGCATCTACCACATGGAGCGCCTGCGCGCCGCAGAGGACGAGAAGCCCGGATTCATCGTCTTCATTCCCCTGGCCTACCAGCCGCGCAACAACGCCCTGGGCGCCGCCGGTCCCACTGGAGAGGATTACCTGCGCACCATCTCCGTGTCGCGTCTCTTCCTGGACAACATCCCGCACATCAAGGCCTACTGGGCCTTCGCCGGAATCAAGGCCGCGCAGATGGCCCTGTGGGCCGGAGCGGACGATTTCGACGGCACCATCGTGGAGGAGAAGATCGGACATGCGGCGGGTGCGGACTCGCCCACGGGTATGACCATCGCCGAGCTGGTGGATACCATCGCCGCCACCGGGTTCACCCCGGTCGAGCGGGACACGTTCTTTCGGGAACTGTGATCCGGGCGTACGTCGCCGCCCGGCGCAGAGCGCGCGGATGGCCTTTTTCCTTGACTTTTTTGGTCAAGATATGGTTGTGAAAAGTTCCACATACGAATTTCTGGGACACGCTACGAGGAGGGAGTCATGCTGGGTGAGCTTTTTGGGAACATGATGCACAGCACGGTGCAGGGCTTTATCGGGGTCATCGGGATTTTCACCTATCTCGCGGCCATTGTTATCGCCGCTGTGTACCGCATCAAGGAAGGAATGAAGGAAGGCCATCACTAGAAAGCGTTCCTTGCGGGTTTCTTAAGGCGCGGCTTTGACCGCGCTTTTTTTTTCGGCATTTCCCTCTCCGTCCTTGCCAATGGTCCGCTCTCTTCCCTATCGTGACATCTGAGAATTCCCGGAGGTTAATTATGGACGCACGGCGCAGTCTCGGCGATCTCGACATCTATCTCTTCAAGCAAGGGCGGCACACCCGCCTGTATGAGCATTTCGGCGCCCACCCCGAATCCCTGGGCCCCGAATCCGGCGGCACCCGTTTCGTGGTCTGGGCTCCCAACGCCGCCTACGTGTCCGTGGTCGGGGATTTCAACGCCTGGGACCGCGCGGCCGCGCCCATGAGCATGCGCGCCGACAATTCCGGCGTCTGGGAATGCTTCGTGCCGGGGGCCGCCCACGGGCAACGCTACAAATACTACCTGTCCTGGCCCGGCGGGGAGGCCGAGCGCGCCGACCCCTTCGCGCTGTTCAGCGAGCAGCCGCCAGCCACGGCCTCGATCATCTGGGACCTGGACTATGCCTGGACTGATGAGGACTGGATGCGGAACCGGGCCGCGCGCAACGCGCTTGAAAGCCCTTGGTCGGTGTACGAGGCGCACCTGGGATCGTGGCGCCGCGACGAGCACGGCGATTTTCTGAACTATCGGCAACTGGCGCATGAACTGGCGGCTTACGTCAAGGACGCGGGCTTCACGCACGTGGAGATCATGCCCGTGGCCGAGCATCCCTTTTACGGATCCTGGGGATATCAGAGCACCGGCTATTTCGCCCCTTCCAGCCGCTATGGCTGTCCGCAGGACTTCCGCTATTTCGTCGACCACCTGCACCGTGAGGGGATCGGCGTCATTCTGGACTGGGTGCCCGGACATTTTCCCACCGACGTCCACGGGCTGGCCAATTTCGACGGCACCGCCCTGTTCGAGCACGCGGATCCGCGCCAGGGTTTTCATCCCGAATGGAAAAGCGCCATCTTCAATTACGGACGCTACGAGGTGGCCGGATTTCTCATCTGCAACGCCATGTACTGGATCAGGGAGTTTCACCTCGACGGACTGCGCGTGGACGGCGTGGCGTCCATGCTCTACCTCGATTATGCGCGGCCCCACGACCAGTGGGTGCCCAACCGCTACGGCGGGCGCGAGAACCTGGCGGCCATCGAACTTTTGCAGGAGCTCAACAAGGCCATCTACGAAGAGTTTCCCGACGTGCAGACCATCGCCGAGGAATCCACGTCCTGGCCCATGGTCTCGAAGCCCGTCTATCTGGGGGGGCTGGGTTTCGGACTCAAATGGAACATGGGCTGGATGAACGATTCCTTGACCTACATGGAGCTCGACCCGATCTTTCGCAAATTCCACCATAACCTGCTGACCTTCGCCCTGTGGTACGCGTATGCCGAAAATTTCGTGCTGCCCCTTTCCCATGACGAGGTGGTCTATGGAAAGAAGTCGCTGCTGTCGAAGATGCCGGGGGATTACTGGCAGAAAATGGCGGGGCTGCGCACCCTGTTCGGCTACATGTACGGTCTGCCGGGCAAGAAGCTCCTTTTCATGGGCGCTGAATTCGGTCAGTGGCGAGAGTGGAACCATGACTTGGCGCTGGACTGGGAGCTGCTTGAATATCCGGCCCACGACGGAATCCGCGCATTCGTGCGGGACCTGAACAGGCTCTACCGGGAATGCCCGGCCCTGCATGAGCTGGACTTCGATCCGGCGGGATTCGCATGGGAGAACTGTCATGATTCCGACCAGAGCGTGTTGAGTTTTTTCCGTCGCGACCGCGCGGGCCGTTCCGTGCTGGTGGTGTGCAATTTCACGCCTGTGCCGCGGGAGAACTATGCCGTGGGCGTGGATGCCGGCGGACTCTGGCGAGAACTGCTGAACTCGGACAGCCGACTCTACGGCGGCAGCGGGATGGGCAACATGGGGCAGGTTCGGGCCGAGCCCATTCCGGTGCACAACCTGCCGTATTCCGTGAATCTGGTATTGCCGCCTCTGAGCGTGCTCTATTTCCAGCCGGAGCAGGAACAGGCATGATCCGCGCCCGCCAATGCGGCGTGCTGCTGCACGTCTCCAGTCTGCCGAACCGGCATGGGATAGGCGATTTCGGCCCCTGCGCCCACGAATTCATCGATTTCCTGGCCAGCGGGGCCCAGCGTGTCTGGCAGATGCTCCCCCTGACGCCCATCAATCCTGGCGCGGGCAATTCACCGTACAGCAGCTATTCCGCCTTTGCCGGGAATACGCTTTTCATCAGTCCCGAACTCCTGGCCCGCGAAGGGATATTGCGGGCCAGGGACTTGGAACACCCCCCCGCCTTTTCCCCTGACCGCGTGGACTACGAGGCGGCGTCCGCCTGGCGGCTCAAGCTTCTGGAGCAGGCTTTCGACGCGGTTTTTCCCCGCCTGAGATCGGATGCGGCCTTTGCGGCTTTTTGCCGTGCGGAAAGCTTCTGGCTTGAGGACTACTGCCTGTTCGCCGCGCTGAAGCGGGAACAGGGGGGAAAGTCATGGCTTGACTGGCCGCGCGGCCTGCGTCTGCGCGAACCCGACGCCCTGGGCCGGGCCCGCGAGCGGCTGGGGTACGACATGCTGCGGGAGCGCTTCCACCAGTACCTCTTCAAGCGGCACTGGGACAGTCTGCGCGGGTACGCCGCCATGCGCGGGGTGACGCTGCTCGGAGACGTGCCCATCTACGTCAGCCTCGACAGCTGCGATGTCTGGGCCCACCGGGAACTCTTCGAACTCGATGGCCAGGGGTTGCCCATTTATTGCGCGGGCGCGCCGCCGGACTATTTTTCCGCCACCGGCCAGATGTGGGGCAACCCGGTTTACGACTGGGACTTCCAGGAACGTGACGGGTTCGCATGGTGGGCCGAGCGCCTGCGGCACGAGAGCCGGCGATTCGACATGCTGCGCCTGGATCATTTCCGCGGATTTTGCGGTTTTTGGCAGGTGCCGGCCTGTGAACCGACGGCGGAGAACGGACTCTGGATTTCCGGGCCCGGCGAACGTTTTTTCAGGGCCATGCGAAAGCGGATCCCGAAGCTGTCCATCCTGGCCGAGGACTTGGGAGTGATCACGGAGGATGTGGTTTCGCTCATGCATGAATTCGGGTTTCCGGGCATGAAGATTCTGCAGTTCGCCTTTTCCGGGGACATGGGCGCGAATTCCTATATCCCGCACAACATTCCTGTGCTGAGCGCCGTCTATACCGGCACCCACGACAACAACACCGTCCGTGGATGGTTCTCGCAAGAACTGGACGAAGAGGGGCGGGCGAGGGTCCGGGCCTACACCGGGCGGGACGTGAACTCGGACAACGCCGCCGACGCCCTGATCCGGATGGCCCTTGGCAGCGTGGCCGCCCTGTGCGTCATTCCCATGCAGGATTATCTGAATCTCGGCGCGGAATCGCGCATGAACATGCCTGGAGTGGCTGGCGGAAATTGGGGCTGGCGCATGCCGACGGATGCCGGATCTGTGGAACTGGCGGCCTGGATGCGGCTGCTGGCCGACATGTACGGACGCGTTTCGAGGTGATCGCCCCAGGGCCGGAGATACGGAAGGACAAAAAAAAACCCTGCATACGCAGGGCTTTTTTTGGAAAAAACAGCTGGATTACACGCAGCCGGTGGGCTTGGGCAGGCCGGCCATCTTGCAGGCGCCTTTGCCGGGGCCGGAGGGGAAAAGTTCGTAGATCTGCTTCAGCTTGTAGCCGGTGGACTTGGAAAGAATGCGGACCATGGGGGCGATGCCGTTCTTCTTGTAGTAGTCCTGCAGGAAGTCGAGGATCTGCTGGTGAGCTTCGGTGATTTCAGAAATGCCTTCGCTTTCCTTGACGTACTCGGCCCATTCCGGACCCCAGTCTTCAAACTTCAGCAGGAAACCGTCTTCGTCGATTTCGAAATTTTTTCCCTTGAATTCAATCATTGCCATGCTCAATTCCTCCTTAGATGTTGTTCCTCAAAATTTTTCCTTCCGGAAAAAGAGTTTGCAAAGACTCCCCCCTATGGGGAAGGACTGTTTTTGTCAATGAATCACGCCATCCTTCCCCGTCAAGTCAACACTACCGGCCTCTCTAGCAGATAGGGCACGACACTTCAACAGGAAAGACGAAAGTCGGTCCGGAAGACGACTATTTGAAATCCCGGATAATTATCTGTTCCTTGCGCATTCTGCACCACGTGGGCCGCTCGTCCTCCTCGGCGATGGGGCGGCGGCTTGGCGGCCCGACATTGCAGACCCGGCGGCCGTCCTCATAGCTCATCAGCGGGCAGTCCGCGCATTTGGTTACGACAAAAATCATGTTCTATCCGTGGTCAAGGTTTGGCCCTACACGTCGGCGGGCAGGGGAATTTCCTGGCAGTAATCATCCCACTCCGCGCAGGCAAGGCCGATGGGCTGTTCAAAGCTGGCTTGGCAATGGGCGCAGAGTATCTTGATGGTCGCGTCATTGCCGAACGCTTCCTTCATGGCCTGTTCCGTGTGGAGCGCCTCGGTTCGATGACCGCACTCGGGGCAGGTGGCGGCAACGGTGAATTCCTTGGTCACAAAGCTTCTCCTTGTATGGTGATTGACCTGTGGATGGACTGGCTCCTTCATAAGTGCTCCGGGCCTGCTCGTCAAAGTCAAATCTCCTGTTCAGAGGCTGCGAGGCTCGCGCTCGGCCATGCCGGGATGCGGGCTCCGCTTTCAGAGGTACGGGGAAAAGAGCCAGAAAAATGCGTCCCGCAATCGTACCGGCAGGGAGCGGCCGAGCAGTTCCTGCATGGTCAGCGGGCGGCTTTTGGCCATGGCGGCGTCGAAATGCCGGGTCAGGAGGATGGCCAGATGCTGGTCCAGAACCTCCAGGGTCAGCTCGAAATTCAGCCGCAGGCTGCGGCTGTCCAGATTGGCCGAGCCGAGGTGCACGTAGCAGCCGTCCACGAGCATGAGCTTGGTGTGGCAGAAGGGCGCGGGTTGGTAGGCGATGTGCACGCCCACGCGCAGCAGGTCCGCGAGGATGTGCCGGGTCGCCCAATGCACGAACGGGATGTTGTTGCGTCCGGGCAGGAGGATCTCGACCTTGACTCCCCTGTATCTGGCCGACTCCAGGGCGCTCAGAAAGGTGCGCGGCGGAAGGAAGTAGGGGGTCATGATCCGGATGCTCGACGTGGCGGCGGAGACGATTCCGGTGAGCAGCTTTTTCAGGTGGTCTTCTTCGAGATTGGGACCGTCGACCACGGTGCGGCACAGGCAGTCGCCCGTGGGCTCGGTGAAGAGTATCGGCGGATGGATGCGCTCTGTGGTCGCGAAGAACCAGTCGTCGACAAAGGAGTCCTGCAGCAGGTTGGCCACCGGCCCGTGCACGATGAAGTGCAGGTCCGTGACCGGCCAGAGCTGTTTCGCGCCGAGCACGTGCTTCTGGCTTATGTTCATGCCTCCCGTGAAGCCCAGGCTGCCGTCCACGACCAGGATCTTGCGGTGGTTGCGCAGGTTCAGGTGCAGATTTGGCGGAAAGAGCCGGGGCGGAATGAACAGGGCCGTGGGCACGCCTTTTTTCGCGAGCAGGCGCGAGGCGCGGGGCCAGGAGTATTTCTCGCCCACCCCGTCGATGAGGACCCGCACATCCACCCCGCGATGCGCCGCCCGGGCCAGGGCGTCGATGAATTTGAGGCCCAGGCTGTCGGTGTCCAGGATGTAGGTGGTCAGATAGATGCTGTGCCGGGCCTCTTCAATGGCCCGCAGCATGACCGGGTAGGCCTCGTCTCCGTTGAAGAGCGGTTCGACGCAGTTGCCGCCGACAAGCTCCGTGTCCAGGATGTTGCGGCCGATGCGTTCGATTCGTTGAAAGGAGCGGTGCAGCAGCGTCGGGTTGACGGTCGCGCTGGGATAAGAGGGGATTGCGGGCGGGGCTTTGGTGGACAGGGCGTCCACCTCTTTGCGCATGCGCGATGCGCTGCGCCGGACCCGGTTCACGCCGAAGAGGATGTACAGGATGGGACCGGCCAGGGGAAACGTCAGACAGACGCCCACCCATCCCAGGGCCGAGCGGGAGTCGCTCTTGCGCAGCAGCGCGTGACCGGCCGCGCCGAGAGCCAGGACGGCCAGGAGCAGCAGGCCGATCCAGTTCAGGACGTGCATGCCCTTCTCACCGGCGGCAGTGCCGAGCTGCCGCGCGTGTCATTTCTTCGCATCCTTTTTTCTGGCCGGGGGGGCGAGCGTGACGCAATCCAGCGGGTCCCCGAGGCAGGAATTGAAGATGTCCAGGATGGCCTTGTCCAGATAGGATTCCTCCTTGTAGGTCAGGAAGGCGGAATTGAAGGCCTTGGTCACGGCCGTGATCTTGCGATAGGCGAGGTCGAGCCCCTCGCAATAGGCGTTCAGGGAAGAGAGGGCTGCCGACCATGTCTCCCTGGCTTCTTCGGGCAGGGCGGAGGAGGCCTCTTCGAGGCTTTCGATCTCTTCCCTGATGCCGTCCTTGGCGTTGACGATGTGCATGAGGTGCGTGTTCAGATAATGACACATGCCCCCGGCGGCGTTTCTGAGCACCCGGTTGCGCTGGTCTTCCATGGCCTGGGTGATGTTGTGCGCGATGCCCTCGTAATAGAGCAGGTAGCCGGAATCGTCGGTCTTGGCCCGGGCCGTGATGGCCGCCTCGATGGAACGGCCGTCTTTGAGGCGGAAGCGGACATGCTTGTCCGTGACGAACCCCTCTTCGTTGATCTGGGCCAGCAGATCCGCGCGTTCGGACAGGTTCTCGTAAAAATCCTTGAGGTTGCTGGCCAGGGCTTCCTCGCGATCGGCGAAGCCGAGCATCTGGATGCCGGCCTCGTTGATGTCGATGAAGGTTCCGTCCGGGGTCACGGAATAGGCCATGTCCTTGGTGCTCTGGAAGAAATCGCGGTATTTTTCCTCGCTGCGGGTCAGGGCGTCCAGGGCTTCCTTTTGCTCGGTGATGTCGCGGATGACATGGTCGAGGCGGCGGATCGACCTGGTGGTGCAGTAAACGAGGTGCCCTTCATCGTGGACCCACTTGATGCGCCCGTTGCTGCTGATGATGCGGTACTGCATCTCGCCGAACTCGTCGTCCACCAGTGACCGGTAGTACTTGCTGACCGCCTCCCGGTCCTCGGGATGCACGAAATGCATGAGCTGCATCTCGCCGGCATTGAAGGCGCGTCTGGGAATGCCGTACAGGGCTTCGGCGGCCGGGTTGATGGCCAGGATCGATTGGTCCGTGGGTGAAAGGGAGACGACCACGTCGTTGAGGGCGTGCAGAATGCTTTCCAGCCGGTCCTTGACGCGTTGCAGTTCGATGCGGGTCTTGCGGCGCTCGGTGATGTCGGTGATGGCGGCGAGAATGGCCGGGCCTCCGCCGCAATCGACCACGGTCAGCTTCATTTCCACGATGGCGGCTTCGCCGGGTCGTGAAATGGAGAATTCGATCCGGTTCGAGAGGTCGGAAGTGTAGAGCTTGTCGACGCAATGCCGTTCCACCCGTTCCCGGTCATCGGGAATGACCAGGTCCGTGAACGGTTTGCCCAGCAACTCCGTCAGGCTGGTGCCGACGATTTCGCAGAACGCGCCGTTGGTGAAGATGATGTTGCCCTCGCGCAGAATGAGCACGCCGTCGTTGATGTGTCTGACGATGCCTTGGTAGTCGATGCTTTCCTGGCAGACCTTCAGCAAGTTCGCTTCTTCGAAACTAGATCCCTTCATGCCCCGCGCTCCTGATTTCCGACCGGCTCTTCGAGTTCGCCTGGTCGACGTGCGTGTGACAATACGCATTTTGACCCGAGCAGGGCCAGAAATTTTTTGCCGGCCTCCGGGTTGCCGGGATTTCTCTGAAGCCGGACCGGGCTGTGCGAGCGGGACATGGAACGGGGATCACTCGTGATCGACGAAGATCAGGCCGCTCGTGTCGAAACCGCGAGCAGCGGCCAGGGCCACGAGTTCGTGCTTGAGCTTCTCGTCCAGGCGCTTCTCCCTGGCCAGGATCCAGAGATAGGATGTGTCCGGTCCGCTGACCACGGCATGGCGGTAGTCGGGATCGAGCTCGAAGATCACGTAGGCGCCGTAAAACGGGCCGAAAAAGGAGACCTTGAGGAATCCCGTTTGCGGGTCCTGAACGAAATACGCCTTCCCCTCGGCCTGTTTCCATTTTTCTTCCCGGGCACTGTAGCCGCGATTGACGACCCGGACGCCGCCATCGTCCCGCAGGCCGTATTCGGCGCTGACCCGGCTCAGTCCCCGCTCGAACGGGTGGTCCAGGCGCGCGATCTCGTACCATGTGCCAAGATAGCGCTCGATCTGGAAGTTGCCGACGGGGCGCACGGTGTCCGGCATGCCTACGCATCCGGAGAGTATCAGGGCGAGCATCGGGACGAGGATTGCGACGAGTGTCTTCATGTTTCCTCCGAGGAAGTGCTTTTCAAGACGCCACGGCAAAAAATCTTCCTGCCAATGCGGAAAACTCTCCCCGGCGCGGGGGGATGTCAATTGCGTCGTGAGTGCTGCATGCGTAGCCATTGGTATTTCCTTGAACTGCGCATGCGTTTTGCTGTGTGAAGAGTGTGACGCTTTGTGGGTGGGTTCTTTACGAAGAAGGGGAATGAATGTACGTGCTTCCATGAGCCGCACTGGGTGGAACGCATAAACTCAACTCTCCGGAATGTCATGATTAAAAAAATATTTTTCGCCATCATTCTCGTGGCGGTCGTGGTCGGTGTCCTCGCCGGGATCAAGGCCATGCAGATCAAGGCCATGATCGCCCAGCAGGAATCGTTCTCCGCGCCAGCGGTTGTGGTTTCCACCGTGAACGCCAGCGCCGCATCGTGGGATACGGTTTTCACGGCCGTGGGCTCCGTCACCGCCGTGCAAGGCGTGACCCTGACCGCCGAGGCTCCGGGCAAGGTCGTGCGCATCGATTTCGACTCCGGGGACCGGGTCACGGCCGGGGACGTGCTCGTGCAACTCGATGTTTCCGAGGAGAAGGCCCGCTTGAGGGCTCTGGAGGCCACGGAAAATCTGGCCCGTCTCAATCTGCGGCGCATCGAGTCCTTGGTGGCCCAGCGCTCCACGGCCAAGTCCGAATACGACAGGGCCCTGGCCGAGCATCGTCAGATTCTGGCGCAAATGGACGCGCTCAAGGCTTTCATCGGCAAAAAGACCATTCGCGCGCCTTTTGACGGGGTATTGGGTATCCGCCATATCAACCTGGGTCAGAATCTCGGGGACTCGAACGTCATTGTCAGCTTGCAGCGCCTGGACCGGGTGCATGTCGAATTTTCCCTGCCGCAGCAGCAGGTCGGGGCGGTGCTTCCCGGGGCCACGGTGCGCGTGGCCACCGACGTTCTTCCAGGGCAGACTCTTGAGGGCCGGCTTGCGGTGGTGGAACCCCTGGCCGACAGCGCCACCCGTACGGTGCGCATGCAGGCCGAGCTCGACAATCCCGGAGAAGTCCTGCGGCCGGGCATGTTCGTCAATGTGGCTGTGGTCCTTCCGGAAAAAAGGGAGCTGGTCCTGGTTCCGGCCACGGCGGTGCTCTATGCCGCGTACAGCGACTCGGTCTTTGTGGTTGAACCGGCGTCGGGAAACGGCACGGACGAACTCACGCTGCGGCAGCAGTTCGTGACCCTGGGTGAGCGGCGTGGCGATTTCGTGGCCGTGGCCAAGGGACTTGTCCCGGGCCAGACCGTGGTCAGCACCGGTGTCTTCAAATACCGCAATGGCCAGTCCGTGGTCGTGGACAACTCTCTGGCCCCGGAATTCAACATCTCTCCCACACCGGAAAATTCCTGATGCGAACCGCCGGGAAAGCGCCACGATACGGTACGAGCCCATGAAATTCACCGACATCTTCATCCACCGTCCGGTCCTGGCCATTGTCGTCAGCCTGCTCATCCTCATCGCCGGGCTTCAGGCAGCGTTCACCCTCACGGTGCGGCAATATCCGCGCAGCGAAAACGCCATGGTTTCGGTCAGCACGACCTATGTCGGGGCCAGCGCCGAACTCGTGCGCGGGTTCATCACCACCCCGCTGGAACGGGCCATCGCCGCGGCAGACGGCATCGACTACATCCAGTCCGAGAGCGCGCAGAACCTGTCGACCATCAATGTGCGTCTGAAGCTCAACTACGATCCCATCAAAGCGCTGTCCGAGATCAGCGCCAAGGTCGACCAGGTCCGGGGAGATCTGCCGCCCGAGGCCGAGGTGCCCATCATCAACGTGGAGTCGGCCGACAGCCAGTTCGCCTCGGCCTACCTGAGCTTCACCTCGCCCGACCTGGATCAGAACCAGATCACCGACTACCTCATGCGCGTGGTCCAGCCGCGCCTCTCGGCGCTGGCCGGAGTGCAGCGGGCGGACATCCTGGGCGCGCGCACCTTCGCCATGCGCATCTGGCTCAAACCGGACCGCATGGCCGCCCTGAACGTCAGCCCCGCCGCCGTGCGCCAGGCCCTGGCCGCGAACAACTACCTTTCGGCCCTGGGCCAGACCAAAGGCCGGCTCATCCAGATCAACCTGACCGCCGACACGGACCTGCGCTCCGCCGAAGAGTTCCGCAGGCTAGCCATCCGCTCCCAGAGCGGGGCGGTGGTCCGGCTTGACGACATCGCCGACGTGGTTCTGGGCGCCGAGGACTACGGGGCCGAGGTGCGCTTCACCGGACAGACCGCCGTTTTCATAGGCGTGTGGCCCTTGCCCAACGCCAATTCCATCGACGTCCTGCGGCTGGTGCAGGCCGAGATGAAGGAGATTCAGAAGTCTCTGCCCTCAGGCATGGAAGGCCGGGTCGGCTATGACGCCACGGAATACATCAACAATGCCTTGAAAGAGGTGCGCACCACCCTGGTCGAGACCTTGGCCATTGTCGTGGTCATCATCTTTCTGTTTCTGGGTTCGGTGCGCTCCGTCATCATCCCCATCGTGGCCATTCCCATTTCCCTCGTCGGCGGCGTGTTCCTCATGCAGGTCTTCGGCTTCACCGTGAACCTGCTGACCCTGCTGGCCTTCGTGCTGTCCGTGGGCGTCCTCGTGGACGACGTCATCGTCATCGTCGAGAACGTCTCGCGGCACCTGAGCGAGGGCAAGACGCCGCTGGAGGCGTCCCTGATCGGCGCGCGGGAGCTGGTGCGGCCCATCATCGCCATGAACGTGGTGCTTATCGCCGTGTACGCGCCCATCGGATTGCAGGGAGGGCTGACGGGCTCGCTCTTCCGGGAGTTCGCCTTCACCCTGGCCGGCACCGTGGCCATGTCCGGGGTGGTGGCCTTGACGCTTTCGCCGTTCATGGCCTCGCGCATCCTTGTCGCGGGCATCGAAGAGCGGGGACTGGCCGGGCGCATCGCCCGCGATTTCAACCGGCTCAAGAATTTCTATGGCCGCCTCTTGGCCGGAACGCTCCGCTCGCGGCCGGCGGTGTATCTGGTCTGGACTCTGGTCGGGGTGCTGACCGTGCCCATGTTCATGATGTCCTCCAAAGAGCTTGCGCCGTCCGAGGATCAGGGCGTCATCTTTGGCATCCTCGATGCTTCGGCCGACGCCTCCCTGGATCAGACGCGGGCCTTCGCGGCCGCTGCCAACGATGTCTTCATGAGCACGCCCGAGGCCGAATTCACCTTTCAGATCACCTTTCCGTCCAGCGGATTCGGCGGCCTGGTGGTCAAGCCGTGGGAGCAGCGCGAACGGACCGTGGCGCAGATCCTGCCCGAGGTACAGGCCGGGCTGGCCGCCATCCCGGGCATCCGCATGTTTCCGGTCACCCCTGCGGCCCTGCCGGGCGGCGGTGATTTTCCGGTCGAGTTCATCATCGCTTCCACTGCCGATCCGGAGCAGATCCTGGCCTTTGCCGAGCAGATTCAGCGCAAGGCCACGGCAAGCGGCATGTTCGCTTTTCCCCCGCTCATCGACGTGAAGATCGACAAGCCCCAGGCCGAGCTGGTCATCGACCGCGACAAGGTCGCCGCCATGGGCCTGAGCCTTGCCTCGGTGGGCGGGGACGTGTCGGCCATGCTGGGCGGGTCCTACGTCAACCGATTCAATATCGACGGACGCAGCTACAAGGTCATACCCCAGGTCCAGCGCGTGGATCGGCTGACCCCCGAGCAGCTCGGAAATATTCATGTGACCGGGCCGAACGGCGAGCTCGTGCCCCTGTCCTCGGTGGCGACCATCAAGAACTCCACCGTGGCGCGCTCCCTGAACCGTTTTCAGCAGCTCAACGCCGTGAAGATCAGCGGCGTCGCGGTGCGGCCGCTGGACGAGGCCCTGCGCTTCCTGGAGGACGAAGCCGTAAAAATCCTGCCCCAGGGCTATGTCCTTGACTACACCGGCGACTCGCGCCAGCTGCGCACCGAGGGCAACACGTTCCTTTTTTCCTTCGGCCTGGCCGTGGTGCTCATTTTTTTGACCCTTGCGGCGCAGTTCAACAGCTTCCGCGATCCGTTCATCATCCTGGCCGGCTCCGTGCCTTTGGGCATGTTCGGGGCGCTGATCTTCACTTTTCTGAAGATGCCGGACCCCAATGTCGCCTTCTGGACCGAGGGTTGGACCACGACGCTGAACATCTATTCGCAGGTCGGACTGGTCACCCTGGTCGGGCTGGTGGCCAAGAACGGCATCCTCATCGTCGAGTTCGCCAACCAGCTGCAGCTCTCCGGCATGTCCAAGATGCAAGCCGTGCATGAGGCGTCCATGACCCGCTTGCGGCCCATTCTGATGACCGCCGGATCGACCATCGCCGGCTTTTTCCCGCTGGTGCTGATCTCCGGGGCCGGGGCCGCGGCCCGCAATTCCATCGGGCTGGTGCTGGTGGGAGGCATGACCACCGGCACGCTCTTCACGCTCTTCGTCATCCCGTCCATCTACGTGCTGGTGGCCCGTGACCACTCCGTGGACAGGAAAAACGACGAGGTTTCCCTGCATCTTGGCGAAGAGGCCCGGTGATGTCCCTCGTTCTTCTCGCCCTGAGCTGGGCTGCGTGGGGAGGGCTGCACAGCCTGCTCATCAGTCCGCCCTGGATGCGGATGGTCTCGGAGCGCTTCCCCCGCCTTTGCCCCTGGTATCGCCTGGGCTACAACGCCGTGGCGGCCCTGACCCTCCTGGCCCTTCTGTATTTCAAGAGCGCGCTGGCCGGAGAGGCGATTCTGAGCTTGGGCGGCGTTCTGGCCTTGCCGCGTTTCCTGCTGCTTGGCGCGGCCCTTTGGCTCTTCTGGGCCGGAGCCCGGGAATACGACCTGAGCGTGGTCGGCGGACTGGCCCAGCTGCGCTCAAGCTGCTCTTTCGCTGGCAGCCCGTATGCATCGACGCTGCACACCTCGGGGATTCTGGGGCGGGTGCGTCATCCCTGGTACGGGGGGGCGCTTTTGCTGCTGTGGACTCGCACCGGCGTCTTCGACGCGGCGGAACTGGTGACCAGCCTGGTCTTGAGCGCCTATGTGCTCGTCGGCGCGCGTCTTGAAGAAAAAAAGCTCCTGCATGTGCACGGGCCGGCGTACAGGGACTATCAGCGCGCAACGCCCATGTTCTTTCCCTGGCCGTGGCGCAAGGACGGGGCGCGATGACGCGCGTCTGGTGGCATCTTTCGGACTACATCAGCCATCGCCGGGCGGGTGAGGCCTATCGGCGGTGTCTGGGCCTGGCCGGATTGACGGTCGCGGACCGGCCCGAGGAGGCCGATCTGGCCGTCGTGCATGAAGATCCCGTTTTCTGGCCGCGGATATTCGCGGACAAACCCGTGCTGCGCGGGATGCCGGTGGTCGGTTACGCGGTGTGGGAAGGGAGCACCCTACCCGAGATATACAGGCCCGGACTCGGGCTGGTGCGCGCGGTGTGGACGGCCTCCGCCTTTTCCGCGCAGGCTCTGGGGCAGGGCCATGGGGTGGTGCGGGTGCTGCCGCACGTGGTCGACACGGTTGTTCCGACCGATGCGGACCGTGCGTGGGCGAGGGAACGGCTGGGAGCGGGGCGCTATTTTTTTTCCATCGTGGACGCCGTCAATCCGCGCAAGAATCTGGAGGCCCTGCTGCGGGTTTTCGTCCGTGTGCGGGCGGCGGTCGGGTCGGATGTCCGCCTGGTGCTCAAGCAGTACCGCAAGAACGTGTCGCTGGATGATTTGCCGGGAGTGATCAGCCTGGGTTCGGGTTTGAGCGACGGTCGCATGGCCGCCCTGCACGAGGGAGCCCTGGCCTACGTCAGCCCGCACCGGGGCGAGGCCTGGGGACTCGGTCTGAGCGAGGCCATGAGCCATGGCGTGCCCGTGCTGGCCACGGGCTGGTCCGGGAACATGGAGTTCATGGACCAGCGCAACTCCGTTCCCTTGCGTTTCGAACTGGAGCCGGTGGGGGAGCGCATGGCAGGGATGCTGCCCCATTTCCGGCCCGACATGCTTTGGGCCAGGGTCGACGAGGAGCATCTGCTGCGGGAAATGCTGCGCCTGATCCGGCGCGGTCAGGACGCGGCCATGCGCAGGCGGGCCCGTGCGGTTGCCGAACGGTTCTCGTCCGGGCGCGTGGCCGGAATTCTGGCCGGGCTGGTTCGCGATCTGAATGGCTCTTAAGTCCCGTCCACTTCAATAACGGCAGGGCGTCCCTTTCTGCCTATCCCCGATGCCCCTCGTCTCACGATCCCTGCACAAGAAAATTTCTGATCCCGGTGAACACGATCTGGGCCGCCATGGCCGAGAGGACCAGGCCCGTGATCTTGGTCATGACGGACAGGCCCACGGAACCGAGGAGCTTCTTTAAGGGGCGCGCCGAACGCAGCAGAATTCCCACGGACAGGCAGGAGCAGACCAGCGCCCCCGCGCCCACGGCCCGCTCCGTGGGGCCGCCCAGTTCCGCGCCGAGGATGAGCAGCGTACCGATGGTGGCCGGGCCCACGGTGATGGGGATGGCCAGGGGAACCACGGCGAAGTCCACGTCCGGAGCCGCCTCCTGGCTGGTGCGCTTGCCCGAGACCAGGGATACGGCCGACAGGAACAAGAGGCTGCCCGCGCCGATGCGGAATCCGTCCAGGGTGATGCCCAGGGTCGAGAAGATGGGGTTGCCCGCGAAATAGAGGATGAGGCTTATGACCATGACGGCCATGGTCGTGCGGATGGCCACCAGGCGCTGCTCGGCCTTGGTCATATGCTCGGTCATGGACAAGAAGACGGTCAGGACGAAAAAGGGCGTGAGCAGAAAGAAGAGCTTCATGCTCAGGCTGATGAAAAGAGTGATCATGGCTGTATCCGTTTGCGCCGTGCGGCGCCGCTGTTCGTGTCGGTTCCGGCCGGATGCCGGAACGAGCCGTCCTTAGGCCTGTGGGCGTCCAAAGGCAAGGGCCGTGATCCACGTTATCCGCATTATCTCCGCGTGGCCAGCACGATGCCGCCGAGGATGCAGCCCGCGCTGACCAGATGGATGAGGCCCATGGGTTCCCCCAGAAAGAGAAAGGCCGTGACTCCGCTGAAAAGGGGCAGACTGTAGTAGATCAGTCCGGCCAGCGAGGGGCCAATGGACGCCACGGCGCTGTTCCACATGGCATAGGAGGCCAGCGATGCCCCGAGCCCGACATAGAGGATGGCTCCCGCCGCGCCCATGGTGATGGTCGGGACTCCGGTGGTGAGCAGCTCCCATGCTGCCCAGGGAGCCAGAAACACGATGCCCACGCCGAACAGGGTCAGCAGGAAGACGGGCTGGCTCAGTCCTCCGGGAAAGCGGCGCACCAGGATGCTGTAGCCCGCGAAAATGACGGCGGCCAGACTCATCCACAGATCCCCGACGGCAAAATCAAGGCCCGCCAGACGGCCCGGGTCGCCGCCGGTGATGAGCAGGAGCACGCCCCCGAGGGCGGCGGCCAGACCGAGCATTTTGCGGGATGTCAGCCGTTCGTGGAGAAACACCCGGGCCAGAAGGATGATGAAGACCGGCGTGGATGTGGCAATGAGCGACAGGTTCAGGGTCGAGGTGGTGTGGGCCGCCTTGTAGAGCAGGGTGTTGAAGGTCGTGACGCCGAGAAGGGCCATGGGGATCATGGCCGGCATGCTCCTGCGGATGGCCGCGCGCTCCGCCCAGGCGGCGCGCCAGGCGAAGGGCAAGAGGCCCGCAAAGGCCGTGGCCCAGCGCAGCATGGAGAGGGTGGCGGGTTCGATGCTCTGATTCAGGCTGCGGGCCACGATGAAATTGCCGGACCAGATGACCGTCGCGCCCAGGGCGAAGAGGATGCCCTGCAATGTTGTTGAGGATGTCGAATGTTTCATGAGCGTAGGGTAAGAGAGTGGACAAAAAAAGAAATCCCCCAAGCTTCTGCAAACTTGGGGGAATTGTCGAGGGTTTCCATGCGCCTTTTCAAGGCCCCGGCGTGAAGGGATTACTGATTGGCCGGAGTGTGGGCGTTGTGGCCGCCTAGACCGGCCGGGGCTTTGTCAGGCTGCCCATGCTGCATGCCGCCCATTCCGCCGTGCTTCATGCCGCCGCCGTTCATCATGGGGCAGCCGCCGCCCATCATGCCGTGGCCCATGCCGGGTATGACGCCCTCCTTGGCCATGAATTTCCGCATCTTGACTTTTTCCGTGTAGATCCTGCCGTGCAGGGCGTTGATCTCTTCGACCAGGGCCTCGACCTTCTTGTCGTCGGTCTTGTCACCGTAGAGTTCGGCGTTCAATGCGGACTCCTTGGCGAAAACCTGTCTTTTCAGGTCCGCGGTGGCCGCCGTAAAGTTGTCGGTGGCTTTGTCGACCACCGCCTGTTTCTCTGGCGTCAACGGCATTCCTTTACCGTGGTTCATGGCGAAGGACGCCCCGGTAAGGCCGAGAAAAATGACGAGGGCCAGGACGATGTCGCGTGTCGTTTTCATATGTCTTCTCCTTGAGGACGTTTTGGGATGAATGATGGTTATCAAGCGCCGTGCCACAAAAGGACGTAGTTCCATCGCACCATTTTCTATGACTTTTCAGGTCGCTGGCAAGGGCGAAGCTCTTGGGTATCGTGTTATGTGCAGGCGTTTGTTGCACAAAATGAAATAGTTTGTGAATTTTTTGGGCGGAGATTGCACAATCCGAAAGGTGGCAGGGTACCCAGTTTTTGAAGAAAGCGTATTTTTTGATTCAGCTCAAAGATGCCCACCGGCAACCTGCATAGAGAGGTTTCAACGAAAACAAAACTCTCATGGAGGTTGAACCATGTTTTGCAATCAGTGTGAACAGACTGCCAAGGGCAAAGGCTGCGACAAGATCGGCGTGTGCGGGAAGACTCCCGAAGTGGCCGCGTTGCAGGATCTTCTGACCCATTCCGTCAAGGGCCTGTCCCTTTACGCCCATGCCGGCCGCAAGGTGGGCGTGGTTGATAACGAAGTGAACCGCTTCTCCTGCGAAGCCATCTTCTCGACCCTGACCAACGTGGATTTCGATCCGGCCCGCTTCGTGGCCATGATCGAGCGCTGCGACGCCCTGAAGAGCCGTCTCAAAGAAAAGGTCAAGGCCGCCGGCGGCCAGGTTTCCTTTGGCAACGAACCCGAGCCCGGCTTCCTGACCAAGGTGGCCCGCGTGATCCTGGGCGGCGGACAGCCCGATTTCACCAGGCACCCTGAAATTTCCTTCACCGCCGCAGGTACGACGCAACTGGTGCCCATGGGCGAGAAGGTCGGCTTCGCGCCCAAGCCCGACGCCAACGCGGACCTTGAGTCCCTGCGCCAGATCCTGACCTACGGCCTGCGCGGCGTGGCCGCCTATGCGGATCACGCGGCCATCCTGGGCCAGGAGTCCGACGAGGTCTATGCCTTCATCCACGAAGCCATGGCCGCCACCCTGGACCAGAGCCTGGGTCTCGATGAGCTGATCGGATTGTGCCTGGGCTGCGGCAAGGCCAACCTGAAGGCCATGGAACTCCTGGACGCCGCCAACACCGGCTCCTACGGCCACCCGGTCCCGACCGAAGTTCCGCTCGGACCCAAAAAGGGCAAGGCCATCCTGGTCTCCGGCCATGACTTGAAAGATCTCGGCATGCTCCTGGAGCAGACCGTCGGCAAGGGCATCAATATCTACACCCATGGCGAGATGCTGCCCTGCCACGGCTACCCCGAACTCAAGAAACACCCGCATTTCCACGGTCATTACGGCACCGCCTGGCAGAACCAGCAGAAGGAATTCGCCGCGTTCCCCGGCGCGATCCTGATGACCACCAACTGCATCCAGAATCCGGTGGAATCCTACAAGGGCAACATCTTCACCACCGGCCTGGTCGGCTGGCCCGGCGTGACCCACGTCGGCAAGGACTTCACCAAGGTCATCGAGAAGGCTCTGGCCATGCCCGGCTTCGCGGCCGATGAGGACAAGGGCAGCGTTTTGACCGGATTCGCCCGCAACGCGGTCCTGGGCGTGGCCGACAAGGTCATCGAGGCGGTCAAGAGCGGCGACATCCGCCACTTCTTCC
>JAEWKZ010000019.1 GCA_023393525.1 Pseudomonadota bacterium | reverse complement strand
CCCCCCCCCCCCCCCCCCCCCCCCCCCCCCCCCCCCCCCCCCCCCCCCCCCCCCCCCCCCCCCCCCCCCCCCCCCCCCCCCCCCCCCCCCCCCCCCCCCCCCCCCCGCCGGAGGCGTCTTTTTTGTGCGGCCTGCGCGGATACGCTTGAGGCGGGGCGGAAAAGCGGCTAAGAACATGAAGGGGTTGGGAAATCCGGCGAACCGGTCAAGGGCTTTACTTTTTGCCTTTCAGTGAATAGAAACACTCTCCCTAAGTTAACAGGCGTGCAGGAGGAGACATCATGGAAGCCAAAGACCTTGAGTTCTTCAAAGAATATTTGACGCAGATGATTGACGATATCCAGCGGCAGGGTGAGGCGACCATCGAAGAAATGTCGGACAACGTGGAATATTATTCCGATCCAGCCGACAGAGCGTCCGCCGAGTCCGACCGGACTTTCACCCTGCGTTTGCGCGACCGGGACCGCAAGCTGATCAAGAAGATAAACGAGGCCCTGGACCGCATTGAAGACGGCACCTTCGGCATTTGCGAGGATTGCGAGGAAGAGATAGGCATCCCCCGCTTGAAGGCCCGTCCGATGACCACCCTGTGCATCGAGTGCAAGAGCCGCAGGGAAGAAGAAGAACGGTTGCGTGGTGACTAGGCCCGCATGAGGCCGTTGCCTGTCAAAGCGCGTACCGGTTGCGGGACGCGCTTTTTTTATTTTTCGGGGTAGGTTCATGGACGCCAGTGTTTTTTGCTTTGTCGCCAGGGAGTTGGCCGGACGCATCGTGGGCATGCGCGTGGAGAAGGTCTTCGCGCCCCTGCCCGACACCTGGACCATCAGTCTGGGGCGGGCCGGGTATCTGGTGCTGTGCACGGCCAAACCCGCGCCGTTTCTTTTTTTGAGCGTGCACAAGCCCGAAAATCCGCAAAATCCGTCGGGCCGGGCCATGTGGTTGCGCAAGCGCCTGAAAGGGCGGCGGATCTTGAGTTTGCTTTCGGATTGGCCCATGCGGCGGCTCGCCTTGGAACTGTCGCCGGGCGAAGGGCGATGGCTGGTTTTGGACCTGGCGGCCGCGCCGCTCGTGACCGATCTTCTGCCGGACGGATTCGGAGACGAACCGTTCTGGCCGGATCTTGACCGGATCACGGTCGAAGAGGGGCTGTGGCGGGAACTGCCGCATCTGACCCCGCCCCTGCGTCATCATCTGCGCGCGGTTTCGCCGGAGGAGGCCGGGGCGCTGTTGGAGCGGCTCAAGGCCGGGGCCATAACCACCTTTTATCATGGATTCGACCACCGGGGGCGTCCCCAGGTCCGCCTGTGGCCTCTTGACGGCGGCGGAGCCTGTTCAAGCGCCCTGGAAGCGGCGCAAAAGGCCCACGGCCGGAACCTGGCGGAGATGGAGCGCGCGCACGCCGGGGCGGACAGCGCGGCGGCGCGCAATATCCGGCGTCTTCAGCGCGCCCTGGAACGGGTGCGCGACGACGAGGCCCGGCTGCGGGGCCTCGTGGAAGAGCGGCGGAACGGCCTGCTGTTGCAGGCCTGGCTGCATCGTCTGGACAGGAATGTCCGGCTGGGCGTGCTGCGCCTCCAGGACGAACAGGGCGCGGACATCGAGCTGCGCCTTGATCCGGGTTTGACCGTGCGCGAGAACATGGAGCGTTTTTTTACGCGCGCGGCCAAGGGCGAAAGGGGGCTTGGCATTGTCGCCGCCCGCGCTCTGGCCCTTGGACGGGAGCTGGAGGCGGCCAGGCGGGGCCAGGCTCCGGCCGCGCCAGAGCCCGGACGCGAGGAGAACGCGCCGGCGTCCGCCGTGCTTCCCGCCAAATACCGCAAGATCAAGGTCCAGGCCTATCGCTCCTCCGACGGGTTTTTCATTGTGCGCGGTCGCAGCGCCCAGGCCAATCATCAGTTGCTGACCCAGGCCGCCAGCCCCTTTGATTATTGGCTCCACGCCCAGGACGGCCCCGGCGCCCATGTCATCATCAAACGCGATTTCCCGACGCAGGAGGTTCCGGAGCGGACTCTTCAGGAGGCCGCCGCCTTGGCCGCCCTGGCCAGTCATCTGAAATTGTCGGACCGGGGGGACGTGCTTTTGTGCCTGGTCAAGGACGTGCGGCCCATCAAGGGCGCGGCCCTTGGCATGGTCGGAGTGGACAAGATCGCGCGCACGCTGCGTCCAGCCATCGATCCCGGATTGGAAGAGATGCTGCGCCTTGACGGGCGGGGCTGACTTTACAACCTGCCCTGGGAGACATACTAGTGGCAGTCATAACATTCGTGCGAGGTATACCCATGTTGATCGATTCCCACGGCAGAAAAGTCAGCTACCTGCGTCTGAGCATCACCGACCGGTGCAATCTGCGTTGCCTGTATTGCAGGCCCGCGGCCGAATGGACCTTTCTGCCGCATGAACAGATCCTCTCCTTCGAGGAGATGGCCGAGCTGGTGGACGTGGCCCGGCTGGCCGGGGTGGAGAAGGTCCGCCTGACCGGGGGGGAGCCCTTTGCCCGCAAGGACTTCATTCCCTTCGTGGGGCGTCTGCATGGAAAGTACCCGGATCTTGACCTGCGCATCACCACCAACGGCACCATGCTCGCGGGACGTGTCGACGAGTTGCGGGAGGCGGGCATCTCCTGCCTGAACATCTCCCTTGATACGCTGAAGCGCGAAAAATTTCAGGACATCACCGGAGTCGACGCCTACGATCAGGTGCGAGCGGGCATCGACGCCTGTCTGGCGGGCGGGCTCAGGGTCAAGGTCAATGTCGTGGCCCTGAAGGGCATCAACGACGACGAGCTGCCGGGGTTCGTGGATTTCGCCCGCTCCAATGGGCTGGACGTGCGCTTCATCGAATTCATGCCCATCGGCTACCAGTCGCGCTGGAGCCGCGACAATTACTGGCCCGCCGAAGACATCATCGCAGAAGTGGAGCAGCTGGTGCCTTTGGAGGAGGTGCTTGAGGCTTCGCGCAACAGCGGGCCCGCCCGGATGTACGGCATCGCCGGGGGATCTGGCAGGATCGGCGTCATTTCGGCGGTCAGCAACCATTTCTGCGAGAGCTGCAACCGCTTCCGGGTCACCTCCGACGGTAAATTGCGGACCTGCCTTTTTTCCGATCGGGAGTACGACGTCCGGTCCATCCTGCGCGATCCCGGGCACACCATGCAGGACCTGCTCGATCTGTTCGCCCGCGCCAACGCGGAGAAGCCCATGGGCTACCGGCTCTTGCAGGACCGCGAGCGCAATCAGGTCTGTGACCGGGCCATGACGGCCATCGGCGGCTAGCGCTTTTTCTTGTGCACCAGATCGTCCACGGCTTCGGGCGTGGGCGGGATGGACAGGGTGGGACTGCCTTCTTCCAGAACGCGGTCGAGATCCAGGGTCTCGATGACGATGTCCGACCCGAAGGCGTCTTCCTGCAGGGCCAGATAGGCGGTCTTGGAAAAGGCCCTGGTCCTGGCCCACCAGGAACTTCCCTTCTGTTCCCAGAAGCGCTGTCCGGATCGGTAGGCATACATGCCCGAACAGGCCAAAAATGCGAGATTGGTCTTGATTGCGGTCACGAAAGCTTTCCTCACCATGCTTTTTGCTTCTTGAAAAGCAAGTTGCGTTTCCTGCCTGACGGCCGGCAGCTGGCTGGTTTCTTCTTTTCTCTTTGTGCTCATAGTATATTAGGCCCCTGATGGACCGTGAAAAGCGATGCGTTACGCTGGTCGAATTGCGGTTGATCGAAGGTCGACTTCTACGGGAGTCCGTGAGGATTTGCAAACGGGACAGGAGGCGGGTACGGAGTTTCAAACACATCACCCGGAGCATGGAAACGCATGGAGATTCAGGATATAGCCTTTGAAAACATGGACTTCGCCCGCGAGGTCTTCGGGCCCGGCAATGCCCATCTGGAGAGCGTGACCGCCATGACGGGCGTTCGGGTGGAAAGCCGGGGCAACGCGCTTTCCATTTCCGGGGACGATCCGGTCATGGTCGGACTGGTCTGCCGGTATTTCGCCCAGATCTACGACCTGGTCCGCGGCGGCCACCAACTGTTCGAGCGCGACATCGAGCAGAGCTTGCGCATCATGCTGCGCGATCCGTCCACCCCGCTCAAGAGCTATTACCGGGAAGCCCTGTTCACGGTCTCGCCTCGCAAAACGGTCTGTCCCAAGACCGTGACGCAGCGCGAATACCTGCACGCCCTGCGCGAGCTTGACCTGACCCTGGGCATCGGGCCGGCGGGCACGGGCAAGACCTATCTGGCCGTGGCCGTGGGCGTGTCCCTGTTTCTGCAGAAAAAGGTCAAGCGCCTGATCCTGACCCGTCCGGCCGTGGAGGCGGGCGAGAAGCTCGGTTTTCTGCCCGGAGATCTGGTGGAAAAGGTCAATCCGTACCTGCGCCCCCTGTACGACGCCCTGCACGACATGCTCGACTACGCCAAGGTCCAGGAAATGATCGCCGCCGGGACCATCGAAATCGCGCCCCTGGCCTTCATGCGCGGCCGCACCCTGAACAACGCCTTCGTCATTCTCGACGAGGCCCAGAACACGTCCTCCGAACAGATGAAGATGTTTCTGACCCGCCTGGGCCACGGCTCGCGGGCCGTGGTGACCGGGGACATCACCCAGATCGACCTGCCCGCGCATATCGGCTCCGGCCTGGTCCAGGCCATGGAGGTCCTGAAGGACGTGCAGGGGGTGGCCATGGTGCATTTCACCGAGGCCGACGTCATCCGTCATCCCCTGGTAGGTCGCATCGTGCGCGCCTATGACCGGCACCGGCAGGCCGCCTTGGCCCTGGAAGCCGGGATGGGCCCGTCCGGCCAGGCCCGGCCGGCCCGGAGCCGCCGGACCGCGCCGGAGCGGGAGGGCTGATGCTGCACCTGGACCAGTCCGTGCCCGTGGATCCGCGTTTCCCCCTGTCGGGCCCGGAGCTCATGGAGATATTCGAAGGCCTGGCCGCGGCCTTTGGCCTCAATGCCTGGGAACTGTCCCTGCGCATCGTCGATGACGGCGAGATGGCCGAGCTCAATGACCGTTTCATGGGCTGTCTGGGGCCGACCAACGTGCTCAGCTTTCCCGGAGGCGACGGCGACTGGCTGGGAGATCTGGTGCTCTCCGTGGACACCCTGGTCCGGGAGTCCCAGATCTACAATCAGGACCCCTACGAATACGCGGTGCGCCTGCTGGCCCACGGCCTGCTGCACCTCATGGGCCATGACCATGGTCCGGAAATGGAGGCGTTGACCGAACTGGCCGTGGATTCGATCCGCCTCGACGCCGAGGAATCGCTCAGGCGCCTTTTTCCCTCGATCTGAGCACGTCCCGCCAAAGCCTGGGGCTTATGCGCGTGAAGCGGTCGAAGTCCGAAACGATCTCAAGGCCCGGCACAATGGCGCGGAAAACCGGCAGGCGCAGCTCCCGCTTGGTCAGGTCGGCGTAGAGGGGCGAGAAGCCCCTGCCCTTCAGGATCGCTTCGAGCAGGGCCAGGTCGCCCGCGGCCGAACCCGTGGAATGGTCGGGCAGGTCTTCGAGCATCCGCACGGGTAGCCCCTCCGGGCCGGGAGCCGAGGCCTCCTTTCCGGGAAAGGGGAACGGGGTTTCGGTCAGGGCCGAAATGGCCGCCCTTTTGCCCGACAAGCCTGCGCCCGTGGCCTTGACCAATCCCCCATCCTTCAGCCGCACGAAGCTTTTGTAGCAGGGCACGCCGAGTTCCGTGGTCAGATCCTGGAAAACGGGATCGATGCCCTGCTCCCGGTAGCGTTCCAAGAGGTCGCTCACCTCCGCGTCCCGGCTCTGCGCCCGGAAGCAGCGCGACGGGTCGAACACCCTGACCGCCTCGGCGTCGCGCTCGATGACTTCGAGCAACCCGCTGACCTTGGCTTCCTCGTCTGTGTTGCCCGAAGCCAGACCCGTGGATCCCAGCCCGCTGAACAGGCGGATTTCGTCCAGATTGGTGAAGAGATACACGGCCTGGACCGGAACGAGATGCTTGGTTCCGCCGCTGTCGCTGGCCGTCATCCAGTGCAGGGGTTGCCCCGCGTAGGGGGCTTCCAGCCGCATGGCGTTCGGATCCAGGGCCGGCGCGTCCAGTTCGTCGTATGCGGCCACGCGGATTTCCCCGTCATCCCGGCTGCCCGATATGCGCAGATCCCTGATGTCGGCGAAGGAACTGTATCGCTCCACGATCTCCATGGCCAGGGATGCCTGCGCATCCTCCTGGCGGAGCCCGCGACCGTAACTGGTCATGAGTCCTTCCAGACGGTGGTTGAAGCCGCCGCAGCGCGTCGCGCGGTCCAGCCGCCAGCGGCGCAGCACGCCCCATGGAGCCAGGGAGGCGTGGTGGCGCATCTCCGGGCCGTTCAGGATGCCAAGTCCGTAAAGGCGTTCCATGGCCAGGGCCAGGGTCTGGCGCGCCGGCTTTCGGGGGCGGGGCGGCACCGCCGGAAGCGAGGCCCGGATGGCCGCCAGGTCGAGGCTGTCCGCTTCGGCCTCGGACTCAAGCCCCAGAGTGGCGATGTCGGCAGGCAGGGGCCGGTGCTGGAAAATGTTTTCGGCCAACAGTCTGCCGGCCCGGGCGTGGAGTTCGTGGTCGGGCAGGGTGGCGCTGTTCAGAAATATCTGGGGGGTCGAGGCGGCCAGGGCGTCCGCGTCTTTACGCATCCGGTCCCACAAAACGCCAAGCGCCGGGGTCAGGAGGATTGTCTCCAGGATGAGGGCGCGGATGGCGGGGACGGCATCTTCGTACATGGCCGACAAGGCCTTTGCACCGGTTGCGGCCAGCAGCGGCCGGACGTGGGCGCGCATGAATTCGTCGTTGGGCGAGTTCCGAATATGCTCCAGACACTGTTCAAGAGTCAGGGGTTGGGCAGGCGCGGGGGTGAAATAGGCCACGCCGAGCAGACTTTCCTGATGGGCCAGCCTGTAGCGAAAAGGTGCGGATGCGCCGGGTCGGGTCACGGTTTTCTCCTGCTGGGGCGGTTGTGGGGAACTTGGTACCTATCTTGCTTGATTGCGACTGCCAAGGAGATCCTGTCATGAAATTTTGCATGCTATTGCTTTTGTTGCTGTGTTGCGGCTGCGCCTATTCGCCGGTCGATGTCGGGCTGAGCGAGATCCGCTACCATGACGACGCACCGGTCGTGCTCAGCGGGCTGGCCGAGGCGGTGACTCCACGGGCGCTGCCGGAAACAGGTCTGCGGGCCCTGATCCTGCCTTTTGCGCTGCGTCAGGATATCGCCGTGCGCAAGGACGTGGGGCGCGAAATGGCGGACATCTTTCGCCTGGCCTGGCTTGGCCGGGGAGTGTTCGAAGTCATGGAGTACGATTCCGCAAGGCCCTGGCCCGGCCTGGGGCAGGCCATGGCGCTGGCGCAGGCCAGGGGCGCCAATATTTTGGTCAGCGGCAACGTGTCCCAGTACTTCGAGGGCGCGCGCACGGGGCGGACTTCCATCGGCGTGACGGTGGAGATCCACTGGGTGCCGGACGGGAGCCTGATCTGGTCCGCGGCCCAGGCCGCGACCATGGAAAGCGCCCCGGACAAGGATTTCGCGCTCTTTCGCAGCTCCAGGCGCTTGCCCGAGGACCCGACCTACGCCGTGATGCGGACCCTGTCCGAGAGCATGGCCGCCGGTTTCGCCCGTCACGCCGGACAAGAGTAGTCCACTCCCCCAGCAGCGATTCGAAAGCCAGTGCCGTGCGCTGGCTTTTTTATTTCAGGTGGTTGTCGTGCTCTTTACAAACAGGGGAGAAGCTCTGTAGAAATCATCTTTTTTGCGAAGTCGGCATAACATGCAAACCGGTTCGCCGGATGGTCGGGTGATATCATGAAGCATTTTCTCTCCATAAACGATCTGATGGCCACCGAGGCCATGGATCTGGTGCTGCGGGCCAAGGAAATGAAGGACGGGGACTACCGTTCCGATCTGCTCGCCGGCAAGACTCTGGCCATGATTTTCGAGAAGGCATCCACGCGCACGCGGGTGTCCTTCGAAGTGGGCATCCGCCACCTGGGCGGGGACACGATCTTTCTGACCCCGGCTGACTCCCAGCTGGGCCGCAGCGAACCGCTCAAGGACACCGCCCGGGTGCTGTCGCGCTACGTGCAGGGCATGGTGGTGCGCACCTTCGCCCAGAAAAACGTCGAGGACCTGGCCCGCTTCGGCAGCATTCCGGTGGTCAACGCTTTGACGGACATGTACCATCCCTGTCAGATCATGAGCGACATGCTCACCATCTACGAGCGGACCTCTGCTCTCAAGGACCTGGTCATTTCCTGGATAGGCGACGGAAACAACATGGCCCATTCCTGGATCAACGCCGCCGTCTATTTCGGCTTCCAGCTCAACATCGCAAGCCCCGAGGGGTACACTCCCAAGACCGCCGTGCTGGAGCGCGCGCTGAAGATGGGCGCCAAGGTCTTTGTCACCGACGACCCCAAGGCGGCCATCGCCGGTTCCCATTTCGTCAACACCGACGTGTGGGCCTCCATGGGCCAGGAAGCGGAGCAGAGGCGTCGCGAGAAGGCGTTCGCCGGATATCAGGTCGACGAGGAACTGCTGTCCCTGGCCGATCCGTCCGCCAAGGTCCTGCACTGTCTGCCCGCCCATCGCGGCGAGGAGATCAGCGAGTCCGTGTTTGAAGGGCCGCGGTCGATCATTTTCGATCAGGCCGAAAACCGTCTGCACATGCAGAAGGCCATTCTGGAATGGATTTACAGCTAATGCGGCCCGGCCGCTTTGCATAACGGAGCACTTTCATGAGCAAGATAGAAAAAGTCGTACTGGCGTATTCCGGCGGGCTCGACACCTCGGCCATCCTGAAATGGATCAAGAAGACCTACGAATGCGACGTCATCACCATGACCGCCGACCTGGGGCAGGGCGAGGAACTGGACGGCCTGGAGGACAAGGCCCTCTCCACCGGCGCGACCAAGGCCTATGTGGTGGACCTGCAGGAAGAGTTCGTGGCCGACTACGTTTTCCCCATGTTTCGGGCCAACGCGGTCTATGAGGGCGGGTATCTGCTCGGCACCTCCATCGCCAGGCCGCTCATCGCCAAGAAGATGGTCGAGATCGCCCTGGCCGAAGGGGCCCAGGCCGTGGCCCACGGCGCCACGGGCAAGGGCAACGACCAGGTCCGCTTCGAGCTCTCCACGCTGGCTCTGGCCCCGCACCTCAGGACCATCGCGCCCTGGCGCGAGTGGGACCTGAACTCCCGCACCGATCTGCTCGCCTTTTGCGCCGAGAACGGCATTTCCGTGCCCGTGACCAAGGAGAAGCCCTACTCCTGCGACCGCAATCTCCTGCACCTGAGCTTCGAGGGCGGGGAGTTGGAAGACCCGTGGTCCGAGCCCGGCCCCGGCACCTATCTGATGAGCGTCAATCCCGAAGACGCGCCCGATGCGCCCGAGGTCGTCGTCCTGGATTTTGACAAAGGCAACCCGGTGGCCCTGAACGGTCAGGCCCTGTCTCCGGCCAGGATGCTCGCGGCTCTGAACGAGCTGGGGGGCAGGCATGGGGTGGGACGCCTGGACATGGTCGAGAACCGCTTTGTGGGCATGAAGTCCCGCGGGGTGTACGAGACGCCGGGCGGGGCCATCCTGCAGCGCGCCCATCGCGACCTGGAAGGGGTGTGCATGGACCGCGAACTGCTGCACCTGCGCGATACGCTCATTCCCCGCTACGCCGAGATGGTCTACAACGGCTACTGGTTCGCTCCCGAGCGCGAAGCCTTGCAGGCCTTCATGGACAAGGCCCAGGAAACGGTCACCGGCACGGTGCGTCTCAAACTCTACAAGGGCGGGGTCTATCCCTTGGGCCGCAAATCTCCGTATTCGCTTTACAATCCCGAATTGGCCACCTTCGAGAAAGACGAGGTCTACAACCAGGCTGACGCGGCCGGATTCATCAAGCTGCACGGATTGCGCCTGCAAGCCCGCCAGCCCTTCCTGAACAAGATCAAGGGCTAGGTCATGAGCGCGGCATCCAAGGAAAAGAAGTTGTGGGGCGGACGCTTCAGCGGCGACACCGCCCCCCTGGTCGAGCGCTACACCTGCTCCGTCGATTTCGACTCGCGCCTCTGCGCCCAGGACATAGCGGGTTCCATGGCCCACGCCTCCATGCTCGCCGCGCAGGGCATCATCACCCGCGCGGACTGCGAGGCCATCCACAAGGGCCTGGAACAGATCCGGACCGAGATCGAGGACGGCGTCTTTGTCTGGCGTCAGGACCTCGAAGACGTGCACATGAATATCGAGCACCGCCTGACCGAGCTGGTCGGCACTCCGGGCCAGAAGCTGCACACCGGACGCTCGCGCAACGATCAGGTGGCCCTGGATTTCAGGCTGTTCGTGGCCGCGTGCCTGGAGGAGTGGGCTTCGGGCCTGCGCGTGCTGATACAGGTGCTCGTCGGGCGGGCCGAGGAACACGTCGACGTGCTCCTGCCGGGCTGCACCCATTTCCAGCCCGCCCAGCCCGTCAGTCTGGCCCAGCACCTGCTGGCCTACGCCCAGATGTTCCGCCGCGATCATGACCGGGTCCGCGACGCCCTGGCCCGAACCAGGATTTCCCCCCTGGGAGCTGCGGCCCTGGCCGGGACCACCCATCCCCTCGATCCGGCCCGGGTCGCATCCGAGCTCGGTCTTGGCGGGACGTTCGCCAACAGCATGGACGCGGTTTCGGATCGTGATTTCGTGCTCGAAGCGACCTTCTGCGGCAGCCTGGTCATGATGCACCTCTCACGACTGTGCGAGGAGATCATCATCTGGGCCAACCCGCAGTTCGGCTTCGCGCGCCTGCCCGACGCCTATTCCACGGGCTCCTCCATCATGCCCCAGAAAAAGAACCCCGACGTGGCCGAGCTCATGCGCGGCAAGACGGGCCGGGTCTATGGCGACCTGATGGCTCTTCTGACGCTGATGAAAGGCCTGCCTCTGGCCTACAACCGGGACATGCAGGAGGACAAGGAGCCGTTCCTGGACACCCACGACACCGTGGCTCCGTCCCTGTCCATCATGGCCGGCATGCTCTCCGAGCTTGGCTTCAACCGTGAGCGCATGGCCCGCGCTCTTGCTGCCGGATTCCTGAACGCCACGGAACTGGCCGATTACCTTGCCGCCAAGGGCGTGCCCTTCCGGCAGGCCCACCATATCACCGGCGCGGCGGTCGCTTTCGCCGAAGAACGCAACCTGGGCCTCGAAGATCTTTCTCTGGAGGACTTGCGACGTTTCTCCACCGATATCGAGGACGATGTCTTCGCGGTCCTGGATTACGGAAATGCCGTGGCCAGACGCCACGTGCCCGGAGGCACGGGGCCCGGTTCGGTGCAAAGTCAGATCGCGGAGGCCCTGGCCTGGCTGAATGCCGTGTCGTAGGTTTCCTCGCTTTTTGCTTCCCTCGCTTCGAAATACATGGATAAGCCCCTGCCGGAAACTGGCGGGGGCTTTTTTCATGGCCGGAAAGGCCCATCGGCCGGAGTCCGCGACGGCAGCGTTTTCTGTCGGAGAATACGTATAAATATGTATTCGACGCAACGTCTTGCGCGACAAAAATACTTACTTTTGTTTTGAAAAAATACACACTTAAACCGGTTTCGCGGCCATCTGTTTTCCACATAGATAACTAATAAAGTGCAAGGGAAAATTCTTACTGGAGGTGGAACCATGAACAGATCAGTCTCGAACCGGACGCAGGACAAATCCGGGCCGTCAAACTCGGCGCGTTTCGCCCCGGAGGTCGCCATGAATGGCCACCTCGCGCCAGTTCCAGTTTGCCGGCGAATACCCGCCCCGCGCTCTTTCGCGGGGAACGCGGCGGGCGCGGCGCGAAAACGGGGCCCTGATGTTCGGCCTGCGCGGAAATCATCCCCGGGTGCAAGGGTAACGCAAACCCCGATACGCCGACGTCTGGATTATTTCTGCGTGAACAACGCGTCACCGTACATACTAAATAGTAGATGCGTTTGTGAGATGATGGACAAAATATTGACTCATTGTAATATTGTATGTAAGCCGTTCAAGTTTTATGTAAAAGAGCGTTTTTTTGAAGTGTCTTGCCAGGCCGGCGTCGTTAAGGACGTAACAGCTCAAGGAGGGGGGATGGAGGGTCGACTCGTGCTCGGAGTTTGGCATGCCCTGTTGGTGGCGTGCGTGTTGTGGCCGTTTTCCGCACTGGCTGATAATTCGTATGTGGGCACTGCCGCCTGCAAGGACTGCCATGAAGAGCAGCATGAAAATTTTACCAAATACGCCAAAAAGGCCCATTCCGACAGATCGATCAAGGTCATGGCTTCGGACCTGACCGAGGACGAGCTTGAGGGCTGCTACGGATGCCATGCCACCGGATACGGGCAGCCGGGAGGCTTTGTCAGCTACGAAAAGACCCCTCACCTGGCCGATGCGGGCTGCGAGGTCTGCCACGGTCCCGGATATGAACACGTCGAGAGCGGCGGAGACTCTGAGCTGATCAAGGGCAAGCTGACCATGGACGACTGCGTGGGCTGCCACAACGAGGAACGGGTCAAGGCGTTCAACTTCAAGCCGCTGCTCTACGGCGGGGCGCACTAGGAGGTCGTGATGGACATTTTCCGCAGATCCCTGGCCGCCAAGATGCTTGGAACCACGGCCCTCATTCTGGTGGTGTTTTTCGGCATCCTGTTCTGGACGACCTTTTTCATGCAGAAGGCGAGCACGCTGCACGAGATCGAGATCACCGCCGAACGCACCGCCGAAATGCTTTTTCTGGCCATCCGCGAACCCATGTCCATCGGGGACAACGCCGGTACGACGCAAAAGTTCGACGACATGGGCGGGCGCTACGATGACATCGACATTCATCTGACCAATTTCAAGGGCAACATCACCTACTCCACGGACGCGGATTCTCTGCGCGCTGAAATCGGTGATGCCGTCCGGGCGCCCGAGCTGACCCGCATGGTCGACGAGCGGCTGAGGACCGACGGACTGAGCCAGGCCATCACCGAAATCGAAGGCGCGCCGGCCTATGTCGAGGTCAAGTCCATTCTGAACGAGCCGACCTGTCACCATTGCCACGGTTCGAGTCAGCCGGTGCTCGGCGTGCTGGTCATGAAGCAGGACATTTCCAGGCAGATGGGCGGCCTCGTCGACGGCCAGGTCAAGTCCGGCCTGATCATGGCCGCCGGGATGGTCGTTCTGCTGGGGTGCCTCGCGTTTCTGATGCGGATCGCGATTTTCAAGCCTGTCAATGAGGTGGCGCATGCCACCGAAAGGATAAGCAGCGGTGATCTCACCGCGCGGGTCGAGGCCAGGAGCCGGGACGAGATCGGTCGGCTGGCCCAGAGCGTGAACACCATGACGGGCCAGATGGGCGTGATGATGCAGGAGATCATCTCCGGGGTCGGCACCCTGGCGGAAGCTTCCGGGCAGCTGACCTCCGTGTCCGAGACCGTGGCCGAGGTGGCCAGGGACAATCAGGCCCGCTCCAACAGCGTGGCCTCCGCAGCGGAGGAGATGAGCCAGAACATGCGCTCCGTGGCCGCCGCCACCGAACAGGCCACGGTGAACATCTCCACCGTCGCGGCCGCGTCGGAGGAAATGAGCGCGACCATCGACGAGATATCCAAGAGCACCGGCCGGGCCAGGGAAATAACGGCCCAGGCCGTGAGCGTGGCCGAAGCCACATCCACCGACGTGGATCGTCTCGGCGCCATGGCCAGTGAGATCAGTTCCGTGACGCAGACGATCACCGCCATATCCTCCCAGACCAACCTGCTCGCCTTGAACGCCACCATCGAGGCCGCCAGGGCGGGAGAGGCGGGTCGGGGCTTCGCCGTCGTCGCCAACGAGATCAAGGAGCTCGCCAACCAGACCGCGGACGCGACGGATGAGATCCGCAGCAAGATCAGCGGCATCCAGGGCGCGACGAATCAGACGGTCGGGCGCATTGGAGAGATCACCAAGGTCATAAACGACATCGACACCATCGTGGCCACCATTGCCGCCGCCGTGGAAGAGCAGTCCATCACCACGCGCGACATCGCCCAGAACATCGGCCAGGCTTCGCAGGGTTTGGACGAGGTCAACCACAACGTGACGCAGACTTCGAGCGTGGCCGGCGAAATCACCTCCCAGATCACGGAGGTGAGCGGATCCGCCTCGAACATGAGCCGCAACGGCGAAACGGTTCGGGAGCATGCGGAGGAGTTGCGCGCCCTCTCGGAACAGCTTAAAGGCCTCGTGCAGATGTTTCGCATCAGCTAGACCTTTGAACAGAAGAGGATGAAGATATGAAAAGATTTGTCATGACCGCGCTCCTTGTTCTGGCCGTGGCCTGCCCGGGACTGGCCAAGACCTACAACGTCTCGGTGAACCAGTTCGTCGAGCATCCGTCCCTGGATGAGGTTTTGAAGGGATTCAAGGACAGCCTGAAGGCGCAAGGGGTGGAAGCGAAGTTCACCGTGCACAACGCCCAGGCCAATATGGCCACCTGCAACCAGATCGCGACCCGGATCGCGGGCGAAAACCCCGACCTGGTGCTGGCCATCGCCACGCCTTCGGCCCAGGCCTGCGCCGTGGCCACCAAGAAATCGCCGATCCTGGCCGGAAGCCCGCTTTTGTTCACGGCCATCACCGATCCTGTCGGAGCGGGACTGGTCGATGATCTGGAAAAACCCGGCAAGAACATCACCGGCGTTTCCGATATGCTGCCCGTGCGGGAACACATGGCCATGCTGCGCCGCTTCAAGCCGGACCTCAAGAAGATCGGCATGATCTACAATGCCGGCGAGGCCAATTCCCGAACCACGGTGGCCATGGTCAAGGCCGAAGGGGAGAAGGCCGGTTTCGAGGTGGTGGAGGCGACGGTGGCCAAGACCAGCGACGTCTATCAGGCGGCCAAGTCGTTGGTCGGCAAGGTGGATGCGGTCTATCTGCCCACGGACAACACGGTCATTTCGGCCCTGGAGTCCGTGGTCAAAGTCTGCGAGCAGGAAAAACTGCCCCTGTTCTCCGCCGACGTGGATTCCGTCAAGCGCGGGACTGTAGCGGCCCTGGCTTTCGACTACTACCGGCATGGGTACCAGACCGGCCTGATGGCCAAGCGCATCATGGTCGACGGCGCTTTTCCGTCCGAGACGCCCGTGGAGACCCAGCAGGAGCTGGTGCTGCATCTCAATCTGAAGGCCGCGAAAAAGATTGGGGTGACGGTGCCCGAGGAAATCAGAAGCGATGCCGACAAGGTCTACGAATAAGAGGCTGTTCGCAGGCAAACTGAAGAGGCGGGCCGACCGCCTCTTTTTTTATCCTTTGTCCGGCGGGGAAAGGGGCGCGGCATGACGGAGGCGATCCGCGCTGGGCGCATCCTGACCATGAATCCCGACCGCCCGGAGATTTTTGACGGCGGGCTCCTTGTCCGGGAAGGGCGCATCCTGGCCGTGGGACCCTGGAAAGAAGTGGCCGGAGGCGGCGTGCGGCGCGACCTGGGGGCGGTGACCATCGTGCCCGGACTCATCAACGCCCACGCGCATCTGGAATTGTCGCATCTGGCCGGACGCGTGCCCTTGGGGCTGGGCTTCATGGGCTGGGCGGACGCCCTGTTCGCCGCCATGCGCGAGGGGCGTCCGGACGAGTTCAGCGTGGACCGGGCCGCGCGCCAGGCAAAGGCCGGGGGAACCTGCTGCGTGGCCGACGTGGTCGGGCGCGAATTTGATCTGGTGCGGCGGGTCTTGACGCGGCTGGGCCTGGAGGGATTGCTGGTGCGCGAGTATTCGGGCCGAAACCGGGAATTCGACCCCCAGCCCCTGTCCGGACTGTGGAGTCCCGGAATCCACGCCCTCTACTCCACGGATAGGGGCTTCGCGCAAGCGGTCAAGCGCTGGTGTGACGAGCGCGGCCTGCCCTTCAGCCTGCATCTGGCCGAGGTGCCGGGCGAGAACGAACTTTTTTTGCGTGGCGACGGCGCCTTCGCCGGCTTTTTGCGCGAGCGGCGCATCCTGCCCAGGGGGTTTTCCGCCCCCGGAATGAGCGCCGTCGGGTTTGCCGCGGAGCTTGGCCTGTTGAATGAACGCACCCTGGCCGTGCATTGCGTTCAGGTGGCGGAGGATGATATGCGCATCCTTGCCCAAAGCGGCGCTTTCGTCTGCCTGTGCCCGCGCAGCAACCGGGGCATCGGGGTCGGGGACGCCCCCGCGGCGGCCCTGCGCACGGCAGGGGTTCCGCTCTGTCTGGGCACGGACTCCCTGGCCTCGGTGCGAAGTCTCGATCTCTGGGACGAGGCGCGGGCCGTGAGAAGTCTTTTGCCCTCCCGGACGACTCTTGGGGAGATCGTGTCCATGATGACGCTCAATCCCGCCTGCGTCCTTGGACTTGATCGGGACTACGGCAGCCTGGAGGTCGGAAAGCGGGCCGCCTGGTCGGTGGTGCCCGGCGATTTGGAAGAACGGTGATGCGGCGTGGAAAGCGTTGCGATGGGCGGCCACGGCGACGGGGCCTTGTGGAGCATTGTGGCGGAAGCGTATAGGAGTCGAACCTACCGAAGACCTCTCGACCTTCCACCGGTTTTGAAGACCGGGCGCCACACCGGTGACGATACGCTTCCCCCTCTGCGAAGAGGCACGTATCTATCAATGCCTTGGGCAATGATCAAGTTTTTCCGGGGACCTTTTAAAAAAGCTTTTTTTTGATGAAAATTTTCTTGTCATTCTGCAAACTGACCTTAACAATGATTTCTTGTTCCGCTACGGGTTCGTTCGTTACGTGAAGCAAAATGGCCGGTGGAAGGAGCGCTTTCCAACCTGGCTTATGGAGGTTTTTTCATTTGAATAGTTTTTCCAAGAATCTGGTTCTCTGGGCCGGGATCTGCATGGTCATGATTGTTCTGTTCAACCTGTTCAATCAGCCGCCGGTTTCGACCAATGACCTCAATTACACGGAATTTCTCAATAGAGTCCGCCAGGGCGAGGTCGCCAGCGTCAAGATCCAGGGTTCGCGCATCTCCGGAGTCATGGTCAACGACCAGCGCTTCACCTCGTACGCTCCCGATGATCCGACCCTGGTCGACACGCTGGTCAAGAGCAACGTGCAGGTCAAGGCCGAACCCCAGGAAGAGGCCCCGTGGTACATGACGGTGCTCATCTCCTGGTTCCCCATGCTGCTTCTCATCGGCGTTTGGATATTTTTCATGCGCCAGATGCAGGGCGGCGGGGGCAAGGCCATGTCGTTCGGCCGCTCCCGGGCCAAGATGGTCACGCAGGAGGAAACCAAGGTCACCTTCGCCGATGTGGCCGGCGTGGACGAAGCCAAGGACGAGCTGCAGGAGATCGTGGATTTTCTGAGCAACCCCAAGAAGTTCACTAGGCTTGGCGGTCGCATCCCCAAGGGCGTGCTGCTGGTCGGCGGTCCCGGCACGGGCAAGACCCTGCTGGCCCGGGCAGTGGCCGGCGAGGCCGGGGTGCCCTTTTTCTCCATCTCAGGTTCGGACTTCGTGGAAATGTTCGTCGGCGTCGGCGCCGCCCGGGTGCGCGACCTGTTCATCCAGGGCAAGAAGAATGCTCCCTGCCTCATCTTCATCGACGAGATCGACGCCGTGGGCCGTCAGCGCGGCGCGGGACTCGGCGGCGGGCACGACGAGCGCGAACAGACCCTGAATGCCATGCTCGTGGAGATGGACGGCTTCGAATCCAACGAGGGCGTCATCCTCATCGCCGCCACCAACCGCCCCGACGTGCTCGATCCGGCCCTGCTGCGTCCGGGCCGGTTCGACCGCCAGGTCGTGGTTCCCAATCCGGATTTGCGGGGACGCAAGCGCATCCTCGAAGTGCATGCCCGCAAGACCCCCCTGTCCGAGGAGGTCGATCTGGAGGTTCTGGCGCGGGGAACCCCGGGCTTTTCCGGCGCCGATCTCGAGAATCTGGTCAACGAGGCGGCCCTGCATGCGGCCAAGCTGAACCAGGACAAGGTCACCATGATCGATTTCGAAGAGGCCAAGGACAAGGTCATGATGGGCAAGGAGCGCCGCTCCATGATCCTGAGCGACGAGGAGAAGAAGACCACGGCCTATCACGAGGCGGGGCACACACTGGTGGCCCAGTTCCTGCCCGGAACGGACCCCATTCACAAGGTCTCCATCATTCCTCGCGGACGCGCCCTGGGAGTGACCATGCAACTGCCCGTGGACGATCGGCATACGTATTCCAAGACGTATCTGCAGAACAATCTGGCCGTGCTTTTCGGCGGCCGCGCGGCGGAAGAACTGGTCTTCAACTCCATCA
Organism: Pseudomonadota bacterium; assembly: GCA_023393525.1. Taxonomy (GTDB): domain Bacteria; phylum Desulfobacterota; class Desulfovibrionia; order Desulfovibrionales; family Desulfomicrobiaceae; genus Desulfomicrobium. Next base: position 9,382 of record JAEWKZ010000019.1, on the reverse strand, counting down.
CCACTGGCGCCGGCAACGACATCGAACGCGCCACGGCCATGGCCAGGCGCATGGTCTGCGAATGGGGCATGAGCGAAGAGTTCGGCCCCATGGCCCTGGGCAAGAAGGACGACGAGGTCTTTCTGGGCCGCGACATGGCCCACATCAAGGACTACAGCGACGAGACCGCCAAGCTCATCGATCTCGAGGTCAAGCGCATCCTGGGCGACGCCTACAACCGCGCCAAGACCATCCTGCAGGACAACATCGAGTTGCTGCATTCCCTGTCCCTGGCGCTCATCGACCGCGAGACCCTGACCGGCGAGGAGGTCGTCAAGATCATCCAGGGCGAGACCCTGGCCCCGGCTCAAAACGGCAACAAGGCCGCCGCCGCCCCGCAGGCTCCAGGCCCGGAAAGCGACTCGCCCGAGGAGGGATTCACCTTGGACGAGGAGAACAGCGGCGACAAGGCTGGAGAATAACCCATGACCCGGGAGAGATGTCACAGCGTCTCCTGGGATGTGTGCAGGGGGAGGACCTTGGGTCCTGCCCCCTTTTTTGTTGCGGGCATCGTGAACGCGACCCCGGATTCCTTCTATGACGGCGGACAGTGCGCCGAAGTCGATGCGGCGGTGAGCAGGGGGCTCGCCCTGCTTGACCAGGGAGCCGACATCCTCGACATTGGCGGCGAGAGCACGCGCCCGTTTTCCGAACCCGTTCCGGCGGAGGTTGAATTGGCGCGCGTGCTGCCGGTCGTGCGCGGCATTCTGGAGGCCAGGCCGGAAGCGGTCCTGTCCGTGGACACGACCAAGGCCTCCGTGGCCCGCGCCTGTCTGGAGGCCGGAGCGCTGATCGTCAACGACGTCTCGGCCATGGAGGTGGACCCGGGATTGCTCGAGGTCGTGAGTCGTTTCCGTCCCGGATACGTGCTCATGCACAGCCTTGGCCGTCCGAGGACCATGCAGCTTGAGCCCCGGTACGACGACGTGATGGACGCGCTCCTGCGTTTTTTCGCCTCCAAGCTCGAAATGCTTTCGCGCGCGGGGGTTCCCGAGTCGCGCGTCGTGCTCGATCCCGGCATCGGATTTGGCAAGACAGACGAACATAATCTTGAAATATTGAGAAATATCTGTAAATTATTTGAATTCGGCAGGCCCGTGTACATGGCCCTTTCCAACAAGTCGTTGTGGCGACGTCTGCTCGGGCGTGAAGGCCGGGACCGCAACGCCGCCACCCTGGCCGCGACGGTGGCGCTTTATGAACGGGGCGTGCGCATCCACCGCGTGCACGAGGTGCGTGAAATCGTGGATGGCCTGCGCGTCGCCGGTCTGCTGGGAAATGGAACTTCGGGAGATACAGGGTGCTGAGCTTTACCGTGGGCAATCTGCAGATCACCTGGCGGGACATCCTTGATGTCCTGCTCGTGGGGTATATCTTTTTCCGCATCATCCTGCTGATCAAGGGCACCCGCGCCGTTTCGGTCATCTACGGACTGCTGCTCATCATCGTGACCTACTTCGCCGCCGGCCAGTTCGGTCTGTACACCCTGAACTGGCTGCTTGGAAATTTCCTGGGGTCGATCTTTCTGGTGGTCATCATCCTGTTCAGGCGCGACATCCGCAAGGCCCTGGCGGTCATGGGCGCGACCACGATTTTCAAGAAGGATTCTGTGCAGTCCGCCGTGCTGGACGAACTGATCCTGGCCCTGGTGCACATGGCCAAGAACAGGACCGGCGCGCTCATCGTCATTGAGCGCAACATCCCCATGGGGGACGTGGTCTCCGGCGGCATTGAGCTGCAGGCGGCATTCAGCAAGGACTTGCTCCTGACCATTTTTCACCCGGACACGCCCCTGCATGACGGCGCGGTCATTATCCGCGACAATCGGATCGCAGCGGCGGCCTGCATCCTGCCCCTGGCCGCCGGTCTCAAGCACGAGTCCTCCCTGGGCACCCGGCACCGCGCCGCCATCGGCGTGACCGAGGAGACGGACGCCGTGGCGCTCATCGTGTCCGAGGAACGGGGCAGCATTTCCCTGGCCGTGGGCGGGCGGATCACCAGCAGCCTGAATGAAGCCCGTTTGAAGAAAGTCCTTGCCGCTGCGTTGAGGAAATAATGTGGAATAATTGGCAATACAGGGTTCTGGCCATTCTTTTGGCCGTGGCGTGCTGGTACGTGGTCTCGGGGCAGGAAAAGGTCGAGACCTGGCTTGAGGTGCCTTTGGAGTTCGTGAACCTGCCCCCCCAGATGGAGATCACCTCCGGTCTGGTCAGCAAGCTGCAGGTCCGCATCCGGGGCACGAGCAACCAGGTCCGCTCCCTGAATGTCGGGCGTCTGGCCTACAAGCTGGATCTGGGCAAGATCAGCGTCGGAACCAACGTCATTCCGCTGGTCCCGGAAAGCATGACCATCACCTCGGCCGTGGAGGTGGTGGAAATAAGCCCCACGCGGCTTGAACTCGTGGCCGATGTCGTGGTCTCCAAGACCGTGCCCGTGCGTCTGGATTGGACGGGCCTGCCCGGGGACGACGTGCAGTTCAAGAACGCCACGGTCTTTCCCGATCAGGTCACGGTCACGGGCTTCGCCAGCGCGCTTGAATCGGTGGATGCCATCTCCACGGCGCTGGTCCAGGTTTCTCCCGACGAGGACCTGTCGGTTTCGGGCAGGACGCGCCTGCTCATGCCCAAGGATGTGCGCACTCCGGTGTCCTCGGTCAGCTATGAACTTCAGTTCGGCCTGACCACCCAGGAACTCTGGGTCAAGATGAATCTGGAGCCGGTACGCTACAGCGCGTTCAGCTACACTTTCGAGCCGACTTTCGTGCGCGTGAGGCTGGAAATGCCGGTGCGTCTTTTGAAGGACAAGGACTGGCGCGACTCCTTGCGACTGATGATCGATCCGGGCTCGAACCCGGTCATAGGGCAGAGCGTGATCCCCCCGGTCCCCCGTTTTCCCGAAGGGGTCAGGATTTTGGAGGCAAAACCCTCGGAAATTGAAATAGTGGTGCAGCGCAACGACGAATTGACCCCGTAAGTGGAGGATGGATGGGCAGACTTTTTGGAACAGATGGAATTCGCGGCCGCGTCAACAGCCATCCCATGCAGCCGGAACTGGTGCTGCGGCTCGGGCTGGCCGCCGGACAGTATTTCCGTAACGGGAGCAAACGGCACCGGGTCGTCATCGGCAAGGATACGAGACTTTCCGGGTACGTCTTCGAGTCGGCGTTGACCTCGGGCTTCTGCGCGGCGGGCATGGATGTGTTTCTGGTGGGTCCGTTGCCCACCCCGGCCATCAGCTTTCTGACCCGCAACATGCGCGCCGATCTGGGCGTGGTCATTTCGGCCTCGCACAATCCGTACATGGACAACGGCATCAAGTTTTTCGACAAGAACGGCTTCAAGCTGGCCGACACGGTGGAGGATGAAATCGCCGCCATGGTCGCGGCCCCCGGTTTCAACTGGGATTACCCCGCCCACGATCAGGTTGGCAGGGCCCGGAAAATCCAGGACAGCCCCGGACGCTATATCGTCGACCTCAAGCACAGCTTTCCGGTCGGCATGACCCTGGACGGGCTGACCATTGTCCTCGATTGCGCGCATGGCGCGGCGTACCGCGTGGCCCCGCTTATTTTTGAAGAGCTCGGGGCCCGCGTCATCACCCTGGGCGTCGAGCCCGACGGGCTCAACATCAACAAGGGCTGCGGCTCCCTGCACCCCGACGTGCTCGCGGCCAAGGTCCGTGAGCACCGGGCGGATATCGGCCTGGCCCTGGACGGCGACGCCGATAGGCTCATCGTGGTCGACGAATACGGCCGGGTCCTGGACGGGGATCAGATCATGGCCGTCTGCGTGGACGAGATGATGGCCCGGGGCGCGCTCGCGGGCAACACCCTGGTGGCCACGGTCATGAGCAACATGGCCCTTGAGGTCTTCATGCAGGAGCGCGGCGGTCGGTTGCTCCGCACCAAGGTCGGGGACAGATACGTCGTTGAAGAAATGCGCAAGGGCGGTTATCTTCTGGGCGGAGAGCAGTCAGGGCATCTGGTGTTCATGGAGCACTCGACCACCGGTGACGGGACCTTGGCGGCGCTGCAACTGCTGCGCATCATGGTCGGCAGGCAGAAACCCATCTCCGAGATCGCGGGCCTTTTGACGCCGTATCCGCAAAAACTCGTCAACTTGAAAGTGAAGAAAAAGGTGCCTTTCGAAGATGTCCCGGTCATTGAGCGTGCCGTCCGGGACGCCGAGGCGAAGCTCGGACGCACCGGGCGCGTGCTGCTGCGCTACTCGGGCACGGAGACCCTGGCCCGGATCATGGTCGAGGCCCGGGATCAATCCCTGGTGGACGAACTGTGCGCCGCTCTGGCCGAGGCCGTCGAGGCGGGTCTGTCCTGAAGACATGAGATTTCGGGAGGAAAGGCGAGCCCTTCCTCCCTGTGGGATAAAAAAAGGAGCCATGCATGCAGGTACGTAAAGTTGTCATTCCGGTGGCGGGGTGGGGAACCAGATCACTTCCGGCGACCAAGAATGTGCCCAAGGAAATCTTGCCGGTATTCCGAAAGCCGTCCATTCAATATATTGTGGAAGAAGCGATAGCTTCCGGCCTGTCGGACGTGGTATTCGTCAACAACCAGAACAAGCGCATCATCGAGGATCATTTCGACTACAACCTCGCCCTGGAGCAGCTGCTGGAACGCAAGGGGCAGACGGATCTGCTGGCCGAGGTGCGCAAGGTGGCCATGATGGCCAACATCATCGTCGTGCGTCAGAAGGAGCAGTTGGGCCTTGGACACGCGGTGCTGTGCGCGCGCGAGGTCATCAAGGACGAGCCGTTCGCGGTCATGGTCGGCGACGACCTCATGTTCAATCGCGATCCCGGCATCAACCAGCTCCTTGAGGTCTGGAAGAACGAGCGCATGCCCGTGGTCGGCGTCATGGAGGTGCCTCGCGACAAGGTCAGCAAATACGGCATCATCGATGCCGAGGAGTTCGCGCCGGGGCTGTACCGCATTCGCGGGGTCAAGGAGAAGCCGGACATGGAAAGCGCGCCGTCCAGGCTGGCGCTGGTGGGGCGCTACGTGCTGACCCCGGAGATATTCGACCATCTGGAAGGCGTGAAGCCCGACAAGACCGGCGAAATCCAGCTGACCGACGCACTGCAGTCCATGGCCCGCGACAACCGTCTTCTGGCCGTGAAGCTGCGCGGACAGCGCTTCGACGTCGGCGACTGGGTCGATTACCTGACCGCCAACATCTATTTCGCCCTGCAGGACGAGGATCTGCGCTACGACCTCATCGCCCGCCTGCGCGACCTCATTCCGCCTTCCCGCTAACAACCTGCCGGCCTTTGCCAAGGGAACGGGAGACCCGTTCCCTTTTTTTTGAGGATTCATGCGCGAATTCTGTTCCGTCCTTCTTCTCTCGTCGCCCTACAGCGTGCTGACCTACACCCTGCCCGAGGATCTGCCCCGGCGGATGTGGCATGTCGGCGCGCGCGTGGTCGTGCCCCTGGGCAAGTCGTTCCGGGTCGGCGTCTTGATGGAGGACAACGCGGACGAGCCCGAAGGCTGCGTCTGCAAGGACGTGCTCTGGCCGGTGGATGCGGCTCCTTTTTTCAGCGCGGGTTATCTTGATTTCATTCGCGATCTTTCCATCCGCCAGATGGACGCCGCAGGAAAGATCCTGGCGCGCGTGCTGCCTGCCCCGCTTCGCGACCTTCCCTTGTTCAAGACCTGCGAGGGACGGGCCGTCAGACTTGGAGACCTGAGCGCTCCGGACGCGCGCGCCGGACTGGCGGCGGACTGGCTGGCTGGCCGGTTCGCGCCTCACGTCTGTCCGCGCAGGCAGGAGCGCCTCTTTTCCCTGACCACGGAGCCCCCGTGGCCGGTGCGCCCGCAGGCCACGGCGCAGCTTGACGTGCTGCGCTACCTGGACGTGCATGGGGTCTCGTCCGCCAAGGCTTTGAGCGCACATTTCGGGAAAAATGTGTCACAGCCCCTGCGCGGCCTTCTTCAGAAGGGCCTGGTCCGCGAGGTCGAATCCCACTTTCAGCCCGACGAGGTCTGCGCTCCGGCGGTCGAAGCTTTTTGTCTGACTGAGGAGCAGCGGGAGGCGGTGCACGGATTCTGGGAACTGCTGACGGACCCCGACCCGCGCTCGGCGCTTCTCTTTGGGGTGACCGGAAGCGGAAAGACGGCGGTCTATCTGGAGTTGGCCAGACGCTGTCTTTGCCTTGGAAAGCATGTCATGCTCCTGGCTCCGGAGGTGGGCATCGCCCTCAAGCTTTACCGGGACGTGCGCGAGGCCCTGCCCGAGGCAGAGCTGCGCCTCTTTCACGGCTACCTCAATGCGGGCGAGCGGCAAAGAACCTTCCTGGAACTTTCAGGGCAGGCCCCGCCAAGCATTGTCGTCGGCACCCGGTCCAGCCTTTTTCTGCCCATCGAGCCAGGGCTGGTCATTCTAGACGAAGAGCACGACGCGTCCTTCAAGCAGGACGAGGGGCTCGTCTATCAGGCCCGCGAGCTGGCCTACGGGCGGATTGTCCGCAGCGGGGGACTTTTGCTCATGGGCTCGGCCACTCCGGACGTGAAGGTCTTCCACGCCGCCAGAAACGGAGGCATCGCCCTCAATCGCCTGTCCAACCGGGTGGGCGAGGCGCGGTTGCCGGAAGTCCGGCTGGTCGACCTGCGCGTTGAACCGCCGGAGCACGGGCCTTTCGCCACCTCCGTGCGCGACGCCCTGGTGGAGGCCGTTCAGGCCGGAGAGCAGGTCATCATCCTGCACAACCGGCGCGGCTATTCGCCCGTGCTCTATTGCGAGGCCTGCTCCGAACCCGTCAAATGCCCGCATTGCCAGGTCTCCATGACTTTGCACAAGAGGCGCGAGCTGTTGCTGTGCCATTATTGCGGCTACTCGCTGCAATTTCCCCTGTCCTGCCCCGGATGCAAGGGCAACGAATTCCTGCCGCTGGGCGCGGGCACGGAGCGGCTCGAAGAATTTCTGCGCGACGACCTGCCCCGGGACACCAGGATTCTGCGTCTGGATCGCGACACCTCCCGCCGCGCCGGGTCCATGCAGGAGACGCTGGCCGCCTTTGCCCGGCAGGAAGCGCAGATCCTGGTCGGGACCCAGATGCTCAGCAAGGGGCATCATTTTCCCGGCGTGACATTGGTGGTGGTCGTGGACGGAGATCTGGGCTTGAATCTTCCCGACTACAGGGCTACGGAACGATCGTTCCAGATGCTGGTGCAGGTGGCGGGGCGCGCCGGGCGTGGGGAAAAGAACGGCCGGGTGCTGATCCAGACCCGCAATCCCGGGCACTACTGCTGGCAGTTCGTGCGCGAGAACGATTACGAAGGGTTTTTCGCCCGCGAAATCGCCCTGCGCCAGACCATGGGCTACCCGCCTTTCGTCAAGCTTGCGCTGGTGCGGATTTCGATGCCTCTGGACCAGCCCGAAGCGGAGCTTCTGGCCGCTTTCGGCAGCCGCATGCGCCTCGTGTGCCCGGCGGCCGGAGTGCGACTTCTGGGGCCCGCGCCTGCGCCGCTTTCGGTGCTGCGCGGCCGCAAGCGTTTTCAGTGTTTGCTCAAGGCCGATACATGGCCGGCCATCCGGGGCGTTTACGCCCAAATGCGCAAGATGCTGGCCAAGGAAAAAAATGTGCGCATTTCCGTGGATCTCGATCCCATGGACATGCTTTAGCCGTCGAATATCGTAAGGGGATGCTATGAAGAACGTGAGAGTGGCCGATATCCTGTTGTCCGAGGCGGAAGTTGAGTCCCTGGTGGTGCAGGGCTGGGTGCGGACCAAGCGCGAAAGCAAGGAATTCGTGTTTCTGGAAATAAACGACGGGTCGTGCCTCAAGAATCTGCAAGCCATCGTTGACGCCGCTACCGCGGGTTTTGAACTCATGGACCGGATCGGCACCGGCGCGGCCGTGAGTCTGACCGGAGCGCTGGTGGAATCCCCCGGGCAGGGTCAGAAATGGGAGCTGAGGGCCCGCGAGCTCAAAGTCCTTGGCGAGGCCGATGCCACGTATCCCCTGCAGAAGAAGCGCCACACGGATGAGTATCTGCGCACCATCGCCCATCTGCGTCCCCGCACCAACAAGTTCGGCGCCCTGAACCGCATCCGGGCCGAGCTGTCCTACGGCGTGCACCAGTTTTTCCGCGAGCAGGGCTTCTTCAATGTTCATGCGCCCATCATCACCGGATCGGACTGCGAAGGGGCGGGAGAGATGTTCCAGGTCACCACCCTTGATCTGTCCAATGTCCCGAAAAAGAACGGCAAGGCCGACTTCGACCAGGATTTTTTCGGCAAGGAAGCCTCGCTTACGGTCTCCGGGCAGCTGGCGGCCGAGAATCTGGCCTGCGCCCTGGGCCGCGTTTACACTTTCGGCCCGACCTTCAGGGCCGAGAATTCCAACACGCCCAAGCACGCCGCCGAGTTCTGGATGATCGAGCCGGAGATGGCCTTTGCGAGTCTTTCCGACAACATGGATCTGGGCGAGAACTGCATCAAATGGCTCATCACTCATCTTATGGACAACTGCCGTGACGACCTGGAGCTTTTCGGCAATTTCGTGGACAAGGGCCTGTTCGCCACCCTCGATAACATCCTGACGAAGCCGTTCATCCGTCTGCCCTACGCGGAGGCGGTGACCATTCTCAAGAGCGCCCCTCGCACTTTCGAGTTTCCGGTGGATTTCGGCACGGACCTGCAGACCGAGCACGAACGCTATCTGACCGAAGACCACTTCAAGCAGCCGGTCATCGTTTTCGACTACCCCAAGGAGATCAAGGCCTTCTACATGCGTCTCAATGACGACGGCAAGACCGTGGGCGCCATGGACGTGCTCGTGCCGCGCATCGGAGAGCTCATCGGCGGCAGCGCCAGGGAAGAGCGCCTGGACGTGCTGGAGCGGCGCATCGAGGAACTCGGCCTGCCCAAGGAGGATTACTGGTGGTATCTGGACCTGCGCCGTTTCGGATCCGTGCCGCACGCCGGGTTCGGCATGGGCTTTGAGCGGCTGCTGATGCTGGTGACCGGCATCGCCAATATCCGCGACGTCATCCCGTTCCCCAGAACCCCCCGGCATCTGGAGTTTTGATCTTCATAACCATTTGAGATCAAACATCATAAAATTAATTTTATATTTCTGTTGACAACTGGGTGCGGCCCACATAGAAGCCTCTTTCTGCGCTGCTGAACCGCAGCGCGGAAAGATGAGCGCCTGGCCATGATGCAGAACAGTCTGCGGGCCAAGTTGAAAAAAGAAGAAAAAAGCGCTTGACGGTGGGGATGCGAGTCGATAGAGACGTTTCCTCTTGCCGGAAGGCTAAAGGATCTTTGACAAATAAATAGCGAGTTGGAGCATATAGAACTTGAATTAAGGTTTTATGAGC
>JAEWKZ010000081.1 GCA_023393525.1 Pseudomonadota bacterium | reverse complement strand
CCCCCCCCCCCCCCCCCCCCCCCCCCCCCCCCCCCGGGCCCCCGCCTTCGGGGCCACGCCCATTTTCGTGGATAGCCTCGTAAACCGCATGGGCCTGCGCGTTGACGCCCCGGAAGAGGTCCGTCCGCAGACCGACCTTGAAATCCGGGTCCAGGCCCAGCCACGCGCCCGGGTGACCGTGGCCGTGGTCGACGAGGGCATCATGCAGCTGGCCGGGGGCAAAAATCCGGACCCCTTTGCCCATTTCTACGCCCCGCGCGCCCTGGATGTGATCAGCTACGACAATTTCGCCTTCATGTTCCCGCACATCGGCGCGGCCAGACCGCTGGCCGGAGGCGGGGACGACCTGGGCGGGGCCTCGTCCTTCATGCGCACCGAAGGCATCCGCCGCGTAAGGCCCGTGACCTTCTGGTCCGGAGTGCTCGACGCCGACCAGACAGGCGCGGTGAGGCACCGCGTACGCCTGCCCGACTTCCAGGGCGCGCTGCGCATTGTCGCCGTCGGCAACCAGGGCAAAAGCTTCGGCACGGGCACGGCCATGACCCGCGTGCGCACGCCCCTGGTCCTGACCCCGACCCTGCCCCGCTTCCTGGCGCTGGGCGACGAGATCGAGATCCCCCTGACCCTGCGCAACGACACGCCCTCCGCCGGCTCGTTCCGCATCAGTGCCAGCGTCAGCGGCCCGGCAACGCTTGGAGCCATGCCCGCCCCCCTGACCCTGGAACCGGGACGGGAAGACACCGTCTACCTGCCCCTGCGCTGCGGCATGGAGGAAGGCAAGGTCACGCTGTCCTTCTCCGCCACCGGTAACGGCGAGACCGCCACGGCCGGGGAAGAGCTTGATCAGCGATCCCCCCTGCCCGTGACCCGGATGATGGAAAGCACGGTCCTTGACGCGGCCTCGGGCCGGATCGGCGCGGCGCTGCCGGACACCTTCCTGCAGGGATCGGCCAAACGCACGGTGCGGCTTTCCACCCGCCCGCTCATGCGCTACTCCGGGCACCTGGAGAACCTGCTCGGCTACCCGTACGGCTGCGCCGAGCAGACCGTGTCCAAGGCCTTCCCGCTCCTGCACTTCGGAGCCCTGGCCCGGGAACTGGCGCCGGGACGCTTCAACACCGCCGGCCCGGCCGGACTGGTGCAAGCGGCCATCCGCCGCCTGCAGACCATGCAGACCGGACAGGGCGGCTATGCCTTCTGGCCTGGAGGCACCGAGCCCGACCCGTGGGTTTCGGCCTATGTCTGCCACTTCCTGCTGGAGGCCCAACTGGCCGGACACACCATCCCCGAGCGCATGCTCGACAGCGCATTTTATTACCTTGAATCACTGGCCAACCCCGAAGCCGGAAGCACAGCGCAGAAGATCGAACAGGCCGCCTACGCGCTCTACGTCCTGGCGCTGGGCAAGAGGTCCAACCTGGGCAGCCAGGACTATCTGCGCGCGACCTTTGAAAAATCCCTGAGCGGCGTGGCGCGGACCCTGCTGGCCGGGGCCTATCTGGAGACCAGCAACCAGGCGGCGGGCTTCACGCTGCTGCACGCGGTCCCGGCCATCGACGACAAACGCCGGGAAAGCGGCGGCAACCTGGGTTCGGGCCTGCGCGACAGGGCGATCATCGCGCTCATCCTGCTCAAAAACGTGCCCGACGATCCGAGGCTGCCGGAGCTCATGACCCGTCTGGGGGCGGATCTTGGCCATGGCGGATGGCATTCGACCCAGGAGACGAGCCTGGCCTTCATGGCTCTGGGAAAATATCTGGCCGCCCTGGATGACAGCCGACCCTTCGCGGGCACGCTGACCTGGCCCGACGGGGCAGAGGTTTTCGAGGAAACGAAGCTCTTCATGCGTGAGGATATCCAGACCACGGGCGTGTTGACCCTGGACAAATCGCCTGCGGACCGGGCCGTCTTCGCCACCGTGCTGACCTCGGCCACACCCAAGGCCGATGCCCATGTCCCGGAAAGCCGGGGGATTGAAATCGAACAGACGCTGCTGCGCGAAAACGGGCTGCCCCTGGAAGACGACAGCGTCCGGCAGGGGGATCTGGTCATCATGCGCACCCGGGTGCGCAGCACCTCCGGGCCAGTCGACAACGTGGTCGTGCAGAGTTTGCTGCCTGCCGGTCTGGAAGTGGAAAACCCGCGTCTGGCGACCACGGAGCGGCTCGACTGGATGGAGGAAGGGGCGACGCTTGAAGGCCATCAGGATCTGCGCGACGACCGCATCCTTGTCTTCACCGCCCTTGACGGAAACGGTTGGAAGACGCGCTTCAGCGTGCTCAGGGCCGTGACCCCGGGCCGTTTCGCGCTGCCCCCGGCGCAGGCCGAGGCCATGTACATTCCCAGCCTGCGCGCCGGCGGAGCCATGGGAACCGTGACCGTGACTCGGGACGCACCCACCCCATGAACGCCCGCTTCAGGCCGGTGGCGGCCCTGCGCCGGGCCGCCACCGGCCTCATTGTCGCAATGGGCGTCGCGGCCGGCCTGGGGCTGCTCCTGGACCGGCTCTTTCCCTTTCCCGTGGAGCGCCTTGATCCTCCGGCCGCCACCCGCGTCCTGGACCGGGACGGCAGACCCTTGCGCTTTTTCCTGGCCTCCGACGGGATGTGGCGGTTTCCGTTGACCCTGGAGGAGATATCCCCTGATCTGACCGCCGCCCTGATCGATTCCGAAGACCGGCATTTCCTCCTTCATCCGGGCATCAACCCGCTGTCCGTATTGCGTGCGCTGTGGGTCAACGCCCGGCACGGACGGGTCGTGAGCGGAGCCTCGACCATCCCCATGCAGGTCGCCCGCCTGGCCGACCCGCGCCCGCGCACCCTCGGGGCCAAGGCCGTGGAGGCGCTGCGCGCCCTGCAGCTGTGCTGGCATTACCCCAAGGAAAAAATTCTGCTGTGGTACGTCAACCTTGCCCCATTCGGCTCCAACATGGTCGGAGTCGGAGCCGCCGCCTGGCATTATTTCGGCAAGGGCCCGGACACCCTCTCCCTTGGGGAGATCGCCCTGCTTTCTGTCCTGCCGCGCTCGCCGACCCGCTACAACCCGCTCAGCAACCCTGAACGTGCACGCGAGGTCCGCGACCGGGTCCTGGACCGCTTTGCCGCGCATGGCGTCTTCGACCCGGCCCGGATAGCCGAAAGCAAGACCCGCCCGCTTCTGGCCCGTCGCGCTGGCGTGCCGCAGAATGCTCCGCACTTCAGCCGCTGGGTGCGTTCGCGTCTGCCCGAAAGGGCCGTAATCAGGAGCAGCCTGGACAGACGCGCCCAGAATATCGTCGAAAAGCTGCTCTGCGGCCGCATGGATGGCCTGCGCCGTCAGGCCATCGACAACGCGGCCGCGGTGGTCCTCGACATAAAAAGCCGCGAGATCCTGGCCTATGCCGGGTCGGCGGATTTCTGGGATGATTCCCGGCCAGGGCAGGTCGACAACGCCTTGTCAAGGCGCTCTCCCGGATCGACGTTAAAACCCTTCCTCTACGCCCTGGCCTTTGACCAGGGGCATCTCGTGCCCGGTTCCATGCTCCTGGACGTGCCCACGGATTTCGCGGGCTACGTCCCGGAAAACTACGGCCAGAACTTTCAGGGCCTGGTCAGCGCGCGCACGGCCCTGGCCACCTCCCTCAATGTTCCGGCCGCGCGGCTGCTGACCCGCTGCGGCCTCACTCCTTTCCACGAGCTGCTGCGCCGGGGCGGCCTCTCCACCCTGGACAGACCGGCCAGTCACTACGGGCTGTCCATGGCCCTGGGCGGCTGCGAGGTGCGGCTGCTGGAGCTGACCAACCTTTACGCCACCCTGGCCGACGCAGGAGTGCACAGACCCGTCCGTACCCTGCTCAGCGATGGAAGCGAATGCGCCAAGGGCATGCAGCTTTTCTCCCCCGAAGCCTCGGCCATGACCCTTGGCATTCTGGCCACGACCAGAAGGCCCGACCTGCCCGACGCCTGGGAATTCACCCTGTCCGCCCCCACGGTGGCCTGGAAGACCGGGACGTCCTTCGGACACCGCGATGCCTGGGCCGTGGGCGTCAGCCGCGACCTGGCCATCGGGGTCTGGGTCGGCAACCCCGACGGCTCGCAGTGCGCGAACATCTCCGGAGCGCGCCACGCCGGCCCCCTGCTTTTTGATCTTTTCCGGGCGCTCTCTCCCCGCACGACGCAGCTGCCCGCATTTCCCACGCCCGCGCTGCAACGGGTCCAGCTCTGCGCCGTCAGCGGGGAACGCCCCGGCCCCGGCTGCCCGGTCACTACGAGCACGGCCATCGCCGGGGTGACGAGCCTTCCGGCCTGCGGCATGCACAGGCGGATCTTCGTGAATCCCGCCACGGGCCTGCGCCTGCACGGAGACTGTCTGCTCGCAAAGGAATCCACAGAAGAGGCCGCGCTGGTCTGGCCGGCCGAGCTGGTCGCCTTTCGCCGCGCCCAGGGTTCGAGCCTGCCGGGCCTGCCCGGCATCGACCCGCAGTGCCTTGACGTGCCGGAGGAAAGCGGTCCGGTCATCCAGTCCCCGTCAGCCGGTACGCCCTACCATGTCCGCATGGACGCGCCCCCGGAATTTCAGCGCCTGGCCCTGTCCGCGGCCGGGGCGGCGGGCGCTTCGACACATTACTGGTACGTGGATGGTCGCCATGTGGGCCGGACCGCGCCCGAAACGCCCTGCTTCATCCCCCTGGAGCGCGGAGTGCACGAGGTCATCGTCACCGATGACCAGGGGCGCAGCGCCCGCACGACCTTCACGGTGCACGCCCGGACCGGCGACGCCCTTGGCAGCCGGGTTCAGCCCTGATAGGCAACCGTGATCGCAGGGGGACTCATGGCCATCAAGCTGCATCTCGTCTTTCAGGACCGCGTCGGCATCGTCGCCGACCTGTCCCGCCGCATCGCCGACCGCATGTTCAATATCGTGGCCATGGAAGTGGACCGCGTGGACGACCTGGCCCACGTCTATGTGGAAGCCGAAGACCGCAGGTGCGAGGGAACGTCCTCGGATCTGCCGCAAGCCCTGAGCGACATTCCCGGCCTGCTGACCTCCCGGGCCATAGACACCCTGCCCCAGGAAGAGCAGGCCCGGCGGCTGCGCGTGGTCCTGGACAACATCGCCGACGGGGTCGTGGCCGTGGACGCGAGCGGGCTGGTCACGACCATCAACGCTTCCGCCTGCCAGATCCTGAACCTGGATCAAGACAGCGTGGCCGGCACGGACGTGCGCAAGCTGGGACTTGGCGACACGGCCATCCTGGACAGCCTGGCCGGGCGGGAGAGCCCCGACGTGAAGCGCACCCTGGTCACGCCCTCGGGGCGCTTCCAGTATTTCGCCACCTGCCGCCCCATCCGCGACGCCGAAGGACACATCATCGGAGCCGTGGAAATCGCCAAGGACATGCAGGAGATCCGCATGCTGGCCCGGAGCCTCTCCGAACCCGCCCAGATCAGCTTTTCGGACATCGTCGGCCAGAACCAGAGCATCAACAACCTCATCGGCTACGCCCAGCTCATCGCGGCCACGGACTCCATCGTCTGCATCCGGGGCGCGTCCGGCACGGGCAAGGAGCTCTTCGCCCGGGCCATGCACACGGCAAGCGGACGGTGCGGCCCCTTCGTGCCCATCAACTGCGCGGCCCTGCCCGAGCAGCTGCTGGAGAGCGAGCTCTTCGGCTACGTGGGGGGGGCCTTCACCGGAGGGCTGAAGGACGGCAAGCCCGGCCTGTTCGAGGTCGCGGGGGAAGGCACGGTCTTTCTGGACGAGATCGGCGACATGCCGCAGCCCTCCCAGGCCAAGATATTGCGGGTCATGCAGGATCACTGCGTGCGGCGCATCGGGGGCTCACGGGAGATACCCATCCGGGCGCGGATCATCACCGCCACCAACGGGAATCTGGAGAAAATGGTCGAGGAGGGAACCTTCCGGCAAGACCTGTACTACCGCATCAACGTGCTGCCCATCCATATCCCGCCATTGCAGGAGCGCCTGGACGACATCGGCCTGCTGGCGGAGCATTTCCTTTTCACCCTGGCCTCGCGCATGGGGAGGCCGGTCAAGACGATCACACCCGAAGGCCTGGCCAAACTGCGCACGCACAGCTGGCCGGGCAATGTGCGCGAGCTCAAAAACGTGGTCGACCGCGCCGCCATCCTCTGCCCGGCGGAAAGCATCGACGAGCGCTTCCTGATCCTGGCCCACGAACTCGGCGACCGCATTCCGGGCCAGACCCGGCAGACCCAGGCCGTCGAACCGGGAAAACCCCTCAGAGAGCAGCTCGACCGCCTGGAAAAGGACATCCTTCAAAACGTCCTGACCCGGGCCAAAAGCGTGCGCCAGGCCGCCCGGACCTTAAGCCTGTCCCACACCGCCATCCTGAACAAGATCAAGAAACACGGCCTGCGCGTATCCAGAACCGTGCGCGTCGACTAGAAGAGACTTTTCGCCAAAGTCACTCGAATATGCCGACAGTGCCTCAAGGCCCGTTGTCGGTATGGGTTTGAGGCAGAAGAGAGAGGTTGGCGGATTCCACACCGAAGACTCGTCTCTTCACCCCGGCGTCGCAACATATTGAACGACCACGGCTGCTATAAATCCCAATAGACGAATCTGGCGGAGAACAGCGCTCCTGAAGCCAATATTATCCGCTGGCATTCTGACCAAGACTTGCTTACGAAACCCAAAAGATATTGCGTAACCACTCGGAAGACCGCCAACGTGAGTTCGGGCGCACCCTGATCTCAACACGGCCAGGACGAACCACAATGCCAACGTGCTGGATAATCGCAGGACCCAACGGGGCAGGCAAAACAACCTTCGCCCTTGAATACTTGCCTAAGGTTGCAGGCTGCACCACATTCATCAACGCTGACCTCATCGCTGCCGGTCTTTCGCCTTTGGCGCCTGAACGGGACAGGATGGCAGCCAGCCGTATCTTCCTGAAGGAACTCAAGGAACGCATCAGGCTCCGAGAAAACTTTGCCTTTGAAACGACCTTGGCAGGAAGAACGTACCTGCGCTTGATCAGGGAACTCCGCCATGACGGATGGACCATCAAACTGATATTTTTGGGGCTGCCCAATGTCGAAATGTCAAAAATGAGAGTCGCCGAAAGAGTTGCTCACGGCGGTCACAACATCCCGGAAAAAGAAATCGAAAGGCGTTTCCCACGAAGCCTCTTAAATCTTTTTCAAAATTTCAGCTCAATTGTGGACAACTGCCTTTGTTTCATGAACGACAGAGGCACCCCCCTGCCCGTTTTCGAGCAGCAGAGCGGACGCAGGATCATTCACCACCAGGACTTGTATAATTTGATGCTCAAGGAAGCAGGACTATCATGAAAGTAACCCAGGAAGCCCCCTCCAAAGAAAGCATGATCGTGCTGGAATCACTCCGAAAGGCTGTTGCACAGGCATTGGACAGGAAGAAACGCCTCGGACAGTATGCGGTCGTCTGGCAGGATGGACAGCCGACCATCATTGGCGATGACAAGTCGGAAACCACCAGACAGAAGGACTGAACCTTTCCACAAATCCTTGGCGATTCAAGACACGCCTAACCTCTTGTTTTTACTGGCCGGGGTGACAGGACTCGGACCAGCAGCCCTCGGCTCCCGAACCTGTGCCGACAACAGGCCGCACTCCGCCCCTGGCTCGAATCCAACGCCATAAACCTTGCCGAAAATTACGCGCAAGATCCCCGACCGTACACAACGTCCACCTTGACGGTGACAAACCGCGATCAGCCTCCCCCCTTTTCCTTCAACCTTCTCGGTGATAGAAAAAATAATTATGGAATCCAGCAGCAAATCCAAACAGCCCCACCGATCCATCCTCATCATCGAGGACGAGGAATTCATCCGCCTGACCGTCGCCGACCATCTCAAGGATAATGGGCACAGCGTGGACGAGGCTGCAAGCGGAGCGGAGGGGCTGCGTCTGCTCGACATTGATCGCCACGAGGCAGTGCTGCTTGATTTGCGGCTCGGCGACATGGACGGGCACTCCATCCTGGCCGGGATTCGGGAGAAATCCGCCGAAATCCCGGTCATCATCGTTTCCGGAGCCGGCGACATGCACGACGTCATCAAGGCCTTGCGCGCCGGAGCGTCGGACTTTCTGACCAAGCCGATCCTTGATTTCGCCCTGCTCGACCTGGCCCTGGACAAGGCCTGGGAACGTCTCGATCTGCTTCAGGAACGCCGGAAATATGCCCATGAGCTGGAAAGGCGGGTCCTTGAACGAACCGCCGAACTGGCGGAAACCAACAGCAGGCTGCAGGAAAGCGACACCCTGTTCCGGCAGCTGGTCGAGAACATCCAGGAGATCTTCTGGCTCCAGCAGTTCACCCCCCCGCGCATGCTCTATGTCAGCAAGGCCTGCGAGGGAATTCTCGGCATGTCCGCCGAGTCCCTCATGGGTGACATCAGCCATCTGGCCGAACGCGTCCACCCCGACGATCGCGAGCGGGCAGTGGATTTTTACCGACTCAAGGCCCTCGACAACCCCATCGGGTCGGACGAACGCTTCAGATTCGTCCGACCCGATGGGGAGATCCGCTGGCTGCGCACCAAAATCTTTCCCATCTTCAGCAGCGAAGGCACTCCCGCCCGCATCGCGGGCATCACTGAAGACATAACCGAACGCATCGCAGCGGCGGAAAGAGAAAAAGACAACCAACGCAAGCTGATCCAGGCCGACAAGCTGATCTCGCTCGGAACCCTGGCGGCTGGGGTGGCTCACGAAATCAACAATCCCAATCACCTGTTGCGGTTGAATGCCCAGGCCCTGGAGCAGATCTGGAGCCAGCTCCGGGAACAGCTCGACGAGGTGATCCCGGAAAGCTCCTCCATATCCATCGGCGGCATGACCATGGAGCAGCTCGACACGGAAATTCCCCGCCTGCTGGGCGGCATTGTCGGCGCTTCGGATCGTATGCGGGATATTGTCCGACACATGAAGGATTTCGCCCGCGCGGACACCCTGGACGCAGACCGCCCTGTCAGCATGAAAGACGTCCTGCGCGCCGCCATTTCCCTGCTGCACAACAAGCTCAAAAATTCCACCGACCGCCTGCACGTCGACATCGAGGAAAACCTCCCTCCCGTGAAAGGAAACCCTCAACGCCTGGAACAAGTCTTCATCAATCTGCTGATAAACGCCGCAGAGGCTCTTCCGGACAAAAACGCCGGTATCGGGATCCGCCTGCGCAGCAAGGGCCCGCGCCACGTGGAGCTGACAGTTCGCGATGAAGGGGTGGGAATCCCCGAGCACGAGAGAGAGCACATCTTCGACCCCTTCTTCACCACCAAGCGCGACTGTGGCGGCATCGGACTCGGACTTGCCATCAGCAAGACCATCATCGACGCCCACAAGGGGGAACTGCGCTTCGAACCGGCGGAAAACGGAGGCACCCTCGCCCTGGTGACGCTTCCGACGATGGAGGAGGCATGAGCCTTTATCCCGCAAACCCCGTTCTGCTGGTGGATGACGAAGAAGAAATCCTGGCCGGCCTGAAAGTCACGCTGGCCCTGGCCGGGATCACGAACACCCTCATCTGCTCCAGTGGCGCTGCGGCGCTGGACATCGCCCGAAAACAGGAAATCGAGGCCGTGTTGCTGGACGTGCTCATGCCCGGCCTCAAAGGCGACGAGATTCTCGAAGAGCTCCTGCATGCCCAGCCCGATCTGCCGGTCATCATGGTCACCGGCGTCGACGACGTGGACCTTGCCGTTACCTGCATGCGCAAAGGGGCCTATGACTACATCCGCAAGCCCGCCGATGCGGAGCGCATCGTCTCGGCCCTGACCAGGGCCTTCGAATTGCGCACCATGCGCAGGGAGCGCCGCAATCTTTCCGCCGGATTCCTTAGTCCCGCTCCACATAAATCCGAAGCCTTCGATGAACTCATCACCTACAGCCCGGCCATGTTGCGCATCTTCCAGTACTGCGAGGCCATCGCCGCAAGCCCGGAGCCGGTGCTCATCATGGGAGAAACGGGTGTCGGCAAGGAGCTTCTGGCCAAGGCCATCCACAGGGCAAGCGCCCGCAAGGGAGAGTTCGTGGCCGTCAATGTGGCCGGACTTGACGAACAGGCCTTTTCCGACACGCTTTTCGGTCATGTCCGGGGGGCCTTCACCGGAGCGGACCGGGCGCGCGGCGGGTTCATGGAACGGGCAGCCGGAGGGACACTCTTTCTCGACGAGATCGGGGACCTGCCCGTGCAAGCCAAGATCAAACTGTTGCGAGTGCTGCAGGAAAGGGAATTCTACCCCATGGGCTCGGATCGGCCCAAGCCCCTGACCGCCAGAATTATTTCAGCGACCAATCGCTGCGCCGATGAATTGAGCGACGTTCAACGCTTTCGCGCCGATTTCTATTTCCGCATCGCAACCCACGCCCTGACCATTCCTCCCCTGCGGCATCGCCCCGAGGACATAGCCCCTTTGACGGCTCATTTCCTGGAGCTCACCGTCCAGACGTATGGGCACGCCATCGAACTTCCCTCCCAGGTGCTCGATCTCCTGCGCGAATACCCATTTCCGGGCAACATCCGGGAATTGCGGGGGCTGATTCTCGACACGGCAGGAAGATCCCAAAACGACCAACCCTGCCTCGATGCGCTGAAAGAAAAATTGTCCCAAGCCCAGCCCGTCCTGCAAACCGCCATGCCGGACCACTTGTTTTCCGCCTTTCTGCGACTGCCCACCCTGCAGGAAGGCTCCGAAGCCCTTGTCGCCGAAGCGCTGAAGCGCACCGAAGGCAATCAACGGCGCGCCGCCCAACTCCTGGGCATCACGCCCCAGGCGCTGAATTCGCGCCTCAAACGCCGGTCGTCCTCCTCCACATAAAGATACATTGATCCCGTTCCAAAATCTTGATTCTCCTTTCCGCCCATGGCCCACGAGGCCTGCTGCTCCCCCGCCAAGGGACAAGATAAAGATACGTTGATCCCAAACGCCGTCCCTCGCCCCACGCACCGAACCCAACCATCTATTTTAATTATCTTTTAGATTCCAGGCCAGCGTGGCACGCCTCTTGGTTATCGCATTCCGGGAGGTGCCCCATGGACACATCAAATCAAACAGCTACGCCCACGGTCCTGCTCATCGACGATGAGCGAATGAACCGTCTGATCGTAGGCGACTACCTCCGCGACAGCGGATACGCCGTTCTCGAAGCGGAATCGTCATCCGAGGGGTTACGCATTTTCGATAATGCCCGGCCCGATATCGTCATCACCGACCTGCGCATGCCGGGAGGCGACGGAAACCAGGTCGTCACGCGACTACAGCATGTCGCGCCCGAAACCCCGGTCATCATCATATCCGGAACAGCAAGCCTGGAAGAGGCGTTGTGCACGCTGCGCGAAGGAGCCAGCGATTTCATCACCAAGCCGGTGCGGGAAATGGACCGCATCAAGCAGGCCATCGACGCGGCCATGAAAAAGGCGCACCTGGATCGGGAAAACCGCCTCGTCAAAACCGCCCTGAAAGACGCAGTTCAACAACAGACGCATGAATTGCGGGATCTCAACGCGAAACTCAAGAATGCCCTTGAATCCACGGTCAACGCCATGGGCGTCATCGTGGCCCAGAAGGACCCCTACACCGCCGGGCACAACGAGCGCGTGGCGCGCATCGCCATGGCCCTGGGGCAGTCCATGGGCCTGCCCCAGAAGCGCA
>JAEWKZ010000035.1 GCA_023393525.1 Pseudomonadota bacterium | reverse complement strand
TTGCGCGAAAGCGAAATGTGGCAGACAGCTGTTACGGTTCGCAAATTGCGCCCGGAAAATAACTAATCCTTTCGGGAATAGTCATAAAAAACGCCCGGATATTTGACTTCGGCGTTTCAATGTAGTATATTTGTAATCGTAATCCTGATTTAGGTTCGGGACATATACAGTATAGGGGAGAAGCAAAAGCTTCTCCTCTTTTTTTGTACTCATGTGGTACTGCGAGGGAAAAAGATAGGATTGCAAGTGCAAAACAACTGTTTCCAAGGCAAAACGAACCATCTGTCAAAGGAAAACAGACCATTTGTTTGGGGCAAACAGACGGTTTGTTTGCCCCAAACGCATCGTCTGTTTCGGAAAAAGAGAAAAGAGAAAGCCGAAGCCCTCTTGTTTTGTTAATGTTGCGTAATTCTGCTCTTGACAAATTTCCCATATTTTATCTTTCTGTAATAGTTATATAAGAGAAAAAGAAGTAATTGTTGACCATTGTTTGCTAAATATTGCATATTATAATAATATATTTTTCGAAAAATGCAATAATAGAATATAATTTGCTACTTTTGTGCCGAATTGACAACATAAAACATATTGCTATGATGAAAAAAGCAAACTCCTATGCAATACGTAACGCATTCTACTATTTACTATGCTATGTATTGGTTATTTTGATGGCATCGGGATGTACCCGTGATGTCTATGATCCTAATGGTGGTGGTGATGAAGATAAACCTAATTCTTTTGATTTTGCTACTACTTCTACTATTCAACTGAATGTGAAGTATGATGTTCCCAAAGGTTACAAAGTGCTTTTCAATGTCTATTTTGAGGACCCGTTTACTACGGATGAAGATGGACAGACTGTTTTGCGTGCTGATATAAATCCTGCGATTACCCGTATGACTGATGAGAATGGCGAATATCACGCCAAGGAAATTGTAGCGGCAGATCATGGTAAGGATGTTTACATTTATACTTCATACGTCGGAGTTCCGGGATTGGTGCAGACCACTATCACGGACAATGTGATCAATGCTGATATAGAATGGCAATTGACGGATAACGCTCCGGAGACGCGTGCTGCCTCGTTCAAGTGGAATGCTCCTCAGGGATTTGGTGTTTTGGGAACATGGCAGGCTAATGGACGTCCGAATTATCTGGATACAGGAGGAGAGTTGAAATTGTCTGCATCTATCTTGAATACTATTAAAGCAACAATCCCGGAAAAAGGAAATTGTCCTGGGAGATATCGCCAGTCTGCAGATTTTGAAGTGAAAGACCCGGAAAATAGAGACGTTGAGATTGCTGTTCGTTTCATAGGGGGGACTAGTACTGCTGCAAGTGCTTTTGGCTATTATTGTTATCGAGGTGAACCAACTAAGGCAACAATTGCAGCTGCAAAGAAGTATATTATATTCCCTAATACGCATACAGGAGCTGCTAACGGAAAACCTATTGGGTTGAAAGGCGGAGAATGTGTAAAATTGCACTACATTGATGAGAATGGGAACGATCAGGGAACTGTATTTCCAAATGGGGTGAAGATAGGATGGTTCCTCTTTAACGATTCTTATAAAAAGAATGGCGGAAGAGGATATGGAACGTTTTATTCAACTCCTCAAGCAAATTCTAATGGACGTACCCATACAGCTGCTTTCCGTATCAACGATTTTGTAGTGCTTGCATTTGAAGATTGGAATACTGATCAGGATTATAACGATGTGCAGTTTAATGTCTGGTCTAATCCGATAGAAGCAATTCTCCCTGAAGTTCCGGATGTGACTCCTCCGGGAACAGATGATGACCGTTCAGTTGCCTATCGTATGACTTATAAAGGAATTCTGGCTTTCGAAGATAACTGGCCCAATAAAGGTGATTATGACTTGAACGATGTGATTGTGAAGTATAATTCAGTTTTGGCATTTAATACAAAGAACCAGGTACTTTCTACGGAAGATACATTTACGGCACTTTGGTCCGGAGCTTCTTATAAGAATGGTTTCGCTTATCAGATGAATACTGATCGCTCGAATGTGACTACTGTGTTTGAGGAGCCTTCTGATACCAGCTTGGGGTTGGACAGCGAACTTTCCAAGGCTACGGTTAATGTGTTTACAAATGCTCTTTCGGCTACGGGAAACAATCAGAAGACCACCGTTTATAAGATTAAGAATACCTTGACGACTCCTGTTGACCATGAAACTTTCGGAGTAGCTCCTTATAATCCGTTTATTATGGTTCATGAGAATCTGGGCAGCAATCGTTGCGAAGTTCATCTGGTGAACTATAAGCCGACGGAGAAAGCTAATATGGATTTGTTCCATACAGGCAAAGACTTATCCTCACCAACCAGTGGTGTCTACTATGTAGCGGCGGAGAATTATCCGTTTGCCATTCAGTTGGTTGATGCCGAAGAATTCAGTACGACCGAAAAAGAAAGTGTAGACATCACTTATCCGGAGTTTATCAAATGGGTGAAATCTAATGGTAGTGAATGTAAAGATTGGTATAAGAAGTAAAAGCGAGAAGCTTTTCTGAATAAATAAGAAGGCGGAAATTGCGCAACTTCATGCAGGAAATGACTTGTATGGAGTTGCGCAATTCTTTTTTATGCCTTTGAAATCTCTTTGATATATTCAATAAGTTTATGATAGAACTTGTGATGTTTCAGAGTGTTGACTTCTCCCAGTATCACCAGCTTCATACGGGCACGTGTGATGGCTACATTCATCCGTCGCAAGTCATTCAGGAAGCCTATCTGCCCGTTTTCATTGGCACGCACAAGACTGATGAAAACAACATCGCGTTCCTGTCCCTGGAAGCCGTCTACGGTATTAACGGTGAGCAGGCTGCGGTAAGGACGCAGGGCGGCACTTGTTTTTATTTTATTCCTGAGATATTGCACCTGTGCCTTATAAGGCGAAATGATTCCGAAGTCTATCCGTTCGTCGAGAATGCGGTGTCCGCCGATACGTTGGATATAGGCTTCCAGTTCTTTCAGTAACAGATGAGCTTCTTCCCGGTTGATGCGTCCGAAGGTTTCGCCGACAAATTCTTCCTTAAATTCCATTTCCGAAGTATCTATCCATGTGATAGGAGTATCCCAATCGAGGATGCCGCGGTGGCGTATTTCGGGAGCGGCTTCCAGTTGTCCGTCGTAAAACCACTGCGAAGGGAAGTGCATGATAGCCTCATTCATGCGATATTGAATTTTCAATAAAGAGACGACGGAAGGCTTTGTTGTGACAATACGTTCCATAAGTGTATGTTCCAGTCCGGCGCGTGCAGCTTCATAACATTTTATGGTAGCAGGTAGCTGGCAATGGTCACCTGCCAATACTACACGGTCGGCTTTGCGGATGGCTATCCAGCAAGCGGCTTCCAATGCCTGGGCAGCTTCATCGATGAAAAGAGTGCCGAAGCGGCGACCGTTCAGTATACGGTGATTGCTGCTGACAAGAGTGGAAGCTATGACGTGGGCCGAGTCGAATAAGTCAGCATTGATTTGTATTTCCAATTGCGTGGCGCGGTCGCGCAGGCGGCTCAGCCGGTTGCGGGCACTTTCACGTTCCTCGTAGCTGCCACGACGGTGTCCGCTCATTTCACGCATGGCTTTGCGGATGCCCCATAGCTCGGTGTAGGAGGGATGATTTTCGAAGCGGCGCTCGTAAGTAAACGAAAGCATCTTGTCATTCACCCTTGTAGGGTTACCGATACGCAAGACGTTGACGCCACGGTCTACGAGTTTCTCGCTAATCCAGTCGACGGCAGTGTTACTCTGGGCACAAACCAAAACCTGAGGTTCACGATGTAGCGTTTCATAAATAGCTTCTACAAGAGTAGTTGTCTTTCCCGTTCCCGGAGGGCCATGTACAATAGATACATCCCGGGAGCATAACACTTTGTTCACGGCAGTTTCCTGCGTAGAGTTCAGCCAGGGGAAACGTACAGGATAAAGTTCACGGAAAGCCGGTTTCAAGGTTCCCAGCATGGTGTCGCGCAATTCTCCCAATCGGTTGCCTTTGGCACGTATTACGTCAGAGAGAGCTTCGAACATGGTGCGATAGGACGTTTCATCAAAATAAAGCTGCACACCGAGATTATCTGTAGATTGTACTTCCAAAATGGCACCTGCACTGGGCATCGCTACCACCATCCGCGCTTCATCAGCGTAACTGACGGTGCCGGTAAAGTTCATATAGGTTATCTTTCCATCCACTGATTGCCGGAAAAAACAGACGGGACGCCCGAA
>JAEWKZ010000121.1 GCA_023393525.1 Pseudomonadota bacterium | reverse complement strand
ACTTTATAATGGTGCAAATAAATCATTGAAAGAACCTATAGATTATTTTTATGTTCAGAAAATTCTTCAAGATCATAGGGATGCGTCAATTGATTTCTTGAGAGGTTCTATTGAAAACTAAACTTTTGAAGATATGAATATTTTAGTTTTAGGAGGTACTGGAGCGATGGGTATTCACGTTGTGAAAATACTCTCACAACAAGGACATCATGTCTTTTGTACTTCTCGAATAAAAAGGAAACAAGAGAGGAATATAACATATATTGTAGGTGATGCTCATGATATGATTTTTATGCAAAGCTTGCTTAATGAAAGGTATTATAAAGCTATTATTGATTTCATGACTTATACAACAAGTGATTTTCGAATAAGGCATGAAATCCTTTTAGGTGCAACAGATCAATATTTTTTTCTTAGTAGTTCCAGAGTATATGCCGATGATTCCATTATTACTGAAGATTCACCATTAATCTTAGATACCGTAGAAGATAAGAAATATCTGAAAACCGATGAATACGCTTTGTGTAAAGCCAGACAAGAAGCCATTTTAAAGAGATCAGGGCAAAAGAATTTCACCATTATTCGCCCCTATATTACATATAGTGAAAACAGATTACAGTTAGGGGTATTTGACAAGGATACTTTTATATATCGGGCATTGAAAGGCAGACCGATTGTCGTTTCAGATGATATAATGCAGCATATCACGACATTAACTTACGGCTATGATGTAGCAACCTGTATAGTACGTTTAATAGGAAATGCTAAAGCTTTTGGTGAGGCTTTCCATATAACAGTGGGGCAATCTATAAGTTGGCATGATGTTTTAGAGGTATATATGGATGCGTTAGGTAAGTATCTTGGGAAACGACCGGATGTGGTAGTCATAAATCAATGTCATCAATTAAATTATCCTATAAGGTGTTATCAAGTGACTTACGATCGGTTATACGATCGTCGGTTTGATAATTCGAAAATACTTGATGCCATTGGTGACTTTACGTTTACCTTACCTAAAGAAGGATTGGCCAAATGTATTGATTCTTTTCTGAATAATCTTTCATTTGGACATATAGATGAAAGCATAGAGGGAACCAATGATTATTACAGTGGTTGTTGGGCATCTCTATCTGAATATAATAGTATAAAGAGAAAATTGAGATATATGGTTTACCGTTTAAATCCCATAATGGCTTGCCGATTGGAACAGCGTATCAGAAAGTTTTTAAGATGAAATAATATGGAAAGCAAATTGAAAGTCAGAGATTCTAATTTTGAACTATTGCGCCTATTGGCAATATTTATGATAGTGATGTGGATGGTTTTATTGGGTTGATAATCAATTGTTTGATTGTGGATGGGTGAATTTGTTTATTCTAATTAGTGGATGGTATGGCGTTAAACGTATTGTACCTCAAATTATAAGATTAATAATAGATTGTTTCGTCTACAGCTTGATTGCTAATGTGTTTTTGTGTTTTAGTATTAGGATACCTTTTTAGTTGGAGTGAATTGTTTTTTAGTTACTTTTTTACACACAACTGGTTTGTGGCGGCTTTTATTATGTTCCTTTTGCTGATTCCGTTGGTAGAATGTTTTTTGTGTGATATTGATAATAAGACTTTGACTTATTTCGTTATTCTTCTTACTATTTTCAATGTCGTATTTGGGTTTGGATATGGAGCTGTGAACAGTAATGGATATAATGCTGCTAATTTCGCTTATATTTATATAGTAGCCAGATGGTTTAAATCTTATAGCGACACTTCCGTTTATAAGCGATTCGCCTCCAATGGATTGCTTTTGTGGTTGATTTGTTGCGTACCGTTGGTTGTGGAATTTATAATTCTGACCAATTATATTCCTTGGCAAGAGAATCTTTCCCAGAAATATTTTGGATACAATAATCCTTTTATAATCCTATCAACAATAGGCCTGTTCATGTATTTTTCACGAATAAGACTTCAAAATTGTTGGATAAATGAGGTAGCCAAAGGATGTTTTGGCATTTTTCTGCTTCACACCATAACCATTTTTATATACTACCGTGTAAACATAATAGGTGAGTGGTATCATCAATTCGGGTATGTTGCCATTGCTTTACCTTCTGTGGCGTTATTTGCGGCTTGTGCTGTAGTAGCTTTAGTGGTGGAGCATATCAAGAATCCATATATGCAGAGATATTTTTTTGAAAAAATTAAATTGAAATAATTATGAATACTTTCTATTCAAGTGAGAGAGGCATACAGATATTGATACGGCTTCTAAAAGATTTTGGTATAAAAAAAATAGTCACATCGCCAGGGGCTACTAATATGATGCTCAATGCCTCATTGATGTATGACGGAAGTTTTGAAATGATTTCGTCTGTAGATGAACGCTCAGCGGCTTATATGGCTTGTGGCATGGCGGAGGAAAGTGGTGAACCTGTTATGATCACATGTACAGGTGCAACAGCTGCGCGAAACTATATGCCTGCTTTGACAGAAGCCTTTTATCGCAAGCTTCCTATCTTGGTAGTAACAGGTACGCAAGATCTCAGAAGATTAGGTAATTTATATGATCAGGTGACCGACCGCAGTGTACAGCCGAATGACATTGTAACCTTCAGTACGTATATCCCATCGGTGAGAGATGATAAAGACGCTGAATATGCAGCTTTAAAAATTAATCAGGCTATTTCTGCTTTGACACTAAATGGAGGTGGTCCTTCTCATATCAATCTTGAAACGACGTATAGTAGGGACTTATCGGTAAAAGATTTGCCTAAAATAAAAACGGTGAGACGCATAGATTGGGATGATGACCTTCCTTCTCTGCCACAAGGTAAAATAGCTGTATTTATA
>JAEWKZ010000059.1 GCA_023393525.1 Pseudomonadota bacterium | reverse complement strand
CACTAATATTGACAGCAGGTAGTTGTTATTTATTCTCACGAAATTACATGATAATACCAACAAAAGAGGAGTCTTATGAATTCACTGGCGAGGTCACAACAATTGCTTTAACAATGGTTGGATTCATATTAACAATTTTGACACTATTGATAACTTTTAAAGACAATAATAATACTGCACAAGCTACAGAAAAATCCTCATTTAGAACTTTTTTTGACACTCCTTATTATTCCCAGACAGTAAAACATCTACAAAATTGTATTAAGTCAATAATTACAGTTGCAGGTATTGGTTTTATCATAAAGTTATTTTCATCAGAGATATATCGCATTTATTTTTATTTTTATAACATTTTTGCAATTGTAATTATTGTTTTAAGTGTTGGAAGATGCCTATTAATGTTAAGCCAAATTCTTGACCTTCAAAACAGTAATAAAACCACCCCACAAAAGTGAGGTGGTCTGCTTAACTCAAAAACCAATGATAATCTAAATTACCATTGAGCGTTTTCTGAAGGCCTCTGGTAAAGTCAAAAGCATTCAGATTCCTATCTAGGAAAGTGTCAATATAGGATGATTTATTAGCCTGGGTGAAGAGGTTAAATACATCCCACAGGTTTATGCTGCCATCAGAACTCCTGCAGAAGTTTTGATCCTCATAGTAATCTTTAGCCATCGTGTTAACATGGCTGTCTGTAAATTGCAGTTCTGGGATTTTCTTCTTATCAGCCTTAGGTAAATACTGGTATAACCTGGACTTACCAATAAGCTGTGCAAATTGGTGCTCAGAAAGATATTCCTGTGTAAACTCCTTCATTTCCATCAGATGAAGTTCAGCATTATAGTTCTGGATAACCTTAGCAATCCTGCTTTGTAATTCCTGATGGTTACCTACCCTCATTTCTTCAACAAAACCATCACTGCTTACACACAGATTACAACATACCTTGTTCTGAAATCCAATAAAGAACTTGAATTTTTCAAAGGTCTTCTTATTGTACAGGTTCTCCAGATTATAACTCCTTACACCTCCTACTGTTAAGGACAGTTCATTACCATTGATGGTATCTTTGATTCCTGGTATCTGGATAATGAATGCCATCCTTTCATAATAAATGGTCTTTTCATTATCAAGCAGGTCTTTCACACTTTTATGTATAGCATTTGGAGTTCTGCCTTTAATCTGGTGTGATACTCTGATTTCAGGAGCTGTGATAGTATGTTGAGGAAAAGCTTGTGTCACTGTATTGAAAACAACATCAATAAAACTGTTGTGACTAATTGTGAGCTCATTATCCTTACTAAATACTGGCACAATACAGTCATTCTTTAAATGGTCAAAGTTGACTTCAATTGTGTTGGCTTCAATAAAGGGCTTGTGCACATATTCACTCGTGTTCACCTGAATAGTTTTAACTTCCTCAGGTATAATTTCAACTCTCTTAGGAATATTGGTCCTGACTAATGCAGACTTATCTGGTACTCTAATAAGGTTCTCTTGTTGAACTTTACGCAATTCCATTAATTCGAAATTATTCTTGTTTTCCATTATTTGAAAAGTTTTGAGGGTTAGATAAACTCAGAAGCATTGACTTTCTAGCTTCATAATGTGGCTTTAAGTTCTGCTGATATTCTGGATACATCTTATATAGTGCTAATAGCTCAGCAAACGTATTACTTTCATGAATCCTTGTTACTATTTCATTGCTTGATAGCTTTGGGGTTGGAATGCTAAGAGGTTGTAAGGTATTATCTTCAACCTTAGGATTTACTCCTGAGTTGCACCAGTCAAGAATTTCTTTTCCTGTATGCTCTGAAATCAGGAATTCAGGTTTACCCATGAAGAGTCCAGTTCTGTCTTTGGATGTTACTGCAAAGTGTTTGATGTCAATATCAAACACTAGAGTAAACTCATAATCTACTCCATCTCTCTGAACAGATTTTAAACCTACTTTCTCTGGGATAAACTTTCCATCTTTTTGGTTAAGGACATAATCCTGTTTTGTTCTCATTGTTGCTATGACATGTGCTTTTGTTTGAAGGATCTTATCAACAAATGCTTTTTGTCTTGGTGTTACCTTTGCCCAGTTAGTAAAGGAGTTACCTGCAAGTTTACTGTGGAAGTCCAAGAGCTCATCCCATTCATGTGAAATAGAATCAATTATGATAACTTCCATACCTGCTTCTTCACAAACTTGAATAGCTTTAATGTAATTCTCAGGTGTAAATGGTGGTGCTAAGGACAGTACATTATAGTTGCCCAAATGTGCATACAAATCTGCACTGCCATTTTCAGTGTCTATAACTGCAACCTTAGATAGGTCACCATTCACCAAACCTTTACTTAAAAGTAGAGCTGAGTAACTTTTGCCTCCTCCACTTGGTCCTTGTAAAGCCATCTTAATCTTGGCTTTTCTTCTTTCTGATTGTCTTAATTGCATAATATTTAATTTTAAAATTGGTCATAAAAAAAACCACTCCATGTTGGGGAGTGGTACTGATTAAGATTTTGAAAAGTGTCCTGTTTTTGTTTTTTACTATATAAGGGAAACAAAAAGTGGACACTTTTTATTCTAGCTGTCTAAAAG
>JAEWKZ010000052.1 GCA_023393525.1 Pseudomonadota bacterium | reverse complement strand
ATATTGCAGATATGAAAAAAGCACTGGGAGATTTCACATCAAGCGGCATCAATGCTGCTGAATTTGAGAAAGCTGTGGAAGAATATGTTTCTTTATTGAATCAGCATATTTTTAAAGAAAACAATGTGTTGTTTCAAATGGCTGAAAAAGTCTTGAGTGCCGACGAAGACAGAAAATTGTTCGATAATTTTGAAAAACTTGAAGTTGAGCGTATTGGTCTGGGGAAGCATGAAGAATTTCATGCATTGATGGACACACTTGCAGATAAATACCGGTAAAGAGATGCTGTTATAAAAATTGAGATGGGGCACGAAGATGAAACTTGCCTGTTGTAGTCATATTTAGTTTTGATTGGATGATTTCAAAACAATTCATGGGATGTAACGTTGGCAAAGACCGGAGTTGGGTTGCTCACTATGTATGAAAGAGGCCGGCTCTCCGGGAAAAGGGGAGGCCGGCCTGACATTTTCAGCTTTCTACTACGATGACTACTCAGCCTTGGGAGAGTTTTTGCGCTTTTCCAAGAGCGTCATCTTCTGCCTGATCTTTCGGTGGTCGTGGGCAGGGATTTTGCCACAAGGGAATGAACTTCCGTAAAGCTGCGAGGCACTCAATTCTTGAGAGTTCCCCCTGACTAGGATGCCAATTCACTGCGCTGCTGTGATGCTGCCCTGTCCGGATCAATGCTGATGATCGATGGACGCGGCCTGTTCGCCATGATGGGCCCCGCCGTGGACCGCCTTCACGATCCCCTCGACGTAATGAACATAGGTGACGTACGCCTCGACATGCTCCCGGCCGGCATCGACGCTGTCGTTGGCGTGCTTTTTCGTCTCGTTGGCATGCCCGAAGCGTTCGAGGATTCCCTTTTCAACGTGAGCGGCAATGGTCTTTGCCAGTTCTGCGCCGTTTCCCTGCTCCAACGCCAGGTCCGCCTTGGCGATCACGGGTTCTACGGCGCCGGCCGCCTTGAGCCCGGTGTAGGGGGCGCCTTCGCCTGCGCGATGGACCCTGACCAGGGTTTCAAAGAAATAGGTATCCGCCAGGTCACGCGCTCCGGCGTCGAGTTTGCGCACGGACAAGGTCTTTTCGAAGGCTTTGCGGATTTCCGGTTCGTCGTCGGCCTTGACCCATTTGAGGACCGGGGTGACATCTCCGTCTGCCAGGGCGGTCCGGGCGTCGGACACCACCGGGCCATCGAGGGTGTCGCAATGGGCCTGGGCGATTTGAGGCGCGATCAGGAGCGCCAGAGCAAACGATGCCACAGTCAAGAATCCTTTGATGCCGTTGTTCAGCGAGTTCATGTGTTCCTCCGTAAAGGTTGGTTGATGTCTATGCCCACCAGAACGAAACGGAACGCCAGTTTGTGACAGAAGAGAAAAATTTGTCACAAAATCGCCGCGGCCTTCGTATTGTCACTATGAAAGGGGGCTGGCAGAATCGGGGCGATTTGAGGAAACGGGAGGGAATGCCTTCCATCGGAATCGATCGTCACGTCCGGGCTTCTGACAGCCTTTTTCATAAGGGCATCGCGGCGGACGTGGCATCGCGGCGGGGTGGCGGGAGGTTCGGATGACGAAACAGGGAAAAGGTGACGCAATTGACCGACGAGGAACTCATGTTGTCGTATGCCGCTGGCGATTTGGAGGCTTTCGAGGAGCTGTACGGGCGACACAAGAGCCGGGTCTTCGGGTTTCTGATGGGCAAGCTCAAGGATCGGAGCGAGGCCGAGGACACGTTCCAGGCGATTTTTTCCAAGCTCCATCAAAACCGGCATCGATATCGGCAGGACATTCCGTTTTTGCCCTGGCTCTTCACGATATCCAGGAACGCGGTGATCGACCATGTCCGCAAGAAGGCCGCCCGACGGAAGTACGTGACCGACTCGGAGTATCCCATGGAGTCCTATGCGGACCCCGACCAGGGCCTTGGCTCCATGGACGAAGTCCTGTCCGAACTCGCGCGATTGAGCGAAAGCCAGCGTCAGGCGCTGGAACTACGGTTCAGCCAGGGATTGACCTTTGCCGAAATAGCCGAGCGCATGCAGACTTCGGCGGACAATTCCCGCCAGATCATTAGCAGGGCCGTTCGCAAGCTGCGGAGCCTCATTGCGGGCAGGGGAGGGAAACATGAAGAGGATTGATACGGAGCGGCAACGCCTGCGGGAATTCGTCGAGTTCGTCCAGGCCGACCGGGTCGTCCCGTCGGCGAGAATGGATGACGCCGTGCTCGGGACCGTGGCCAAAGACCTTCGCCCCGCGCCATGGAGGGTTTTCTCCAAACTGACGCTCATCGGAGTTGCAACCGGTTCGGCGACATTGGCCGTCTGTCCGCAATTCGGCTTGGGTTTCGGTTCGCACAACGCGTTCCTGCATGAGATTCACGACGCGATCTCGCCTGGGCTGTTCTACCTGCTGTGCGGGATGCTCTTTGTGGCCCTCGGCGCCATATTGAGCGGTTGCTGGCTGACCCGGAATGAACTCAACGCCGTCGGCAAGGTCGTCAACCGATATTTTGCTGCATATTGCATTCTCGCCTACGTGACTCTGGTCACACTCGGCCCCGAGATTTTCGCGGCAAGCTCCCTGACCTGGATTGTCGGCGCGCTGTTGAGCAATGTCGTCTGCTACGGCTCCGTCGTCAGATTGCGGCACGCCTGGGGGGGGCGATGATGCGGTGTAGGGGGAGGGCTGTGGGGTCCCCCTTTCGACCTCAATTATAACGTCGCGACAGAAGGCATCTGAAGCGACTTTCTGATTTATGCAGTTTTTGGATTTTCAATATCTATCGAATTGCTTTGCTTTTCAATATTTGCAAATAAACTTCCCGCCACTTCAGCTGCTCGTTTTAGAGCTTCATCGCGAAGATGTGCGTAGAGCTGTTTCATTTGCGGAGATTTGTGTGTCAATAGCTTCTGTAGTGTTATATATATATAAACTTGGCCAGAACTGGCTAACATTGAAGCATATACATGCCTGAGTCCATGCAGAGCTCGAAAATCTTCAGGAATAACGTCGCGATGTTTTATTCGGGCCATTTGATGTTCGTCAAATTTTCTCAATCCGCCATTATGGTCAGAGAAAACAAAGTCACTGTCTGTTCTAGGATGAGGTAATGCCTGAGATTGGAATCGGGTGCAGATTATTTGTTACCATCTGATATGTCGATAACCTTTCCAGATTGCACTTGGGTCATGGCTTCCAAGGCGGCCATGGCTTTACGCTTGGCTCGTTTGTCATCGTGCGCGTAGCGCAGTGCCATGATTGGGGATTTCCAGCCACCAAGAGCCTGCAGGTCAGGCAATGTTGTCCCTGCCTGTGCGAGCCTTGTCGCCGCTGTGTGGCGCAAGGTGTGGAACACTACTCGATCCCGCTTGTCTCGTCCTACATTCAGCCCCAACGTTTCGACAGTGTCTCTGAACGGCTGCGGCGGTTGCGTGTAGGGCTTCCCGGCTGCGTTTAGAAACACAGGCCCAGTTAAGCGGCCTTGCCTGCGAAGTTCGGTCAAAAAATCCACCAATGAGTCAGGTAGAGGGACTGTGCGATTCGTGCCGTTTTTCGTATCACGGAAAGTTGCTTCCCCCATTGATAGATCAACGTCTCGCCAGTCCAAGCCTGCAGCTTCCCCGAATCGACATCCGGTAAGTGCGCAAAATAGTGTGATAGCGTAGGCTTTTCGGTCGCG
This sequence comes from Pseudomonadota bacterium, assembly GCA_023393525.1. GTDB lineage: Bacteria > Desulfobacterota > Desulfovibrionia > Desulfovibrionales > Desulfomicrobiaceae > Desulfomicrobium. The sequence continues at coordinate 4,146 of JAEWKZ010000052.1, read as the reverse complement.
TTCGGCCAGGGCCTGCAAGATGGCTTGAAGTTCCGAAGAGGTCAGCGTCCTGGTCCGTCGGTTTCCTCCCTTGCCGATAGTCGCGCCCACGTCCCTTGCGGCAGGAGGAGGTGTTGGAACGAGCTTGCGGGAATACGCATGGGCCAGACACTGTCTGAGAACCATGGCGACATATTGCCTAGTTCTGGGAGCAAGCCCAGCATCCACCATGACGCCCATGAGTCGGTCCCAGTGGTCGAAATCGATATCCTTGATCGGTTCGTTCCCGAGAACGGGCTTCAGCCAGTTTTCAAAAATGCCTTCCTCAACCGCCCACGACTTGGATTTTTTTTTGTCTTCGCCTTTAATCAATTTGGCGCTATTGAGATAAACCGGCCAGTACTCAGCTAAGGTGACGTTTCGAGCAGTTTCGAGCTTCCGCTGGCGTTCAGCTTCGGCTTTTGCTTGGTTTGCCAAGATCCGCTTTTCTTCCAGAGTGGCAGGGCCTTGGCCTTCACGATGAGCCTCTTTCAGTTTTGCCAGAGTCGCCCGTGCAACTTCCAGCATGGAAATTCTCACGCCATGCTTATCTCGTTGGTCATTTTGGCTTTCCCAGCCCAGACCTTCCTCCTTGCGCTTCCCATCCACGCGGTAGCGGATAGAATAATAACGATCCTTCCTGCTGCCGAACATGCGGGTTGGATGTTCGCGGAAACGGATTCCTTCGTATTTGGTGGTGGTCCACTGGATCGTCACGTGGCCTCCGCTTGTTGAATTTATGAAATCAGTCGGTCGAAATTCTGTCCCCCATCTGTCCCCCATAAACATGTGAAGCAAGGGGATGCTCAAGGAAGGGTTGGGAAAATCGATAGCCACTAACGCATTGATTGTATACTATTTTTGTGAAGGCTAGGGAAGGCATCGGAAACTATTATTTCAGATTCGTAATCAGTAGGTCGAGAGTTCAATTCTCTTTCCTGGCTCCAGTAGAAACAAGGGGTTGCTGTAAAAGGCAGCCCTTTTTTTTGTCTGGCGAGAATTTTCGGGCCTTGTGCGCAGCGGCGCGGTCAAGAGGGTTCGCATTCACATTGTCGAGTGTTGGGGTGTTGCTGAAGTTTTTAGCGGCACCTTTCCTTTCATGAGGCGTGCGGCCGGTTTTGCGGGATACCCGGAAATTCAGGCCCCCTGGTGGCGCAACCAGCTAGGATATTGAACCAACGACATGCGAATTGGCTTGACATCAGCTCGTTTCAATGAATATCATTTTTTTAATGTCGACATTATTACTATCGGTTGGCACATGAAATTTCCTCTCGCGATCTGCGGCCCATGGAGGATTTTCAAGCGGCATATCGGTCTGGTTGCGAACAAATATAGTGCTTGCAGGATGTTATGAACAGCATAAAAACGTACAGTGCTCAGATTATCGAATACATCAAGGACGCCATTCTCAGGGGAGAACTTTGCCCTGGCGACAAGGTCAACGAAGTGCATCTGGCGTCGCGCCTTTCCATCAGCCGGGCCCCGATTCGTGAGGCTCTGCAGATGCTCGTGCAGGAAGGTTTGATCGTTTCCATACCTCAGCGCGGCAAATTCATCACATCGCTCACCGCAAAGGAAATTCAGGATAGCTACTTTACGGGCGGCGTGCTGGAAGGGGCGGCAGTCGCTTCCACTGTCGATCAGTTCACGGAAGATGATTTCAACAAATTGCAGGCCATCATAGACCAGATGAAACAGCTGGCGGAGAATGGTGAAAATAAAGATAAACTCGCTCCGCTGGACAATGCCTTTCATGATATTCTGCTTTCCAAGACTGACAATAATCTGCTTGTGGAACTTTCGCATCGATCCTGCCGAGGCATTTCAAAATTTCTTTTTTTTAAACACTGGCGAAAACAATTCACCACCAAGGAAAATTTTGAGCGGCATCAGGCTGTCCTTGACGTGCTGCGTACAAAAAATCCTGTCTCCGTTGAAAAATGCATACGGCTGCACTATAAGGAAGCTGGGGAGCGCATGAAAAAATTTGGGAGCGATGTCTTGAATATGGATCACGTTGCCTGAAACTTTTCAATTCCTAAAAAAAATGCCCCGATACAGAATGTTTCGGGGCATTTTTTTTGATTTGACAGACGTTTACATCAGATTTCGGAGTGCTGTGTGCATGCAATCACAATGCAGTTATTTTTATGAAACGGCTTCAGCTTCCGGTTCGCCCAGTTCGCCTTCGGACTTGGCGACGAGCAGCGCGCCTGTGGAGTCGCCCATGACGTTCAGCGTGGTGCGGGCCATGTCCAGGATGCGGTCAACGCCGGCCACAAGCGCGATTCCTTCCATAGGCAGGTTCACCTGTGTGAAGACCATGGTCATGACGACCAGGGCTGAAGACGGCACTCCGACCGAGCCGATGGAGGCCAGGATGGCCATCAGGAGGATGCTGGCCTGAGAAGACAGGCTCAGTTCGATGCCATAGACCTGCGCGACGAACATCGCCGCCAGGCCAAGGTACAAGGCCGCTCCGTCCATGTTGATCGTGGTCCCGAGGGGGATGGTGAAACTGGAAACATCGCGGGGAACGCCGATTTTTTCAGTGGCGGTGAGGTTGGCCGGAAGAGCCGCCGCGCTGGAACAGGTCGAAAAGGCGATGAGCAAAGGCTGGGTCATGACACGAAAATACGTCTTCAGGTTGACGCCTGCGGCGCCTCTGATCAGCGGGAGATAGACAACGCAGATTTGAATGACGGATGCGATATACATCAATACGATGAGCTTTATCAGCGGAAGCAGCACATGCACTCCACTTGAACCTACAGTGTAGGCGATAAGGGCACAAACACCGTATGGGGCGTACTGCATGACCGCGGCTGTTATTTTGATCATGACGGCATTGGCAGCGTCGAACATTTTAGCGAGCTGGGCTCCTTTTTCGCCCAAGGCAGACAGAGAGAATCCGAAAAATATCGCGAAAAAGATGGTTTGCAATAGATTTCCGGTTGCAAGAGCCTCGAAAGGATTGAGCGGAATGATGTTGAGCAGGGTTGCGATTGCTCCAGGAGGAGTGACTTCTTTTGCCTTCAGGCCTTCAGTAGCCAGATTCAGTCCTGCTCCGGGCTGGAAGATGTTGGCGATCATCAGCCCAATGAATACTGCGATGCCTGTCGTGACAAGGTAATACACAAGTGTTTTGACGGAGATACGTCCGAGTTTTCCCAGATTGCCCATGCTTGCCGCTCCGCTGACCAGCGACACGAAGACCAGGGGCACGACGATCATGCGGATAAGCCGGATGAAGACGTCGCCAAACGGTTTCACGTTGGCAGGATCCCATCCGGTTGCCTGGAAAAGTAAACCAAGAAGAATACCAACGCCAAAACCGATGGCCATTTTGGCAGGCAGACTCAACTTCTTTTTCGCTTCGCTCATAATCATCTCCCTTTGGCTGTAGTTTTATTCAGAACCGACGTGCCGCTGTTCCGGAATCCTTGTTCGTTTTCACTCGAAACGCCCCGGTTCCACGGCAAGCCGGCCATTACGCCGACTGAAGTGCGACTCAGCTTTTTGCTTCCTTGACGATTGCCTCGGCCAAGATCTGAGAAGCATCGAACATATGAACCTTGGGTGTGATTCGACCTCCGATGATCGAGAGTTCGGTGCAGGCGACCAGAAGGGCTTGCGCCCCCTGCCGCGCGAGGTTGTCGGCGACTTCCTGGATCATCCTGACCACTTCGGGGCCATAGTTGCTGGTTTTGATCTTGCGGATGGCGGCCATGACCTTGTTCTGGTCGTCAGGATCCATGGCCATGAGATTGACGCCGGCATCGGCGAACCGCTCTTTGTAGAGCCCCAGGTCGAAAACCGCGCTGGAGGCGAGCAGCCCCACGGTTTTCAGATCCGGGATTTGAGAGGTGATGAAGTTTACAGACAGGCCGATCATGTCGAGCAGCGGGATGCGCACCGCCTCCTGAACGCCGTGGTGATAGTAGTGAGCCGTGTTGCAGGGTATGGCCAGAAAATCGACCCCCCAGCCTTCCAGGCGCCGGGCCATGTCCTGGAGGCATTCCAGCGGGCTTTCCCCGTTTTTTTCGATAAGGGCCCTGATACGGGACGGCACTTTGGGATTGTTGTCCACCAGCATTCGGATGTGGTCGATGTCGTCCCTGGCCG
>JAEWKZ010000012.1 GCA_023393525.1 Pseudomonadota bacterium | reverse complement strand
TGGGTCTGATCAATTTAACAGAAAGATGGCAGGAGCTGGGGCTCGCCGCGGGAAACCGCCTTGGTGCGTAGTACGCATGCCGGGTGGTGTGAGAGCCGGGGCGGGTGACCGCCCCGGCTACTCGATTCGGGGTCAGAATTGAACCGCCAGTTTGGCGACAAACCGATAGTCTTCCACGGGCTGTGTTCCGTCCATGTCCGCATACACCAAGAGTGGAACGGCCAGACCAACGACAGTGTTCCAGGGTTCAATCCTGTAGCTCAGTTCCGGACTCAGAAAAAGCATGTCCGCGCCCGAGTTGGGGTCTTTGCCGACCACGCCGGGAGAGAGCTCCTGCGTGTTCTTTTCCTGATGCACGCCGTTCATGGCCAGGCCGGCGGTGAGATATTTGTTCACGGCAAAGCCGTAGCCCAGGTTGTACTGGAACAGGTCGCCTTTTTCCATGTGGTGCTCACCCTCCGTATTGATCGTGTACATGAGCTGGCCATCCAGGCGGGAGCGGCCGAAGACCCGCGTCGCCGACAGGGTCGCCTTGGGGTTCCACGAGCCGGTGCCGAGCTGCAGGAACGGTCCCATGTACGGCTGGGTGCCGAAGGAATTGCGGTTGTCGCTGTCGGCGGTGGGGATTTCCAGACCAAGGCCCAGGGCCAGCGAGAGCGGAGCGCCTTTCTTTTGCGACAGGGCCTGCCAGCGTCCCATGATCTGCAGGTCGCCCAGCCCCTCGACTTCGCTTGTGTCGGTCATCCCTTTGGCGTTCTTGCGCTCCAGCTCCTTGTTGAAGGCCGTCGCCGTGAGCAGGGCTTCAAAGCCTTCGAAAAGTCCGGCGCGGAAGGTCAACGACCCTGCATGGGTCGTGCGCCGCCTTTTTCCAAACCCCGGATCATCCTTGGAAGATCCGGTGTAAATCTGGTTTTGATCAAAGGTGGTGTATCCAGTGATCAGCGCAAATTTCATGGGCTCGAACACATTGCCGTCCTGCATGGTCACTGGGGCCAGAGGCTTGGGTTGCGTCGCGTTTTGTGCGCTGGCACCTGTCGAGAAGCAAAGAAGGCAAAAAAGCATCGTAAAAACAAGAGTGCGCATGTGAATCTCCTTGTATATTTTTGAGAATACACATGCGCTTTATTTTTTGAATATGTCTACTGTGTCACGAAGTGTGATAAAAGAGTGAGCATGTATGCTCACATAGTTATTGTTATGAATAAAAGCCTACATGCTTTGCGGGCAGAACCTGTCCCATCCCATGATGCTTGCCGCGCCTGCGATGGTCGTTCCGTAAAAGATGACCGGCTTTGCGTTCACAAACATGTCGATGCTGCCGTTGGCCAGGGTCGTGCCCGTGACCAGCAGCAGATCGGCCCAACGCAGAACCTCGTCTGTGGCCCATCCGCCTTCGATCAGCGCCCCGTGTCTGACCTGCCCGATGTTGTCCGGGTCCAGGTCGAGCACGCGCATTTCGAACTGATCGCTCAAGGCCTTGATCATGGCCGGCTGGTAGCCGACCATGCCGATTTTCGGCTGGCCGTGCGCTGCGCGGATGTGTTCGGCGATGAGCTTTGAACATTCTGCCGGTCCCGCGTCCTTGCAGTGGATCGTGCGGTCCGTCCGGTCCAGGCTGCGCATGACCGCGTTCAGGGTGGCCACGAAGATCGCCTGGCTCATGGGCTCCGCAAGGTCGAGGAGGGCGATGTCGGCCAGACGTCCGCGATAATTGCCGTAGGTGTCGGTGAAGGCCTGGCCCTTGGCGCCGTTGAATCGGGCTTCCATCAGTTTTTCCTTGCCTTTCTGGATGGGAAAATCCTGCCCTTCGGGCGTGCCGATGGCCTGTTCCACGGTCAGGGGCGCGGCCGTGACCTCGACGCATTGCTCCATGAGCCCGGCTTCTTCCCAAAGTGTGATGGCCCGCGCGCGGACCTGTTCCAGGATTGTCATTGGTGTTCTCCGAAGTGTTCAGATTGCGGACATGCGTTTCAGGGTGAAGAGCATGCCACAGGAAAGGGTTCCGATGATGCCGCACAGCACAATGGCCCGATCGATTTCGCCGGTAAAGACGCAATTGTAGATTTCCAGGGACAAGGTGTTGGTCTTGCCGAGGATGTTGCCGCCGAGCATCAGCGTGATGCCGACCTCGCCCATGGACCGGCTCAATGCGAGCAGCCATCCGGCAAGCACGGGGCGCCGGATGGCCGGCAGAAGGACCAGCACGAAGGTTTGCCAGGGCGTCTTGCCGAGCACCGCCGCGACCTCCGAGAGCCGCGTGCCCTGGTTGCGCAGGGCCGCCTCCACGGGCTTGACCAGGAGCGGCAGGCCCGAAATGACCGAGGCCAGGACCAGGCCGGGAAAGGCGAAGACGACTTCCGGCAGCGCGCGGCCCATGAATCCGTTGCGGCCGAAGAGCATGAGCAGGATGAAGCCCGTGGCGATGGGCGGAAAGACCAGCGGGATGGACACGATGAAATCCACGACGACGCGCAAGGCCGAGGATTTTCCGCTCAAAAAATAGGCGAGCAGCACCCCGCCCGGAAGCAGGATGCAACCCGCCAGGGCCAGGACGCGCAGCGTCAGCAGAAGCGGGCCGAGGGTCCGGGGGTCCGTCAGCACTTCCAGCAAAACCATGCCTACAGGCCGTGAGCCGCAATGATGGCGCGGGCCTCTTCCGTCTGCAGAAAGCGGGCGAAATTTTCGGCCGCGGCGGCGTTGGGGGATGTTTGCAGGCGTATGCAGGCGATGGCGATGGGTTTGTAGAGCTTTTCATCCATTTCGACATATCCGCCGAGCTGCTCCTTGACCGCCATGGCCTGGGTCAGGTTCAGGAATCCGGCGTCCACCTCTCCCGTGGAGAGATAGGTGAAGACCTGCGGCACGGTGCCCACGACGACAAGCTTGGCCTTCAACGCTTCATGCTGTCCGCTGTTGTTCAGATACTCCATGGCGGCCTTGCCGTAGATGGCGCGCGTGGCGTCCGGAATGGCGATGCGGCCGATTGTGCTGTCCTTCAGGTCGGTGGGTTCGGATTTCCCCTTGGGCCAGGCCATGACCAGCCGTCCTTTTCCCAGCGATGCGGCCTCGGCCAAGGGCAGCGCGGAGGCGCGCAGAAAATTTTCCTCGCCGACCAAGAGATCGACCTTGCCGCTGGTCTGGGCCTGGCCGATGACCTGTCCCATGTTTCCGTAGATGCGCTCTACAGTTGTTCCGGAGTGCTTCGAATAGGCTGCGGCCAGGGCTTCGACGACGGTCTTGTACCCGGCTCCGGACGCGATGAGCAGCGTTTCACCGGCCAGGGCGGGCATGGACAGGACAACAAGAAGCAGGGTGAGGAGCATTTTTTTCATGAAGAATCCTTAGGCGCAGATGCGGGGTGAAAGGTTCGCTGTGGTGAACCTGAGGCCGGAAACGGCCCCGTCCAGCCACTGGGGCGCGTGCCGGCCGTCGGTCATGGGGAAGACGGCGTCCCCGAGCTCGGCGGCTTCGTGCAGGTCGTGGGTGACAAGCAGCACCGGGATGCCCAGGCTCCGGGTCTGATGCCGCAGTTCGCGGCGAAGGTCGGCGCGGGTGGGCGCGTCCAGGGCCGAGAAGGGCTCGTCGAGGAGCAGGATGTCCGGGTCGCGGGCCAGGGCTTGGCACATGGCCGCGCGCTGGCGCTCGCCACCGGAGATGGCGTCGGGCTTGCGGCTCGCCAGGTGCCGGATGCCGAAGCGGGTGAGCAGGGCGTCCACCTTGGCCGCATCCGGACAGGAAAAGGCCACGTTTTTGGCCACGCTGAGGTGCGGGAAGAGGGGATAATCCTGAAAGACCATGCCGATCCGTCTGTCTCTGGTCGGGACATCGGTTCCGGCCGCCTGGTCGAAGAGGGTCGCGCCGTTCAAGGTGATGCGGCCCCAGTCGGGCCTTTCCAGCCCGGCAATGAGACGGATGAGCGTACTCTTGCCCGCGCCGGAGGGGCCGACGATGGCCGTCAGGCTGCCCCCCTCGCAGGAAAGATCCAGGCGCAGGTCGAAATTCGGCAGGCGTTTATGAAGGTGAGCGCAAAGTCCCATGGTTTCCACTTCTTTTCGGTCCGGCGTTACACGGGTCATGAACGGGCGATGGAAACTCAAACTATGCTTGAAAAGGCATGATTGGCAAAGCGGTCACGGTTGCGGGCGCGAGCGTGACTGTCGTTGGATCAGTCCCGGTTCTGGGCGGCCAGGAAGAGGGGATCGAGGATGGCGCGGGCGCTCTCGGTTTTGCGCCGCGTCTCGTAGTCGATGACGTTCAGCACCCGGCCTTGCCCGAAGGCGACCAGGGTCTGGGCGAAATGGTCCACGTCGTCGAGGTCGTGGCTGACCATGACCATGGGCATGTCGAAGCGCTCCAGGATGTCGAAGAGTTCGGCGCGCATGCGTTCACGCAGGGGCTGGTCCAGCGCGGTGAAGGGTTCGTCCAGGAGGAGCAGGTCCGGGTTTGGTGCCAGGGCGCGCGCCAGGGCCGTGCGCTGGCGCTGGCCGCCGGAGATCTGGCCGGGACGCTGGCCGGCGAAGTCGCTCAGGCCGCACAGTTCGAGCAGTTCATCGGCGCGTTCGCGGTGTGCCGCTTTGAGTGGGCCGAAGACGGGTTTGAGGCCAAAGGCGACGTTTTCGCGTACGGTCAGGTGCGGAAAGAGGGCGTAGTCCTGGAAGAGCATGCCGATGTTGCGCTTGCGGGCCGGAACGTTCACTTTTCGGCTTGAGTCGAAAAGGGTGCGGCCCCTAAGGATGATGGTTCCATGATCGGGCCTGAGCAACCCGGCCAGGGCCATGAGGGTCAGGCTCTTGCCGGAGCCCGAGGGGCCGAAGAGGGCGATTCTTCTGGATTGGGTCGTGAAACCGGCATGAAGATCGAATTGCGAACAGCAGCCTCGGACCCGCAAGGATATTTCGCACGCGACGGTGGCGGCCTCATCATGTTTTGCGGCGGCTGGCGGCGCCTTGTGCGGGGATGTCTTGCCGATGACGAACATGTCTCAGGCCTGCCATCTGGGGGTCAAGAGCCGTCCCGAAACCCAGAGAATGAGCGTGCACAGCACGGAGATGACCAGCACCAATTGCGCGGCCAGGCTGTCCTGTCCGGCCTGGGTCGCGCTGTACACGGCCAGGGACAGGGTCTGGGTGCGGCCCGGCAGGTTGCCCGCGATCATGAGCGTGGCCCCGAACTCGCCCATGGCGCGGGCGAAGGCGAGCATGGTCCCGGCCAGGATGCCGCGTCCGGCCAGCGGCAGGCAGACGCGCAGGAACACCCGCCACTCGGGATAACCGAGGGTCCGGGCCGCGTCTTCGTATTTGCGTTCCACGCCGTCCAGGGCGGCGCGGGCGGATTTGAAGATGAGCGGAAAGGAGACCACGGCGGCGGCGATGACCGCCCCCTGCCAGGTGAAGATGAGCGTCACGCCGAAGGTCTCTTGCAGCCAGCGGCCCAGAAAGCCGTTCCGTCCGAGCAGCACGATCAGATAATAACCCAGCACCGTCGGCGGCAGCACCATGGGCAGGCTCAGGATGGAATCGAGCAGTTCCTTGCCCGGAAAGCGGTAGCGGTGGAATACCCAGCCCAAAACCACCCCGAAGACCAGGGAAGTCAGGGTGGCCAAGGCGGCCACGCGCAGGCTGAGCTGCACCGGGAAAAGAAAGGTCATGTCCATTCGCATTGTCCGTTGGCGAAGGTTGGGCGGAGTTCCGCCGAGGGTGTTTACAGACACTTAAGCAACAACCGGGCCGCAGGAAGGTGTTCCCGACCTCGCGAATTCCGACGTTCATATCCACTAAGCTTTCCGGTCCGTTGGCCTCAAGCCGGTCACGGGAGCGCGGAAAAGCGTGACCGGGAGCTGCGATGATTTCCGCTCCTTTCCGGACAGCTTGCGTCGTAGATGGTTACATATTTGTAGTAAACGACATTAGTGTAGTCTGAGTGTAGATTTGGAGCCCGACGCCGGATTGTCATCCTTGCTTGCGCTCTCCATCTCTTTTCCTGTAGCTCAATGCATTCGATCCCGAGTCGTGCATTGCGCACAAGGCAACTCAATAACCAGGAGAATGACATGTTCGCTGTAATGGTCAATGTTCACATCAAGCCGGAATACAGGAAGGATTTCGTGGAGGCCATGCTCGACGACGCACGCGGGTCCGTGCAAAACGAGAGCGCGTGTCTGTTGTTCAACGTGGTTCAGAACAGCGAGGACGAGAACTGCCTGCACCTTTATGAAGTCTATGCCAGTGCCGAGGCCTTCGAAGAACACAAGAAGACCCCACATTTCATTCGCTGGGTGGAGACCACCAAAAACTGGCTCGCCAGTCCCCTGGAGATCGCAACGGGTGTTCATCTGTTTCCCGCTGACGGCGTCTGGAAAAAGCAGGCCTGAGGGCCTGTTTCGAGATTGGATAACGCAGAGTGAGGCTCTGCGCCATGTCCGAAAACACGAGGTGTCGCGGCTAAGCAGGCAAGGAGGCTGGGGGTCAGGAGGCTGGGGGTCAGATCTTGAATCTTGCAGGAGGCTGGGGTCAGATCTTGAATCTTGAGTTTCTTCTCCGTTTGTGTCTCTGAGACTGCCTCACACCTATCCCTGCCTGCACTCAATATTGACGTCGGGCTAAGCCATGGCTAAGTCTTTTTTTACACGACACATGACGAAGGAGGGCTTTATGTCCACAGCAGTAGTGCCTATGCACCAGGCAAAGAGTACCCTTTCACAGTTGGTCAAGCGTGCCGCCGATGGTGAAACCATTTTCATCGGCAGCTATGGCCGGGCGGAGGCCGTACTTTCTTCAGCCGCCAACGCCAAGCCCAAGAAACGCCTTGGCCTCCTGGAAGGCCGGTTGATTGTTCCCGATGATTTTGACGAACCGTTGCCTGCGGAAATTCTCGCCGCCTTTGAGGGGGAAGCCAAATGAGGCTGCTGCTGGATACCAACGCGCTGCTCTGGGCGCTGATCAATGGACCGCGCATTGACCCGGTGAGAGATCTGCTGCTTGCGGACGAGAACGAAGTTTTTGTGAGCACCGTCTCCTGGTGGGAAATCGCCATCAAAACGAATATCGGAAAACTGGACGCCAACGTGTCTGAACTTCGCGCTTCAGCGCAGGAAAGCGGGTTTCTGGAGTTGCCGCTTCTCGGCTCACACGCGGAAATGCTGGCGACACTATCCAGGTACCACAACGATCCTTTTGATCACATGCTGGTGGCTCAGGCCATGGCCGAACCCATGCGGCTGATCACCGGCGACGGAGTTCTCGCCAAGTACACGCCTCTGGTCATTCTTATTTAGTCCTACTGGGTCTCTGGGCCGGGTCTGTGAAATCGACAGCACTCGTGCCTTGCGACTTGAACCTTCCGCATTCTGATGAAGCCGGTTCCTCGGCGTTCGCGTTCCAAAAAACCGCTGGAATTTCTTGGGAATGAGAAGCGGCCATCACTCCACATGCCTGGCCTGCCTCTTTCCGGGGCTTACCGTATTCCTGGCCTGCAAAGCGCCGGGATGGACGGTCATGTTGGCTGAAATCACCACGGGCAGAGGCCGGCCCTTGACCTTGAGAAGATCGGCTGCGATGGCGTTGGCCGCCTCCTCTTTGGCCAGGCCGAGTTCCTCGGTCAGGTAGGCGAAAAGGAGTTCCGCCAGGCGTTTCAATGCAATCTGCCAGGTGGACTCGGTCGCGCCGTACAGCCATTTCGAAAACCGCAGAAATCCCGCATAGACATCCTGATCCGGCCAGAGCAGGCGCACGCTGCCATTAAAATTTCCGCTGTTGTAGAGCAGGTCCCAGAACCGGGCCATGCGCTTCAAATCCTGCATGGCGTTGAAATCAATCAGGTCGTTGGCCAGTATCTCGTACGGGGGATAGGGCAGATAGGTCATCTTGTGCACGGCATCGTGTCTGCTCAGCGTGGTGCCGGACAGTTTTTTCAGCACGCCCAGCTGGATTTCCGCCCTGGTCAGGCCCGCCAGTTGGTTCAGGTTGCGGCCGAAGCTGTCAGCGCTTTCCCCAGGGAGCCCGATGATCAGGTCCACATGCAGATGGGCATTGGTCTCTTTTTCCAAAAAGCGTAGGTTGGCCGCGATTTTGTCCATGTCCAGCCGCCGGTGAATGGATGCGGCCACATCCGCGTTCAGGGTCTGGATGCCGACTTCCAGTTGCAGGGTGCCCGGAGCAAACCGGGTAAGCCTCTCCCGCAATTCAAAAGGAAAATGTTCGGGCACGACTTCGAAATGGACCAGAAACGGCGGTTCCCGCCGCAGGAAAAAATCCAAGATAGGGCCGATCCGCCGCATGCTCAGGTTGAACGTGCGGTCGATGAACTTGAAGTTGCGCGCCCCCCGCTCCCAGAGCGTGGCCAGTTCGCGCAGAAAGCGGTCCGGGTCGAAATAGCGGACCTGCTTGTCGATGGAGGACAGGCAGAATTCGCAGGAAAAGGGGCACCCCCTGGACGCTTCCACATAAATGACCCGGTGGGCGACGTCCTCGTCGGTGTACAAGGCGTAGGGCATGACCAGATTGTCCGGATCGGGCGGGCTGGCCGTGATGATCCGGGGCAACCCGGTGCTGCCAGTCAGATATGAGGAACAGAGCTGATGGAATTGCTCTTCGCCTTCACCGCGTATCACGTGGTCGGCCAGGGAAAAATCGAGCCGGTGCGGAAAATGGCTGACCTCCGGCCCGCCAAGAACAAGCAGCACTTCCGGCGCAAGGGATTTGAGAATGCGCACCAGCTGTTCGCATTCCTTTCCGTTCCAGATGTAGACGCCAAGGCCTATGATCTTGGGACGATGGGCCAGGATTTTCTCGGCAACGTCGAGCAGGTGATCCGAAATGATGAATTCCTGGATAACGGCCCGGTGCCGCAGGTCATGCAGATTGGCATGCAGGTAGCGCAGCCCGATGCTGGGGTGGATATACCGGGCGTTCAGCGTGGTGAGAACAATGTCGTACATAGGTGGATACCTGAGTTTGCGGGATGTTGTCGGCGATTTTCCGCGCGTGCCTGTCCACGTCCCGGACGATGGCGCCCTTGATTTCACTGACTTTACTGTCTCCAGTCAAGCCGATGGCGTCGACGGCACGAGTGAGCGGGATCGCGTCGCATGCATGCGAGGCATCGCCTCATCGTGCTTTTGAAATCGAAGACAATGTCATATGTGTTTTTTATAACATATTGAAAATATTGATCGAAGTGTTAATGAGCCATCATCTTCGCACCCGCTACCCACTTTGTGAAGCGGGAGTTCAAGGGTGCAGGAACATGAAACCATGGAGGTTTTGATGGCTACGTTTTCACGGCGAGGGTTCATGAAAATCACGGGGGCTGGCGTCGCCGCCATGTCGCTCGGGCAACTGGGGTTCGATCTGAAGCCGGCCTACGCGTATGCGAAGGGGCTGAAGATCGAGGGAGCCAAGGAGGTCCTGTCGGTCTGCGGCTTCTGCTCCTGCGGGTGCGAAATCATCATGCACGTCAAGGACGGGAAAATCGTCAGTTCCGAAGGCAACGCGGACTATCCCGTCAGCGAGGGCGCGCTGTGCGCCAAGGGCGCCGCGTTCTATCAGATGCACGTCAGTGATCATCGCGTGCTCAAGCCCAGATATCGGGCGCCCGGCAGCGAGAAATGGGAAGAAAAGGATTGGGATTGGATGCTGGACCGGATCGCGCGCAAGATCAAGGACACGCGCGACAAGGACTTCATCCTCAAGAACGACAAGGGCCAGGAAGTGAACCGCTGGGAATCCTACTTCCAGTTGGGCACCTCCCAGATGGACAACGAGGAATGCAGCGTCACGCACCAGATGTGCCGAGCGTTTGGAGGCGTGTACATCGATCATCAGGCCCGGGTCTGACACAGCCCCACTGTACCGGCTCTGGCAGAGTCGTTCGGACGTGGCGCGATGACCCAGCATTGGATTGACATCAAGAACGCCAATGCAGTTCTGATAATGGGCAGCAATGCTGCCGAACACCATCCCATTTCCTTCAAATGGGTTTTGAAGGCCAAGGACGCGGGGGCCAAGGTGATCCATGTGGATCCGAAATTCTCGCGCACCTCGGCCAGGAGCGATCTGCACGTTCCGCTGCGAAGCGGTACGGACATAGCCTTCCTGGGCGGCATGGTGAAGTACATTCTGGAGAAGGATCTGATTCAGAAGGAGTATGTCACCGAATACACCAACGCCTCCTTTATCGTCGGCGACGACTACACGTTCGAGGATGGCCTTTTCTCGGGGTTCGATCCGAAATCGAAAAAGTACGATCAGAAGAAATGGGCCTTCGCCAAGGATGAGAACGGCGTTTCCAAGCGCGACAAGACGCTGCAAAACCCGCGTTGCGTGTACCAGCTGCTCAAGAAGCATTATGAGCGTTACGATCTGGACACCGTTTCCTCCATCACCGGCGTGTCCAAGGAAAATTTGCTGGCCGTTTATGAAATCTACACGGCCACAGGCAAACCCGACAAGGCCGGCACCATGATGTACGCCCTGGGCTGGACCCAGCACTCCGTGGGCGTGCAGAACATTCGTCTCGGCTGCATGGTTCAACTTCTGCTCGGCAACATCGGCGTGGCCGGCGGCGGTGTCAACGCCCTGCGCGGCGAGCCCAATGTCCAGGGCTCCACGGACCATGCCCTGCTGTGGCACATCATTCCCGGATACAACGCCGTGCCGACCTCGACCTGGCAGACGCTGGACGAGTACATGAAGGCCAACACCCCGGCCACCAAAGACCCCAAGAGCGTCAACTGGTGGCAGCATCGGCCCAAGTACATGGTCAGCCTGCTCAAGGGATGGTTCGGCGACAATGCCACTCCCGAGAACCAGTTCTGCTACAACATGCTGCCCAAGGTCGAACCGGGCGTGAAGTATTCGAGCATGTTCATGTTCGATCGGATGTACGCAGGAGAAATCAAGGGCGGCATCATGTTCGGCCACAATCCGGCCATGAGTTTCCCCAATACGCACAAGGTCCGCGCGGCCCTGCAAAAATTGGAATGGCTGGTCATGGGAGAGGTGCACGACACGGAGACCTGTTCCTTCTGGCGCGCGCCCGGCGTGGATCCGAAAAAGGTTCAGACCGAGGTTTTCCTGCTGCCTTCCTGCCAGCGCGGCGAAAAGGATGGCACCACTTCCAACTCCGGCCGTTGGCACCAGTGGCATCACAAAGGCTATGAGCCTCTGGGGCAGAGCAAGCCCATGGGCTGGATGGTGGTGGAACTCGTGAAACGGGTGCGGGCTCTCTACGAAAAGGAGAAGGGCGCATTCCCCGAAGGCATCCTGTCCCACGACTGGATCAAGGAATACGACGCCGAGGAAATGGCCATGCGCATCAACGGCCGTTTCACCCGCGACGTGACCATCAAGGACAAGACCTACAAGAAGGGCGATCAGGTTCCGGCCTTCCCCATGTTGCAGGCCGATGGCTCCACGACCAGCCTGAACTGGCTCTACTGCGGCTGCTATCCCGAGGCGGGCAAGAACCTCGCCAAGCGTCGTGACCACACCCAGACGCCCGCGCAGGCCAAGCTCGGTCTGTTCCCCAACTACACCTGGGCCTGGCCGGTCAACCGGCGCATCATCTACAACCGCGCCTCCGTGGACGTAAACGGCAAGCCGTTCAACCCCGACCTGCCGGTCATCGCCTGGGAAGACGGCAAATGGGTCGGCGACATTCCGGACGGACCGGCTCCGCCGATGGCCATGGAGAAGGGCTCCTATCCCTTCATCATGCATACCGAGGGTCATGGTCAGCTCTTCGGTCCCGGTCGCGTGGATGGGCCTTTCCCGGAGCACTACGAACCCGTGGAGACTCCGATCGTCAAGAATCCGTTCTCCAAGCAGCTCAGCAATCCCTGCGTCGATCTGTTCGAAAGCGACATGGATCTGTACACCAAGCCCGGAGATCCGAAATATCCCATCGTGCTGACCACGTACAGCATGACCGAGCATTGGTGCGGCGGCGGCGATACGCGCAACACGCCGTATCTGCTTGAGGCTGAACCGCAGCTCTATGTCGAGTTAAGCCACGAACTGGCGAAAGAAAAAGGCATCAAGAACGGCGATCCGGTGGTGGTGGAAAGCGTCCGCGGCAGCGTTCAGGCTATCGCCATGGTCACGGTGCGCATTACCCCGTTCACCGTGCAGGGCAAGACCGTGCATCTTATCGGCATGCCCTTCTGCTTTGGCTGGACCACGCCCGGAGTGGGCGACGCCACCAATCGTCTCCTTCCGTCCGTGGGCGAGCCCAACGTGACCATTCCGGAGTACAAGGCGTGTCTGGTGAACATCCGCAAGGCCGACAAGGTCACGGAACTGGCCATCTAAGCAGGGAGGAACATCATGGCGAAGACTATCTTCATCGATACCACCCGCTGCACGGCTTGCCGTGGTTGTCAGGTGGCGTGCAAGCAGTGGCATGACCACGAGGCCGTGCCCACAAAACAGACCGGCACCCATCAGAATCCGCCGGATCTGACCCCCAACAACTTCAAACTGGTTCGTTTCTCCGAGCACAAGATCGACGGGCACGTTCACTGGCTCTTCTTTCCAGATCAGTGCCGCCATTGTCTGCAACCCGCCTGCAAGGGCACTGCGGACATGTACGTGGAGGGCGCCATCGTGATCGACGAGGCCACGGGCATCGTCGTCTGCACGGACAAGACCAAGGAACTGACCAAGGAACAGTGCGACGAGATCATCGACTCCTGTCCCTACAACATCCCGCGCCGCAACGCGGTCACGGGCGAGCTGGCCAAGTGCGACATGTGCATCGATCGCGTCCAGGCCGGGCTCGTGCCCATGTGCGTGAAAAGCTGCTGCACGGGAGCCATGAACTTTGGCGAACGCGAGGACATGCTCACGTTGGCCAAGCTGCGTCTGACCCAGGCCCAGGCGGAACTCGATCGGCCCAAGTCCGAACTTGAGACCAAGATCGCCTGCGACGTGCACAAGAGCTGCACGATCCTCGATCAGGAAGATCTGGGAGTCATCTACTTCCTGGAAATGCCCAGGGAAATGTACCACCAGTATGCCGCCCGCGAGATCAAGCCCCTGAACCGGGCCGATTTCCTGGCGAGCCTGACGAAGCCCTTCAAGAACATTCTGGGTTAGCAGAATAAACCACGGCCCGCCGGACATCCGGCGGGCCATTTTTCCAAGGAGCGGACATGTCGAGCACCGGACTTAAGACCAAGGACGCCATTTTGAATAATCTGGCCAGTCGCCACGAGCCATTTCGAGAGATCATCAATCGTTTTGGGCTGCTCCTCTGCCGTCAGGCGGAGTTGCGCTCCGAGCTTCCGCTTGCGGACGTGAGCGGAATGACGGTGGACGAGGCTGGCTTTCTTGACGGGTCGCCGCTGGTCGGCGGCATGGATGCCGAGATGTTCGCCCCGGCTTTCAAGGTTGCCGCGCTTCGGATCTGGCCCGTGATGGGTGTGCTTTTCACGGCTTTGGCCGAAAGCCTCGCCGGACTCGGGCGCAAGCTCGAAGAGGATCGGGACTGGACCAGCCTGTGTCTGCGGGCCGTGGCCCACGGCGACGCCGAGGCGTTGGACCGAGCGGCTGCGCAGGCCGCAGTGGCTCCCGATTTTCTGCTCATGGCCTTGCGCGCGGCATACGGACCGTGCATCGCGGCCCAAAAACAGACGTTGCTGGCGCTGGCCCCGGCCGAGCTGTGGCGCAAACCGCATTGTCCGGTCTGTGGTTCGGACCCGGACCTGTCGACCCTTGAGAACCATCCCGAGCCATCCGATTTTCTGGTTTCCAAAAGTGGCGAGCTTTGGCACCACTGCCCGGTTTGCGCCCATCGCTGGCGCTTCATGCGCATGACCTGTCCCGGCTGCGGCAATCAGGACCATGAACGCCTGACGCGGCTTTCCCTTCCGGATTCCCCGCGTGAGCACATCTATGCCTGCGAGGACTGCGGCCGGTATCTGCCGTGCCTTGACCTTTTGGAAAACGCTGAAGCCACTGATTTCGATCTGGCCCCCCTCGGCCTGGTGCATCTGGATGCCGTTGCCCAGAGCAGAGGATACGCGCCGCTCTCCCCGGCCCCGTGGACCGGGCTGGGGCTGGCCGAGGCGTCGGCCAAGGCTTCCTGACTCTTTCACCCTCCTCCACGGTGATAGGCCGTCAATGGACTTGGGCGAGTCCGTTGGCGGCCCCTTTTTTTGCTTCAGCCGGATGTGGCGGGGCGCGGAACGAACATGCACAGCATCTGGGCCAGGATCGGGATGAGGTCCTGGTCGCGGGAATTGTAGCGCAGTTCGCACTCCTTGAGGTAAAGCGGAAAATGCGAGGCCGGAATCCCGCGCATCTGGCGCAGGCGGTGCTTGGCGAAGCTCCAGAAAGGGGAGGCCTCCACGGGCAGACGCTTGTCCGCGTGCTTGATGTAGCGGGCGGGCCACAGTCCGGGGCCGCAGGAGACAAGGGTCTGATAATGCTTGTAGGGGGCCGTGTAGACCACCTGGCCGATGCTTGCCGTTTTGAGGCAGAAGTTCAGTTTGAAGTGCAGCAGATTCTCGGCGCTCAAAGATGGCATGAGGTCGCAGATGGCCACCCCTGCGAGCTCGATGACGCCGAAGACCGGGGCGTCCACGATGCCGTGCGCAGGCAGGGGGTTGCCCGGCCCGGGCCAGACGCCGGCGGCGTAGAGTCCATCGGCGTCCAGGGCATGGGCCACGATGGCCCGGCGCACCGTGTCCTGGGCCTTCAGGATGGTGGCGTAGTTGACGTCCATCTCGTTTGCGATGCCGGCGGGCGCTATGTCCAGGGCAAACAGTTTCAGGAACCAGAGCCATTGCCTGGCAGTGAAGGCGCAGCGGTTCAGGAAGCGGCGGCTGAAGTCGTGGAAGGTGTAGCCGCAGCGCCCACATCTGCGCCTGCCGTCGGAAAGGCGATACAGTTTGCGGTTTTTGCAGTGCGGGCAGAAACGCTGGTGGTTTTTCCAACAATAATCCAGAAAAAACCGGCGGGCTGATTTTTCTGAAAATGTGATGGAATTAAAGGTTATTATGTCGATTTTAGTCATTTCGACCTGTGCCAAAACGCGAATGTGTTCATGCGATGTGTCCGCCTTGAACGCGTTTCTGTCATATTTGATGATGTCAAACAAGGCATAATGATTGCGGGCAGGCCGAACTTTTCGCCGGTATGCGCCATAAGAGGTGATTAGGTAAAAAAATATTTGAATTCAGACTGTTGTATTTTTCAAGCCGCTGGCCAAAGCATCGTGTTGTGTGCGCTGGGTGTGTTGCCGGTTGAAGATGGCATGGTATGTACGTGAGTGTATTCATACGTAACACCATCCACCCGGAGTACTCATGCGCATGCCCAGCAGTTCGCCCTCCCATAGCTCTGCCAGCCCGGTCATCGGCCCGTACACGATAGATGAATTCATCGAGGCGGCGGGCCGTTTCCATGGATACGCCGCGCCCGGCCTGATTCTGGGCGGGTTCATGGTTCACGAGGCCCGTGCCCACATCCCCGAGGGCGTGCTTTTCGACGCCATTTCCGAAACCGCCTGGTGCCTGCCCGACGCAGTGCAGATGCTCACCCCCTGCACCGTGGGCAATGGGTGGCTTCGGATCTTCAATCTGGGACTCTACGCAGTGTCCCTGTTCGACAAATTCTCCGGCAAGGGCGTGCGCGTGGCCGTGGAAACACACCTTTTGGAACCGTATCCAGTCATCCGCGAGTGGCTCTTCAAGCTCAAGCCCAAAAAAGAACAGGACAGCAAACGCCTGCGCGAGGAAATCCGCATGGCCGGTGCGACCATCTGTTCCGTGAAGGACATCGCGCTTCGGCCAGAGTTCATGGGCGGGCGGGGCAAGGGGGCCATCGCGGCCTGTCCGTCCTGCGGCCAGGCCTATCCGGCCCGGGACGGCTCGGTCTGCCGCTCGTGCAGGGGCGAGTCGCCCTACGCGGGCTGGATCGGCGGGCATGACCGGCGCGAACTGGATTTCGACGGCCCGAAGCTGCGTCTGGTCACGGCCGAGGAGGCGGCGGGGCACAAGGCGCTGCACGACATGACCTGCATCGAACCCGGCCAGAGCAAGGATGCGGCCTTTGCACGCGGCCAGCAACTCGATGTGGGGGACGTCTGCCGCCTGCAGCGCATGGGCCGGTTCGAGGTCTATGTCGATGACGGGACCCAGGATGAATTCTGGGTGCACGAGGATGACGCGGCCCGTGCCATGGCCCGCGCCTTGGCCGGAGAAGGCGTGGACTGTTCTGGAGATCCCCGTGAAGGCAAGATCACCATGCTCGCGGAAAAAAGCGGTCTCTTGACGGTCAGCGAGGGTACGTTGGAGGAATTCAACGCCATTCCCGGCGTCATGTGCGCCACCCGACATGCCTTCAGCGTGGTCGAGAAGGGGCAGCAGGTGGGCGCCACGCGGGCCATTCCGCTCCATCTGGGGCGTGATGTCCTGGAGGACGCCCTGCGCGTGCTGGAGAGCGGCCCGGTGCTGGACATCATTCCCCTGCGCACGCCCAAGGTCGGAATTCTGGTCACCGGAACGGAGGTTTTTCAGGGCCTGACCCAGGATCGCTTCATCCCCATCGTCAGCGCCAAGGTAGAGGCGTACGGATGCCCCGTGACGGCCACGGACATCGTGCCCGACGACCGCGAGCGCATCGGCGCGGCGGTGCGGAAGATGCTCGGCCAGGGTATCGAGCTTCTGATCACCACGGCCGGCCTGTCCGTGGATCCCGGCGACGTGACACGGCAGGGCCTGTGCGACGCTGGCGTGGAAAACATGCGCTACGGCGCGCCCATCCTGCCCGGGGCCATGACGCTTCTGGCCAATCTGGGCCATGTCGATGTCATCGGCGTTCCCGCCTGCGCCCTCTTTTTCAGGACCACGAGCCTCGATATCGTGCTGCCCAGGGTGCTGGCCGGGCTTTCCCCCTCGCGGCGCGATCTGGCCAGGCTGGGTCATGGCGGTTTGTGCATGCAGTGCAAACGCTGCACCTATCCGAAATGTCCTTTCGGCAAATGAGGCGGATCATGAAGACTCCCACCGTACGCATGCATTTGTGGCTGGAATCCGGGGAGAGCGTGTATTTCGGCATGGGCCGGGTCATGCTCCTGGACATGATCGAGAAGCACGGCTCCCTGCGCAAGGCGTCCGAGGCCATGGGCATGTCCTACCGCGCGGCCTGGGGAAAGCTCCGGGCCACGGAGGAGATCCTGGGCCTGGTGCTGGTGGAGTCGTCGGGCACCCGTCGCGGAGGGTGCCATCTGACCCCGGAGGGCAGGCGCATCCGCGACAAGTTCAGAGCCTGGTTCGCGGCCGTGGAGCGGGTGGCGGTGGACCGGGCGCAGGACATTTTTGCCGAAAAGGTGCAGAGTTTCGAGGACAAGAAACGTTCGACGGCCAGGCCTTCGCGCCTGCCCGCCGAACGCCGTCCGGGCATGTAGGACCGGTTTTTCGCGCGGACAGCCGAAATCAGTGGTGCTGTCCGCTACAGACCTGCAATTCTTCCAGGTCATGATGCGCGCTCGCGCACTCGTCCGTGCCTTCCGGGTTGCGGATCAGCCCGAGTTCCCTGTTTTCCATCGCCTCCAGGGCGTAGGCCGCGGTCATTCCCGTGCCGCGATAGCGAGTCACGGCCTTGTCGGCGAGCATCGTGAACGCCTGCTCCCCGATTGTGCCGGTGATCACGGCCTCGCAGTCATGTTCGAGGATCGCCTGGGCAAGAGCCTGGTCCGAACCCTCCTTGGGCTCGTGGGGCAGCGCCGTGCAGCGCATGGTCTCCATGTTCACGATGAGCAGATACGGGGTTTGGGCGAGCTCGCCGAAGACCCGGCTGTTGAGGGATTCTCCGGCGGCAGTGACGGCTATGTTCATGGACGCTCCTTGCATGATGTGTTTGGCCTGCGGCAAGCATGTATCGTGCCTTTTCCGGCATATTTCAAGACAAAATGAGTTGCCGCCATCCGTCGCCGCCGGGAGAGCGGTGCCGCCACGGCGGCAAGCCTGTTCCGCTCCTTCACGGTTTCGCCACGTCCATTCGAGGGTGAGGAGCGGTGGGGGGGCGGCCTGTACACACGCGCAGGGAGTATTGTGTCTTTTTGCCCCACATTGTCGGGACTGATTGTCCCTATTTGTCTCATATCCGTGACCGGACGCCTCTCCATGCGAAGCGATTCAGCTCGAAATTCAGGAAGTCAGCTTATTAAAATTCATGTTTTCAGTGGAATACGAAAAATCTTCAAGGAATTTCGCTTCTCGTGGAGGATTGGCCTTCTTTTTGCCTATGTTTGTGGGCATGTGTCGAGAATGGCATAACGGCGCATAGTTCTGCCTTCCACTGCGTGAGTACACGATGGTCAAGACCACGGATGTCCGGAGGGCGTTTTAGGCCTTGAAATATGTCTTGATTGGCATAAAGAAATACAAACAATATCAAAATTGACGTAAAACTTGGATCTCCCGATGAAAGCTATTCCTGTTGAAGAAGCTGTCGGCACCGTTCTCTGCCACGACATCACGCGCATTGTTCCCGGCGAAGCCAAGGGCCCCGCCTTCAGACGCGGACACATCGTCACCCAGGACGACATTCAGGCCCTGCTCAATATCGGCAAGGCCAATCTCTACGTCTTCGACCCCAGGGACGGGTATGTGCACGAAGACGAATGCGCCCTGCGCCTGGCCCGGGCCGCCGCGGGGCAGGGCATTGCCGTGAGCTCGCCCAGCGAGGGCAAGTCCACCTTGACCGCCGCCCATGACGGGGTGCTTGGCATCGACGTCGAGGGTCTTTTTCGCCTCAATTCCATCACCGACGTGACCTTCGGCACCATACACACCGGCCAGTTCGTCAAGGCGGGCCGGGTGCTGGGCGGCACGCGGGTCATTCCCCTGGCCGTGCCCGAGGAGCTGCTCCGGCAGGCCGAGGCCGTTTGCCGGGAGCATGCCCCGCTGATCGAGGTCCGGCCCCTCAAGCCTGCCCGCGTGGGCGTCGTGACCACGGGCAGCGAGGTCTACACCGGCCGCGTCAAGGACGGGTTCGGTCCCGTGTTGCGGAAGAAATTCGAGGTGTTGGGTTCCACGCTGCTCGACCAGGTCTTTGTCTCCGACCAGGTGGAGATGACCGTGGCGGCCATTCACGGTCTGATCCGGCGCGGCGCGGACTTCATCGCCGTGACCGGCGGCATGAGCGTGGACCCCGACGATCAGACTCCGGCCGCCATCCGCGCCACCGGAGCCGAAGTCGTTTCCTACGGTGCGCCCACCTACCCCGGAGCCATGTTCATGCTCGCCTATCTGGGCGACGTGCCCATTGTCGGCCTGCCCGGGTGCGTCATGTATTACAAGGCCAGCATTTTCGATCTGGTCGTGCCCCGCCTGCTGACCGGGGAGCGGCTTCAGAGGAAGGATATTGTCGCGTTCGGGCACGGAGGCCTGTGTGAAAGTTGTCCCAGTTGCCATTATCCGGCTTGCGGATTCGGCAAACTCTAGATCCGGCGCAAAATCTGTTCAAAAAACATAGTGCTATCGGAGGAATCGGAATGATCAAAAAGCAAATTGTGGTCAATGGCATCGCCAGAAACCTGGTGGTCGACGCTGAGGAAACCCTGGTCAACGTGCTGCGCAAAAGCCTTGGCCTGACCGGCACCAAGGTCGGTTGCGGCGAAGGCCAGTGCGGCGCCTGCTCCGTCATCATGGACGGCAAGGTCGTGCGGGCCTGCGCGACCAAGATGAAACGCGTCGATGACGGCGCTTGCATCACCACCATCGAAGGGATCGGCACCCCGGCCAGCCCGCACCCGTTGCAGCTGTCCTGGATGCTCCACGGCGCGGCCCAGTGCGGATTCTGCTCCCCCGGCTTCATCGTTTCCGCCAAGGGGCTGCTGGACGTGAATCCCAGGCCCACCCGCGAAGAAGTTCGCGACTGGTTCCAGAAGCATCGCAACGCCTGCCGCTGCACCGGTTACAAGCCCCTGGTGGATGCCGTCATGGACGCGGCCAAGGTTCTGCGCGGCGAGAAAAGCGCGGCCGACCTTGAATACAAGCTTCCCAAGGACGGTGCCGTCTGGGGTACCCGTCATCCCCGTCCCTCGGCCCTGGCCAAGGTCACCGGCACCCTGGATTTCGGCGCGGACCTGGGCCTGAAGCTGCCTGCGGGCACCCTGCAGTGCGCCCTGGTGCAGGCCGAAGTCTCCCACGCCAAGATACTGTCCATCGACACCGCCGAAGCCGAGAAGATGCCCGGCGTGTTCAAGGTCGTGACCCACAAGGACGTGAAGGGCAAGAACCGCATCACCGGTCTCATCACCTTCCCCTCCAACCTCGGCGACGGCTGGGACCGGCCCATCCTGTGCGACGAGAAGATCTTCCAGTACGGTGACGCCATAGCCATCGTCTGCGCCGACACCGAGGAGCAGGCCAAGGCCGCTGCCAAAAAGGTCGTGGTCAAGCTGGAACAGCTGCCCGAATACATGAGCGCCCCGGCGGCCATGGCCGAGGACGCCATCGAGATCCACCCCGGCACGCCCAACGTCTATTACATCCAGAAGATCGCCAAGGGCGGTGAAACGAAGCCCATCTTCGACAAGGCCGATGTGGTCGTGGAAGGCAGCTACTACACCTCCCGCCAGCCGCATTTGCCCATCGAGCCGGACTGCGGCTTCGCCTACATCGATGACGAAGGAAAGCTCATCATCCATTCCAAGTCCATCGGCCTGCATCTGCATCTGTACATGATCGCGCCCGGTCTTGGCGTGGAGCCCGACAACATCGCCCTGGTGCAGAATCCCGCCGGAGGCACCTTCGGCTACAAGTTCAGCCCGACCATGGAAGCCCTGGTCGGCGCCGCCGCCCTGGCCACGGGTCGTCCCGTGAACCTGGTCTACGACTACCGCCAGCAGCAGGCATACACCGGCAAGCGTTCCCCGTTCTGGACCGACGTGCGCCTGGCCGCCACCAAGGACGGCAAGCTCCTGGGCATGGAAACCGACTGGACCGTGGACCACGGCCCGTACTCGGAATTCGGCGACCTGTTGACCCTGCGCGGCGCCCAGTACATCGGCGCCGGTTACGACATTCCGAGCATTCGCGGCGAGGGCCGCACGGTCTGCACCAACCACTGCTGGGGCGCGGCCTTCCGTGGCTACGGCGCGCCGGAATCCGAGTTCCCGTCCGAGACCCTGATGGACGAACTGGCCGAAAAGCTGGGCATGGACCCCTTCGAGCTGCGCTACAAGAACCTTTACCGCAAGGGCTCCACAACGCCCACGGGCCAGGATCCGGAAGTCTACAGCCTGCCCGAGATGTTCGACCTGATGCGGCCCAGGTACGAGGAAGCCAAGAAGCGCACTGCCGCGGCCTCCACCGCTGAAATCAAGCGCGGCGTGGGCATCGCCCTGGGCGTGTACGGCGCGGGCCTCGACGGCGCGGACAGCGCGGCGGCCGACGCCGAGCTGATGCCCGACGGCACCGTGACCATCTACGACTGCTGGGAAGACCACGGCCAGGGCGCGGACATGGGCACCCTGGGCACGGCCCACGAGGCCCTGCGTCCCCTGGGCATCACCCCCGACAAGATCCGTCTGGTCATGAACGACACCCGCGTGGCCCCGAACTCCGGTCCCGCCGGCGGCAGCCGTTCCCAGGTCGTGGCCGGACAGGCCATCGTCAACGCCTGCGAACAGCTGATCAAGGCCATGAAGAAGCCTGGCGGCGGATTCCGCACCTACGACGAGATGGTCGCCGAGAAGCTGCCCCTGCGCTACAACGGCAAGTGGACCGCTCCGGCCAAGGACTGCGACGCCAACGGCCAGGGCAGCCCCTTCTGCTGCTACATGTACGGCCTGTTCCTGTCCGAGGTCGCTGTCGAGGTCGGCACCGGCAAGGCCACCGTCGAAAAGATGACCATCGTGGGCGACATCGGCAAGGTCAACAACTACTCGGTGGTCGACGGCCAGATCTACGGCGGCGTGGCCCAGGGCATAGGCCTGGCCCTGACCGAGGACTACGAGGACCTGAAGAAGCACGCCACCATCAGAGGCGCGGGCATTCCCTATATCAAGGACATTCCGGACGACATGGAGATCATCTACGTTGAAACTCCCCGTCCCGACGGCCCGCACGGCGCTTCCGGCGTCGGCGAGATGCCGTTGACCGCTCCCCACGCGGCGGTCCTGAACGCCGTGTACAATGCCTGCGGCGCCCGCATCCGCGAGATTCCCGCATTACCGGAGAAAATCCTGGCCGCGATGAAGAAATAATGACCGAACCTCCCTCCGGGCGCTTTGGCGTCCGGAGGGCTTTTTTATTTCAAGGAGAGGGCATGGATCAGAAGGAATTGCGGGAATGGGAAGCCAAGTGCATCCAGGAGGAACCCCCGGCCTGTCGGGCGGGATGCCCGCTTGGCGTTGACGCCAGGGCGTTTGTCCAGGCCATGGCCCGAGACGATGTGGACGCTGCGCGAGGCGTGCTTGAAAAGAGCATGCCGCTGGCCGCGATCACGGCCCGGCTGTGCGAGGCTCCGTGCGAGGCTTTCTGCGTTCGCAAGGAGCTGGGTGGCGCCATTGGCATTGGGTGTCTCGAACGCCTTTGCATCGAACAGGGACAGACCAGGGGAAAAACAATGCGCCTGCCCGCGCGCCCCAGGAACGTTGCGGTGTTCGGCTCCGGGCCGAGCAGTCTGGCGGTGGCGTTCGAGCTGGCCAGAAAGGGGTATCCGGTCACGGTGCGCCATCTGGGCGACGCCCCTGGAGCATGGCTGCGCGAGCTGCCCGAGTCGGTCCTGCCGAGCGCGATCCTGGACGAAGAACTGAGCCGGCTGAACGCGTTGCGCGTGACCTTCGTCCCGGTGCCGATTCTGGATGAAGCCCTGATAAAAGCCCATCCCGCGGACGCCGTTTACGTGGGTCAGGATGACGCCCTTGCGCCGACTCTTCTGGCGAGCCTGGGCACCCCCGATCCTGAAACCTTCGCGCTGGAGCGAGCCGGCTGGTTCACGGGCGGCATGGAAGAACGCGAGCACCGTTTCATCGGCGCCGTGTCCCATGGCCGTGAGGCCGCCGTATCCATGGACCGCTTTCTGCAAAACGCGTCCCTGACTTCAAGCCGGGTGATGCTGCGCAACGGCCGGACCGCCCTGTTCACCCAGACCCGGGGAGTGACGCCCGTTTCCAGGCTGGTTCCGGCTGACGGAGTCATGTTCACCCGTGCGGAAGGCGTGCGCGAGGCGGCTCGCTGCCTCGACTGCCAATGCCTGGAATGCGTGCGCCACTGCGTCTACCTGAAGGAATACGGCGGCTATCCCAAATCCTATGCCCGCCGCGTATTCAACAACTCGGCCATCGTGCAGGGCGCGCGTCAGGCCAACACGTTCATCAATTCATGCTCCCTGTGCGGGCAGTGCGAGACCTTGTGCCCCAATGATTTCTCCATGGCCGAGATGTGTTTGGACGCGCGGCGGCAGATGGTGGACGAAGGCCGCATGCCGCCGTCTGCCCATCATTTCGCGCTGGAGGAGATGCGCTCGGCGCAAAGCGGACAGGCCGCGCTGGCCGCGCACGCACCGGGCGCGGAGAGCAGCGCGATTCTGTTCTTTCCCGGCTGCCAGCTGGCCGGAATCCGGCCCGCGCAGACTCTTCGGTTGTATGACCGCCTGCTCGAACACGAACCGCTGACCGGAATCTGGCTCGATTGCTGCGCGGCTCCGGCCCATTGGTCCGGACGGGCGGAAGAGTTCGCGCAGCTTGTCCGGAAACTGGAATCGGTCTGGGCCGACATGGGCAGACCCAAGGTAACCACGGCCTGTTCGACCTGTCTGAAGATGTTTCGCGAGCACCTGCCGCAACTGAACGCGGTTTCAGTCTGGAGCGTGCTGGCCGCTCAGTCCGTGGCAGCGTCCGCCGCTCATCCGCCTCTGGCCCTGTCGGACCCGTGCACGTCGCGGCATGACGAAGGGACCAGAAAGGATGTGCGCGCCCTGCTCGAAAACATGGGCCAGCCCCTGGCCGATTTGCCCATGTCCGGCGAGCTGACCGAATGCTGCGGGTTCGGCGGACTCATGGACAACGCGAATCCGGCCCTGGCCCGCAAGGTGGCGGCGGCCCGCGTGGCCCAGTCCGACGCGGATTTTCTGACCTACTGCGCCATGTGCCGTGACCAGCTGGCCAAGACCGGCAAGCCCGTGCTGCACATCCTGGATCTTCTGTTCCCGGATCTGGCCCATCCGGCCACGGAGCCTCCGGCAGGCATCTCCGTTCGCAGGGTCAATCGGCGCATGCTCAAGGCCGCGCTTCTGGAGCGCCACGGTCGCGGCCATCTGCCCCGGCAACCCTGGGAAGACGTGCGCCTGGCCATATCCGAACCAGTGGCCGCCCTGCTGGAAGAGCGCCGCATACTGGAAGACGACCTGCGCCAGATCATTCATCGAGCCACGCAGCAGGGAGGTTGTTTCACGCACGGCGCGGACGGCCGCAAGATCGCCTCGGCCGAACTCGGAGAGGTCACGTTCTGGGCGGAATACCGGGAAGGCGACGAGGGATTTGTCGTGCTCAGGGCCTGGAGTCATCGCATGCGCATCAAGGGAGGCCGGTCATGAGCCTGACATTTCTGCCCCAAGACATGAACTGGGTCTGCGAACCCTGCGGCGTGCCCCTTGAACAGGGCAAGGTGGAACTCGATTATCTGGGCAACACCTTCCACGTGGAGCTGCCGGTCTGTCCGAAGTGCGGAGCCGTGTTCGTTTACGAGGAGCTGGCCCTGGGACGGATATTTGAAGTGGAGCAGCTGCTTGAGGACAAGTGAACTGTACGCGTCCGAACCGGTCAGGACATCCCTGGGCCGGACCCTGCGTCCCGGCGGGGAGGCCTTGACGCGGCATATGCTGCAGCTGGTGCGCCCGGCTCCCGGGAGCAGGGCCCTCGATGCCGGTTGCGGCTGCGGGGCGACCCTCGGGCTGCTGCTTGAGAGCGGGGCGCGGGCCTTCGGCCTGGACCTGAATGCCGTTTTCCTGCGGGAGGCCGCCGGGGACGGACGCGCGGTGGCGCGGTCCGACCTGGCGCATCTGCCCATGGCTGACGGGAGCCTGGACTTGATCGTGTGCGAATGCACCTGGAACCTGACGGACAAGGAGCGGGTGCTGGCGGAGTTCTTCCGGGCCCTGCGGCCCGGCGGGGTGCTCGCCCTGGCGGACATCTATGCGCGGGGCTACAGGGCCGGGGAGTGGCCCGTGCGCTGCTGCTTCACCCAGGCCACGGACCTGCGGACCGTGCTGGAGCAGGTGGACGGGGCCGGTTTCGGGATCGACGTGGTCGAGGACCACTCGGCCATGCTGAAGAAGACCGCGGCGGATTTCGTGTTCCGCCACGGTTCGCTGTTCGGATTCTGGCAGGCCGTGACCGGAGACGCCGGCTTGGCGGAGATGGCCTGCGCGGCGTCGCGGGAGTCGAAGCCGGGGTTGTTTTTGCTGCTGGCGCATGTTCCACTGCAATGACTCGACGGAGTGAAGGCGGGAAGAGAGGCCTGGGTGGCGCGGGGGCGGCCGGGGCGGTGCGGGCTTTTCAGGCCGCGCCGGAACTCCTTCGCGGGCCTCGTAATGGTTCTCCGTCGCGTGCCGGGAGTGTCCGGGCTGACCAGGGCGCAGGGCGACGGCCAACCAGACGATGCCTGGCTCTGTCAGACAGCCGACGCGGCCTGAAAAGCCCGCACCGCCCCGGCCTTGGCGCATGGCGACTGAACCGAAAGCTGGCCAAACTTCACGGGACAGGATACATCTTCAAAATTTCAAGTGGATAGGGGTTGGAATGAACGAATACGATCTCGATATCCTGCGCCTGCATACGCAGGGCTTCTGTTGCGCGCAGATCATCGTGCAGATGGCCCTGGAGATGCAGGGCGTGGACAACCCCGGGCTGGTTCGGGCCATGTCCGGGCTGTGCGTGGGGTTCTCGTCGTCCCAGGGCGCCTGCGGGGCCCTGACGGGCGCGGCCTGCCTCGTCGCCTTTTACGCCGGCAAGGGTACGGCGGCCGAAGAGGCCGACGACCGGCTGCCGCTCATGCTTTCGGAGCTGTCTGAATGGTTCGAGGAGTATGCCACGGCGCGTTTCGGCGGCATCAGCTGTTCGGCCATCGTGCCCGACGGCAGGCCCGATGCGTCCGTCTGCGGCGGGCTGGTTTCCGAGTGCTACGGCAAGGTCCTGACCATCCTCGTGGAGAACGGCATCGATCCGAGCGCGGCGCATGAGTAGGGTGGTCGGCACGGTCGGCAGCGTGTGCCCCGAGTGTCTGGGGCGGGTTGAGGGGCGGCTGGTGGAGGATGGCGGGTGCGTGCGGCTGGTCAAGCGCTGTCCCGAGCACGGCGAGTTTTCGACCGTGGTCTGGCGCGGGGAGCCGGCCTTTTCCAGTTGGGTGCGTCCAAAAATTCCGTTTGGTGGCGGCGTGCGCGAGGAAGAGGGCAATGGCTGTCCGTATGACTGCGGACTGTGTTCGCGCCATGCCCAGCGGACCTGCACGGCCCTGGTCGAGATCACTGCACGGTGCAATCTGCGCTGCCCGGTGTGTTTCGCGGACAGCGGCGGGGCGGCGCCGGATCCGGGTCTGGACGTTCTTCAGCGCATGTTCGAGCAGACCATGGTCCGCACCGGCGGCTGCAACCTGCAATTGTCAGGCGGAGAGCCGACGGTGCGCGATGATCTGGAGGATATCGTGCGTCTGGCCAAGGAGGCCGGTTTCGGTTTTGTCCAGCTCAACACCAACGGGTTGCGCCTGGCCGATGATCCCGGTCTGGCCGGAAAATTGACCAAGGCCGGGCTGTCGTCCGTTTTTTTGCAGTTCGACGGCGTACGCGACGAGGCCTTTCGCGCCATGCGCGGCCGGGATCTGTTCGAAGTCAAAAAGAAAGCCATCGAGCATGCGTCCGAGGCCGGTCTCGGCATCGTGCTCGTGCCCACCGTGGCGCGTGGCGTCAATGTCGATCAGCTTTGGGACATTGTCCGGTTTGGGCTGGAGCGCCAGCCCCATGTGCGCGGAGTGCATTTTCAGCCCATGAGTTATTTCGGGCGCTTTCCCGAGGATTTCATCCCCGACCACGTCACCCTGCCGGAGCTCATGACCGGCCTTGAGGCGCAGAGCGGCGGCGTGGTCAAGGCCTCGGACTTCTTGCCTCCGGGCTGCGAGCACGCCCAGTGTTCCTTCTCGGGCAAGTTTCTGACCCGTGAGGACGGCAGCTTGGCGCGACTGGGCAACGCGTCCTGCGACTGCACGCCCAAACCCGCCGAGGCCGGGGCGCTCAAATCCATCGGCGTCACGGCCCGTCAATGGTCCGCGCCTTCCGGTCCTGTGGGGGCGGGGGCGCGGGGGGCGGGGGGGGGTCGGGGGGGGGGGG
>JAEWKZ010000003.1 GCA_023393525.1 Pseudomonadota bacterium | reverse complement strand
CTGCATCGCAGTCCGGCCGTTTCGCGTTTAGGCGCGCGTCGTGACTATTTGCCGCGGGGATTCCGCCGCAGGCCGTTCAGCGCCTCCAGGGCGCTGCGCAGACCGCCGGCCAAGCCGGTGATGGCGGTGGCGATGATGGGTCTGGGACGCTGGATCTTTTGGGAATGCAAAAAAAGAGTGATTTCACGCATGGCAAGCCTCGTATTCAGAAATATATTGTTTTTGATGAATATCGTTTTGAAACGAGAGCTAGCTAGGCATGAAACGTCTGCTCGTCAAGAGAAATAGTGACGATTGTTTGATTGGCGGAAGGGTTTGCCCGCAGGGCGCGCAGGGTTCAGGTCGCGGGCGGCGTCACGGGCAACAGGGCGGCCTGGGTTTCCAGGTCCCAGGTGGCGGTGGCGGGCCAGGCCAGGGAGGCGCGAAAGCGCGCCAGCGCGGCCTTGGACCTTTTGCCGAAGATGCCGTCGATCTTGCCCTTGTACAGCCCTTGCGCGGCCAGGGCCTGCTGTACGCGTTTGGCGTCGGCCTTGGATTTCAAGTTCATGAGCGTGGCGGGTAGCGGCGGGGCTTTCGGCGTGGGCGAAGCGGCGGCGAGGAGTTCGCGCGTCTCTGCCGTGATCCGCAAGCGGCAGTCGGCGACGGAGAGCACCGCGTGGTCCGCGGGGCGGACGATGCGCGCGGAGACGCGCAAGCCTCCATCGACCATGGCGTAGGTGCCGCTGAGTATCGCCTGCGCGCCGGTGGCGGCTCCGAGCTGATCGGGGGCCGAGGACAGGGCCGTCTCGCCTTCTTCCTTGAGGGAGTAGGGGGAGGGGGTGAACACACGGGTGTCCGCCAGGCGGTATCCGTGGCGGGTGAAGGCGTTGCCCAGTTCCTCCGCCAGGATGCGGCCCAGGGGGGACGTGTTTTTGACGTCATGCAGATCCGCGAACGGCGCGGTCGCGACCAGCGCGGAGCGGTCCAGCCGGACCTGGAGGTTGGAGATCAGGTTCTCGGCCAGGAAGTCGCACAGCGTGTCGACGCGTGACGCGCCGCACTGCGCTGTCGCGTGCGACGGCAAGGAGCAGAAAAGAAGGAGCAGGACAAGTGCTGGGCGGATCATCAATTCACCAGGGAAAAGCGTTTGAGTTCGACTGCGCCCTGGGGCGCCTGAAGCCGGTAATGGGACCAGTCGGAGCCGTTGACGTAGAAAATGCTTGAGTCGCGGTACAGATACGCGTTCTGATGGACCAGGGCCGAAGTGATCTGGACTTCCGAGTCGGGAGCGGGCGCGTCGAAGTATCCGCTTTCCTCGGCCACCACGGGCACGGGCTCATAGAGCCCGGCGCTGTTCTTGCGTTGCCTGAAACCCGGGTCGAGGGCCCGGCGCAATCCTTTGGACGTCTTGTCCAGTACGCGGCGGTGCGTGACCAGCTCCAGGCCGACCTCAAGAAGGGCCGCCCCTTCGGGTTCGAAGGCGATGGGAACGCCGTAGTCCACCAGGCGGGTCAGCAGGGCCTCCCTGTAGACCTTGGCGAAAGGCGTCGTGCCCATGGGCGCTACATAGACGCGCACGTCGTGCTGCGGAAAGAAATGGTCCAGGGATGCGGCGCAGTTCTTGGCGACCTTGTCCGCCAGGAGGTCCCAGTGCGCCAGGGCCTGCATCTTGTGCTGGGTGCCGATCAGGTAGCCGCTTGGGATGGGGGCCTGCGCCGTGACTAATTGCGTCGATTGATCGGAGTTGACGCTGACCGAGGAACAGCCGGCCACGAAGATCAGGGCCAGCAGGGAAAGCAGGGCCGCGGTGCGCATGAGGTGGTCCTTGATGATGAATTTTCTCATGTTCAGATTATCGACCGGCCGAGGGAAAACTTAAGGCGGTAAATCTTGGCACGCGGCATGCTTCGCATTTTTCCAGTCGGCATTTTTCTCCGGAGGATCGGCCATGTCCAAGCTTCACGTTCTGCTTGTCGTTGTTTTTTTGTGCGGTTGCGTTCAGCTGCCCCCATTTTACGAGGTAGGCTCGCGTCCCAAGACGCCGCCGCTCATCCCCTTGGCCTATAAAGCCGGGGATCATCTGCACCGCCAGCTTTCAGGAAGCGACGTGGCGGGCTATCCCATGCTCGCGGCGTCGTTCGTGGATTCGACGAACGTGGAAAACACCAATGATCTCGGACGGCTTCTTTCGGAGCAGATTGCCTCGCGCCTGAGCCAGTTGGGATATTCCGTGACGGAAATGCAATTGCGCTCCGACGAGCTGCGCATCCTCCCCCATGGCGGGGTCCTCGCCCTTTCCCGTGATCTGACCCAGATCAATACCGATGTGCCGGCCTATTCCATGTTGGTTGGAACATATTCGATCATTGAACGCCAAATTTACGTCAATGCCAGGGTTTTGCGCGCCGGTGACGGCGTGGCGCTGGCCTCTTCGGATTTTTCCCTGCCCTATGTGCGCCCCAAGAAGCCGCAGGAGAGCGGGGCGTCGGTGCAGCCTTCCGTCAAAACGAGTCTTGATTGACCAAGGAGACGCTTCTTTCTTGTCCTTGAGTCAAGTTTGGCATATGGTTGCGTACATATGTCAGATATCATCTATCAGGAGGAAGTATGAAGAAACTTGTGATGTTGCTTGTTTTGCTGGCTGTGCCGGGACTGGTTTTCGCCCAGGACAAGGTGCTCAAGATGTCGACCACGACCAGCACGCAGTCCTCCGGCCTGCTCGACGTGTTGCTTCCCGAGTTCAAGAAGGACACGGGGATTGAGGTCAAGGTCGTGGCCAAGGGTACCGGCGCGGCCATCCGCGACGGCGTGGACGGGAACGTGGACGTGATCTTCGTGCACGATCCGGCCCGCGAAGAGAAGTTCGTGGCCGACGGTTACGGCACCAAACGCTATTACGTCATGTACAACGATTTTCTGCTCATCGGACCCGCCGCCGATCCTGCCGGGGCGAAAACCGCCGACGCCACCGAGGCCATGAAGAAGATCGCCATGTCCGAAGCGGTGTTCGTGTCCCGCGGCGACGACAGCGGCACCCACGCCAAGGAACAGGAATTGTGGAAGGCCACGGGCCTGCCCCTGAAGGAGGAGGACACCATCTTCAAGGGCAAAGACAAGGAAGTGACCTTCAAGGCTGTTCATCCCGAAGGAATGAAGATGTTCATGTCCATCGGACAGGGCATGGGCAAGACCCTGACCTTTGCCGAGGAAAAGCAGGGCTACACCATCACCGATCGCGGGACCTACGTGCAGTACAAGTACGGTCGTCCGGAGGGGCTGGACCTGGAGCCCATCAGTGAAGGCGACACGACGCTTTTCAATCCTTACGGCGTGATTCCGGTCAATCCGGAAAAGCATCCCCATGTCCGTTTCGATCTGGCCGACACGTTCGCCAAGTGGCTGGTCTCAGAACGCGGGCAGAAGGTCATCGGCGACTACAAACTCCTTGACAAGCAGCTTTTCTTTCCCGACGCGAAATAACCTTCGCGTGATTCGCGCCGATCCGCATCCGGGTTTCCGACCCGGGCGGATCTGTCAGGCTTGAAAGGCCCGCTCCCGCAGCGGGCTTTTTTTCACTGTTCTGTAGGCTTGGAGGCCGCATGTTTTTTCTGGAGAGCCTGGGGGCCGCGCTGACGCTTCTGCTGCAATTCGATCCGGAACTGCTGCACATCGTCGGCGTGTCCCTGAACGTGAGTTTGTGGTCCACCCTGGCCGCCTGCATAGCCGGAATTCCAGCTGGATTTTTGATCGGCATCGCCCGTTTCCGACTCAAACAGACGGTCATCACCTTTTTCAACACCATGCTGGCCCTGCCCACCGTGGTCATCGGCCTTTTGGTCTATTCCCTGCTCTCGCGGCGCGGCGTGTTCGGATCCCTGGGCTGGCTGTACACCCAGAAAGCCATGATCGTCGGCCAGATCATTCTCATCACGCCCATCGTCGTGGCTTTCACCATCGCCGCCGTGGGTCGCATCGACGACCGCTACCGGCGCACGGCCCTGACCCTGGGTGCTTCGACCTGGCAGGCCGCCCTGGTCATCCTGCGCGAGGCCCGGTTCAGCATCATGGCCGCCATTGTGGCCGCCTTTGGCCGGGTCATCTCCGAGATCGGCATTTCCATGATGCTCGGCGGCAACGCCAAGGGCTTCACCCGGACCATGACCACGGCCATGGCTCTCGAATACGACAAGGGCGAATTCGTTCTCGCCCTGGGCCTGGGCATCGTGCTCCTGGCCATCAGCCTGGCCGTGAACGTGCTCTTGGGCTACGCACAGGGGAGGACTGGACGATGAGCCTTTTCGAACTCCGTGACGTACGCATCGCCTACGACGGTCGGGTGGTTCTCGATCTGCCGCGCCTGACCATCGAGCAGGACGCGGCCTATTCCCTGCAAGGGCCGAACGGGGCCGGGAAATCGACCCTGCTTGGCATCCTGTCTTTTTTGAGCGCCCCGCATCAAGGCGAAGTCCTCTTCGATGGCAAGCCTGTGGTCTGGAAAGAGGCCGCCTTGCGTTCCTTGCGCCGCAACGTCGGGTTGGTGGAACAGCATCCGGTCATGTTCAGCCGCAGCGTGCGAGAGAACGTGGGCTACGGGCTGGCCATTCGCGGGATGGACAAGGAGCGGCGCAACCGTCTGGTGGACGAGGCCCTTGATCTCGTCGGACTGTCCCATCTGGCCGAGGCCTACGCCCCGCGCCTGTCCGGAGGCGAGACGCAGCGCGTGGCCATTGCCCGGGCCCTGGCCAGCCGCCCCAAGGTGCTGCTTCTGGACGAGCCTACGGCCAGCGTGGACACCCAGAACCGGGTCATCATCGAGCAGATCGTGGCCGATCTGCGCGAGCGGGGCGAGACGACCATCGTGCTCTGCACGCACAACCGCTCCCAGGCCGCCGCGCTTTGTCCCAAGGTCATCTATCTGGAGGACGGCCGTCTGGCCGAGCGCTTGCTCAGGAACACCTATGCCGGGCAGCTCGTGCGCGAAGACGAGCGGATGTGGTGCCGTATCGCCGCGCGTTTCCGGGTGCCGGTGCGGGAGTGCGGGCCGGGGCGCGGGAGGGTGGTCGTCGAGCCGGACGCGGTGCGCCTGAGCGTGGCGCGGGAGCCCGGATTGAACCGGGGAACATTGACGCGCGTCCGTCTCGAAGGAGAGAACGTGAGCCTGAGCGTGGATCTGGGTCGCCCGCTGTACGTGCAGATGGCCCTGGAGGACTTTCGGGAGGCGGGCCTTGAGATAGGGGGGCTGGTCCAGGCGGAGATACCGGACGAGGCGGTGCAGTGCTTTCTGGGGTCTTGAAGGGACCGCTTCCGTGATTGGGGGAAGGGTCGGCGGCGCGGCCGCGGGGGCGAGGCTTCGAAGCTCCTTCGCCGGCCTCGTAGAGTTTGCCCATCGCCCCTAGGAACGTCGGCTTGAGCTTCTGTCGCGCGGCAATGGGCAAACAAACGAGGCCTGGCTCAGTCAGACAGTCGAAGCCTCGCCCCTGCGGCCGCGCCGCCGACCCATGCTTGGCCGATTGAAGGACATTTGGGCAAGAGGGTTGATGGCGAGCGGGCGAGGGGTTGAGCCGCCGTATCGTGAGAGGCTGGCGGACATTCATGGAAAGCAGGGATCGAAGTATGCCGGAATTCGGGGATTTTTTTTTGGAGCGTCGTCCGGGGGCTGTTCCGGAGGGTGAATGGCGGGAGCTGTGCCGCCGCTGCAACGAACTGCGCCTGGAGCCGAAGAGCTGGTGGGCGCGGATTGCGCCCGATCCTGAAGCAGTCTTTCGGGTGGAGGAATCGTCCATCGTGGTCCGTCTGCGCGGCAACGATCTCGCGGAAGTGAAGCTCCGCGACACGGGACTGCATTGCCGCATGGCGCCGGAATATCTGCTCCTCTCGCATCCCGGAGCCCGGACCGTGCTCGGCGATTCAGACGCCGCCGCGGAACCGAAGCGAATTCAAAATCTGACGGAATTCGGAGAACATTACGAGCATGTCCGGCGTCGGGTCTGCGCGCAGGTGGATCGGCGGCGCGTCATTGCCGACCGGCTCTTTCTGCGCCATCCCTGCGTTGTGGCCGTGGACGCGGAGCTGCCCTCGGGCCGGGTCGATCTGGTCGCCCTGTCTCCCCACGGCGCGGCCGTTTTTTTCCTGCTCCGCCGTTACTGCGACCCGGATCTGCGCCTCAAGGGCCGCGGCGGGATCGTCTGGCGCATGCGGGAACATGATGGTTGTCTCGCCGACGATCGGTTCATGGTCCGCTGGCTCAACGATCTTCTCGAACGCTCCCGCCTTCTGGAAACGCCGCATTCGCGGAGATACCGTTTTGACGGAACTCCCTCCATCCACCCCCGCACTCGTCTGCTGATCGTCGACTTCGACCATTCCCAGCGCCTGCACGGGCTCCCCCTCCTGCTGGCGGACCTTGAGCATGGACTTGACCGCGAAGCCTCCCGGAGTGATATTCATTGTATCGGCGACGCCGGAAACATTTCCCACGGCACGTTTTTTTCCGGAATCTGACTGGCTCACTGTTTTTGCGGAGGAGATATGTCCGATCTGCATTTATGGCACCGTACGGAACTCGGAAAGCTCAAACAGGACATGGAAGAGCTCTTCGATTCCTTTGTGCGGGATTTCTGCAGCCCCATGGATTTACGGCTGTTGCGCTGCGAACCGGATGTCCGCGTGGTCAACGAGAAGGACGCCATCCTTGTCTCGGCGCACGTGCCGGGTCTCGACCCTCGGTCCATCAAGATTTCGATCACGGGCAGGCGTTTGACCATCGACGCTGGGAAGGTGGAGGAAATTCGCGGCGGGCAGGGGTTGAGCATTTCCCGCCAAGGACTTTCGAGCACGGTGCGCCTGACTTCGCCCGTGCAATCAGACCGGGTCCGCGCCAGCTACTCGGGCGGCGTGTTGCGCATTGTTTTGCCCAAATGCAAGGGCTGCACATCCGTGCGCGTCGGCACGGAAGAACGCGAGGAAGGTAGCAATGAGTGAATTGTTACGGCTGACACCCCAGCAGTTGCGGTGGACCCTGGACACGTCCGCCCTGCCTTTTGCCACCACGGACGAACTCCAGCCCCTGGACGAGATTCTGGGCCAGGACCGGGGCGTGGACGCGCTTGCGTTCGGCATCGGCATCCGCCGCCCGGGCTACAACATCCTTGTCACCGGCGCCCCCCGCAGCGGGCGCATGGACGCGGTGCGCAAGGTGCTGGCCAAGGCCGTGCAGGACGGGAGCATTCCCGGCGACCTCTGTTATCTGAACAATTTCAAGAATCCGGAAGCGCCCATGCTGATCCGCCTGGGACCGGGCCTTGGCGCGCGGCTGAAGAAGAGCATGCAGGCCTTGGTGGAGGAGCTCAAGAAGGAGGTCCCAAAGCTCTTCGAAAGCCCCGAGTACCTGGCCCGCAAGAACGAGATCAACGAGGCCTACGAGAAAAAGACCGCCAGCTTTTTCATGAATCTGGAAAAGCAGGTCAAGGAGGCGGGCTTCGCCCTGGTCACCTTTCAGGGACGGCAGGGGCAACCGCCGGAGGTCATGCCCGTTGTCGACGGTGAGCCGACTCCGGTCCTGAAGCTGGAACAGATGGTCGAGAAGGGGCGGTTTCCCCGCGACGAGTTCGACCGCATCAAGGTCAAGCACGGCGAGATCAAGACCGAGATCGATTCCATCTTCCTGCAGATCCGGGCCTTGCAGAAAGAGATCCAGGAGAAGAACCGCCAGGCCGACAAGCTCATGTTTTCGAATCTGGCCGGCGAACTCATCGCGCCGTTGAAGAAGGACTTCAACTGCGCCGAGCTGGACGGCTATTTTCAGCACATGATCGACGACATGGTCGACAACATCGCCATCTTCTTCACCCAGGAACACCCGCCGCAGATTCCGGTGGGCGACCCGTTCGAGCAGTACTCGGTCAACGTGCTGGTGGACAACGGCGAACAGCAGGGGCCGCCGGTCATCATCGAGGAATACCCGACCTATCGCAACCTGTTCGGCAGCATCGAGCGCATCGTGGACCGCAGCGGAGTCTGGCGCACGGATTTCTCGCGTATCAAGGCCGGTTCCTTCGTCCGCGCCAATGGCGGGTATCTGGTCCTGAACCTGCTCGACGCCATCATGGAGCCCGGGGTGTGGCAGTCTCTGAAGCGCGCCCTCAAGAGCCGCAAGATGGAGATCCAGACCTACGATCCCTTCTATCTCTTCACCACCTCGTCCATGAAGCCCGAACCCATCGAGATGGACATCAAGGTCGTCGTGCTGGCCGACACCTACCTCTACCACATGCTCCAGCACTATGACGACGATGTGCCCAAGATATTCAAGGTCCGCGCGGACTTCGACTCCACCATGGACAAGACGGACGAGTCGGTGCACCGGTTCGCCCGCTTCATCCGCGCTCAGTGCGAGGAACACGGCCTGCGCCCCTTCGAGCGTTCCGCCG
The DNA here is from genome assembly GCA_023393525.1 of Pseudomonadota bacterium. Classification (GTDB taxonomy): domain Bacteria; phylum Desulfobacterota; class Desulfovibrionia; order Desulfovibrionales; family Desulfomicrobiaceae; genus Desulfomicrobium. The sequence goes on along the minus strand of JAEWKZ010000003.1, from coordinate 48,317 downwards.
TGGCCGCGCTGGTGGAAGAGGCCGTGCGCATGGGCGGGCGGCAGGAGAAAATGGCGGCGACCTTTCCCAGGCTTGCCGACCTGTTCATGGAGGCCGACTATTTCGCCGGGCAGGAGGGTCGGGAAACGGTCCTGGGGGATGACGTGAATCGCGCCATCGAGGCGCGGGTGCGCCGTTCAAGTCTCATCGAGGAAAAGATCCAGGACATGATTGACCGCGGCTCGATCATGATCGATACCGACGGGGCCCGGGTCGGACAGATCAACGGGCTGGCCGTGTACAGCATGGGCGACGTGATGTTCGGCAAACCCAGCCGGATCACTGCCGCCACGTCCATGGGCAAGGCCGGGATCATCAACATCGAGCGCGAGGCCGAACTTTCGGGCAGCACCCACAACAAGGGCGTGCTCATTCTCGGCGGCTACCTGCGCAAGATGTTCGCCCAGGACAAGCCCCTGGCCGTGAGCGCGTCCATCGCCTTCGAGCAGAGCTATTCCGGGGTGGACGGGGACAGCGCCTCTTCCACGGAAATGTACGCCCTGCTCTCAAGCCTTGCGAACGTGCCCATCAGGCAGGGCATCGCCGTGACCGGTTCCGTCAATCAGAACGGGGACGTCCAGGCCATCGGCGGAGTCAATCACAAAATCGAGGGGTTTTTCGCCTGCTGCAAGGCCAAGGGGCTGACCGGAAATCAGGGGGTCGTCATCCCGAAAGCCAACGTGCCCGACCTCATGCTCAAGACCGAAGTGGTCGAGGCCGTGCGCGAAGGACGCTTCCATGTCTGGTCCGTGGCCAGCATCGAGGAAGGGATCGAACTGTTGACCGGAAAGAAGGCCGGGAAGCGGCGCAAGGACGGCTCCTATCCCAAAGGAAGCATTTACGCCCTGGTGGACCAGCGACTCAGCGAGCTGGCCAAGGGCATGGTCAATTTTGGCAAGGACGACGAGAAACAGGAAAAGGCCTGATCCGGGCCGAGCATGAAGGAGAACACCTTGGAAAATGAAATGTACGATCTGATTATTGTCGGCGGCGGCCCGGCCGGACTTTCCGCCGGAATCTACGCCATGCGCGCGGCCATGCACACGGTCCTGATCGAAAAGGGCATGCCCGGCGGGCAGATCGCCCTGACCAAGGATGTGGAAAATTATCCGGGCATCGAGGAAGTCGGCGGTTTTGAGCTGTGCGAGAAGTTCCTGAACCACGCCAAGCGCTACAACCTCGAAATTCGGGAAAACGAGGTTGTCAGCGTCGAGCCCGGGGTGGACTTTCACGAGGTCGTGCTGGCCAGCGGAGAGCGCTTGCATACCCACTGCGTCATCCTCGCACCCGGCGGTTCGGCCCGCAAGCTGGGCGTGCCCGGCGAAATGGAGCAGTACGGCAAAGGCGTGTCCTACTGCGCCACCTGCGACGGCTTCTTTTTTCGCGGCAAGACCGTGGTCGTGGTCGGCGGCGGGGACACGGCCCTGGAAGACGCCCTCTATCTTTCCAAGATCTGCGCCAAGGTCTATCTGGTGCACCGCCGCGACGAATTTCGAGGCAGCCGCATCCTGCAGCAGCGGGTTTTTGCCGAGTCTCGCATCACGCTGGTGCTGAACTCGGTCCTGGTCGACATCGCCGCCGATGATCAGGGCGTGACCGGAGTCACGGTCAAGAACGTGCAGACCGAGGAGACCCGGGATATCGCCACCGACGGGGTGTTCATCTTTGTCGGATTCCTGCCCAACAACGGCCTTGTGCCCGCTGGCGTGAAGATGAACGCCGCAGGATACGTGGTCACGGACGAAAAGTGCGAGACCAGCCTGCCCGGCATTTTCGCCGTGGGCGACGTGCGCCAGAAATACGCCAACCAGATTGTCCTGGCCGCTGCCGACGGCTGCGTCGCGGCCCTGGCCGCCGCGCACTACGTCGAGATGCGCAAGGCCCAGGCCGAGCGCAAATAGGCTTTGATCCAAAAAAACGCGCACGAACAATGTCGGCTCTGCGCGTTTACGCCGCCCGCACGGCCCAGGGCCGGCCCTTTTTCGGCAACAAAAAACCCCTTGGATTATCAAGGGGTTTTTTGTTGCCTGATGGGCGGGAAATTTGTGGCTCCCCGGGACAGATTTGAACTGCCGACACGGTGGTTAACAGCCACCTGCTCTGCCAGCTGAGCTACCGGGGAACAGAAGCCAGAAGGCGCTTTTAGGGAATGGGCGGGCGGCTGTCAACTACGAAACAGCGTTTGCGTGTTCGCGAACCGCGCTAGAAGAAATGGCGGTGGATCGGTTCCCGCCGTTCCTGGGTGTAGAGTTTGCCGTACGCGGGCAGGACGCGGTGCGTCTCTCCGGGAGCGAGCTCCATGATGCGCACCAGCGCGGTATCCACGGGCAGCCGGTCAAGCACCCGGACTTTGTACTTCGGAGACGGGCTGATTCCGGACTGGCGAATCTTTTCGAAGTAGCGCCGGTATTCCGGGTCCGTCGTGTCCGCGCTCAGGCCGTAGGCGGCTTCGCGATAGGCGTAGCCTTCGATGCTTGTTTTGGTGCCGCCCAGATAGCGGAAAATTTCAACCTGGCTGGTCTTGATCACCCGGGACAGAATCAGGAATTCGGGCCCTTGCCCAGCATCGCGCGCAAAGATGAGGGATCTGACCTCGTCGATGGGAGTCAGGGAAGAATCCATGATTTCTCCGCGCACGCCGACCTTCTCATCTCCCAGATAGCGCCATCCGGGTTCCAGGGGGATGGGCTCGTCCTGCCACAGAAAAACCGTGTCGGCTCCGGGCTGGTAGCGCTGGCTGAACGATGTCTGCGAGCAGGCCGAGCTCAAGAGCAGGATGGCCGCGGCCACGAGGTGAAAGGCGATGGTGCCGGGTGATGACGCGTTCATGCTTCCTCCGATCAAAAGCCTTGCGGGCGGTTGAGGTGGCGGGTTGCTGTTCATGTGTTGATCGCGTTTTTTGTCCTCCGCGTGCTCAGTCGACCCGCAGGATGGTGGCGTAGCTGCCGAAAACGGCCCAGACGGTGTCCTTTTCCTGCAAATGCAGACGTCGCATGCTGTCCGTCGTGGTGATGACGCACAGATCGGTTTCCGGTCCGATGCGCAGGACGTATTCGGTGTTGACCCGTCCGCGGTTGATGCTGGTGATGACGCCGGGCAGACGGTTCTCGGCCGAGCAGAGAGGCTCATGTTCGGATTTGTGCAGGCTCACCCAGGGCGCCTTGACGTCCACCGTGGCCAGGCGACCGGTTTTGAGCCCCAGCCGGCGCATGCTGTCCAGGGTGATGACCGAGGAGATGACGTGGCCGTCCGGGGTTGTGAGAAGCACCTCGGCCTGGATGTCGGCGGGACGTATGGCCGTGATCTTCCCGAAAAAGGAGTTGCGGGCGCTGGTCTTGCGGTGGCTCTCCCGCTGCAGAAAGGACGATGTGATGGTCCGGATTTCCTCTTCGGAAAAGGACACGTAGGCCGATGTCAGGTTGGGCGTGGAGTGCCCGAGGTACATCTGAACGGCGGGGAGGGGCATGTTGGACTGCATCAGCTCCACCCCGCGTGACTTGCGGATCATCTCGGGGCTGCCCAGGTTTTTCGGAAATCCGCAGGCCTGGGCCCGCTCATAGAATTTGCGGCGAACGAAAGCGGGGTCGACGGCGAGCGACCGACCTGATGCCTGGCGGAAAACCTCGTCGGAAAGGATGTCACGGATTTCCATGGCCAGTGCGTCGGCCAGGGGCACGGTTCTGGCCTGCTCCGGAGTGGAGCGGGCAAAGGTGACGACCAGACGGTCGTGGTCGATGTCGCGCAGGGGGTTCACGTCAAGCACTTCATGGAGCTTGGCTCCGGTGTGCCGGATGAGCAGGAAGATGAGCAGGATGCGCTTGCGGGACAGGGCCACGTCGGCGCGTTTGGAGTCTTCGGCCCAGGATCTGAATTCGCGTTCCAGATGTTCGAGTTGCAGGGAGTCCAGGCAATCCGAGGCTTCGGCCACGATGCGGCCATGGTCGGCCTGCTTGGAGGCTGGAGTGCGGGAGGGGGTGGCGCGCGAAGCTTTCATAATCCCCATCATGGACCGATGGGTGGCTTGAAGGCAAGCGTCTATTTGGGGAAAAAGGGGGACGGTCGGCGCTGCGGATCGGGGTGGTCCGGGCGGATCGCCTCGGAACTCCCTCGCGGGCCTCGTACGGCTGAATCGTTGCGTTGCAGGGCGCTCGTGCGGGGCAGCGCGCCCTGCAACGATTCCGCCAACGATGCCTGGCTCGGTCAGACAGCCGATGCGACCCGCCCGGACCACCCCGACCCTGGCGGCATGGGTGATTGCCACGGCAAGATCAAAGAGCTGGTTCTGCGATTGTTGCGCGTAATCCGCACGAAGGCGGGGAAGCGGTTCTATCGGGAGAAAACGCGGCTTTGTGTCGGACCGAAGGGAGGAGGTCGGGCGATCGCTGTGGTGCCGGGCGCAAAAAAAGGGCCCTTCGCGTGAAGGGCCCTGGAAATTCGTGGCTCCCCGGGACAGACTTGAACTGCCGACACGGTGGTTAACAGCCACCTGCTCTGCCAACTGAGCTACCGGGGAATGCTCGTGAGGAGCCTCTTTAGGCAAAGAGGCCCGCTCTGTCAACCGCTTTGCGCAGCCGCACGGATTTTTGTCTGCGCGGCTTCCTCTTCCTTGCCCTGCTGTTTGAGAGCGGTGATCAGGATTTCCCAGAAGGCAGGGGCGTCGGGTTTCAGGTGCACGCTTTGCCGGGCCAGGGATTCGGCGATTTCCGGGTCATCGCCGCGCTCCAGGTAGATCTTGGCCAGAAGGTGGAAAGAGTGGGCGTCCTGGGGATTGGCGGTGATGGCCTGGTGCAGGTACTCGCGGGCCGTGTCCCGGTCGTCGCGGCGGAAGGCCAGCCGGGCCAGGTAGCGATAGGCCGGGTTGTGCGCCCCCTTTTCCTCGGACATGGTCCTGACCTGTTCATAGAGGTCCCAGGCCCGTTCGAAATCGCCCTCCTCCTCCGCCATCAGCCCCAGGCGGATGAGGGCGTAGACGTGCCTGGGCTCGATGGCCAGGACCTGCTCAAAGGCCTGGCGGGCGGCGGCGGGGTCGCCATCCTTGAGGCAGGCGCAGCCGAAATTGTAGAGCGGCATGACGTGGTCCGGATGGCGGCTGGTCAGCTCCTGGAAGATGGTTCTGGCCGTGGCGTATTTGTTCAGCCGGGCATAGCAGACGCCCAGGGAGTTGCGGGCCAGCAGGTTGGCGTCGTCCACGGTCAGGGCTTTCTTGTATTCGGCGATGGCGTCATAGGTCTCGCCCTGAGCGAAAAGACGGTCCGCGCTGATGTTGAGCGAAACGGAATCGAAGCAGGCGATTTTTTCGTCGTGCAGGAAATCGGCATGGTCCAGCGCCTTGCGCACGTTTTCCAGGGTGTCGGAGCGCGTGTAGTCGAGGAAGGGATAGGCCGCGATACCCACGGATTTTTCCAGTCCGGCGAAGCGCTCGTCTTCGAGCAGTTCGCGCACGATGCCGAGGCAATCCTCCTGGCCCAGATCCGGTACGTGGTAGATGATGCAATTCACGCTGAACCGGCCACCCAGCGCGGCGGATCCGAACAGGGCTTCGACCCGGCCGGCCAGGGTCTGGAAAAACTGCTCCTCCTTCATCTTGTCCATGGGCGTGCGTTCGGCGTGGGGCGATTCCAGACGCATGAGCACCATGCAGAAACTCTTGGCCTGGGCTCGGGCCGAGTGCCAGGCCTGAAGAAAATCGCGGTAGGGATAGAGGCCCGTGAGCGGGTCCTTCTGCGGAGAGCGGTCGCCGGGCTGGATTTCGCGCTGCTCCATGCGCCCGGAATGGTCGTCGAGCAGGGTCAGCTTGTCGCCTTTCTCCACGATCCAGTTCGGGTCGCTCTGCACCAGGACTTCGGCGATGGACATGTCCTCCTGCACCTCGACCAGCGAAACCTCGGCCTTGTACATGGGCGGGTAATGCCCGAAAATCACGTCGCCCTGCGTCCCGACAATGGTTTCGCTGCCGTTGAACTTGCGGGACCAGATCAGGAAACGCTGCCCTTCGTGGGCGTCCATGCCGCGCCCGAGATTTATGAGCAGGCGGTTCATGGGCATGACCTCGAGCACCACCCCGCCCTGGGTGAGGATTTGCCTGAAGGAGTATATCTGGGATCGTCCGCCGGCCTTGGCCGTGTTCAGGGCTTTTTCCGCCTTTTCCATGACCAGCCAGGCCTGTTCTTCCGGAGCCTTCTGGAACTGTGCGCCTTGCAGGTCCTGGGGGTAGCTGACGTGGCCGATGCTGGCCGAAACGCCGACGTCCTCGCGCAGAGGGGCGAAACGCGCCGTGACCTTGGCCAGTTCGGCGCCCAGATTTTCCGCCAATTCGCTCATCTTGGCGCGTGAGGCCTGGGGCCAGAGCACGCCGAAGGAATCCCCGTCCAGGCGGCAGACCAGGGTCTGTTTGGGGCAGGCCGCCCGCAACCGTTCCGCCGCGAGGGTCAGGACCTGATCCCCGAAATTGTGTCCGTAGTTTTCGTTGATCTGCCGAAAGCGGTCCAGGTCCAGGACGATCAGGCCGAAGCAGGCGCTGTGGCCTTGCAGGGAGTCGTCGGCCATGGCGCCGGGACCGGGCATGATGGATCCGACAATGCCCGAGATCTCCCGGATCAGGGCCTGGTGCAGGCAGTGGCGGTTGAACAGGCCGGTCAGGGGGTCGGTGATGGTCGACTTGCGGATCTTGATCTGTTCCAGGCACAGGGAGGCCATGTGCGGCAGAAAAGGCAGGGCCCGCGCCGTTTCTTGCGGATCCACCCCCCGGGCTTCAAAAATGGCGAGCAGCCGGTCCGAGTGCGTCAGCGGCAGCGCCAGCCGGTCGTTCTCCAGGGTTGCCCGTCCGAACGGATGCTGCGGGTCGGCTTCCATCTCTTCCGGGGTTCTGGCCGGAAACACGAGACTGTAGGAAGAGAAGGGAATGATGGCTTTGAGCGCGGTTTTGAGCAGAGGCTCGTAGTCGATGATGTCCTGTCTTCGCAGGCTGCCGGTCTCGATGGAAGTGGCCGTGTTCATGATGGACCCCGAGGTGTTTTTGAAGCCATTGCCTCATGCCGCAAGCCTTGTCCAGAAAGCAGAATTGTGTTTTGGGACGAAGCTGGCTACATCCCGGTGATACATGTCCGTCAGGGAGGAATTGATGCTCGAAGTTACCGTCATGCCGCTGGGGCCGCTGGATACGAACTGCTACGTGGTGCACTCGAAAAGCGAGGCCGTGGTCATCGACCCGGGAGGCGAAGCCGGGGAGATCCTGTCCTTTCTCGCCGCCGAAAAGAAGAGCCTGGTGGCGATTCTGAACACCCACCTTCATTTCGACCACATCCAGGGCAACGCGGATCTGGTCGCGGCCACGGGACTTTCCGTCATGGCCAGCGAAAAGGATGGCTTTCTCCTTGATACCGAACTCGGAGGCGGCGGGATGATGGGCTTTCCGCGCACTCCCCCCTTCTCGTTCACCCCGCTGCGGGAGGGCGAGCTGCCCCTGCTTGGCGTCACCTGTCGCGTGCTGTCCACCCCAGGCCATAGTCCTGGCAGCCTGTCTTTCTATTTCGAGGGATTGGGGGCGGTTTTTGTCGGCGATCTGCTGTTCTACCGTTCCGTGGGACGCACCGATTTTCCAGGGAGTTCCGAACGGGAGCTGATCCGTTCCGTGCGCGAGAAGATTTTCACCCTGCCCGAAGAGACGGTGGTCTACCCCGGCCACGGACCGGAAACCACGGTGGGGCAGGAAAAGCTCAACAATCCGTTTTTCACCGAGTTCATACGATAGGAGCTGTCATGATCCCCGAAGGCGAACACGATTTCCGGGACAAGTGCTGACACGTGGGCGTCGATGCCAGTTGGCAGCTACGATTCAGCCGAACGGACAGGCAGGTTTTCTGGGTGAAGCCCGCCGTGGTGCCCCAGCTTGAGAACGCCTTGTACACTGAAACCGACTGGAGTCTCAGCTTGAGCGAGGTCGGAGAATACGTGCGCGCGGAATTCGTGCGCAAGCCTCGAAAATGAATGCCCCTCTCGTCATATCCTTGAGCCCCCGGGCAGGCGGCAACAGCGATCAGGCCGCCGCGCTTTTCGCGCGCAGCCTGGCGCTGTCGTCCAGCCCCGTTTTCCTGCGCGACCATGCGCTGGAACCCTGCACCGGGTGCGGAGCCTGCGCCGATGATGGCCTGTGCCGGATCGGCGCGGATGGAGCCGAAGAGCTTTTCGCGCTCCTCGAATCCGCATCCGGCCTGGTGCTGGCCGCTCCCGTCTATTTCTATCATCTGCCGAGCCAGGCCAAGGCCTGGATCGATCGGGCCCAGTCCAGGTACATGGCCCGGCAGCGCGGTTTGCGTCCGTCCGGGCCCGTTCGGCCCGCCCATGTCGTGCTGCTGGCAGGAAGGAAGCGCGGCGAGAATCTCTTTGCGGGCATTTTGCCGACCTTGCGCTTTTTCCTGGAAGTTTTCGACGTGCGCATGGAAAATGTTTTGTGCCTGCGCGGGATCGACGAAGCAGGGGATTTTTCCCGAGATCAGGCCGCCATGGACGCCGTGCGCGATCTGGCCCGGAGCAGCGGATGGTAGCGGCGCTTGGTCGTGCGCTTTCCTTGGCGCGGCATGTGGCCGGGCGGCGTTGTCAGTACTGCGCGGCTGTGCTCGGGCGTTTCGATGAGTATCCCCTCTGCCCGGACTGCCGGGAACTGCTGGCCCCGCGCGTCGGAGGGTACTGCCCCGAATGCGGCATCTGCTACGCCGACCCGTCCGCCCCCGTGTATCCGTGCCTGGCCTGTCGCCAAAGCCGTCCGCCTTGGTCGGGCCTGGCTTTTCACGGCATGTACTCCGGAGCGCTGCGCGATCTCGTCCATGGGCACAAGTTCAGTCACGATCACGGGCTGGGGCAGCTCCTCGCCCATCTGGTCCGGCGGGCCTGGGAAAGGCATGGCCTGGAATGTCCGGATTGCATCGTGCCCGTGCCCATGATGCCCGCCAAGGTGTCCAGTCGCGGCTTCAACCAGAGCGCGGAGCTGGCGCGCATGCTCGGCAAGCACATAGGCCTGGCTCCCCTGCCCTCGGGTCTGCGCAAGACCAGGGACACCCTGCCCCAGTCGAGTCTGGGACGGGCCGAAAGGCGACGCAACGTAAAGGGTGTTTTCGCGGCCTGCGCGGACTTGTCCGGGCGGCACGTGCTGCTGGTCGACGACGTCATGACCACCGGCGCCACCCTGACGGCCTGCGCCGAAGTCTGCCTCGCGGCCGGGGCCCGGCGCGTGGACATCTTTTTTCTGGGCAGGGCCGTATGAGGAACCCGTCGTCCTGGCACCTCGGACATCCCAACCAGCGGCGCATCTTGTGGATGCTGGCGCTCATGCTTCTCGGCGTCGTCGCTCTGGGCGTGAAGGAGGCGTATCGCTACCGGGTCATTGCCGACCATCAGCAGCTCATGAAGGCGGAACAGGCACATCTGGATCTGGTCCAGACGTTTCGCGTCGAGATGGATTCGGCGCGTCTGGGCTTTGAACGCCTGCCCTCCGCCACGGATCTGTCGGGCCTTCTGGGACTTGAAGCAGAGATCGACAGGGCCTTGGCGCGCGCCCGGTCGGTGCTGGTCGTGATGCACCAGGGTGGAGAGGCGCGCGCGGATGGGGGCGGGCCTTCCTACGGCCTGACGGTCCCCATGCCACCCGAACTGCTTCGGGACGCCTCCACGCTTGTTCCCGTACTGCAGGAAATCGTGGATCACGGTCATTTCATGATTCGCAACCGCCTCTACGCCTTCGATGCGTCGAAGCACGGCGCTCCTGTCCCGGACGTTTCTGCCACGCAGGAGCAGACCCGTATCCTGTTCGAACAGGCCGCGTCCACGACGGACCTTCTGCGCGTCGCCATTCGTTCGCGCATCGACCGGGTCATAGAGGCGCACCAGAAAAACGCGGACCGCATTCTGGCCATGACGTGCGGCCTGGTGACCCTTCTGGTGGCGAGCATGGTCATGCTTTGCCTGCGCAACATGTCCGCATTGGCGGAAATGCTCAAGTCGAGGGAAAAGGACGGCGCGGCGGTGATCGAAGCCAACGCGGGCATGGAAAGGATTCTGGAGGCACTGCCCGTGGGCATCGCCATCCTGGGCCAGGACCGCATCATCCGCAGGGTCAACCTGGCCGCGACCAATCTGCTCGACATCGAGCCCGGCTGGTTTTTCGACCGCCGCGTGCCCTGGGACATGTTCTATGAAAGCACCCGCAATGACGATCCCGAGCGCCGTCACCGGGTCGAATTCGAGCACGAGGTGCGCATGCGCGCCCTGGAAGGACGGACCCTTGATGTCATCAAGAGCTCCATTCCTGTCATCCTGCAGGGCGAGACCCTGATACTTGAAGTGTTCATGGACGTAACCCAGCGCAAACAGGCCGAGCGGGAGCTGTTGCAGGAGAAATCGCGCCTGGAATCCCTGCTGGCGGGGATCAACGAGGGCGTCGCCCTGACCGGCAAGGACGGCGCGGTGATCGAGGCCAACGGGAGTTTGTGCCGCATCCTGGGCCGGGAGCCCGGCGACCTGCTGGGCCGAAAAATCTGGGATGTCTTTCCCGGCGGCGTTCTCGCCGAGGAGATGGAGCAGGGGCTGCGGACCTTGCAGGCCGACCCGGAAGCAAGACTCAGGGAAATTCAGCTGGAATCCTTCCGGGGCATGGCCCTGGTGGTGCGCATGCAGCCGGTCGTGGGAGGGGCCGCGTTCGGCGGCATGATTTTGAGCGTCATCGAGGTCACGGACATCGTTGACGCCCGGCGTCGGGCCGAGGCCGCCTCACAGGCCAAGAGCATGTTCCTGGCCAACATGAGCCACGAAATCCGTACGCCCATGAATTCCATCCTCGGCCACGGGGAGTTGCTGGCCCGGACGGTTCTCGATCCGGAACAGGCCGACTGCGTGAACGGAATCCGCGTTTGCGCGGAGAGTCTGCTGGTCATCATCAACGACATTCTCGACTTCTCCAAGATCGAGGCGGGCATGATGCGCATCGTGCCCGAGGACGTGGACCTTGAAGCCCTCCTTGCGCGGGTGCGGACCATGTTCGTGGAGCAGGCCCAGAAAAAGGGGCTCGATCTGCGTCTGGCCACTTCCGGCCTGCCCGGGGTCGTGAGCACGGACGCGGGACGGTTGACGCAGGTGCTGGTCAACCTGGTCGGCAACGCCATCAAATTCACGGAACAAGGCTGCGTGGAGGTTGCGGTCAGCGGGAAAGCCGGAGGCAGCGGCAAGGCCGAGCTGCGCTTTTTTGTGCGCGACACGGGAATCGGCATCCCGGAGAACCGTCAGCACGGCATTTTCACCTCCTTCGAGCAGGCCGACGGCTCCCTGACCCGGGAGTACGGCGGCACCGGCCTTGGCCTGACCATCGCCAACAGCCTGGTGCGCCTGCTTGGCGGCAGCGGCATTTCCGTGCACAGCCGGGTCGGGCATGGCAGCACCTTCTCCTTCTCCCTGGTCATGAACATCTCCGCGCAGGCCCAGGCCGCCGAGGACCCAAGCGGTGAGAACGAGGCCCGCTCCTTTGCCAGCCTCCGGGTTCTGGCGGTGGAGGACAACCCCTTCAATCGCGGCCTGCTGGTGAAGATGCTCCGCAGCCTGGAGGTCGGGGACATCGTCCTTGCCGAAAACGGACAGGAGGCCCTCGACGCCTTCGCTGGCGGTGATTTCGACATCGTGTTCATGGATATCCAGATGCCCGTCATGGATGGGCTGGAAGCGACCCGGCGCATACGGGCCACGGGGCGGGGCGTGCCCATCATCGCCCTCACCGCCCACGCCCTCGAGTCGGATCAGCGCAAGAGCCTGGAGGCGGGCATGAATGGGCATCTGGCCAAGCCGTACAGGTTGCAGGATCTGGCTTCGACCCTGGGGACGTGGTGTTCGTGAATTTTTTGTTGACGGAGGGCGGGTTTCGTCTTATTTGCATCCTCCCTCTCGACAGCTGTCCTGCTCCGGGCGGCTTTGTAGCGTGATCAGAGTCTTGACGAGGTGCCTCGGAAGAGGTAGCCACGTCGTTCAATATTTTGGAGGTCGCAAGATGTTTGCAATCGTGGAAACGGGCGGAAAGCAGTTTCGGGTGGAAGAAGGCCGCAGTCTGAAGGTAGCCAAGCTTGACGTGCAGGCCGGTTCGGAGATTACTCTGGACAAGATCCTGCTGGTTGGCGCCGGCGCCGATGTCAAGATCGGACAGCCCTTTGTCGACGGCGCAGCCGTGCAGTGCGAAGTGGTTGAGCATGGTCGTGACAAGAAGATCATCATTTTCAAAAAGAAACGCCGCAAGGATTATCGTAAAAAACAGGGACACCGTCAGGATTTCACCACCCTGAAAGTGAAATCCATTCAGGCCTAGTGTCGGGAGGAAAACATGGCTCATAAAAAAGCAGGTGGTAGTTCACGCAACGGACGCGACAGTGCCGGTCAGCGACTGGGCGTGAAGAAGTTCGGAGGCCAGACGGTATTGGCGGGCAACATCCTGGTGCGTCAGCATGGCACCAAGGTTCATCCCGGCGTGGGCGTCGGCGTGGGCAAGGATTTCACTCTTTTCGCGCTCATCGACGGCGTGGTGAAGTTTGAAAAGTATACCCGCAAGAACAAGGTCAAGACTAGGGTCAATATCGTTCCCGCCGTCTAGGCTTTGTCCCGCGCAAGCCTTTTTCAAGCCGCTTCAAGAGAGTGCTCTTGGGCGGCTTTTTTTGCTGTCCGGCGGCTTTTCGCCACGGACCTGGAGAGAACATGAGATTTGTAGACGAGGCCAAGATCATCATCCGCTCCGGAAGCGGCGGCGGAGGCAGCGTGTCGTTTCGGCGGGAGAAATATGTGCCCCGGGGCGGTCCCGACGGCGGGGACGGCGGCAAGGGCGGAGACGTGATTTTCCGGGCCAGCACGAACCTGCTGACCCTCTACGATTACCGCCACGCCTCCATTCAGGAGGCCGAGAACGGCAAGCCAGGAAGCGGGCGGCTCTGTTATGGCCGGGCCGGGGTGGACAGGATCGTCGAGGTGCCGGTGGGCACCCAGGTCTTTGAGGAGACCCCGGAAGGGGAGCGTCTCATCGCCGACTTCACCAGGGACGGCCAGGAGATCGTCGTGGCCGAGGGCGGCCGGGGCGGCAAGGGCAACGCGCACTTCAAGTCCTCGGTCATGCAGGTGCCGCGTTTCGCGCAGCCGGGGGAGCCGGGCGTGGAAAAATACATCCGCCTGGAACTCAAGGTTTTTGCCGATGTAGGTCTGCTGGGGCTGCCCAACGCGGGAAAGTCCACATTCATTTCGCGCATTTCGGCGGCGCGGCCCAAAATCGCGGCCTACCCCTTCACCACCCTTTCGCCCAACCTGGGCGTGGTCATCGACGAGATGGAGCGCAAGCTCGTGGTGGCGGACATTCCCGGCCTGATCGAGGGCGCCCATACGGGCCTTGGCCTGGGACACACCTTTTTGCGTCATGTGGAGCGCTCGCGCTTTCTGGTGCACATCCTGAGCATAGAGGACGTGAACGTGGACGACCCGCTTTCCGGGTTCCACATTCTCGACGACGAGTTGCGTCAGTTCGATCCCGCTTTGGCCGAGAAGCCGCAGATGCGCGTGGTCAACAAGGTCGATCTGGCCGACGAGAAGCGTCTGGCCGAGGTGCGCGAGGCCTTTGACCGCCTCGGGCTCAAGGTGTACTTCATGTCGGCGTTGGATGAAACGGGTGTGGCCGAGGTGCTTGAGGCCATGTGGGCCCTGCATTTGCAGACCGTCAAGGACGAGACCGAGGATGGAACAATCGACTCAATGGCGTGAGCAGCGCCGCCGTATTCTGGAGAAAGCCAAGCGGGTCATCATCAAGGTTGGCAGCGCTGTCTTGACCACGGAAAAGGGGCTTGATCCCCGCGTTGTGAATCGTCTGGCCGACCAGATCGCCGGACTGCACGACCGGGGTCTTGAAATCGTGCTGGTCACCTCCGGAGCCGTGGCCGCCGGGCGCTGCGTGCTGGGCCCGGAGCGGGCCGCCGGATGCATGGTCCACAAGCAGGCGGCCTCCGCCGTGGGTCAGAGCCGACTCATGCACAGCTACGACGAGGCCTTCGCCCACTATGACAAGGTCACCGCGCAGGTGTTGCTGACCAAGGACGACCTGCGCAGCCGCGAGCGGTTCCTGAACGCCCGCAACACCATGTGCCGCCTGCTGGACTGGAAGGTCATTCCCATCGTCAACGAGAACGACACCGTGGCCGTGCAGGAACTCAAGTTCGGCGACAACGACGCCCTTTCCTCCATGGTAGCCAATCTGGTGGGGGCGGATGTGATCATCAACCTGACTTCCGCCGACGGGGTTTTCGACGACAATCCGCTGGAAAACCCGGACGCCCGATTTGTGCCCTGCATCGACAACATTTCCGATCTGAGTTTGCAGTCCATGTGCAGGGGCAAGACCGGAGCAGGGACCGGCGGCATGCTCAGCAAGCTCATGGCCGCCCGTCGCGCGGCGAGCATCGGCGTGCCGACGCTCATCGTCTCGGGACGCCAGAAGCACGTGCTGGAGCGGGTGTTCGATCTGGAAGATCTGGGCACCTGGATCGCCCCGACGCAGAAGATGCTTTCGGGCCGGAAGTTCTGGCTGGCCTATCACCTGGACCCGGCCGGAACCATCGTGGTTGACGACGGGGCCGCCCGCGCCCTGACCGGCAAGGGCAAGAGCCTTTTGGCCGCAGGCATCGCCGGGGTGGAAGGCAATTTCGGCATGGGCTCCCTGGTCAGGATCGTGCGTCTGGATGGCGGAGCCGTGGGCGTGGGCCTGACGAATTTCAAGGCCGTGGAACTGCGCAAGATCCAGGGTCTGAGCAGCTCCGAGATCGAAAAGATCCTGGGCCCCTGCCCGCATCAGGAGGTCGTGCACCGCGATAATATGGTGCTCGATAGCTCCCTTTAACCGGCTGTTGAAAAACGGCGATCTGCGTCGTCACTGCAAAAAATCCAGACCCTCACGTATGCAAAATACGCTTCGGGCCTGGATTTTCTTTGTTCCTAGCATCTCACCATTTTTGAACAGCCTTCCCATCCTGTGTTTTCAAATTTAGCTATCAAGAACCGTACAGATGAAACACGAACAGCCGTCCGCTGCGCAGGGTCACGGTAGCCTGGGTTTCGACGAAGACGTTGCTCATGCCCCAACTGGTGCCGAAGGTCAGGGTGGCATCGCTCAGCGGGTATTCCAGGCCGGAGAGGCTCACGCCGCAGGCTTCGGGGGTGGCTGGAAGCAGGGACAGGGTGTCGCCGATCGCGCCGCTTATGGTCAGGGACTGATCCGTGAGGTGCACGCATTGCTCCTGGTCCATGATGCGGGCCGGGACTCCGGCGGGCAGGCAGCGGGACAGGAGGAAGAGGTTGCCCAGGGTGTGGTCGAGCCGCCCGCCGGTGCCGCCCAGGATGGATATGCGGGTCGCGCCGCGCGCGAGAGCCAGTTCGAGCGCCAGTTCCAGGTCCGTGGCGTCTTTTTTGGGTGGGTGCAGATGTAATTCCACTCCCGCCTGCCGGTAATCCTGAAGCAGATTCTGGGGAATGGAGTCCATGTCGCCCACGGCCAGGTGAGGCCGAACATCCAGGGGCCGCAAATGTCTGCTGCCGCCATCGACGCCGATCAGTCGGTCGGCGGAAAAAATGACCTTCCTGATGACCGGCGAGAGAGTCAGGGGCCCGTTGGCCAAAAGAACCCAGTGCATGTGCGTCTCCGTGGAAAAAGAGATTTGCCGTTTCGGGTTCGTCCCGATACGAAGCCCCTAGGTAATCACGTGCGCCGAACAAGGCAAGGAGCCGACATGCTTGGCCTCCGACGCTTCGGGCCCACCATCTTCGTCACTTCAGGAGTCTTCGATGTTCGATTCCTCCATCTTTGCCGCCCGCCGCGCCGAGCTGATGCGCCTGGTCGGCGGCGGGTGCATTCTCTTGCCCGGCAACGACCTGATCGGCATGAACTACCGCGCCAATACCTTTCCTTTTCGCCAGGACGGCGCTTTTTTGTATTTCACGGGACTGGACGCGCCGGGCCTGTGCCTGTGCCTTGATTGCGAGAGCGGACGCGAGACGCTTTTCGGCCCCGATCCGGGCATGGAGCACACCATCTGGAGCGGACCGGCCCCGCGTCTTGCGGAACTGGCCGCTCGCGCAGGAATCGATGCCTGCGGAAGCAGGCGCGAGCTTGAGGATGCGGTGCGACAGGCCCGAGGCCGGATCATCCATTATCTTCCCCCCTATCAGGGCGACGCGACCCTGCGGCTGTCGCGCCTGTTGGCCGTTGCCCCGCAGGCGGTCGAGGCCGGTTGTTCCACTGCGCTGATCCGCGCTGTCGTGGAACTGCGCAGCGTGAAGAGTGCTGAAGAGGTCAGCCAGATCCGCCGCGCGGTCGCGATCTCCACTGAAATGTACGCTGTCCTGATGGACGCCTGTCGGCCCGGAGTCGCGGAAACGGAACTTTACGGGCGCATGCAGGGCTTCATCCTTGGTCGCGGCAGCCGGGAAGCATTCCCCATGATCCTGTCCCGGCGCGGGGAGGTGCTGCACAACCACAACCACAACCAGATTCTGGCGGACGGCGATCTGCTCCTGGTCGATTCCGGCGTGGTCTCGCCTTTGGGCTATGCCTCGGACATCACCCGAACTTTGCCTGTGAGTGGACGTTTCACGCCCCGTCAAAAGGATGTTTATGGAATGGTGCTTCGAGCCCTGGCCGAAGGCACCGCGCTCATGGCCCCCGGAGTGCCTTTTCTGGAATGCCATCTGGCCGCAGCCAAGGTTGTGGCCCAGGGGCTGTCGGACCTCGGACTGATGCGCGGCGATCCGGCCGAGGCCGTCGCAAGCGGGGCGCACGCCCTTTTTTTCCCTCATGGCCTGGGGCACATGCTGGGGCTCGATGTGCATGACATGGAGGCGCTGGGCGAGGATTTCGTGGGTTATGACGAAGAGTTCCGGCGCTCCGGACAGTTCGGTCTGTCCGGGCTGCGCATGGCCCGCAGGCTTCGGCCCGGATTTGTCATGACCGTGGAGCCGGGCATCTATTTCATCCCCGCGCTCATCGGACAATGGCGGGAAGAACGGCGCTCGGCGGAGTTCATCAATTACGAAGCCCTGAATGACTACCTGGATTTCGGCGGAATCCGCGTCGAGGACGATGTGCTGGTCACGGAGACGGGTCATGACGTCTTGAGCGTGGACATTCCCAAGGATGTCGATGCCCTGTGCAAACAAATGGGCGGCGCGTCGTGAGAAAGACCAGCCTGCACGGCGGGCACAGCGGGCAGTATTGCGACCATGCCCGAGATACATTGGAGGACATTGTCGCGGCCTATCACGCGAGGGGGTTTGAGTGCGTGGGGTTGAGCGAACACATGCCGCCCTTTGACGATGCCGGACTGTATCCGGATGAAATCGCCCTGGGCCGTTCGGCTGGGTGGATGGAGGCGCGGTTCGCCCTTTATGTGGCCGAAGCCCGAAGGCTTGCGCACCGGTTCGCGGAGCGCATGCGAATTCTGGTGGGCATGGAGACCGAATGGTATCCGGGTTGCGACCATTGGGTGGCCACGTTGAGGCGGCATCATCGGCTGGATTACATAGTGGGATCGGTGCATCACGTCGGCGGCGCGTGCTTTGACTATTCCGGGGAATTCTATGAACGGGCCAGATCGCTGTGCGGCGGGATGGTCGGGCTGTACGCCTCCTATCTCGACGCGCAGTGTGAAATGCTTGATGCGGTCAGGCCGGAGGTGGTTGGCCATTTCGACCTCATTCGGCTGCACGATCCCGACTACTTGCGCACGCTCTCCGAACCGGAAATCTGGGCGCGGG
This sequence comes from Pseudomonadota bacterium, assembly GCA_023393525.1. GTDB lineage: Bacteria > Desulfobacterota > Desulfovibrionia > Desulfovibrionales > Desulfomicrobiaceae > Desulfomicrobium. Next base: position 30,473 of record JAEWKZ010000003.1, on the reverse strand, counting down.
TCATGCGCAATCTGGAACGGATTCGCGACGCCGGCGCGGTTCTGGATATCAATGCGCGGGCCTTGCTGAAGGGCCAGACGGAACCCTATGTCTGTGCTCCGATTCTGGACGCGGCAGCGAGGCTTGGAATACGCGTCGCGTACGGCGACGACGCCCATGGCGTGGCGGATGTGGGGTGCGGATATGCTGTGGTCGAGGGAATGCTCGCGCAGCGGAGGATGAAAGGGCCTGATGCGCTTGTCGATCAGGCTCTACAGCGTCTCGACGGGTGAATTTTTCCAGGCATTCCAGAGCAGGCGGCTGGAGCAAACCAGGCCGATGCCGACCATCACGTACAGCCCGGTCTTCACGCCCGCGTTGAGGGGCAGCGCCGCCAAGGTTCGCCCGAACACGACCATGATTGCGATGAGCAGCCAGTTGCGCACGGAAAAAAGGCCGCCAAGGCAGGCTCTGGCGGGCTTTGCCCCGATGCGCTGGATGATATTCCTCGCCACCCGGTCCAGCACAAACCTGCTTTTGAGCATCCCCAGCATCGCTCCTGCCGCAAGCGCCGCAAGCAACCCTTCCCGGGATCCCTCTCGGAAAAAATACCACCCCTTGACGACAAGAAACACGCCGACCGTAGACCAGGCAATGGCCGCTGTGAAGATGCGGGTGCGGGGGTAGGCGCGGGGGGTGAAGCGGTCGAGGAAATGGGTGGGCATGGGGGCTTTGATAGGGAGGGGGAGGGTCAAAGTCAAATGAGAACGCCACGAGAGAGGCCGGCATCGTTAAGATACCAGCCTCTCGCCGCAGGCTCAATGAACGTTACTCCACTTCAAACGTGTGCCAACCTCCACGACCGGACTTGACGTTGGGTATCGGCAGGTTGGGCTGATGAATTTCGATGATGCTGCCGGTGCTTGTCTGCACGTATGCCCTCACGCCCTCCTCGCTGCCAAGGTGCAAACTGGGTGAAACTCCCATTCCTTTGCCCAAATCGACTTCGAACGGGACGAATTCTGCAGTGCTGTCGCCGAACACATCTTCCTTCCAGGCTGTTCCAGTCAGATAATAAAGCGCGTAAAGTTTGCTTGCTCCTTCTGCTGTGCAATAGTCACTGGAAGGCGTGAATGTGGTGAAATTGGTAAGGCCGCCAAAAAGAGTTGGTTGACCTACCACTCGTTCGCCAACGTTGGGCAATGCGCGCTTCCATCCGTCAATACTGGTTGTTACACGAATATATTCTGCCAATTCTTCAACAGTTGTGACCGTGGACGGAGGGCAATCGCCCAAGCTGCTGTTGCAAACCAACGTGCCAAGTCCGTCATTCTTGACTTGTATGCCTGTAACATCCATCAGATTTCCGGTTGGTATTGTGCTAAAGTTGTATGCGCTGCTGCCTGTCTTTTTTGGCTCCATGATGCCGTACATCCACTGTGTTCTCAAATCTGTTTTATCTGATACATCCCAAAATTTTCCAGTACCGAAATAAACCCAAACATTTTTGTCTTTGAACCCAATATTGGGTGCCCCGGTAAGCGGTCTGTCTGTATCTGTCATCTCTTTGCGTTCCCATTTGCTTGGATCTGGCTCAGCTTCTATCTTAAGTCTATGTACTCCGCCTGTCATGACTCCGCTATTTGGCGTAACAACAGTTCCGTAGTACATCATGTCAATGAAAAAATCGAAGTCATAGTCGACAGATACAAATCCTGTTCCCATGGCGCTGTTTGAGTCAGACAAGGGAAGGACGCCCATTTTGTCCATGGTGGGTTTGTCTTTGTCGTTGGCTAGGCGAAGTGAAAATGATGTATTTGCAGTATTGGTGCTTTTGTCTACCAATTTCGCGATTGGTACAACGATGACCTGCGCTTTTTGGGTGCTGGAACCCGCCGCAGTCAATGGGCCGGTGCCAAACAGCATGTACCAGTGTTTGTCACCAACGGAATCTTTGACTGCCACAAGTGTTGGCTGATTAAGAGCAAAACCCATTGTATACTCGCCATCGTAGGTGAATTCTCCCAGAAAGATGGGCTCTTTTTCAGGGTTGGTGATGTCAAATATGAAGAAGGAAGATCCAAAATATTGGCCTTCGTGAACAAGGTCTTGTTGGCCATCTCCGCCAAAGTTGAATCCGGTCACGAGTATGGTGCCCCACCCGTTGGGGTGGTCGACGTCATCCCCAAATATTTGCGCCTCGAAGACTCTTGGCTTCAGGTCTACATAGTACTGATGCTGATATTTTTTGTCAGTCAGGCACGGCAAATGCGGGTGAAGATTGAAGGGGACATAAGCCCACATTTCCGCTCCAAGGTCAAATCCTTGGCTGTTGTCGTAGGTCCCATTGGAATGAAGGTGTGTATAATATGCTCTGTCTTTCGGGCTGTAAAAACCGCTGTTTACTGCGTGAAGCATGCCGTCGTTAGCTCCAAAATAAACCATGATGCGTCGATCTTTGTATTTTTTATAAAATGGCGTATAAGAAGGGTCTTCCCAGAGAAGATCGTAGTTTTCTGCTGGAGCGGCTACTACCGTCGGGGAGGAGTTTATAATGTCTCCAAGGCGCCATGTTACAGTAATGTCTTCGGATTCATCGTAGTCTGTATCTATTTTAATTTGTCTCGATCGGAAGCTTGTGGAGACAGTGTCATCGCCTCGTATCCAATCGATAACTTCTGCCGGGCAGTACGGATAATCAATGTTGGCTGATGTGAAAGAGACGTATTCATCTTTGTCAACTGTGCCATTTCCGTCGTCTTTCCACGTTTTTATGTAACGCTCGTCGTTGCCTGTGTCGTATGTTCCACGTTGGTTTAAGGGAAGTGGTACGCTTTGATTTAACCATTTGGCTGCTGACCATGCATGACGAACAGAAGTAATGTCTTTTTCTTCGCTGCCAACTCCTGTGCACGTCCCATTAACAACTTCTCCCCCGATACAAGCCCGCGCTTTCTGTTTCGTAGAGTCATACCATATGGTGAGTTTTTTGTCTGCACTGTCGAGCTTGGCGTTGGAGTTGCTGTCTTCGTGCATAAGGCCTTCGTTATCAAGCCAGTATGCGTAAACGTCGCCAGCCCATGAAATCTCTTTTCCGTCTTTGTCGCTTCTTTGTGGCCAAAAAACTGCTTGGTACAATAGTCCTTCGCCTTTGCGGGAAGTGGAGACAACGGAGGCGGCGGATCCTGAAGATACGCGGTTCAAAATACTGCTAAAGGCGACCACAAGGGCATTTTCCAGTTCTTCTCCGGAGGCTGCTTCAAAATAATTGTTGGGTTCGCCGGTTTCCGAGTTTTCCCATTCGCCAGGGTCGGGTAGTCCATTGTCGTTGTCGTCAATGAAGCCGCCCCACTTGGCTGCGTCTTTGAGAAGTTGGCTTCCGGATCCAAAAGCATAAATCGTGTATAAGTTTATATTTTGAAACCCGTCAATGTCGTCGCGAAGATCTGTTGTGTGCGCCCAGTATGCTATGTTGTCGAGATAGCCGCTGCCACTGCTGTCGTAAGAAGCGCCATCATTATTGCCTTTGTCTGCATCTGTTGTCTTAAAACTATCTGGTACGTTTTGATCTTGTGTTGATTCTCCGTCGGTTATGAGGATGACGTTTTGTTGCGTGCAATGAATGTTTTGCTTTAAGTCGCTAAAATAGAATGGGTCGGGCGTTGTCGTTTTGCCTATCTCGTAAGAATCGCTTTCGTACTTTGGGCCGTTGATATTTACTTTGCTTTGCTGAATGTATCCGACAACTGTGTAAAATGTTTCAGCTAGTGGCGTCCAACTGTCCATGGTGAGCGTGTCGATGTTGTTTATGATGTTGGATATTTGTACTGGATCGGAAGTCATGTAGTTCAATATTTTTCCGCCATTGTTATTTGAGCCGTCGTCGTCATAGCGAAATAGAGCCAGTCTCATTCGATGTCCAAATCTGTCTAGTAGTCCGTACTGTTTGTCGGATTTGACTCGAAGGGTGAAAGTTCCAAGGGCTGTTGTCGGTGATTTTGTCCATGTTGAGCCAGTTTCTGTCATTGAGTATATTTTTAAGTAATCATTGTCTTTAGACTGCTCTAGGCCGATCTTTCCAGTGTATGGTGTTTGTTTGTTAATAGAAGATGCTGTATCATAAACATGATACATGCCTCTGTATTGTGATCCAGACGTGCCATCAGTTCTTGATACTTTGTATGTTCCGGTTATTGTGTTGTAAGGTCCGCCAGTGAGTGCCTTGCGCACAATATCTGTCCTGTGCATTGCGGCCCAATTCAAAAAATTTCCGCTCCAGCTCCCAGTTGAATCTATATAAAAATAACCTCCATCTGCAGAGGTGTAAGAATAGTAAGATTTTGTATCAAAAAAACCATAGTATGAATTTGTCTCGTCGTACCCTTTGAAAGCTCTTCTGGATGTGGAAGTGGATGTTTCTTTCCAGGAAACCTCGAATTCGCGATAGGCATGCTCATTCATGCTGCCAGAAGAGTCGACGATGAGTGTGGTTGAAGGTGCTACAGCGTCAGCTAGAAATGGCGGATCCAGAGCGTAGTTGTTGCAACTGAAAGCTTCAACTTGGGCTGGTTTTTTAGCAGTTGCGGGCGTGGCAATGGCTAAAAGAACCAAGAGCCCTGTCGCAAAAATTGAATAATATTTCATCTCGTTACTCCTTCCAGCCGAGCTGTCGATGATGCTATTTGCATACGATGGTGATACTTATGATGTCGGCCAGTCCGCTTTCGACCGGAGATGGCGCGCACACAACGTCCACTGAGACTCCCTCAAGGTCACTCTCTAGCGAAATGGGCGTGTTGTTGCATCCAAGGACGACGGTGCTGGCTGAAAGGGGGAGTATCATCCCTGTCTCATTCATAATCACCCATCCTGAGGGTTTGGCGAGGGTCCATGTGCCAGGACAGGCGGATTCGGTAGAGTTTGATGATTCTTCTTGTGCATGCGCCGATCCGAAAAAAATAAATGCAAGGCAGAATATCAGGACTATTTTTTTCATTTTTTTCTCCATCATTTCCCTGAAGATAGGGATCGGTAAATTTCGGCGGATTGTTTTCGTGATTGGCCATTGTCAGAGTTGCCTGCAGAGCGGAGGCTGTATATGCGAGCCATGGCTCCTCCGCCAGCTACGCCTTTTCCAACGCCTTCATAGCCCGATGCAAAGATGATCGATGTTCCATCGGATGTAAGCGATCCTAGATATCTGATTGTGACTGTGGATGCGATATCGCCATCTACAAGAAGATTGACTGTGGATGAGTTTGCGTTATAAATCGAAACTCCTGGATTTTCTACAGAAAAAGTAGTTCCACCTAAGAGAATTGGTCCATCTTCGGGAAATGTAGAGTTTTCGTCATCGCCCCTTGTATATTCTGAAAATCCGATTATTTCTTCTGTTATTTCCAGGCCGCTGTCGCTCCAGAGGAAGGCCTGCTTCATAAGGCGCACATTTCTGCCGACAAAAAGGTCAATTTCTGTATTTCTGTTCAATCCAATGACTACCGCAGCAAGTAAAGCCATGATCACTAGTGCAAGTACTAGCGCGCTTCCGTGTTCTTTGTGCATGGGTCAACCGCCTACAACGATGCGTTGATATTGTATTGCTGTGGGTCCATAGTGGTTCCAAGATACAGTAACTTCAATTTTCCATAAGCTGACGCCGTCAAGGATTTCATCAGCTTCGATTGTCCACGTTCGCTCGTAGCGCACACCCTGCGAGATGATGTCTTCGGGGCCGCCTGCAGGCTCGGCTGCCGCATTGTCCTGGCATTCCAGTGCTAGTTGTTCAAGTTTAGCCATCCCCAGTTCTGATGCAGTGGTGATCCCGTTGCTCACGGCTCTGCCTTTGATGCTGCCATCCTGGGCTTTGGCCCAGCCCAGAATTCCCACCGCTATGATTATCGCCGCGATCAAAAGTTCGACGAGGGTAAAACCCTTTTGATTATTCTTAATTGGCATTGCGCAACCAGACCTGTGTTTGAAATTCCTGATAGTGGAATCCTGCTGGCAGAGTTGAGCCCTCGAAAGTTTGCCCAGGATCCCATGGTAACCTGAAGGTGCGGTTTTCCTGATGGCCTGGTTCTATTTCTCGGGTGCGCAGAATCATGTAAATCCACACTGCCTTGACGTTTTCCGGGTTTGCTGGATCGTCTTCCCAGTTTGCGAGAATTCCCAGGTTTTCGTCGTCCTCAGTGTATGCGAGTTGAAAATCCTGTACATCATAGATCAAAACTTCTTCCAGGCCTGCAGGGTGTTCAATAAAGCGCTGTCGGAGTTCATCACTGTTAATATAAAAATCAACAGGGTTTACGCGAAAAACTTTCGCGTTAGTTCGTAATGAAGAAAGACTGCTGTCAATAGTCATGCTGTTTAATGCTTTTGCCGTGACCGTGTAGAATGAATTTGGTGCCAAAGATGGGTAAAAGCTTATGTATTTCGAATATTCAGTCGTGCCAACTTCGGTTGAATTGTCAATGGGAATTATGTTTGTGTCAGTAATTGATGCGGTTGTCGTTGCTACATGTTCAAAACCGTATATTAGCGTAACGCTGTCTGGTGTGGTGCCTGAAAAATTTTGATCCGTGGGAATTAAAAAAGTGTCTTCTCCTGCTATTTCATTTGTTCCGGAAATTTTTTCACTACATCCGAATCCTGCATGACTGAAAGCTTGTATTAAAACCTGCATAGCTGCTCTGGCGCTGCTTTGCATTTCCAGTTGATTTTGTTGCGCTTGGTTGATTCTTGTTTGTTCCCGGAAAAGACTATATCCAGCAGTAGTTATAATGCCGAACATGATAATCACAACGAGAAGTTCTACAAGTGTAAATCCATAGCATCCATCTTTTCTGGTATGGGATCTTCTACTGTACACGTATAGCTCCAGTGCGCAAAACACTTATCGTTGTTGTTGTTCCTCTGCTATTGCTTAGCACAATTTGTGCAGACCCTGCTCCCATGCCGTCTTCGTTAAACCGTGCCTGTGCGTCTGTCCCTGGTTCAAATCGAATTGTTCCATCGTACGATGCGAGGCTGACTGTTTTAACAATGATGTCATCCCCCCCTCCCGAAATGCGGTCAGGGCCAAAGTCAATAATTTGATAAGCATGCGTGCCGGTGTTGAAGTTGACGACCCAAGGACGAAGCCTTTTCAATGCACCCATTTGCGCTTGTCTTAAGTCCTGGGAAAGCGTGCTTGCAGCGGATCTCAAGTGATGTTCCGGTAAATATTTCATGAGGAACAAGCCTGTTATTCCTCCCAATATCCCAAGAATCGCCACCACAACCAGCAATTCCACCAAAGTTACGCCGTCTTGGTTTTTACGTTTCGGATGCAAGTCAGCCTCGCTTTGTTAGTCAGCTTTTCCGGTCTTTAAATCACAGGCGGTTATATTGTGATGATGCAGCAAATTTGTTTGGGAGTCGCCATGCATTTGCCAATAATTTGCCGATATTTGTCAAAAAGTGTCACTTGTTGAGAAGAGTGGGCGATTTGTTGCGAAAAGTGAAAAACCATACGCTTTCGAGTAAAAAATATTTTTATCTTTGTGTTGATATTCTTATGACAAAAACTGCGCATCGCTGTTGTTTGAGTGCGCAAAAAATTTTTCCTCGACGAACGTGCGTAAGTATCTAATCAGCTTTCTTTTACCTTAATGTCGTATTTCCACGGTGTCAAAGACTATGCTTTTCCTGTAGAGGTCGTTCGGGTTAATCATGAGCAGAAAGTATGCCGATGCGAAGATGTCCGAAAAAGTCCCGACGCGCCGGGTGGCGATCAGTAAAGGATGTCGAGGAGGGGATCGATCAGTGCTGTTGCTCGCGTCTGTGCCGGCAGGGGGGCTGATCGGTTTTGCGAATCGTTGAGCGGGAGTGTTAAAGGCCTACAAGGAGCCTGATAGTACACTGTTGTTCAGTTTGCGTTTTTCCGCCAAAAAATGCAGCCGGATTTGAAGGGCAGGGGCGCGTCGACTTCGGTGTCAGTGATGTCGCCGGTGGTCGACTGGGTGAACGTCGTGATGGTGGGGTTTACGCCATTGTGCGGAGTTGGGCTGGCGGTCAGGCCGGAGCCGAGTTCGACGTATGGGACGTTGTTTCCGGCAGGGCTTTGCAGCGAGGGCCAGAAATACTGGGTGCCGGTTTTATAGTAGAGTGCCCAGAGACGGCTCGTTCCCTCTGATGAACAGACTGCGTTCGACGGGATGTAGGTTGTGAACAGCACCGCCCCGCCCAGGACTGCCGGCGGGCCGAGGGCTTTTTCTCCGGCGTCAGGAAATGTCCGCTTCCATCCGGAAGCCTCATCCACGCTCCGGGTCAGCCAGGCCCAGTCCCTCGTCGCGTTCGATCCTTCAATTGTCTGGGTTATTCCTACGCACTCCTTGGAATATTTTCCCTCATTGCACGTCCCGGCCGAGACATGAATGCTGGCGCTGTCAAAAAGGTTTGCGGGACTCACTTCTTCCCAATTTCTGACCCCGTCGGTTTCCGGTTCCCGGATGCCGTAGAAGGCCATGGCCGTGTTTTGGAGCATGTCGTCACGGTTTACGAACTGACCTGTGCCGAAATGAATCCAGAGATCGCCTTTTTCGTCCACGGCCACCGAGGGCGCGGCGCTGACCGGCTCCCCGACATCGACGAAGGTGGATATTTGCCAGTCTTCGGGCGGGCCATTGTTGGTCCGCAAGCGATAGACTTTCCCTGTCGGACTGGCCGAATCCCCGGCTACGGTGCCGAAGTAGACAATATCCGTGCTGAATTTTCCGGCTCCGCTTTTGGAGGGGATGTCCAGATCCACGCATACCGGGGCAAAAATGAACGATCCCGCCTCGGCAAATGCGAAAGCATCTCCTTTTGACGAGGCCCGGCCCGAGCCGTCGATGGTTTTGACGGTTTTTTCCATGTACAGGGCGCTGAGGTCCAGCACGAAGAGCTTGCCGGACTGGTCGCTCTTTTCGCGCATGAGCGTGCTCCTGTCTGCGTTCCCGTCGACGTCGGCCGGGCCGGAGCCGAAGACCAGGTACCATTTGTTCTCGTCCGCGTTTTGGGGCTTGGGGCGGCCCATGGGCATGACCGCAGGTATGCAGGTCGTGAAGCCCTGGCCCGGCAGGGATATTTCGGCCAGCACATTGGGCGGGGATTCCGGGTCGGTCACATCCACGATCACGTAGGCCGAGGACACGGTGCGATCAATATCCTTATTGAGGGCGTTGCCATCGGTCTTGTCGATGTCCACCTCTATGGCCGCCCCGCCCATGCGCATGCCCGCGACCAGGATGGTGCCCCAGCCGCCGGGGTATCTGGCTTCGTCTACGGACGTGACCCCATCCGACATGACGAAAATCCGGGCGTCGAAAACCCTGGGCGTCAGGTCCATATAGGCGGCATGCAGGTTTTCGCCATATTCCGGGAGCATGAGCCACCCAAGGTGCGGGAGCAGGTTGTAGGGCACATAGGCCCAGAGCTCCTGGCCAAGTTCAAATTCTGTCCGACCATCACGTTTTTTGTTGAAAGTGCGGGTTTCGGCGTTCCAGAAGCCGCCATTGAACGCATGCAGCATGCCGTCATTGGCTCCGACGTAGACCACTTGGCGACGATCCAGGTACTTTTTCAGGAACTTTTCGTAGGTCGCATCATTATATATGAGGTGATAGTTTTCGGCGGGCTTGCCGACCACGGTGGGCGACGAGAAGACAATGTCGCCCAGGCGCCAGGTTTTTCCCTCTTTCCTGCGGCTTCGGGTCGCGTTGTCATCGACATCTTTCCCACGGATGAAGTCCACTTGGAGCTTGGCCGGTCCCGTTTGGGGCGTAGAGGAATTCCCGGAATAATTTTCTGGCAGTACGAGGATCGGACTTTCCGGATCAAGTCCCATCGTCCCGGAAGCCGACTCGTACAGGGTCAGGTAGTTGTAAAAATAATCCGGCGAATTGAGTGTTGCTTCCGCAGGGGGGTCCGGAAGGGCGAAATCCTGGATTTCTCCCCTGTCTTCGTCCACCACCATATTCTGGTCTATGTCCACAAAGGTCATGATATAGCGGTTCGGCGCGGCGGATGCGTAGCCCGATCGCTGCGTGATCGCCTGATCGCCGTCCAATTGGTTGAGCCAGTCGCTGGCGGACCACAGAAAATCGATGTCGTCCAAGGTGTCCAGGGCCGTGGCATTTCTTTCTCCTTTTTCAATGAGTCCGTTGTCATCCGCATCGGTATGGACAAAAATTTTGCCTCCGGTGAATTCGATGACCCTGCCTGCGGTTTTTTCGTCGCCCTGGGCGCTCGTATTGGCTTCGCGCAGGTTGCCTTGAGCATCCAACAGATAGGCGTGCACGTCCCCCGACCAGGGCGGGGCTGCTTGGTTTGTCCGGCCGGGCGGGAAAAAGACCGCCTGATACGCAGCCCCTTCCCCGCTGCGCGTTTGGGCCGAGACGGCTGTGGCCGTGCCGGACGCGACTGCCGGAGAGTCGGGCAGCAGGGCGCGGGTCAGGGATGTTGTCAGATCCAGGCCAGACTGCGCGGAAAAAAAATTGTCTGGCAGGTCGTCGCCGTCGGCATCGAACTCCTCGTCTAGGTCGGGGAAGTTGTTGCCGTTCACGTCATTGAATTTTCCATATCGAGCGGCGTCCTGCAGGAGAGGGTTCGTGCCCTCGGCGACGGAGACGGCGTAAAAGTCCCAATTCTGCACTCCGTCCATGCCGTCTTCGGGACGCAGGTCCGTGGTGTGTCCCTGGTAGGCCTTGTCGATGAGAAAGGTGCTTTCGTCAGAATCCTGTTGATACTGTTTTTCCGGTCGTTTCTCGGCGCTGACCAAAATCACGCTCTGTTTGGTGCAGGGAACCGTTTGCCCTTTGGACGGAAAATAAAACGGGTCGTCAGTCTTTGAGCCTCCCCCGTCGTCATGGCGCAGATATTCGTAGACCTCGTGCAGGGTTTTAGCCAGTGGGGCCTCGCCTCGTGGTGTGACGGAGTTCACGTGGTCTATGATCCGCTCGATGTCGTCAGGATCGTCGCTCATGGGATATCTGTTTTGCCCCCTGCCCTCGAAAGTGAACATGGCGACGCGGGCCTTGTTTTTCGTTGTCTGGAGCAGACCGCCTTCATGTGCATCGCCGCTTTTGACGCGAAGGGCGACGCGTTCCTCGCCGGACACGAGCATGAGGCCTTCGTCATCACGGGGCGTGATGGTGACGTTTCCGTGCAGAGGCGTCATGCCGCTCTCCAGATCGGTGGCGTTGAAGCGAAAACCCTCTGCCTCGGGGCTCAATGGTTCCGACTCGTAGCACTCGCTCCGGGCATTGATTTTTCCGCCACTCAACACCTTCCGCGCCACATCGATGCGCAGCATTGCAGCCCAGTTCAGGAAATTGCCGCTCCATTCCCCCGCGGCATCCACAAAAAAATGCTGCGTGTCGCTTTCGGCGTTGTAGCTGTATAAAGCGCGAGGATCGAAGTATCCATAGTACTCTTGCTCTGCATTGAACGGGTCGGAATACGCCCGCTCCAGCATGCTCGATGAGGTGTCCAGGATGAAGGTCAGCGACGGCTTTTCTTCCATGGCCAGGAAGGGCGGCAGCCAGTGGAAATCGGAAGGCCGATAGGCTCTCGCGTCAGGGGCTAGGAGGAAGAGGGCGGCTATCCAGAGCGCAGTTGCGATTATTTTGCTCATTGGTTGACGTGTCTCCAGCCAAGGTCCACTTCCGCCGCGCTGTTGCGCGGTCCCTGTCTGTGCGAGCGGATGAGGTAGCTGCTATAGGAGCCTTTGCCGCCTCCGTACCCCGGCCCGGCCTGCATGGCGCTGCCCGGCAGAAGTCCCGTTTCGATGAGGCCGACCCGCACATGCGTGGCTGCTGCGCCATGGCGGTGCCAGGTGACGGGAAAGTCATGCGGGTGGAAATCGCTCTCGTTTTCCCAGTCCGAGGCGTTGGTTGCGTTGCTGCAGAAGCTCGAATTGACGGCGGCGATGGCGTTTTCCAGATATTCATGGCCCGCGTTCGCGCCCGAATCCGCCAGAAAGAAGGCGGTTTTGGCATCCTGGCCGTTGGCGGCCATGAGGATGTTCAGATGTGCCGTGTCGCTGGCTGCCAGGGCCATGATTCCGAGCAGGGCGAGGGAGATGATGGCCACGATGAGGACCATGCCGGACTGGCCCGGGCGGGTTTTCGAGAAGGGCCTAGAATTTTGGAGAGAGGACATAGACGTACCGCGCGCTTGCCCCGTTGTTGTCCCATGAAAGGGTGCAGGTTATCTCCTTGCAGCGCTCCAGGGGCGTGTTGTCTGCCAGGGTGCAGTTCATGGAATAGCGCGCGCCATCGATGACGCGGCTTGTAGCGCTGTTTGCCAGGGAGCGGAACGCCTGGGCGGAGTGCTGGGCGCGCGAAGCATTTTCCAGGAATTCCTCCACCAGAAAGCTTCCCCGGGACACGTGCGCGGCGCGGACGTCCTGCACCGAGGCTCGGGCAATGACCGAGACCACGCCCATCAACCCGATGGCCAGAATGGCCGCCGCCATCAGGACTTCGATGAGCGTGAAGCCGGGGGCGGATTTTTCTTGCCATGACGCTCGGAGCAGAGTCCGCGGAGCAGAAATCGAATGCCAGGTCTGGCGTGGACGTCCTGTGGAGGCGGCGCTGCAAAACGGCGTCATCTTTTTGTAAAGGGAAATCCATGACATTTCGGTCAGTTGGGTTCTCCGGATTTCGCGCCATTGCCAGGCATCGTTCTCCTTGACAAATTTTACAGGCGATCGTGTGAAGGAAGGACAGGGCATGCGCTGTTTTACTCCGTGACTACGCTGCCCGATGGCCGGACCTTCACCGTGCGCGACAGTCCGGTGCTGTTTTGGATGATGACGGACCCGCCCACGGAAGCTCTTCCGAGGCCATTGAAATGGGTAGTGAATGACTTTGCGTGGCTGACCTGGTTTCTCAAGACCGAGAGATCAAAGCGCCGCAGCAGGGTGTTGTCGCTACGCACCCTTATTTCGCAGGCATTCTGCTGTTGGTCGCACGCAAAGCGGATTTGAGCGTTTCGCTTGATGGCCTCGAATCGGGCGTGTCGGCACATGCTGACCACGGTCCTGGCCGCGCGGTTCACTTCGGCCCCCGGCAGGGCGGCAAGCAGAGCCGTGCCGCAGATGCCGGTCAACACGGCTGCGATGGCCAGGACGATCAGGGTTTCAAGGAGCGTGTAGCCTCGGTTCACGGCATTTTTTCCACGTGCGTGTTCCTGCACCAGACTGTGGTGGACAGGGTTCGATTGCCAATGCCCAATGGGGCACGGGAAGGATCGGGAATCGCGGTGATCGTCACGCGCACGCCACGGATCTTCTCCGTGTGCTCATGAGCCTCGGTGATGACGGCGCCGCCCTCGTCGAGATAGGTGAAGCGAAGGTCGCCGATGTTGGTGCTGAAGGGCTGCCAGTGCACGGCTCCGGTGTCGTATTTGCGCAGCACATTGTCGGGGACCTTTTTGGCGGAGCCGTCATTGGCGACGTTGAGCCTGAAGCCCGCGTGCTCGCGCAGGCTGCCGCTGCCGTTTTCATTGGCGATTCCGTCCATGTTCCAGTCCTGGCTGCAATAGATCGCGGACTCTGTAGTGAGACGTCCGTAGTCCGGTTCGTCTGTCCCCGGTCTGTGAGCAAAGCCGAAGCCCGGCGACCCTTGGGCCGAGAATCCGCACATGCGCAACTCTTCGGAAATGAGCGACATGGCGGAAAGCAGTTCCTGCTGCATGAGGGAGGTCTGGCTTTGTCTGACGGCAATGCGGTGGTGCGTCTGGAAAAGGGAGTAGATCGCGCTGACGATCATCCCCGAAATGGCCATGGCGACAAGGGTTTCAACCAGTGTCATGCCGGATTGGCCGGATCGCTTTCGAGTGCCTTTGGTCATGCGTCGCGCCTGAAAATCTTCGTGGGTTCGCTGTAAAATTCGCGGCATGATAGGCTTGGCGGCAGCCCGTTTCAATAATGTCGAGCCCTGATATTGAAGAGCTGAAAAGTCGGTAGCGATGGGGGGAAAAACGGCGGCCCGGACATTTTCTGCCCGGGCCGCCGTAAAGATTGGGCCGTACGCCCGTTATTTGTCCACGACTTCGCAGTCCGGATTGGGGCACCACCACTCTTCTTTGTCGCCGGTGATGGCCTTGACCTCATTGGATTCGAGCATGGCGGCCGCGTGGGAGTCGAGCTCCTTGCATTTGCGGCCGGTAAGTTTCTTCTTGGTGTCGCCAGCCAGGCGCAGGGTATCTTCCTGTTTGTCCGTCATGGAGGACCTCCTTTGGTTTGTCAGTCGCGAATATACCCGCGCGCGCCGCTGCTGACAACAGCGGGCGTAGGGACTGAGGAGAGGGTGGGCACGGGGGCCTGCCCTTACAGGTCCGCACCCAGCCGTTTAGAATATGGCCATTATCGTAATGCGAAAATCCGCGAGGCGTGATCCGTGAGGAGGCGAGGCCGATGTGGTGGTAGGGGCGAAAAATTTTTCGCCCCTGCCGATGGACAGGGGTGACGGGTGCTGCGTGAAAGGGCGAGGCGCAAGCAGGCTGTGTTTGTTTGAGTCTTGTTGAATTTTCAGATATATTGACGAAATGGCGAAGAATGACCCAAGCAAAAAAATCGCGTTTTCAGCGGCTTGTCGTGCGAGGCTTGCGGCGGCAGGTGCGGACGAGACCGTATGATCGACGCACAAAAAAACGTCCTGATCGTGGATGCGGATCCGGACCAGCGGCAGGCCTTGGTCGATCTGCTGGCGACCGACGGCTATGCCGTCATGGCCGCCTCCGACGGCGAAGAGGCCCTGCTCAAACTGGAAGGCGGGCAGATCGATCTGGTTGTCGCCGATGAGAACATGCGAAGCATGTCCTGCCGGGAGCTCTTGTGGGAGTGCGTCCGGCGTTGGCAAGGGCTGCCTTTTGTCATGCTCTCCGGTGACGGGACGGTGCCCAAGGCCGTGGCGGCCATCAAGGACGGTGCCGCGGACTATCTGACGCGGCCCGTCGACGGGCAGGAATTTTTGCGCGGCGTCGCCCGGATCATGTCCCTGAGCGCAGGCCGGGCCTGGGCGCGCACGGGCAACGTGCTGACCGAAGAGTTGTGGGGCGGAAAAAGTCCCTCCATGCAGCGCCTGTACAAGCTGATCGAGCGCGTGGCCCCGACCGAGGCCACGATCCTGCTTTTGGGCGAAAGCGGCACGGGAAAGGAGAAGATCGCCGGGCTGCTGCATCGCCTGAGCGGTCGTTCGCGGGGGCCGCTGGTCATCGTCGACTGCGGGTCCACGCCGTCCACGCTGCTTGAAAGCGAGCTGTTCGGGCACGCCAAGGGTTCGTTCACCAACGCCTTCAAGGACAAGAAGGGGCTTGTGGCCGAAGCCCATGGCGGAACCCTGTTTCTGGACGAGATCGGCAACATCTCCTCCGAGATGCAGTTGCGGTTGTTGCGCTTTCTGCAGGAACGAAAGATTCGCAGGGTCGGCGATCTCGCCGAGACTGCCGTCAACTGCCGGGTCATCGCCGCGACCAACGCCGACCTGGCCGAACTGGTGCGTAGCGGTGAGTTTCGCGAGGATCTGTATTACCGTCTCAAGGTCATCACCATTCAGGTGCCCCCCCTGCGTGACCGCAAGGCGGACATACCGGTTCTGGTCGAACGCTTTCTGCGGCTCTTCGCCGAAGATGGGGCAGTGCCGCGTCTGGATGCGGAGGTGGCCGAGGCCATTCTTGATTATTCCTGGCCCGGGAATGTGCGTGAATTGCGGAATATGCTGGAGGCTGCGGTCATTTTGTCCTCCGACGGCGTGATCCGGATGGAGGATATGCAGTTCGAGGATGCGGGTGACGATTCCCCTCTGCCGGGCAATCTCCTTTCTTTGGCCGGCAGCGAAAAACAGGTCGTGCTGAACGCCTTGGAACGAAGTTCCTGGGTGGTCAAGGACGCCGCCGACCTGCTCGGAGTCAGCCGCCGGACCATGCATTACAAGATCAAGAAGTTCCAGATCGACACGGCCAAACGTTCGGCTTGACGGGATGTTTTCGTCATTTTCCGCACCGCCGCATTTTTTCATTTGTCATCCTGTGCGCAGTGATTAGCTGTGAGATGAAACCTGAAGACAGGAGGGCCTATGAAAAACATGAACACATTGTTGCACTTTATGCGCTATTTCGAGCCGCATTGCATAGAGAAGGACGGAGTGAGAGTCTGTTACGTTTCCGCCCTTGAGTATCCGGACAAGAATGAGGCGCTCGAGATTCTGGGAGGAAACGGATTTTTTGCTCACGGGCCAAAGAACGTGACCATGAAGTATGCGGGCAGAAAGAATGTTGACGGCGACGACCAATGGAGTCTGTCTGATGAACAATTGCCTGAGACGTTTCCCGTCTGGGAAGCGCGCTGAGAATCATGCCGGGCATGACAAAACAGGAGAAACGATGCGATTTACGATAGCGCTGCTTGCGGGAATGATTTTCTTTACGTTCACCGGATGCGCACATTTCGGAAGAACAGTGGAGTCGCCCACGGTTCGGTTGGTTGATCTGGCTCCTGCAAGCAGCACCCTCTTTGAACAGCGCGTTCTTTTGACGTTTCGCATCGTCAACCCCAACCCGTTTGCGTTGGAATGGACCGGAGTCAAGGTCAACGCCCGGGTCAACGACATGAGCCTGCTGCCGGGCGTGTCCTCGGAAGACGGTCGCGTCGAGGCCCTGGGCGAATCGGTCTTCAGGGTCGAGGCGTCCGCTTCGACTTTGGGGCTGCTGCGCCAGATAATGCGCTTCCAAGGCGGGCAGTCCACATTGACCTACGCTTTGGAGGGAGTTCTCCTTCAGGGTGGATTCGGTTCCTCGGGAATCGAGTTTTCCACGGAAGGTGCGCTTTGGGACTCGCAAACAGAATTGTAGGAGGGCCCCATGCGACTGATCCTGTTTTTTGTGATGATCGTATCGGGCCTGTGTGGAGGAAACGTGGCCGCACAGACAAAGGACGCCATATTTGCCGGGGGGTGTTTCTGGTGCCTTGAAGGCCCTTTCGATGCCCTGCCCGGAGTGCTGGAGACACAGGCCGGGTACACCGGCGGACAGACGCCGAATCCGACCTACGAACAGGTTTCGTCGGGCGTCAGTGGCCATCTTGAAGCCATGCGGGTGGTCTATGACCCGGAGCGGATAGACTATGCGCGGCTTTTGGATGTTTTCTGGCGCAACATCGATCCCACCGATCCCGGAGGGCAGTTTTGCGATCGCGGGCCGCAGTACAGGTCCGCCGTATTTTTCGGGGACGAGGCCGAGGAGGCCGCGGCGCGGGCTTCAAAGGCGCGGATCGAGGAGAGCCGGGGCTTCACGGTGGCGACGGAGATCCTGCCGCGGACGGAGTTCTACGCGGCTGAAGAATATCATCAGGATTATTACCGGAAAAATCCGCTCCGGTATCGCTTTTACCGCCAGGGCTGCGGTCGCGACCAGCGCCTCAGGCAGCTCTGGGGAGCGCAGGGGAAACCCTGATCCCGACAATCTGAAAAGATGCGAAAACACCCGGCCATCGCGAATCGCGATGGCCGGGTGTTTTCGTCGCGGGTGTGTATTTGCCGGATTTTTTAGTCTTCCCGGAATTCGGCTTCGCTCATGAAATTCCGGTCGTAACGGTTCCAGATATCAAGCGCGATGCTCAGCGGCTTGACCATCGGCACGGTGTATGTGTGGAAGCGTTTGGCGTAGAGGGACTCCCGGAACCGGGTCACGTGCGTGCACAGGCCGCGCGGGGAGACGATGAAGGGCTTGTCGATGGAACGCCGGAACTCGACCAGTCGCTCGGCCAGATATTCCGACAGATAGGGAACCTGGAGATAGATCGCGGCCACGATGACGTCCGTGTTCGGATCGGCGGCGATGATTTCAAGGGCGCGGATGAGCCGCCGGTCGTCGCAGTTGCCCAGAAGATCGAGGGGATTGTTGCCGACGTTGACCAGCATCTGTTCCAGATCGTCGGGGCTTGCGGCCTTGATGTTTTCACGCAGCAGATCCTGCAAGCGCCGCCTGGTCTCCGGGGCGAACCCGGCCAGCTCCATGCCCTCGGCCGTGATCTGGTCGGCCAGCAGCACCGCCGCGCCGCCGCCGACGCTGACCACCGCCGCGCGCCTGCCTCCGGCCTTGGGTTGGGTGGCCAGGATGGAGAGCACGTTGACCATGATCTTGGGGTCTTCGGTAAGCTCCTCGATGAGGTAGAACCCGGCCTGGGAACAGCAGGCCCGAAAGGCTTCGTGGCTGCCGGCCAGGGACGCGGTGTGCGACATGGTCGCCTCCTTGCCGCCGCCGGAGCCGCCCTTGATGATGACCACCGGCTTTTCGGCCGCCACCTGCCTGCCGATCTCCATCAGCTTGAGTCCTTCGGACAGCCCTTCCAGATAGATGGCGATGACCTCGATGCGCGGGTCCTGGCCCATGTGCGCCAGAATTTCCGCCACGCCCACGCTGCTTGAATTGCCGCAGGACACCCATTTGCCCATGCCGACCCGGTCGGCTTCGAGCATTTCCATAAGCTCCATGCCGATGCCGCCGCTCTGGGAGATGATCCCGATGCCGCCGGGCTCGCGGATGACGCCCGTGCGGTGCGGCGGGATGAACATGGTGTTCACGCCGGAGAAATTGTCGATGATGCCCAGGCAGTTGGGGCCGATGTAGCTGACCCCGTACTTCAGGCTCAGGTTCCGCAGTCGGTTTTCAAGCTCGCGCCGCCCCGATTCGGCGAAGCCGTCGCTGATGATGATGGCCCCCTTGCCTCCGGCCCTGCAGAACTTTTCGAACTCCCGCACCACGGTCTCGGAGTTGACGACGAAAACCGCCACTTCCGGAACCTCGGGCAGGCTTTCCAGGCTTGGATAGCAGCGCATGCCCTGCAGGACATCCGTGCGCGGATTGATGGGGTAGAGACGGTCCAGGCGACGCAGGTTCTTGAGCACGATGCCGCCCACCGTTCCGGTGTTCGACGCTCCGTAGAGCACCACGGAGGCCGGGTTGAAGATGGTGCGCAGGCTGTCCATCTTATGCGGCGATATGTCTGTCTGGCGGGGGTAATGCACCGGTTCTCCGGCGATGAGGCGGGCATCGACAATGGCGAAGCCCTCTTCGTAGACGATGACGGGATTGAGGTCGAGCTCGTGGATTTCGGGATGCTCGGCCATGAACCGCGACACGTTCATGGCCAGGCGCATGACGGCGGTCTTGTCCAGGGCCGGGCCGCGGAAGCCGTCCAGAATTTTTCCGGCCATGGTCCTGTCGAGCATGGCGCGGACGTCACGTTCTTCCAGGATGCCGATGCCCGGTGCCACGTCCGCGAAGAGTTCCACAAAGCGGCCGCCCGAGCCGATCATGGTCATGGGACCGAAGCTCGGGTCCTGGGTGGCTCCGATGAGGATTTCCTGACCGGCCTTGACCATGGGTTGGATCAGGATGCCGTCGATCTCGCTGACCCCGGCCGCCCGGACGTTGTCCATGAGCTGCGCGAACCCCTGTTCCACGGCCATCCGGTCGGCCAAACCGAGGAGCACGCAGCCCAGGTCGGTCTTGTGGATGATCTGGCTCGAAACCGTCTTCATGGCCACGGGAAAGCCGAGATCCCAGGCCGCCACGACGGCCTGTTCCGGGGTTCGGACCATGCGTCCGAGGACGGGGATGCCGTATGCGTCGAGGAGGGTGCGGCTCTGTTCGAATCCGAGCTGGGTGGGTTCCATGCGGGTCTCCTTGGGATTGATGTCCGACGATCATGAAGTCGGCGCGAAGTTTTTGCAAGGGGGGCTTCCGCCGGGACAGCTCGAATGGTAGCCAGGTCCGTGTCGCGTGCCGTCCGGGCCGCAGGATCGACGGAATGAAGGGCGGATCGGTGCGCGCGCGTTATCCGATATATAGTCGTTTTGTCGGGAAAAACGTCGTACTCTCTTGACCCGGAGCGCAGTTGGGAGGATATGGGCGGCAAGGTTTTTTCGGTTATCGAGCTGTGGAAGTCTGAACACAAGCCAACTGCGGAGGGCGGACATGAGCATGGAGATTCTGGAACTGGTCAAGCGTCGGGATCCGGGCGAAGTCGAATTTCATCAGGCCGTGAGCGAAGTCATGGAGTCCATCCAGCCGGCCCTGGAGCGCAACCCCGAATACCGACGCGCGGGCATCGTCGAGCGCATGGTCGAGCCGGAGCGGGTCGTCATCTTTCGCGTGCCCTGGGTGGACGACCACGGCGAGGTGCACGTCAATCGTGGCTTCAGGGTGCAGATGAACAGCGCCATCGGACCCTACAAGGGCGGCATCCGTTTTCATCCTTCCGTCAATCTGGGCATTCTCAAGTTTCTGGCCTTCGAGCAGGTCTTCAAGAATTCCCTGACCACCCTGCCCATGGGCGGGGGCAAGGGCGGGGCGGATTTCGATCCCAAGGGCAAGTCCGACGCCGAGGTGCAGCGCTTCTGCCAGAGTTTCATGCTCGAACTGTTTCGCCACATCGGGCCGAACACCGACGTGCCCGCCGGGGACATCGGCGTGGGCGCGCGGGAAGTGGGCTACATGTTCGGCATGTACAAGAAGCTGAAGAACGAGTTCACTGGCGTATTGACCGGCAAGGGCGCATCCTGGGGCGGAAGCCTGGTTCGGCCCGAGGCCACGGGTTACGGCGCGGTCTATTTCGCGGCCGAGATGCTCGGAGCCCAGGGAAAGACCCTGGAGGGGACCCGCAGCCTGGTTTCGGGAGCGGGCAACGTGGCCCAGTTCACCATGGAAAAGCTCCTGCAACTGGGCAGCACTCCGATCACGTTTTCGGATTCCTCGGGCTACATCTACGATGAAGCTGGAATTACCGCCGAAAAGCTGGCCTTTATCAAGCATCTCAAGAACGTGCGTCGGGGCCGGGTGCGCGAATACGCGGACGCCTATCCCGAATCCGTGTTCACGCCTGCGGACTACGCGCTTGGATACAATCCGCTTTGGGCGCATCAGGCCGACTGCGCTTTCCCGTGCGCCACGCAGAACGAGATAAACGCGCGTGACGCGCAAAATCTGGTGTCCGGGGGCGTGCGCGTCGTGACCGAGGGCGCGAACATGCCGACTTCGCATGAGGGAGTGCATATCTTTCTGGACCACGGGGTGCTTTTCGGCCCCGGCAAGGCCGCCAACGCGGGAGGAGTATCTGTGTCGGGCCTGGAGATGACCCAGAACAGCATGCGCCTGAGCTGGACTCGGCAGGAAGTGGACGACCGGCTGAAGCTGATCATGAAGACCATCCACAAGGTCTGCATGGATACGGCCGCCACGTACGGCAAGCCGCTCAATTATGTCGCGGGGGCCAATATAGCCGGGTTCGTGAAGGTGGCCGACGCCATGCTGGACCAGGGCGTGGTCTAGGTCGCGCATCGTGATTGCCCCATCAAAGCCGGTTCGCCGGCTTTTTTCTTGCCCGTTGCCCCTGGACTGCGCTTTGGATAGGTTTGACGGCATTCAAGGAGATGTTCATGCCCATTATGCCTGACCTGCATCTGGTGGCCCAGGATTCCGAATTCAGGAAATTTCACGACCTCATGGCCAAAAAGGTGCAGAATATCCTGCTCGTATCCACGGCTTATGACGCCTGGGTCATGGAGGAAGACTGCAAGCTCTCCGAACGCATCGTGTCCGAGTATCAGGGCCTCAATTTGAGCCGACCTCCCCGTCTGACCTGGGCTTCGAGCGCCGAGGAGGCGATGGCGTTTCTGGGGCAGCGTCCGTTTGAACTCGTCATCCTCATGCCGCAGCTGGCCGAGCGCGAGGCCTTGGATCTGGGGCGGAGGATCAAGGGGCTCGGTCTTGGCCTCCCCGTCTATCTGTTGACCCACCGCGAAATTTTTCTGCCGGGGGAGACCCCGTCCGAGGGTATCGACCGCCAGTTTGTATGGACCGGCAACGCCGATCTGCTGGTGGCCCTGGTCAAGAACGCCGAAGACGCCATGAACGTGGATTTCGATACCAGAAGCGTCGGCATCCGCGTCATCATCGTGGTCGAGGACTCTCCACGCTACCAGTCCTGCCTGCTGCCCATCCTGTACAGGGAGCTTGTGGTTCAGACCCAGGACGTCATCCGCGAGGGACTCAATCAGGAACATCGCCTGCTGACCATGCGCTGCCGCCCCAAGATCCTGCTGGCCGGCACCTACGAGGACGCTCTCGCCTTGTTCCAAAAATTCGAGCCCTATGTGCTGGGTGTCATTTCCGACGTGCGCTTTCCCCGTGGAGGCCGGCTTGATGCTTCGGCCGGGGTGGATCTGCTGCGGGCCATCAAGGCGCAGCGGTTCGACATACCGCTTTTGCTGATGAGCAACGAACCGGGCAATGCCCGCAGGGCCATGGAGATTCCGGCCTGGTTCGTGGACAAGAACTCGGCCAGCCTGTTGGGCGATGTGCGAGCCTTTGTGCTGGAACGGCTCGGGTTCGGAGACTTCATTTTTCGCGGCGACCAGGGCGAGGAGCTTTGTCGGGCCGGGAGTCTGTTCGCCCTGGAAGAACGCCTGAAAACGATCCCCGCCGAGGCCTTGGCTAGGCATTCCCGTCACAATGATTTCTCGCGCTGGTTTTTCGCACGCACCGAGTTCGAGCTGGCCGACCGCTTGCGGCCCATGAGCGAGAAAGACTTCGCTTCCCCGGAACTGTTGCGCAGCGGAGTTGTCCAGATGATCCGGGCCAGGCGGGAGCAACGGCAGAAGGGGATCGTGGCCAACTTCAATCCCAAGGATTTCGATCCGGGTACGGATTTCTTCAAGATCGGAAAGGGTTCCATGGGCGGAAAGGCCAGGGGGCTCGCTTTTTTGTTTTCAATTCTGAACCGGATTCCGGGGCTTGCGCAGAAGTATCCCGGGGTAGATTTTTCCATGCCCAGGACGCTTGGCATTTCCACGGAAGGTTTTGATTCCTTCGTGAAGCTCAATGCCTTCGAGTTTCTGGCCGGCGCGGACATGGCCGATGACGAGGTCTTGAAAACGGTTGAGAAGGGGCGGTTTCCCAAATGGCTCAAGCATCAGCTCAAGGCCTACCTCGCCCAGGTGCGTCATCCCCTGGCCGTACGCTCGTCAAGCCTTCTCGAAGATGCCCAGTATCAGGCCTACGCCGGGCTGTATTCAACGATCATGGTTCCCAACAACAATCCCGACCCCGATGTGCGGCTGGCGGAATTGGTCCTGGCCATCAAGCAGGTCTGGGCGTCGACATTTTTCCAGGCGCCCAAGGCTTTTTCGCGCCGGGTCAGTCAGCGCACCGACGAGGAGAAGATGGGCGTGCTGGTGCAGCAGGTCATCGGCGAGGAGTACGGGAGCTTTTTTTATCCGGCCATTTCCGGGGTAGCGCAATCGTACAATTACTACCCGTTCGGGCGCATGAAGCCCGAGGACGGGGTGGCCACCATCGCCTTCGGCTTCGGCAAGATCGTGGTCGACGGGGGGCAGACCCTGCGTTTTTCGCCCTGCCACCCCAACATCCTGCCCCAGTGCCCCACGGTGGAGCTGGCCCTGCGCACGGCGCAGACGGAGTTCTACAGCCTGCCTCTGGAGCGCTGGCCGTGGCCGCGCGCGGATTTTTCCCTTTCCCGCCGCAACATCGTCGAGGCCGAGGGCGTGGGGCCGCTTTCGCTTGTGGCCTCGACCTTCCTGCCCGAAGAGGGGCGCATCCGCGACACGGCCTCCATCCCGGACCGTCCCCGCGTCCTGCTTTTCGCCCAGGTGCTCAAGCACAAGATTTTGCCGCTGGCGGAAATTTTGAAGGATGTCATGGGCATCGCGGAGTCGGCCATGGGGTGTCCGGTGGAGATCGAATTCGCCTGCAATCTCTATCCGGAGAAAGACCGCAAGCCCGTATTTTCGCTGCTTCAGCTGCGGCCCATGTCCGCCCGCGCGGACTTGAACCGCGTGACCATCACCGACGAAGACCGGGCCAAGGCCTTTTGTCTGTCCACCCACGCCTTGGGCAATGCCGAGAAGAACGACGTGTTCGATATCGTCTTCGTGCGCCCCGACGCCTTCGAGGTCGACAAGACCGTGCAGATCGCCGCTGAAATAGGCCGCATCAACGCTTCCCTCGTGGCCGATGGGCGCAAATACCTGCTGGCGGGGCCAGGGCGCTGGGGCACGGCCGACCGCTGGCTCGGCATTCCCGTGGCCTGGAGCGATATTTCCGGGGTGTCGGCCATTGTCGAGACAGCCTCGGCGCAGCTGCGCGTCGAGCCGTCTCAGGGGTCGCATTTCTTCCACAACATCACTACGCTTGGGATCAATTACATTATGATGTCGGGCAAGGAAGGGGAGCGTTTCGACTGGCAATGGCTGGAAGGGTGCGAAGTGGTCGCCCGGGAGGAACATGTGGCGCACGTGCGCCTGGCCTCGCCTTTGGTCATCAAGGTCGACGGCCGCAGCTCCCATTGCGCCATCACTCCCGGAGACAGGGCGGGTGCTCTTCAGACAAGCCCCTCTCCCCGGACTCCGGGGTGCTGCGCTTTTGATTCCGGGGAATCAGGGTCGTCCGGGCCGTGCGCACTATGATTTCGCCGACGCGTCGGGACAGGCCGCTTTGCAGACTCCAGCACTGGAAATAGTGGGGGACGCGCAGTTTATCTCCGGGAGCCAGGTCGATCAGCTCGCCTCGCGCGAGGTACGGTTCGGCCAGCATGCGCGAGACCATGCCGTACGCGCCGCCCTGCAGGATGAGCCCTTGAAAGCTGATGTTCGAGGGCATGACATGCACGGGTGGGCGGATTTCTTCGCCGAAGCGTTGCCGGAGGAATTCGTGCTGCAGGGCGTCCTTGTGGTTGAAGATGACCACGGGCGCACGGAGGGCCGCATCGCGGTCAAATCCCCGGGGGCAATGGTGCGAACGAAATCGGGGCGTGGCCACGCACAGGTACTCCATGTCACCCAGGTCGTGGGTGAGCAGGCCCTGAAAAGCGGCCGGAGTGGAGGTGATAGCGCCCTGCACCTCGCCCGAGCGTAGATAGGCATGGGTCACGGACTGGTCGTCGACCAGAAGATCCAGGAGCACATTTTCTTTTTCCAGGATTTCCGGGATGCTGCGCAGAAACCAGTTGTCCAGGCTGTCGGCGTTGACGGCCAGGGTCATGGTCACGGGTTCGCGGTTCATTTTCGGTGCCAGTTCCTCGAAGAGCGAGTCCTCCAGCACAGCCAGTTGCCGGAAATGACGCAGCACGGCCATGCCTGCGGGAGTGGGCCTGACCGGAGCCGAGCGCACCACGAGCATCTGTCCGATGTGTTCTTCCAGTTGGCGGATGCGCTGGGACACGGCGGACTGGGTCAGATAGAGCGCGCGGGCGGCCTTTTCGAAGCTCTGTTCGGTAATGACCGCGGCCAGGGCTTGCAGATGTTTGCTGTCTAGCATTAGTTTTTCTTATGGTTCAGAAAAATTATCCGTTTTCCTTATATAGTCTCCTCATTTATGACCTGGGCCAGCGCAACGCAAGGAGAACCTGATGATTTTCACGCCATTTTTGCAGGGCCTGGGCACTGGCGCCGGCCTCATCATCGCCATCGGAGCCCAGAACGCCTTTGTTTTGAACCAGGGGTTGACCCGCAATCACCACCTCGCCGTGGCGCTTATCTGCGCCCTGAGCGACGCCCTGCTCATCACCCTGGGTTTGTCCGGCATGGGCATCGTCCTTGCCCAAAACGCAGGACTGGCGCTTTGGGCGACGTGGCTCGGGGCGGGCTTTCTGTTCTGGTACGGGCTGCGATCCTTCCGCTCGGCCCTGCGTTCGGGAAGCCTTGGGCCGGAAGAACGCGCGCGGATGGGCCTTGGCGCCACAGTGGGCGCGACCCTGGCCGTGACGTTTCTGAACCCCCATGTCTACCTCGATACGGTGCTCTTGCTGGGCTCCATCGGAGGCCGCTATCCGGAGGCGCAACGCTTTTTCTTCGGTGCGGGAGCGGCCACCGCCTCCCTGGCCTGGTTTCTGGCCCTGGGTCTGGGCGCGCGCCTGCTCCTGCCTTTTTTCCGCCGCCCCCGGTCCTGGGCCGTGCTTGATGTGCTCGTGGGCCTGACCATGTGGGGAGTTGCCGTGTCCTTGGTCGCTCCGGCCCTTGTCGGCTGATCGGGGCCTTGGCCCCTTTACCCCGCCCCGTACCCCGGCTATCACCTCTCATCGGAGGAACGATGGCCAAAAATTACGATCCGCGCATGCACACGGCGGAACACATCCTGAATCAGACCATGGACCGGCTCTTTGCCTGCGGGCGGTGCTTTTCCGCACACGTGAATCCGGACAAGGCCAAGTGCGACTATCACTTCGACCGCGATCTGACCGAGACCGAGGCCCGGGACGTGGAAGCGAGGGTGAACGCCGTCATTGCCGCCGACTTGCCGGTTTTGGCTGAAAACATGGCCCGGTCCGAGGCGCAGGCTCTCTTCAATCTGGAACGCCTGCCCGAGGAAGCGTCCGACGAGTTGCGCATCATCCGCATCGGGGATTACGACGCCTGCCCCTGCATCGGCGAGCACGTGGACCGCACCGGCCTGCTCGGTGTTTTTCGACTGACCACCCATTCCTTTGAGAACGGGGTGCTCCGGCTGCGCTTCAAGCTCGGGAAAATCCTCTGATCATGTCCAACCTTCCCGCCCACGGCGGCAATATCCGCTCCACGGCCACGGCGCTTGGTTGCGCTCCGGAAGAGATTCTGGACTTCTCGGCCAACATCAACCCGCTGGGCCCGCCCGCATGGCTGCGGCCAGTGGTGGCCCGCGCCCTGGCCGGGACGGCCCACTATCCCGAACCACGGGCAGAGGGGCTGCGCCGGATCGCCGCCACGCGCATGGGCCTGGAGCCCGGAAACGTGGTCGCCGGCAACGGTTCTTCCGAACTGCTGTATGCCCTGCCCAGGGTTTGCACGGCCGGCGGCCTTGGCCGCGCCGTCTTGCCCGTGCCCTGTTACGGGGACTATGCGCGGGCTTGCGAAGCCGCCGGGCTCTCTTGCGAGATTTTGACTCTGCATCCCGAAAACGGCTTCCGCATGGACTGGCTCCGGCTTGAAAAATTGCTGGGCACTCCGGCGCTGGTCATTCTCGGGCAGCCCGGAAATCCGGCCGGAACCCTGCTCGAAGCGGAGCGCATTCTGGAGTTGGCCGCCCGGCATCCCCAGAGCTTCTTCCTTATTGATGAAGCATTCGCCGATTTTGTGCCGCAGCTTGCAAGGCTTGGCGCTGCGCTGCGCCCCAATCTGTTTGTCCTGCATTCCCTGACAAAATTCTACGCGGTGCCGGGACTGCGCGTGGGCCTCGGATATGGCGACGCGGCGGTATGCGCGGCCATTGATGCCCTGCTGCCGGATTGGAGCGTCAACGCCCTGGCCCAGGCCGTGGGCGCGGAGGCGTTGCGCGACGAGGATTACGCCAGGCAGACCGTCGGTGCGGTGAAGGAGCTTCGCGGCCGCCTGGAAGCGGATTTAGCTGGGCTCGGGATCAGGGTTTTTCCGGGCAGCGCCAACTATCTGCTCTGCCGCAGCGAGGCCATGGACGCCTTCGCCTTGCAGGAGAAGCTGGCCAAAAGCCGCATCCTGATCCGCAATTGCGCCAATTATGAGGGCCTTGACGCCTATTATTTCCGGGTGGCTGTGCGCGGCGCGGAGGAGAACGGACGCTTGACGCAGGCCCTTGCGGAAATTTTCGAATCCGGCAGGCCTCGCCGCCAGGCCGTGCGCAAAACCCCGGCCATAATGTTGCAAGGGCTCTCATCCAACGCGGGCAAGTCGGTCCTCACCGCGGCTCTGTGCCGGATTTTCCTGCAGGACGGACTTGGCGTTGCTCCGTTCAAGGCCCAGAACATGTCGCTTAATTCCTTTGTCACCCGTGACGGCGGGGAGATGGGCCGCGCCCAGGTCCTGCAGGCCCAGGCCTGTCGGCTGGAGCCGGACGTGCGCATGAATCCGGTGCTCCTGAAGCCCAATTCGGAGACGGGCTCCCAGGTCATCGTGCTCGGCCGGCCCGTGGGCAACATGAGCGTGGGGCAGTATATCCGCTACAAGCCGCAAATTTTCGAGACCATAACGCAAGCTTACGACGAGCTGTCCGCCTCGGCCCAGGTCATGGTGCTGGAGGGCGCGGGCAGTCCGGCCGAGGTCAATCTCAAATCCCACGACGTGGTCAACATGCGCATGGCCCGCCACGCCGGAGCCAGGGTGCTTCTGGCCGGAGACATCGACCGGGGCGGGGTCTTCGCCTCCTTTGTCGGCACCATGGAGGTCATGGAGGAGTGGGAGCGGGCGCTGGTTGCCGGTTTCATCGTCAACCGCTTTCGGGGCAGGCAGGATCTGCTCACGGATGCAGTCGATTACGTGCGCCGCTTCACCGGAGTCGAAACCCTGGGCGTGGTGCCTTTTCTAAGAAATCTGGGGCTGCCCGAAGAGGATTCGGTCAGTTTCAAGGAAGCTCGGCCGCAGGGCAGGGACGCCGAGCTGCGGGTAATCGCCGTGGATCTGCCGCATATATCCAATTTTACGGATCTTGACGCATTGATGCTTGAGCCGGACGTGGACTTGCGCATCGCCCGAGACCCCCATGATCTGGCCGGAGCCGATGCCATTATCCTGCCCGGTTCGCGCAATGTGTTCGCGGATCTGGACTATCTGTGGAGTTCGGGTCTGGCCCGGGCGATCGCGGCCAGCGGCGCGGAGATCGTCGGCATTTGCGGCGGGCTGCAGATGCTCGGAGCTGCTGTCACGGATCCGGCCTGTGTGGAGAGCGGCGGCAATGCGGCCCGTCCCTTGGGTCTTTTGCCCCTGGCCACGGAAATGGCCGTGGACAAGGTGTTGTGCCAGACGGACTGCGTGTTTCTGCCTTTCGGAGAAGAAGCGCGCGGCTATGAAATTCATCATGGGCATACTCGCGTGCTGGATGGACGGATCGAGGCCGTCATGGTCCGCAAGGACGGGGCAAAGATCGGTTGGGGGCGTGATGATGCAATGGTTTGGGGCACCTATCTGCACGGGGTTTTTGATGCCGACGGGCTTCGCCGCTCTTTTCTGGATCGTCTCAGGCTGCGCAAGGGTCTGGCTCCCCTTGGCTCGGTGCAGGTAACTTATGATCTGGAAGCCGCGCTGGACCGTTTGGCCCTTGTTGTGCGCAAAAGCCTCGACATGGAGCGGATCTACCACCTTCTGGAGTGACGGCGGCGCTCGCTTGACAATTGCGAAGCCCCGTGCTCCCCAAAACAACCATGAATCCCTTCCATTCCAATTCTGAAACGCCCCTGCGCGGGCGGCTTGCCCCCAGTCCGACCGGACACCTTCATCTGGGGAACGCCTGGTCGTTTTTGCTTTGCTGGCTGGGCGTGCGCTCAGCCGGAGGCAGGCTGGTGCTGCGCATGGAGGATATCGACCCCGAGCGTTCGCGCCCGCACTTCGCCGAAGACATCGTGCGCGATCTGGCTTGGCTCGGCCTGGACTGGGACGAGGGCCCGGATGTGGGCGGTCCGTTCGCTCCCTACACCCAGGCCGCTCGACTGGAGCGTTATGTCCAAGTCATCGACCATCTGACCGGCATGGGGCGCACCTATCCCTGCTATTGCACGCGCAAGGAACTCAAGACCATGGCTTCCGCTCCTCATCTGGAGGACGTGGGGCCGGTTTATCCCGGCACCTGTCTGGGGCTTGACCCGGAGCAGCGCAGGGAGCGCGAAGCGCAGGGACGCAAACCGACCCTGCGTCTGCGCGGTGGGGAAGATGTCGGCTTTGAGGATTTCGTGCACGGAGATGTCCGATTGGGCTGGGCAGAGTGCGGCGGTGATTTTCCGCTTCGCCGGTCCGACGGGGTGATTGCCTATCAGTTGGCCGTGGCCGTGGACGACATGGATCAGAAAATCAGTCTGGTCGTTCGCGGGGCGGACATCCTGCCATGCACGCCGCGACAGATCCTGCTCTTCCATCTTCTGCGGGCCCCGGTGCCCCGGTACGCGCATGTGCCACTGTTGCTCGATCATGAGGGTGCGCGCCTCGCCAAGCGCCATCAGTCGTGCGAACTCGCCGCGCTGCGGGCGCAGGGCGTATCGCCGCAGGCGGTGGTGGGGCATCTCGCCTGCCGGGCAGGCTTGCTGCCTTCGGACGAGGCTGCCACGCCGCAGGAGCTGCTCAGTGTCTTCGCGTGGGGGAAAATCCCCCGCGAACCCGTGAAACTTGGAGCCTCGATAGTGGACACCCTGCTGCGAGTGAAATAAAAAGACAATAAATTCAATGTGTCATGGTTTAATCGACGGGCTCTTCGTAAAAAAAAATCAAAAGGCTCGAATTTTTAGTTGACGGGCGTCGGTGAGTTCACATAGAGGCTTCTTCCGCGATGAGGAACGCCTCTTCCGGACAAACGAAGCTCATTGATATTTTCATATATTTCGTCCTGGTGACCACGGCGGAGGGGACCCACCCGATTCCATTCCGAACTCGGAAGTTAAGACCTCCAGCGCCGATGATACTGCCAGTCCACTGGTGGGAAAGTAGGTCGTCGCCAGGACCTTTTTTTTCTCTTCTCTTAGG
>JAEWKZ010000053.1 GCA_023393525.1 Pseudomonadota bacterium | reverse complement strand
CGCGAGCTGGGTTTAAAACGTCGTGAGACAGTTTGGTCCCTATCTTCTGTGGGCGTAGGAGAATTGAGTGGGTCTGTTCCTAGTACGAGAGGACCGGAATGGACGATTCCCTAGTGGACCTGTTGTCACGCCAGTGGCATAGCAGGGTAGCTATAATCGGAATGGATAACCGCTGAAAGCATCTAAGCGGGAAACCAGCCACAAGATAAGTTCTCCCTTGTCTTTAAGACACTGAAGATCCCAGGCAGACCACCTGGTAGATAGGCCGGAAGTGTACGCGCAGTAATGTGTTCAGCTGACCGGTACTAATAGATCGTGAGTCTTAACTCTCTCTCTTCACCTGTTTCTCTTATATATTTCGTCCTGGTGACCACGGCGGAGGGGACCCACCCGATTCCATTCCGAACTCGGAAGTTAAGACCTCCAGCGCCGATGATACTGCCAGTCCACTGGTGGGAAAGTAGGACGTCGCCAGGACCTTTTTTTTCTCTTCTCTCTTATGAGCATCACCCTCGCCATCATCACCTTCCTTCTTCTTGTTCTCGCTTTCAGCACCCATATTTTTTCATTTCCCGCGAACTGGTTCATCATCCTGATACTGGGTGTTTGGTCCTGGATCACTCCCGAATCTCCATTCACGCTGAACACGCTGTTCATTTTCGTCGCCGCGGCCCTGGCCGGAGAAGTCATTGAATTTTTTCTTCAGGCTGTCGGAGCCCGAAAATACGGAGCGTCGTCTTCGGGGAATTGGGGTGCTTTCGCCGGAGCCATTTTCGGAGCGATCATGGGCGCTCCGTTCTTGCTTGGTCTTGGCGCGCTGTTTGGAGCCGTTGCCGGGGCGTACGCGGGATGTCTGGGCGTGGAACTGATGAACGAGCGGTCTTTTGCCGACGCCAAAAGGGCTGCATTGGGCGCCATGATCGGCAAGGTGCTGGGGTTGGCGATCAAGATCGGCATTGGCATCGCTTTTCTGGTTCACGCGTTCGGGCTTCTTTTTTAGCGCCTAGAGCCGCTTCACGTTTCCAGGCTCGCCTGGCAGCTGTGATCTTCCGCCCTTCGGCGCGGGCTCAGTTGCCCGCGTAGCCCTCGTCCGTTTCCCGAGTCATCGACTTGGCCGCATTTTTCGCCAGTTCGTCGCACCTCTCGTTTTCAGGCTGTCCGTCATGCGCTTTGACCCAATGAAAGATGACCTTGTGCTTTTTCAGCAGGGGAAGCAGTTGTTCCCACAGGTCCCTGTTTTTGACAGGTTTTTTGGCGGAAGTCAGCCAACCGTTCCGGATCCATGACGAAATCCATTTTTTGGAGATGGCGTCGCACACGTAGCGGGAATCCGTATGGACATGTACGGTGCAGGGACGCGTGAGGTGCTCCAGCGCGTGAAGCACTCCCCGAATTTCCATGCGGTTGTTTGTTGTCTCGACATACCCGCGACTCAACTCTTTTCTCGTGTCGGCCCAGATCAGGACCGCTCCCCAGCCTCCCGGGCCGGGGTTGCCCAGACTGGAGCCGTCCGTGTAGATTGTCACTGCTGTATCGGTCACATGGTCCTCTTTTTTCGCCCTGTTGTCGGGGTTGCCGTGCACGTTATTATCTTCGATTCCTTGACCTTGAGAGGGGAGTCTTTTACGAAGGAGCACTATGAATTGGGACTGGGAAAAACTACAAGAAAAACGTCAGAGGCAGTCTGGCCCCTTACCTGGGCCGGATCTTGGTGATTTAAACGAAAAAGTCAAACAGTTTAAACAGATGAATCTGCCGGGCTGGCGGGTAATTCTCTTGGCGGCCCTGCTTTTGTGGCTCGGAAGCGGCATCTATCTTGTCCAGCCGGACGAAGTAGGGGTGGTCCAGCGTTTCGGGGCTTATGACCGCACCACTGAACCCGGTCCCCATTACCGCTTGCCCTTTCCTTTCGAATCCGTGCAGACCCCCCAGGTGACCAAGATCCAGCGCCTCGAGGTGGGCTTTCGCGGGAGCAGCTCCTTTGCCAGCGGTTCCGGAAACCAGGTCCGCCTTGTCCCGGAAGAATCCCTGATGCTCACCGGAGATGAGAATATTGTCGACGTGCAGTTCATCGTACAGTATCTCATTGAAAATGCGCAGGATTACCTTTTCAATGTCGCCAACCAGGACAAGACGGTCAAGGACGCGGCCGAGGCGGCCATGCGCGAAGTCATCGGCTACAACAAGATCGATTCCGCGCTGACCGACGACAAACTGACCATCCAGAATGACACGCGCGATCTGCTGCAAAAGATACTGGATAGCTACAATAGCGGTATCAGAATCGTGGCCGTGCAGTTGCAGGATGTGCATCCGCCCAGGCAGGTCATCGACGCGTTCAAGGACGTGGCCAGCGCCAAGGAAGACAAAAGCCGTTTCATCAACGAGGCCGAAGCCTACGAAAATGACCTGATCCCCCGCACGCGCGGCGAGGCGGCCGCGATCCTGAATCAGGCTCAGGCTTACAAGGAATCCAAGATCTTGCAGGCCAAGGGTGACAGCGATCGTTTCCTGTTTGTGCTCGAAGAATACCGCAAAGCCCAGGACATCACCAAAAAACGCATTTATCTTGAAACCATGGAAGAGATACTGTCTCGACCGGAAGTGGAGAAGATCATCATTTCCAATGAATCCATGCAGCGGGTTTTTCCCTATTTGCCTTTGCAGCGCTCCGGAAAAGCGACCGTGAACGGTCAGGGTAAAGAAGGAGGCGCGAACTGATGAAGACAATTCAATTCACCATCGGCGGAGTAGTCATTGCTGTCTTTTTGTTGCTGCAATGTCTCTTCGTTGTCGACCAGACTGAAAGAGCGATCGTTTTGCAGCTGGGAAAGCCTGTTGGCAATGCCGACTATGGCCCAGGACTTCATTTCAAGTTGCCGTTCATTCAAAACGTCATCTTCTTTGATGCGCGGGTTTTGGAATACGACGCTCCGGCTGCCGAAATTCTTACCCAGGATAAAAAGAACATGGTGGTCGACAATTATTCCAGATGGAAAATTGTCAATCCTCTCTTGTTTTATCGTACGGTTCGCAATGTTCAGGGCGGATTGTCCCGCATTGACGACATTGTGTACTCGCAGATGAGAGAGGCGCTCGGGCGCTACACGCTCACCGAGATCGTGGCGGTGGAGCGTTCGACCATCATGGACGAAGTGACTGCCAAAGCCAACGTGCTGCTGGGAGAATACGGGATCAACATCATCGACGTGCGCATCAAGCGCACTGATTTACCACAGGAAAACCAGATGGCCATTTACGGGCGCATGCAGGCGGAACGCGAGCGCCAGGCCAAGCAATACCGTTCCGAAGGCCGGGAAGAGGCCACCAAGATCACGACGCTGGCCGATAAGCAGCGGGCGATTCTTTTGGCTGATGCTCGCCGCGCTGCCGAAGCCGCCCGGGGTGAGGGGGAAGCGGGCGCAACCGCCATCTATGCCCAGGCCCTGTCCCAGGATCCCGATTTCTACGAGTTCGTGCGCACCATGGATGCCTACAAGAAAACCATGAAGGATCAGACCCAGTTTGTGCTGACACCGCAGAGCGAGTTTTTCAAGTATCTGCAATAGGCCAACACGCGAGCATAAAAAAAAGGCGGCCCCGAGGGTCGCCTTTTTTTTATGTTTTTGATCTCACAGGGATTTTGCGTCTTCTTCCACCTGTTCGATCATTTTGAGGCGTTCGTCCCGGATCCGCTGCGCAAGCCCGGTATCGTGCAGCGCCAGAATCTGGGCCGCGAGCCAGGCCGCGTTGCGCGCGCCGACCTTGTCAAGGGCAAGCGTGCCCACCGGAAAGCCCGGAGGCATCTGTACCGTGGCCAGCAGGGCGTCCCAGCCGCCAAGAGAAGACGCGGATATGGGAATGCCAAGCACAGGGCGGATGGTTTTGGAGGCGACAGCCCCGGCCAAGTGGGCGGCCAGACCGGCCGCGCAAATGAAAACCTGCACGCCTGCCTCTTCGAGTTCCGTGATCAGGCGGGCAGTCCGTTCCGGGGTGCGATGCGCCGAGGTGATGGTGAAGGTGTAGGACACACCCAGTTTGTCCAACACCTCCGCGCACGGGCGAACCGTGGCTTCGTCCGACTTGCTGCCCATGAAGATTGCGACCTGCGTCATCATGACCTCCTTAATCCCTTGTTTGCGATATCCTTGCGGTAATAGCTGTGTTCGAAGCGGATCTTTTCCACCGCGCGATACGCCCGCTCCCGCGCCTGTTGAAGATCGTCGCCCAGGGCCGTGACTCCCAGAACGCGTCCGCCGCTGCTGATCGGAACGCCGTTTTGCAGCTGCGTTCCGGCCTGGAAGACCGTGACGGTTTCAATTTCCTCCGCCGCATCGAGACCGGAGATGGGCATGCCTTTGGGATAGTTTTGGGGATAGCCCTGCGCCGCCATGACGATGCAGCAGCTTGTTTCGCGATGGAAGGTCACCAGTTCGGGTGTAAGCGTGCCTTCGACGCACGCGAGCATGATTTCGACCAGATCGGATTTGAGGCGGGCCATCAACGGCTGGCACTCGGGATCGCCGAAGCGCACGTTGTATTCCAGAACCATGGGGCCATTGGCGGTCATCATGAGCCCTGCGTAGAGCACGCCCTTGAAGGGCTGGCCGATGGCGGCCAGATGCTCGGTGATGGGCCGGATGGCCAGATCGGCCATGGCTTGGTACCGCTCTTCGGGCAGGATGGGGGCGGGGCTGTAGGCGCCCATGCCGCCGGTGTTGAGTCCCGTGTCGTTGTCGCCGATGCGTTTGTGGTCCTGCAACGATGGCATGGGCACAATCGTCTTTCCGTCGCAAAAAGCCATGAAGGAGGCTTCCTCTCCGATCAGGGCCTCCTCCACCACGACGGTCAGCCCGGCCTGGCCGAAGACCTGTTTGACCATCATGTCATGAAGGGCCTCCTCGGCCTCGCTCAGGGTCTGGGCAATGACCACGCCTTTTCCTGCCGCCAGACCGTCGGCCTTGATGACCATGGGCAGGGAGTGCGAGCGAACATAGGCCAGGGCCGGCTCATGGCTGTCGAAGACACGGAAATCCGCGGTCGGGACGCCGGTTTCGCGCATCATGTTCTTGGCGAAAGCCTTGGAGCCTTCGAGCTGGGCATCGAACGCGCATGGTCCGAAACAGGGGATGCCCACGGTGTCCAGGGCTTCCTTCAAGCCCAGAACCAGCGGCAGTTCCGGTCCGGCGACAACGAGGCCGATCTCGTTGTCGCGCGCGAATGCGACGATGCCGTCTATGTCGTTGTCCTGGAGCGCGACATTGGTGCCCAGAAGGGCGGTTCCGCCGTTGCCCGGAGCGATGAAAAGCTTGTCCAGTCTGGGGCTTTGACCGATTTTCCAGGCCAGTGCGTGTTCCCGGCCACCGGCGCCTACGATAAGAATATTCAAAGAATCCTCCTGTGGTCCGAATCAGATGGAAGCGGGCGCTCTACGAGCGGCGCTTGAACATTTTTTCCAGTTCGTTCACATCCCAGCGCAAGGCGACGGGACGGCCGTGCGGACAGAAATTTTTTTCCGGCAGGCGCTGCCAGGCGTCGACAAGGGCCAGCGCCTCGTCGGGCGTCAAGGTGTCTCCGGCCTTGATGGCGGCCTTGCAGGCCATGACGGCCCAGAGGTCCTCCATGGAGGTGGCCTTCTCGTTGAGTATGTCCTGCAGAAACTCCCGGGCTTTGGTCTGGGTCAATAGTGCTGGAACGGAACCCAGTAGCAGACGCGGGCCGGGAGCGAGTTCCAGGGAGAAGCCCAGGGCATCGAGCTGGGTCCATATCTCCTGGACCAGGGCCGACTGCGCCGGATGCAGGGGGATCTCGATGGGCATGAGGAGCGGGTTGCGGTCTCCTCGTGAACCCTGGGCGCGCAGCATGTTGAACAGGACGCGTTCGTGAGCGGCATGCTGGTCGATGAGGGTGATTTCGTCAGAGGCCGCCAGGATCAGATAGGTTTGCGCGAATTGGCCAAGGTACCGAACGGCGGGAACGGTTGGCGCGTGGGGCTCCGGCGTCGGGTTGGCCGTTCGTTCGTACGCGTGCTCCGCAGTTTCGAAGAGTTTTTGCGCGGCGGTGGATGATGCGAATTTCTGCGGCCACGAGCGGTCTTGGAGACTGGGCTCATGTTCGACTCGGGTCTCGTCCCGCTCCGGGAGATGGGCGGCTTCCATGGCTGGCAGGGCGGCATGGACCTGGTTGATAACCAGGGGCTGCGCATGTTCGGCGGGGTGAACGTGGTGGCTTTCGCGCTCAAGGACGTGCAGCACCGCTCTCCGCACTGCCCGAAAGACAGCGCTTTCATCCTGGAAGCGGACTTCGGTTTTGGCCGGATGCACATTGACGTCGACCTCATCCGGGGGAATCTGCAGAAAAATGACCGCCTGGGGATACTCCTTGCCGAGAATTCTTCCCCGGTAGGCTTCCCGGACGGCGGCGAGCATCGTCTTGTCCTGCACGGGGCGCGCATTGACGTAAACCAGAATGCGGTCGGGACGGGCCTGGGCCATGGCCGGGTCGCCGACAAGGCCGTGAATGGCCAGATCGCCGTCCGCATAGGACAAGGGATGCAGGGATTCCACGACATCGGCGGGCCAAATGGCGGCGAGGCGTTGAGCAAGCTCCTGGCCTGCGAGAAAGCGGTGCACGCTGCGCTCGGCATTCAGGAACTCGAAATCGACATGGGGGTTGGCCAGGGCGATGCGCGCCACCAGTTCGGCGCACTTGCGGGATTCCGTGGCCGGAGTCTTGAGGAATTTGAGGCGGGCCGGGACGTTGGAGAAAAGATCGTTGATCTCGACTTGAGTCCCGCGGGGCATGGCCGTCTTGTCCTGTCGCTCAATGCGGCCATGCAGGACCTCCAGCACGCTTCCCTCGCCGTCCCGGCGGGCGGAGGCGATGCGGAAGCGTGACACGGAGGCGATGCTCGGCAACGCCTCGCCGCGAAAACCGAAGCTTCTGATATCCTGCAAATCCTGGACGCTTGCCAGCTTGCTCGTGGCGTGGCGGGTCACGGCCAGTTCGAGTTGGTCCTCGGCAATGCCGTGCCCGTTGTCGCTGACCTGGATGGACGATTGCCCACCGTCCCGGATCTGGACGCGGATGCGGGTTGCGCCTGCGTCGAGAGCGTTTTCGACAAGCTCCTTCAAGGCGCTGGAGGGGCGTTCGACGACTTCTCCGGCCGCGATCTGGTTCTGGAGTTCCGGCGGCAGGAGGCGGATGTGCTGGTCGTGGCTCATGTCTTAGCGGCCCAGGGATCCCAGTTGCGCGAGAATGACGCGAAACTCGAAGCGCGTGTCCTCGTCGGTCTGGCTCCATGAGGTTTCAGCGGAAAAGCATTGATGGTCATAGCGCAGGGTCAGGGTTTTTTCCAAATCCGTGCTGGCCTCCCAGTCGACGCGATACAGGGCGACGGCGCTCCACTGACTGTTGATGGCAAAGCCGCCCCCAAAGGATGCGATGCGCTGCCTTTCCTGTTCCTGACGCATGTATTCGTCGATCTCTTCAAGGAAATCCAGGCTGAATCTGGCGTAGAGCTTGTCATCGTAGTATGCGGTCAGGGAATGCTCATGTTCGGTGACCCGATTTTCGTAGGGTGAGAACCATGTCTTGTTGTTCAGGTAGAGCCAAGGGCTTAAGGTGGTGGTCAGGTCTGTCAGCACATCGGAAAATGGGCGATTGGGATATTCGTCCGTATCGTCGTCACGCCTTTCTTCGCGAATGCTGTATGTTTGTTCGAAGCGCAGCCGGGCCATTTCAAAGAAATCCACCTGGAGTTCGGACTCTCCGTTGTTTTCGGGATCGGGGCTCCATTTTCCGTTTTTACGCGTCACAACATTTGTGATGGAATAGGTGAGCTCGTTTTTGGCGTCTATCCTGTCTGTCTCGTCGAAATACGGATACTCATCCTGATCGGTCTCAGGGATGTAGGTGTATTCCAGGCGCGGCTGCAGCGCGTGCTTGAAGCTGAGCAGTGTCGGAGACTGCGCGTCCTTTGGAACAGACGTTTCGCTGTTCACGTCGAAAATCCGGGAGAATTCGGTGTATGCCGTTGTCGAGAAATCGGGCAGGAATCTGGTCGACGTGTCGGCGTCCGTATCGACTTTCGCGTCATCGCCTTCAAAGCGCTCGATGAAATAGCTCGTGCTGCGCACGCCGGCCTTGGGGATCACGGATCCGTACTCGAAATGCAGGGGCAAGCCCACCACCGGGTGTATGTCCAACCGGCTGCCCGTGGTGCCGTATTCCCTCCAGAAAGAAGTCAGCTGCGAACTGCCCTCGACGGTCAGCGGGGTGTCCAGAAGCTGGGTCTGGTACAGATGGAGGTTGAGCTCCGGAAGCCTTTGCAGCGTGGGATCGTCGTCACCGTCCTTGCCGGTAAGCTTGTTGTTGCTGCCGTATTCCAGGTTCTGGTTGTACTCCACCAGCCCCTGAAAGCCGAAATCGCCCCAGTTTCGGCTCAAAAGCGCGCGGTTGATGCGCAGATTGCTGTCGCTGTCTTCGATGTCGCGCCCGAAATACTGCAGAAAGTCACGGCGGCTTTTGTTGAAGCCGGAGTAGCCTTTGGAAAATTCGCGCAGATAGTCCTGGTCCGAGACCACGTCCAGGTCGAATTTGAGCCCCCAGTCCGGCTCCCCGACGTAGCCGTCGAATTTGCCCCGCACCCACCAGCGGTCGTGGTTCGTGCGCGCCATGCCCACGTTGTCGTTGTACAGGGACTCGCTTTCGGACTCCTGGTCA
This sequence comes from Pseudomonadota bacterium, assembly GCA_023393525.1. Lineage (GTDB taxonomy): Bacteria > Desulfobacterota > Desulfovibrionia > Desulfovibrionales > Desulfomicrobiaceae > Desulfomicrobium. The sequence goes on along the minus strand of JAEWKZ010000053.1, from coordinate 9,177 downwards.
TGGAGGTAGTCGATCTTCCAGATGCCCTTGCTGTGAATGTCGGGCACCATCCGGTATTCCGCTCCGAGCATGAGCCCCTTTTTGGTCATGAGGTGAGAGTAGAGCGTGACGTCCTGCTCCTCGTCGATGACCTGGTAATAGGGCTGGTCGTAGGTGATGCCGAGTCGGTCGCTGGTGCCGATTTCCGGCAGCAGGAAGCCGCTTTGTCTCTTGGTCTTGACGGGGATCACGGCATAGGGGGCCGCCAGCACCGGTTGATCCAGGATCTGGAAGCGGGGGGTCCACAGGTGCGCGTAGCCGTCCACGGTGATGTCGCCGCGCGAGGACTTGATCGACCAGGCGGGCCGGTCGCCGTCGCAGACCGTGATGGTGGCTTCCCGGAACTCATAGGTTTCCGGTCCGGTTTTCTTGAGAATCGCGCCTTCGAAGTACATGTGCGGATCTTCCATGAAGATCTGGCCGTTCTTGAGCCACCCCGTATTCGTGTTGAGATCGAATTCCGCCTCTTCCGCCTTCAGGAAATCGCCTTGAAATCTGGCCTGGACATCGCCCTTGAGGAAAACCCACTTGGTGGACTGGTAATACCGGGCATACTCCGCGCGGATGTAGTCGCCGCCTCGGTCAAGGATGACGTTGCCGAACGCTTCGATGTATTCGTTGTCGTGGCTTGCGGCGGTCTTGTCGGCAAGCAGGCGCCATGACCGGGGCTCGTCTTGGGCGGCGGCCGGAGTGGCTGGCGAAAAGAACAGCGCCGACATGATGCAGGGAACGAAAAGGAAAAGAATTCGCAGATTCATGGATTCGCCGTTGGATGGTCGAGAGTTGGTGTGGATGTGGCGGCACTGGTAGCATAAGCGCTGCTGGATTCCTAGTCTGAAGTGCGCGCACCCCCGGTGGGGAGTTGACGTATCGAGAATTTGATGATTGAGACTCGGTCGAGCGAGGGGACGGTTAACGTCTTGGATTCATGATCAAGTTTGAACCCGCTCCTTGTTTCATTTTTCACAAACAGCTTGACCTTGATGTGGAGGTGATTTAAGAACCCCGCAAATCTGTCCTGCTCTTCCAACGCGGTGCGCGGTCAACTGTCATTTTTTTTAACCTCCTGAATTTCAAGGTGATTATGGAACTCCAAAAATTTTTGACCGACAACCAGCACGCAATTTGCGCCCAATGGGCGGAATCCATCATCAAGACATATCCCGAGGAAGGGGCCAAATTCTTTTCCGGTTCGGCAAACCAGTTCGCCAATCCGGTGGGCCACACGTTCCGCAACAATGTCGAGCGGATATATCAGGCTCTTGTCAGCGAGGCCGATATCTCGGAATGCTCTGTGTTTCTGGACGGGATTTTGCGGATCAGGGCCGTACAGGGGTTTTCGCCGTCGGTCGCGCTCTGCTTTCTCCCTGCGCTCAAGGAAATCGTTTACAGACAGCTTGCAAAAACGTGTCCCGCCGATCAGGTCTATGCGTTGCTGCATGATTGGAATATACGAGTCGATCGTTTAACAATGCTTGGATTCGATCTGTACATGGGTTGCCGGGAGCTTCTTTGGAAGCAAAAAGCGAATCAGCTGTACAGCAGAACGCACAAATTGCTTGAAAGGGCGGATTTGTTGAAAGACGAGGAGGTAGCGGGGTAGTGTCCGTTAAGTATATTTTTGTGTTAACCCTTTAGCGAGGTAAAAGGTACATGAAAGCTCTTTACTCCCTTTTCCTGGTCTTTGCCCTCGCGGCATTAGCCCTAGTGGGCGCCGGGGCGTTGGGTATGGAAAAAGCCTTTGGGCTGTACATACCCTTCCTGGCAGTCGCGGTTTTTGTGGTGGGATTCTGTATGAGAGTTGTGGATTGGGGGAAATCGGCAGTGCCGTTTTGCATCCCCACGACATGCGGCCAGCAGGAATCCCTGCCCTGGATCAAGCAGAGCACCATCGAGAACCCCTCCACCACGGGCGGCGTCGTGATGAGGATGCTGTTGGAGGTGTTGTTGTTCAGGTCGCTGTTCCGCAACACCAAGGTCGATCTGCATGAAGGCACGAAGGTCACCTACAGCTCAAGCAAGTGGCTGTGGCTCGGAGCCTTGGCGTTCCATTATTCTTTTCTGGTCATCGTTCTGCGGCACATGCGCTTTTTCACGGAACCGGTTCCCGGCATCATCGCCGGCATCGAGGCCATGGACAGCATGCTGCAGATCGGCGCGCCGACGCTGTATCTGACGGACCTCGTGTTTGTCGCGGCAGTGACCTACCTGTTCATCCGTCGCGTCGTGGTGCCGCAGATTCGCTACATTTCCCTGGTGCAGGACTATTTTCCCCTGTTCCTGATCCTGGGCATCGCCTTGTCGGGCATTTTCATGCGCTACTTCGCCAAGGTCGACATCATCTCCGTCAAGCAGCTGGCCATGGGGCTGGTGACGTTCTCCTGGAACGTCCCCGAGGGCATCGGCGTGATCTTCTACATCCACATGTTCCTCGTTTCCGTTCTGCTGGCCTATTTCCCCTTGAGCAAGCTCATGCACATGGGCGGCGTGTTCCTCTCGCCCACGCGCAACATGAACTGCGCGTCCAGAAAATTCAGGCATGTCAATCCCTGGAAGTTCGAGAACGTCCACTACCATACCTATGAAGAATACGAGGATGAGTTCCGTGAGAAGATGGTCGAGAAGGATCTTCCCGTGGACAAGCCTCTAGCAGAAGGAGCCGAGTAATGTCTGATCTGCCACGCCCTGAAGCGCTTTTTGCGAATATCGATTACACGCCGCCCAAGGCGGATTGGATGGACGTGCCGGTCGAAATCAAGCCCGGCCGCTACTGCTATGCCGCCAATCCCGACAGCGTCAATTACGTGGGACTGCCGCATGCCCGGAAGTGGAATCCCCTCGACGACGACTGGAAACTCCCGGAGAACTGGCAGCAGATTATCTTCGACGGGTTGCGCGAACGTCTGCACAAGTTCCGCTCGTTCAAGATCTTCATGGACATCTGCGTGCGCTGCGGCGCTTGCGCGGACAAGTGTCATTTCTTTATCGGCTCCGGCGATCCCAAGAACATGCCGGTGCTGCGCGCCGAGCTGCTCCGCTCCGTCTACCGGGGCGAATTCAAGACGTTCGGCAAGATTCTGGGCCGCTTCGCCGGTGGACGCAAGCTGACGCCCGAAGTGCTGAAGGAATGGTGGTACTATTTCTTCCAGTGCTCCGAGTGCCGTCGCTGTTCCGTCTTCTGTCCATACGGCATCGACACCGCCGAGGTGACGATCATCGGCCGCGAGCTTCTGAACCTGCTTGGCCTCAATATCGACTGGATCGCGACCCCGGTGGCCAACTGCTACCGCACGGGCAACCATTTGGGCATCCAGCCGCATGCCTTCTTCGACATGATCGATTTCTTCTGCGACGACATCGAAGACATCACCGGCATCCGTCCCGAGCCTTCCTTCAACAAAAAGGGCGCGGACATCCTCTTCATCACGCCTTCGGGCGACGTGTTCGCCGATCCGGGCACCTACACCTGCATGGGTTACCTCATGCTGTTCGAGTACCTGAAGCGCGAATACGGCCTGGACGTGACCTGGTCGACCTACGCATCGGAAGGTGGCAACTTCGGTTTCTTCACCTCGCACGAAACCATGAAGCGCCTCAATTCCAAGATGTACATGGAAGCCGACCGCCTCGGCGTGAAGTGGATTCTCGGCGGCGAGTGCGGGCACATGTGGCGAGTCATCCATCAGTACATGGATACGCTGAACGGTCCCGATTTCCAGTCCTCGCGCATGGAAGTCCCGACCAACCCCATCACCGGCACTGTGTTCAAGAACGCAGCCAGCACCAAGATGGTCCACATCGCCGAATTCACGGCGGACCTGATCAAGCACGGCAAGCTCAACCTGAACCCCAAGCGCAACGCCAATGTGCATCTGACCTGGCACGACTCCTGTAATCCCGCGCGCGGCATGGGTCTGCTCGATGAGCCCCGCTTCGTGGCCAAGAGCGTGGTGGAGAAATTCACCGACATGCCCGAGGGCACCATCCGCGAGCAGACGTTCTGCTGCGGCGGCGGCGCCGGGCTCAACGCCGGTGAGAACGACGAGCTGCGCATGATGGGCGGTCTGCCCCGCGCCAATGCTGTGAAGTACGTGCACGAGAAGTACGGCGTGAACATGCTGGGCTGCGTCTGCGCCATCGATCGCGCGGTGCTGCCCAACTCCATGGCCTACTGGGTGCCGGAAGTTAGTGTCTGCGGCCTGCACGAGCTTGTCGCCAATGCCCTGGTCTTTCCTGGCGAGAAGGAACGCGAAACCGATCTGCGTGGCGAAGACCTGCCCGGGATGGAGGATGAATAATGTACGACAAGAATAAAATTCTGATCGGTCTTGCCGTGTTCGTGGTCTTCATGACCTATCCCTTCTGGAACAATATCGGCAGCGCCGCCTACCAGAGGCCGGAGATCGAGAAGCCGAAGAACGCCAAGGAATGCGTCGAAAGCGTCGAATTCATGCGTTCGGAACACATGGCCATGCTCAACGACTGGCGCGACGAAGTCGTCCGCGACGGCGTGCACGAGTATCATTCCACGGCCAATCACCAGGTCTTCCAGAAGAGTCTGACCAAGACCTGCATCAAGTGTCATGAGAACAAGGATCAGTTCTGCGACAAATGCCATGCGACCGTTTCCGTGAACCCCTACTGCTGGGATTGTCATGTTGATCCGAAGGGGGAGAAGAAATGAAAACTCTGCGTAGAAACTTTTTGAAGATCGCCGCCGTGGCTGTCCTGGGATGGGGGGTCCGTCCCGCTTCGCAGCTTCTGGCTTCGAGCGGGGGAGAGTCGAGCGAGGGGCTTCTGTTCGCCTCGCGGCACAAGGTTCATGCCGGTCCCAACGCGCTCAAGGCTTCGCGCTGGGCCATGGTCATCGATACGGCCAAGCTGAACGAAAAGGTGATGGAAGACATCGTGCATACCTGTCATTCCATCCACAACGTGCCAAGCATCCCCGGTAACCAGAACATCAAGTGGATCTGGGAAACGCACATGGATCATCTCTTCCTTGAAGATCTCCATGAGTACCAGCCCGAGGCCGGCGCCAAATCCGCACTGGCCCTGTGCAACCACTGCGACAATCCGCCCTGCGTCCGGGTCTGTCCGACCAAGGCCACCTTCCAGCGCGAAGACGGCATCGTCATGATGGACTTTCACCGCTGCATCGGCTGCCGCTACTGCATGGCCGGCTGTCCTTACGGTTCGCGGAGTTTCAACTTCATGGACCCGCGCAAGCATCTGGAAACGACGAACCCCGACTTTCCCACGCGGACAAAGGGTGTCGTCGAAAAATGCGAATTCTGCGCAGAGCGTTTGGCTGAAGGAAAGATGCCCGCGTGTGTCGAGGTTTCCGAAGGGGCCCTGGCCTTCGGCGATTTGGCCGACCCTGAATCCGAGGTGCGCAAGCTTTTGGCGGAGCGTTTCTCCATCAGGCGCAGTCCGACCCTCGGAACCAAACCTTGTGTTTACTATCTCGTGTAAGGGGTGAGCCATGCTTGAAAAAGCCATAAATGGATCAAAAGTTTATTGGGGATGGATCGCCTTTCTGCTCCTGCTCATGAGCATCGGCGCCGCATGTTACTGGCAGCAGCTCTCCCATGGTCTGACCATCACCGGCATGAGCCGTGACGTGACCTGGGGTTTCTACATCGCCCAGTTCACATTCCTGGTCGGCGTGGCCGCGTCGGCGGTCATGCTCGTCATTCCGAAGTACCTGCATCATTATGAAAAATTCGGCAAAATTCTCATCCTCGGCGAATTCAACGCCGTGGCCATGGTCATTTTGTGCCTCTTGTTCATCGTCGCCGACCTGGGTTCCCCGCAGCGTCTGATGAACGTCCTGATCCACCCCACGCCCAACTCGGTGCTGTTTTGGGATATGGTGGTCCTGAACGGGTATCTCTTGATCAACATTCTTGTCGGCTGGGTGACCCTGGAAGCGGAGCGCAAGCAGATCGCCCCTCCGAAATGGATCAAGTTCTTCATCTATCTGTCCATTCCCTGGGCGGTTTCCATTCACACGGTCACGGCCTTCCTGTACTGCGGTCTTCCCGGCCGCGGCTACTGGCTGACCGCGGTTCTCGCCGCGCGCTTCCTGGCATCCGCCTTCGCGGCCGGCCCCGCCTTCCTCATCCTGGTGACCTACATCGCCAAGATCTTCACCGGTTTCGATCCCGGCAAGGGCGTGCTGCCCACCCTGGGCAAGACGGTGGTCTACGCCATGTGCGTGAACCTCTTCCTGCTCCTGTGCGAGGTCTTCACGGTCTTCTACAGCCAGATTCCTTCGCACATGGCCCATCTTCAGTACCTGTTTGTCGGGTATCACGGGCACGGCGTCCTGGTGCCCTGGATGTGGTCGGCCATGATCATGGCCGTTGTCGGCATCCTGATCCTGATCGTGCCCAAGAACAGGGAACAGGATAACCTGCTCATCATCGGATGCCTGCTCATTTTCATCGGCGCCTGGATCGACAAGGGCCTGGGAATGATCGGCGGCGGCTTTGTGCCGAACCCGCTGCATGAAATCACCGAGTACGTACCCAGTCAGCTGGAGCTCGGAGTATCCCTGGGTATCTACGCCACGGGCTTCCTGGTTCTGACCATTCTTTACAAGGTCGCCATCGGCGTGAAGCAGGAAGTGGAATAATCAGCGGCGTGCGGGCGTCTTTTCGGCGCCCGCATTTCTTTCTGTCTGAAATATTAGAAATAATTTCCTTTCAAGAAGGCTGCTATTTAGGTTTACAGCTTTTTTGAAGGTGTGTAAGTGACCCTTATTCAACCCGCATAAGCGGGAATTACAAAGAATTTTGGAGGTTGATCATGGGTTATTCGGTTATCGTCGACAGCGAGAAGTGTATCGGTTGTGGCGAATGCGTGGATGTCTGTCCCGTTGAAGTGTACGAGCTTCAGAACGGCAAGGCCGTCCCTGTGAACGAAGAAGAATGTCTTGGCTGTGAGTCCTGCATCGAAGTTTGCGAGCAGAGCGCCATCACCGTCGAAGAAAATTAGGTCTTTTTAATGGCAGGCCCTGCCAGGGCCTGCCATTCTCCTCCGGCAATTCACATTTCACGCTTCGCACCGTGCTGGGCTTGAAGCCTTACTCAAAGTTCCTTATTTCCATTTAATCGCCATTTTCTGCGGGATTGCACATATCCCGGTAAGGGAATTTCTCCATGAATCTGGATTTATCGCAATTTTTCACGGAATATGAATCGCTTGTCGCCCAGGTCGATGCCGTCTTCAAGAAGGTCAGTGATAATTTTTCGGCGGAGGTCCGCTGCAAGGAAGGGTGCAGCGACTGCTGCCATGCACTCTTCGACCTGACGCTCATCGAGGCGATGTATCTGAACGCCAAATTTTCCGAGCTCGATGAAATCCGCAGGAACGAGGTTCTGATCGAAGCAGACAAGGCGGACCGTAAGGCCTACGTGCTCAAGAAGAAAATTTCGAAAGAGGCGCAGGAGGCCGACCACTCCGAAATTTTGCTCAGAACGGCCAGGGAACGAATTCGCTGTCCTTTGCTGGGCCCCGATGACGCGTGCCTGCTGTACGCCTATAGGCCCATCACGTGCCGGATCTACGGAGTTCCGCTGGAGATCGGCGGCAGATCGCACACCTGCGGACTGTCTGGATTCGAACCCGGACGACCCTATCCTGCCGTGAAACTTGAGCGCATTCAGGACATGCTCTTGTCGTTGAGCAACCGCGTGCTCGATGCCGTCGGTTCCAGCTATGCCGATTTCCGCCTGATGCATGTGCCTGTTTCCACGGCTCTCATGACGGTGTATTCCGACGAATTTTTCGGCGTTGCCGAGCCCTCGCCGCAGACCCCTTCCGACACCAAGGCCCCTGAAGCCGGAGGAAATGATGCTTAGGCCGATGAACATGACCGATGAGCACGAGGCGCAGAAAAAAGCGATCTACGAAAAGATGTCGCCCAGGCGGCGCAAGTTTGTCGATCGCATCGGATACGACCGCTGGAATCCTTTTGCCGAACCGAAGGACCCGATTGAATGGCGGACCGACGGCACGCGCCGCACGACGCAGCAGCTGGTTCGCGAATATCTCCAGACGCACGCCCCTGAGAAGTACAGCAACGCCTATGGGCAGGGCGTTCTCGAAATGTGTCTGGGTATGGTCAACGGCGATGAGCGCTACATCGGAATGTTTGAATTTTCCAAATGGTACGCTGCCGAACTTGAGAAGCACAACATCGATATCAACGACTATATGCCTTAGGTAGGAACTTATGAAGAACAGAGCTGACTACGGACCTAAAAGTGTAGAGGCCTTGAAAGCTGCTTTGCAAGATAATCCTGATTCTGCAGCGCTTTTGTACAATTTGGGAGTTTCTTTGGTTGCCGAACGCAATCTTGAGGAGGCAAAAAAGGCGTTTGAAGAAGTTGTCGCCATGGAGCCCAACATTGCCGAGGCCTATGTTCAACTTGGCGGCCTGGCGATGCATAAAGGCGACCTTGATGAATGCCTCAAAATGAACAAAAAGGCCACCGAGGTGCGTCCTCGCTTCGCCGTACCGTGGGGAAACATCGGTTTTGTCCACATGCAGCAGCAGAACCCGGACAAAGCCGTCAAGGCCCTCAAGAGGGCGCTGAGCTTCGATCCCCAATTCATCCAGGCGCACACCACGCTTGGAAGCGCCTATCTTGCGCTTGGCGATCCGGACGGTTGCATCATGCAGTGCTCGAAAGCCCTTGAAATAGAGCCGATGTTCGGCCCGGCGTACAACAATATCGGGCTCGCGTATCTTGAAAAGGGCGAACCGAAGAAAGCGCTCATGTATTTCGACAAGGCCGTCGAAACCGGGTTTGAGTTGGAACCCCAGGTCGTTGCTGAAATCGAGCAGTACCGCTAAGCCAAGTGCTGCCCGGTCTGGGCGAAATACAGGTTGACAAATCGGCGGCGTTGTACGAAGATTCACGAGCATGAATTTTTCAGAACTTGCTGAAATTGTTAAGAGGTAGAGGGTCGCGCAGTAGTTTAATACCAGCGCGATGACTGTGCACGGTCTAATCTTTTTAAGGAGGATGTGTAATGGCTAAACATGCGACCCCGTTGCTGGATCAGCTTCAGAGCGGTCCGTGGCCGAGTTTTGTGGCGGACATCAAGGAGGAAGCCGAGAGACGT
>JAEWKZ010000118.1 GCA_023393525.1 Pseudomonadota bacterium | reverse complement strand
TGCGACTTGGGTGGCATCACATTGGCCGAGGCGCGTGAGCAACAGGGCAGAGCCAAGACGATGTTCGCGGCGGGCCAGTCGCCCGCCAAAGGAAAGGCCCGCGATAAGGCACATGTCAAAGACGCGGATACCTTCGGTGCCGGGGCACAGAAGTGGTTGCGCGGTTATCAGATGGCGTATTCGACACGCGATATGTGCCGGTCCGTCTATGAACGCGACCTATTGCCCATATTCGGCAAGCTGAGGCTGCCAGAGATTGGCCACAAGGATCTACGCGCCCTGACGGATCGGATCGTTGAGCGTGGCGCTCCTGCCACCGCCGTGCATGCGCGTGAGCTGGTGTTGTAAAGCTTCCGCTGGGCGATTGAGCGCGGGCAGAAGGTCGATAACCCAGCAGAGTTGGTGCGTCGGTACCGACAAAGGTTTAAGGACGAAGTGAAACGGCAGTGGGCGTTCGTGAAGGGAAAGGAAGCGCCTTGGGAGCAGGTGCCGGATCAGACAGCGGTGCGCCAGGTGGCGTTTAATTTTGTGCGGGAACCTGGGAGGACTCGGGCGGATGAGATGCGGGAGATGGCGAAGCAGGGGGCTTCCAGGCGGGAGATTGCGGAGCGGTTTGGGGTGTGTCGGCAGGCTGTTTATAAGATTTTTTCCAAAAATATTTAGTAATATGGGTGGGATGCTTTCGGTCAAAAGCGGTCAGAGAATTTCCCTGTTTCAGTCATTCATTGCAACAGGGAAAAGAAGCGTCATAATGCATAACGAAAGAATGCTGCCGCGAGTCTCTTTTAGCAATGCGTAAAGGGCTGACTGGTGTGGCAATTGATCGTTCGCCCTTTTATCAAGCCGTCTTTCGGGATATCAATCTATGCAGACGCTATCTTCCTATCTTCTTGAATCGGAAGCACTGAACGAACAGCAACTACAGAGCAAATTCGAAGAGGTTTGTGAGGCTATAAACAGCTGGCTGACAGATAAAGGTGCCACGGATCCAACCCAAGGAAGCGGTGATTTTCTATCTCTAACTAATGATGGAGACGGGCGATTCAATCGCGAAAGTGTTGCCACCTCATTGGGCTCGCTTGAACAAATCAGACTGGTAGAGCGCACCAGATCAGGGCAGATCTTTACGACTCGTCTAGCTACTACTGCATTGAACGGGAAGTTGAGCGTCTACTGCAGCCTTGCCGTCGAAAATATTTCGAGTGTTGTGGCACCTATACCCAACGATCCTCGTTGCCCCTCCATCGTACGTACGCTGCTTGGGCACTCACCCGACTGGAGACTGAACGGGACACCCCTTGGCATTCCAGTACCGCGAGTCTTGTATGGAGACTTAGATGGCAAGCGATTGGCTGACGAGATACAACAGGTAGGGCGCACCATTCCCAGCATTGTTGTCTCGGAGGTTGAAGGCGAGACTTTGTGGCCACAATTGTCGGAGAATCTGGCATACGACTTAGCTGCGCTTGCCAATGTTGTGCGAGTCGATGACGATGCAGCGTGGGCGTTGACGGAAAAGTTAGGAAAGTTGCATTCTTGCTATCGTGGGGCCGTCCGCCTGTATTGGCCTGCCCGAAAGGGGGCGGATGGAGAGCCATATTTTAACAGCACCGTATGGACTGCTTCGGCACTACTTTCAAATGATAGTGACGGAAAGGGATTAAATAGGTTCCGAGCGACGCTGCGACGATTGGTGATGTCTACGTCATCTTTATCAATTACACCGCCTCGTGCAATTCGTGAAATTCACGAAGCCTTAATTCGGCAGCGACTGGAAGATATAAAATCGCGTCTGGCTGCAGATTCAGAGGAGTTGGAGATTGCGCGTTTATATATCACTGAGAATCACGATCTAAAGGCGCAGATTGGACAACTCGAAGCGGAACTTGCTCGCATAGCTGCAAGGGCAGAAACGGCGGAGCATGCTCTAAGTCAACTCAAGGTGCCGGACGTTACAGACGACGAGAAAACGTCAAGTGCCGAGGAGCGAAGCGAGCCGAATGCTGGAGATACGAGGTACTACAAGAAAATTCATAGCAAAGGCGCCTACGACGTTCTTGTCGAAGTTGATGGCTGTGGACACACATCTTGGCAAGGTTCAAATAAGGCGGACAAAGCTCGTAAGGGACTCGATCGCCTGACGGGTCGAGATGATTGGAAAAGCCTGCAACATTGTGGTTCTTGTACCGGGGGCGGAATGTGGAAGGTTCGCTGGTAAGTGGAACTGTCAAGGGCCTAAATCTACGTTGAATTTCTGCTTTCTCAATACCGCTACTTGCGTTTCGGGTTATTTGGAGGCGGTGCGCTAATACGCACCCTCGGCACACTCCCAGTGCACGGTAATCCACCCGCGATCAGGCTCGCGCCGATTTGTTTGACTATATCGAGTTGTTCTATAACCCCCGACGGCGCCACAGCTATATCGGTCAGGTTTCTCCGGTAGAGTTCGAACGGCGCTACTTTTTGATGAACGGGACTGTCTAAGAAACCCGGGGAGATTCAGTTGGGGCAAGGCCGGGTTCTGCTGGGTCAGGATATCGACGCCACCAGGTCGTGCCGGCACGCCGTGTCGTACACCGCCCCAGGCGGCAAGCTAGCAGGACCCCCCCTGACGCTATACTTGGCTGTCCTGACTTTGAATGTTCTACCTCACGCGAGATCAATGACTACTTTGCCGCCTTGCCCTGAATGCAATTCCACCTTCGTGTATGAAGACCAAGCCATGCTCGTCTGTCCGGAGTGTGCCCATGAGTGGTCGGCCTCGCAGGCGAGCGCTGCCGCGGGTGACGATGAGAAGGTTTATCGCGATGCGGCGGGCAATGTGCTGCAGGATGGCGATACCGTGACGGTGATCAAGGACCTGAAGCTCAAGGGATCGGCCGGGGTGGTCAAGGTGGGTACCAAGGTGAAGAATATCCGGCTGGTCGACAGGGACCACGATATTGATTGCAAGATCGACGGTTTCGGGGCGATGAGCCTGAAGACGGAGTTTGTGAGGAAGGTGTCGGAGTAAGCCTTGCGGCTCGCAGGGGCGCCGTTGAGCGTCTGTTGCGAGCGTGATGGGATGGCTTGCTTTAAGTGGCGTCAGCCGAACCTAAGCGGGGGTGCCGGCATTGGATAATGC
>JAEWKZ010000103.1 GCA_023393525.1 Pseudomonadota bacterium | reverse complement strand
CTTTTATGAACGTCCACTCCGTTGCTGAAACCGCTAAGAAAAACGGAAATTCTAAATACAAGGCTATTCTTGCTGTTCTTGAACAGTGAGAAGTATCAATATGACTTTATACCTGAGTAGTTACAATGTGATATTATACCTTTAGTTTTATTTCTTTTATCTGATTGTTTTTTCACTTGTTTGGCTCATGATTTCCAATGTAGGTAATGTTATGAACACGAATTAATATCTCCACTAAATACTTATTAACATTACTTCTTGCGCAATAATTTGCTTATATCGGTCTGTGTATTCTTTCCTACACGTTTAGATAATGCCAGATTCGTCTCTTCAGGTGTCAATGGCACGTCTGTTGTTCGTCCGGATTCAGCCCACTTAATTAACTCATCCTTAAAAAAGATATAGCTTTTACCTTTCTTTGTGGCTGGAATAGAGCGATTATGGAGGTGGTAATACATTGTACCTTTCTTCATCTTTAGAAATTCACAAGCTTCATCAATATTCATCGGAATGTGTTCTGAAGCACGAGAGGGACTTTTCTTGATGTCTTCATACAGCCTGTTGAAACTAAGTTCTAATCCTGAAATCTTATCCAATAATTGTGCTACCGCTTTGGGTAAGTCATTAAATGTCATTTCTTCTGTTGTCATACTTATAATATTTTTGAATTACTGGTGCAAAGGTCAGCTATGATTCAATGCTGACCTTCGATTACTCTAGTAAGTGAGCCGTAAGCATCAGTAATTGGTGTCATTATTCATTTTCATTTGTATCTTCTACTTTCAACTTAATCTTGTTGGCAGCTTCTCTCGTTTTTGGCGAAGCATGAGCTACATAAATCTGAGTCGTCGTGACGTTCTTGTGTGCCAACAAATGCTGAACTGTATAGATATCAGTCCCTAACTCCATTTGCAATGAGGCATAGGTGTGCCGAAAGCAATGGAAAGTGATGTGTTTTTTGATACCCGAATCCTTTAGCCATTTTCTCATTTCATTGTTGCTCATTTCTTTTGTAAACCCAGCAAATACAGGTTTGGCAGTCTCTGGCAGAATCAGTTCATAGGCTTCATTACTGATTGGAACGATGGTTTGTACTTTTGTTTTTTGACAAATAAAATCCAAATAGCGACCTCCATCTGCATATTTGCGCACACTTTCCCATGTTAAGTTGATAATATCGCTTCGGCGAAGTCCTGTCAAGCAAGAAAAAATAACGGCTTTCTTCATGACCTCAATAGAGCATGGTGTATTATAAAGGCTTCTTAATTCTTCAAGTGTCAAGCTTTCCTTTACAGTTGGAATCCACTTTATATAATCAAGATAGTCTACAATCTTTTCTTTGATTCGTCTCTCACGATAAGCCAGATTGAGAATATTTCTGAAAATGATCCAATAGTCAGCCGCAGAATTTCTATTCAGTTGTTTTCCTGTTGAGAGACTTTTCGCTTTCAATAGATAATCCATAAATTTACGGCAGAACTCAACGTCTAACTCTTCAAAGGAACATTCGCCATGGCAGAATGCGCTGAAGTGCTTAAAGGAAGATAACCATTTGTTGTGCTTGGTTTTGCTTACTTCTTCAAAATAATCCAAGAAACTCTCCTTGGTCTTTTTATTACTGAAGAAATCATATTTCTCATTGATTATCTCAGAATAGATATTGCATCTGATTGCTTCTGCCTTCTCAATCATTAAAGCGTTATACTCCTTTTCTCTGGGTGATTTAGGCTCTGAGTAGATGTATATACCTAATGAACGACGACGTATTAGTTCCATAGTTTTAGGATCTCTGTAGCCCGGATAGAATTCCAGAAACAGAGAATGCGTGCCATTGCGTCTGGCTCGACTTCTTAGTGTCACTGTTTTACATTGCTGCATATTATATTTGTTTTTGAATTATTATTTTCTAGTGCAAAAGTCTTAAATGCTCTTATGCTGACCTACCATTCACTTTTATCATTAGTGATTAATTGTCAGCATTTAGGTATATCTGACTTTTTGCAGCTCTCATTGCCATAAAACGCTTGAAATCTTCTTTTAAGAAGTATACTTGTTGACCACATTTCTTTTTTGTTATACTCTTCCTCCTGGAGTAGTAGAAAACTAAATCCTTCGAAAGATTAAATTTCTCCATTACTTCTTTGACTGAGTAATAATTTTCTCTACCATCAAAGTCTAGATTTTTAATCTTATCTATATGTGTCTTGGAATAGAACAATTTACCATATTCTAACTTAGTAGGTATGGAGTGGCGATGAATGAATGAACGTCTTGCGACAGGAGTCATTTTATAATGCTTATCAATTTCGTCAACTGATATCCATTCTTTCACACCATCGAAGAATTGAGTTTTATCAAGCAACGCATCTACAGCCTCCTTTTCATAAAAATTGAATGATTTAATCTTAATTCTTGGTATATTTTCATCACGAGTAATAGTCTGAACACGTTTTATAAGAAGAGAATATTTCTTGCTTATCTCTTCGGTAGAATAATAACCTTCTGGAGTTGGAGGTACAGGTTCTATTTTTGCAACAGTAGAAGATGGTATAATTTCCCCATCAACTGTTTTGAAAATCAAATGTCCATTTTCAGGATCTCTTGGCAAATGTCCATATCTTCCCTTAATGACTTCCTTAATGAAATCAGTTCTATAAATCATGGTGAATTTACCGCGTTTCTCAGTTCGGACTTTACAACGACGAAGACTGTTGCTAATTTGATCCTTACTAAGTCCATAATTTTCTATAATCTCTTCATAGGAAAACCAATTGATATCAACATCTTCTCCTCTTCGTTTGCAATTATCAATATGAGCCTTTGAATAAAAGGCATTCTTTCCTCTATTTATTCTTGGAATTTTCTTCTGATAAACATAGCTTATAACATTATTATGGCTCATATTGAATTTTTCCATAATCTGTTCGACTGTGTAGTAATTAGCCAAGTCAATATCTTCTAGTAAATCCGAGAAGTTTGCATCGATGGAAGTTTTATTGAAATAGTAATTTCTACCATCATATATTTTAGGAATACTTAGTCTGTCGCAACGTCCTATCACACCTTTACGACCAATCTTGTATTTTTCACAGATTTGTGCCATTGTGTAGTACTCACATGATTCTTGCTTTCTGCTGAATCCTGGCCTTTTTCTATAATTAGGAGCTTCATTAAAAGCCTTCTCAATATCGGACTTTCGTATAATAGTCAATCCTCTAAATTGAACAGCCTTGATTATTCCTTGAGAGGCATACCTATATATAGTGGAACGGCTAACTCCAAGAAGAGTAGCCACCTGTTGTGGACTGAGAAACTCAGGCGATTTCTCAAAATCTCCTGTTTGTTCTTCAGTCGTTTTCTGAGCATTTTCGAAATTCTCTATTCTTTCAGCTCGTTTTCTAGCCTTATATGCCCCATTTATACAGCTGTGGGAGCAGTACATCGATTGCAATTTATGAGCAACGAACTCCTTTCCGCACCACTTACAGTACCTCACTATGTCCATGATTGTCTCCTTTAAAGTCTCCCTTTTTGTCGCATAGCGTCTCAGCCAGTCGCACAGCGTCTCACGAGTGTTCCAAAATCGCAAGTGACGGACATTAGTGATTTCTCACAGCGTCTCACATTTGTTCTTTAATCACATTTACTACTAGTGATGTTGCGCGTTTCTGAGGCTTACGAATGAAATTTGAGCCAAAAATAAGCTGAAACTTTTGTTGCAACAAACACCAATCATGAAGTGTTAAAAAAATAACCCACTCATAATGAGTAGGTTATTTATAGCTGTTTTAAAATGTCTTAGATTGTTGATAATCAATTATTTCCCGATGCATTATGTGAAGCAGATTTTGTAACGCATTGATAATTAGACATATTTAAATATACAAGAATATACAGGTGACAAAATAGTGTCATCAATTCGTATAAGAAAAGAAAACAAGATGATAGATTGCATTTGGATTAACATCCGTT
>JAEWKZ010000115.1 GCA_023393525.1 Pseudomonadota bacterium | reverse complement strand
GGATTCCGTCCTCTCCTTCTTCTGACAAGCGGGGAAATTCGATGGGGTCAGGTGGCAGTAAATCCTTTTGGTCTGGCGGTGGCAGATCTTCATCTGTGACGATAGGCTCTTCATTTGCCCGAATAATAGGCAGTTGACGCAGCTCGACGTTGTCCCAGTCTTCAACTGGATGACCCTGTTCATCCTCGCTAACAACGATCTCTGCAAAGAAAGAGGCGTACCGTTTTCCACCGTGGTCTCGCCATAAAACCTTACTGTTCAAAACGTAGGCGTTACTGGTACCGCTCAGTACAACCTGAATCCAGTTTTCTTCCTTGAGAAGAGCAATAGCGCGGCTTAAAGTTGCCCTGCTATAGCCCAAAATCTGCCCCATCGTTTTCTGGCTCATCACGACCGCATTAGTACGGTTCATACGCTCAGCTAGTAGCCATAGGATTTGATGCGCCACAGGGCTTCTACGCGATAACTCGCGCATGTCACGAAGGTAGCCCCTAGTCACCTGAAGAAAGTCTTTTGGGTCTTTGCGGATAGGTCTCATGGTGTGCGACATATTTGTTTAGTATGCGATACATCTTGCCTCATTAAAGAAACGAAATCAAGCAAACGTGATGCGATACATGATGCTTCACAGATTAGACTATGTCTCATAGCTTGTGAGACATATATGTCTCACCTAGGTGAGACATAAGAAAACGCAAAAAATCGTCTGAAACCAGCATGAATAAACGGTTTACGCGAAAAACCTTAAAAACCGCCTCTTATTCTCATATAGGTACCTACAAAATCATGCGGGAAGGTATTACAAGAGTCCCCACTCCCTAACGGTCGCGGGGAAAAGTAGACCCCTGCGGGGCGGGGCTCTGCCCCCCATCCTCGCTACGCTCGCCCCGTCGCCCCCCGTGGGCAGTAGCCTGCCCCCCACTCCCTAACGGTCGCGGATCCCCCCTCGCAACTGGCCGCTACGCGGCTTCGGTTTGCAATCGATAGGGGAGGCGGTGGGTAACGCATCGCGTTATCCACGGACTACCTGCTGTTTCATGTTTTTTTTTCAAAAGGCGAAGCCGTTAAATCTTTCCCCCTGACGGTTTGCAACCCGAAGGGTTCAAACTGACAGGCAACAAGCGGAGCGCGTTAGTCTTGAGAACGCCTCAATGTCACCCACCCGCGCAAGCGGGCGAACGACAATTATGAATATAATTGTGTAGTGAGTACACAATGGAGATATACCCCCACATCATGGCTTACACAATTCTACGCACGGCAAAGCTGAAAACGATGGGCGAGATCGGTGGTTCGCTAGCGCATACCTACCGAACGCGTGACACCCCCAACGCTGACCCCATGCGGGTGACGATGAATGACCACCAATACGCGCAGAAATCGGCCGCGCTAGAGGCAATTCAGGCCAGATTGCCGGTGCATAGGCGCAAGAATGCAGTCTTGGCCATCGAATACTTTATCGGTGCAAGCCCTGAATTTTTCACGAATGACCAGGACGGCCAGGAATACTTTGACCGTGCCCTGGCATGGCTAAAGGCAAAGCACGGCGCAGAAAACGTTGTTTGGTCGATTCACAGAGACGAAACAAGCCCCCACTTGGTGGCGTACGTAGTGCCTTTGGACGAAAAGAAGGGCCTAAATGCTCGGAAATTCCTAGGAGGTAAGGCAAAGCTCTCAGCTATGCAAACCGAGTTTGCAGAATATGCGGGAAAACCTTTCGGTTTGGAACGTGGGGTAGAGGGCAGCAAAGCGTCACACACCACAGTGAAGGAGTATTACGCCTCGCTCTCGGCTAATCAGCCGCAGCATTGGCGAATAAGGCCGGAAACGGTCCAGCCAAGGGTGTTGAAGAAGGGGTTTTTGTCAAAAGAGGTCGAAACAGCAGAGCAAATTGCACATCGGTTAACCAGTGCGATACAAAAGCTCTATTCTCCTGCGATCAAAGAGGCGGGTACGGCGCGATTACAGACCCGTAGAGCCGATGAGATGAGAAAGACCGCAGAATCCCTCAGGGAAGAGCTAAAAGCGTCTCGTAGGGCCAGAAAAGAGCTTCAGGATAGGCTAGATCAGACCGAGCAAGTGCTGAGTGCTTACAAAGCTGTGTTTTCGGACGAGCTAACCCGTAAGCAACAGCAGGAGTTAATCGCTTTAGCTCAACGAACACAGGACGCCAACAAGAAACGCAGGGAAACGGCTAGACTCGCAGAAGAACAAGCCAATGAACCAGTTTCAGAGGAGCTGGAAAACGACGATCAGGATCTACGACCTGATGATTACGACTCTCCGCGACCATAAGGGGCAGAGTATGCAAAAAGTACATGCAGGGGAAATCATCCTGCTGGATGTCCTAGAACCACTTGGCCTAACGGTTGAAGAAGCCGCGCCGCTGTTCGGGGTATCTGTTGAGTTGCTAGCGGACATCACCGCCTGCAAAGCACCTGTTACCAGCGAATTAGCGCAAGGACTGGAAGCGCAAGGCTACAGCACTGCCAGAATGTGGTTGGCTCTGCAGAAAGCATACGAGAATTGATAGACCCTCTATCAAAAAAACACTCATTTATGATCGTGAGTCTTTTTTTTCTGAGCTTGGGTCTATCAATTTCATGCTGTTTTTTGAAGCAAGGCTATCAAATCACTCCGGTATACGG
>JAEWKZ010000110.1 GCA_023393525.1 Pseudomonadota bacterium | reverse complement strand
GCCCAGATCCTCGCGATCGACGAGGCGCACAACTTCCTCGCGCACGACTCGAACCGCACGGCACACGTGCGCGGAACCGCGGCTGACCACGTCCTGATGTTCACAGCCACACCCATCAACCGCAGCGCGAAGGACCTGCTGTCGCTCGTCGACCAGCTCGGTGCCGACAACTTCGACGACGCGACCCTCGACGTCCTCGACCGACTCCAGCGGCGCCAGGCTGACTGGCACCTCAGCGACGACGACCGCGCCTTGCTACGGACGGAGATCCAGCGCTTCACCGTCCGCAGGACCAAGACGATGCTGAACGAGCTCGTCGACGCCGATCCTGACTCCTACCGCCACCCGGTCACGGCACGGGTGTGTCGCTACCCCCAGCACGTGCCCTCGACGTACGAGACCGGCGAGACACAACAGGACTGCCGGATCGCCGACCAGATCCGGGAGGTTGCCGAGAAGCTCAGCGGGATCGCGAGGATCGGTTCGAGCATCGGCCTCCCTGAGTGGCTGCGACGTGAGTACACCGAAGAACGCTGGCTGACGACCCGCCTCGGCGCGGCGCGAGGGCTCGCAGGGCATCAGGTACGGGCCGCGATGCGCTCGTCACAGGCTGCCCTGCTCGAACACGTCGTCGGCACCGCGGAAGCGGTGAAGCGGCTCGGCATCCCTGACCTCGTGAAGGCGCAACCGACCGGCGACATGCTCGCCAAGGTGACCGCCGCGCGGGCAGCAGGCCCCCCGCGCGTGGAGCTCTCGTGCGATGTCCCCGAGTGGCTCACGGACGCATCGGCGTGGAAGGACGCCTGCGATGAGGAGTCGGCCCGCTACAAGCAGATCGAGGCTCTCGTCGAGAAGCTGGGGAACCGGCGCGAGCGCGCCAAGGCGGATTTCGTCGCGGAACTCGCCGGACGCCACGAGCGTGTGCTCGCGTTCGACCATCACCCGATCACGCTCGCCGTCATCAAGGCCCTGGTCCCTGACATCGGGGTCCCCGTGATCGTCGCGACCGGTGGCGCCCAGAAGGGGCGCGACCGGGTTCGCGAGGTCTTCGCCGCGGACTCGGACACTCGGGGAATCGCCTTGTGCTCGGACGCGATGAACGAAGGCATCAATCTGCAGGGTGGCTCGGCTGTCGTGCAGTTCGACATGCCGACAACCCTGCGTGTCGCCGAGCAGCGTGTCGGGCGGGTCGACCGCATGGACAGCCCTCACGACAGCATCGACGTGTTCTGGCCCGCGGACTCACCCTCGTTCGCCACGCACGCCGACGAGCTGCTGATTGCGCGCAACGAGGAGAGCGCTGCGCTTCTGGGCTCCAACCTGCCCATCCCCCTGGCGCCCGGGGCGATCGTGACCGCCGACACGTTCGCCACGCTCGCCGCGGCGGAGCACAACCAGTGGGACGGGCTCCAGGACGCACTCGAACCCGTCCGGTCGCTCGTCGCTGGGCCTCACGCGCTCGTCCCCCGACCCACGTACGAAGCCCACCGCAACGCGACGCACCGCGTCCTCGCGCGCATCAGCCCGGTCCGCACGCGCACAGCATGGGTGTTCTTCGCTGTGCGCGGTGCAGCATTCGGTGCGCCTCGATGGCTCCTACTCGAGGACGGTCAACCGAACCCCGTCGTCGGCCTGGACCGTGTCTCAGCGCGGCTACGCGAGCTTCTGGCGAGCGACCCACCTAGCGCATCGTTCGACGACCACTGCGAGAGCGTGCTCGCGGGTTTCATCGATCGCGCGGAACGGGCGGAAGTGGAGCTGCTCCCGCGACGGCACCAGCGCGCCGTCGATCAGATGCAGCGGATGTGTCGCCGGTGGGCAGAGGCAGCGAGGAGCACTGGACAGCACGATGAGGCCGATCGTTGGGAAGTGATTGCGGGCGTCGCGCGCGGTGAGTCGGAGATGGGCCGCGTCGACCTGCACCAAGCCGCAGAAGCGTGGCTGTCTCTCGTGAAACCGGCTCGCCTGGAAGCGCGAGCATCACGTACACGGCGGCGAACCGCTTACAGCCGCCTCGCCGATATCGAGCCGATCCTGCATCGCAGTCCGCTTGCGCTCGATGACGTCGAGCTCGCCATGAGTCGGCTGGAGGTCATTGAGCCATTGGCGCAGCGGGTGGCTTCCTGCATCCTCGGTGTGCCCGCGCGAGCGTGACGGTGCCCTTGCCAGGGCGTCCTCGGTTCGCGGGATGAGGCGTAGACACCCCTGAGAAACGGATCCGCAGCCGGGGCATCCACCACGGCGGGGCGAATCAGTCACTCGCTCACACCCGCCGACGTCACTCACCTGATGAGCCACAGCATGTGGGCCGCGGAGAACCGGCGTTCAGTACGCCGCGACCGTGAGTTCCCGAACAAGCCGTGGCACGTCGGCCGGCGACAGGATGCCCAACGCCTTCTCCCCCGGGCGCCCGTTCTCCGTAAGGAGAACCGCTCCCGGGCGGCTGTCGGTGTCACGCGTCAAGGCCTCGAGCACGCTCGCCGCAGTCGCGGTGCGCTTCTCACGCTTGATCGTCTCGTGCTCTTCGGCATAGTCAAGAGCGTCGGCGGTCGTGCCGGCCTCGATGAGGACGGAACCATCGACGTCCATATGACGGGCGATCCAGCGCGCGATGGCGTTAGTCGTCAGCAGGCGCGTCGAGCCTTCATCCATATAGACGGGCACCTGCGAGATGTTCAGCGAAACCATCCGGTGGAGCAGTCGCGGAAGCGGGTCACTTTCGCGCGCCGTGAGGACTTCACGGGCGGCGAACTCCATCGCAAGTCGAGGACGCATGATCTCGGCACGGAGCTTCTCGACGGCTTCCACCGTCGTCAGTAGCGGAGCCGCGACGGGCTCGCCGCCACGGTAGGCATTGTGGGAGAGGACGTTCCGAAGTTCCGTGAATACGATGAGCGCCGTCCTGTTCTGGCGAACGACAGGGTCTTTTCGTTCCGCGTCGCGAACGACGGAGCCGAGACCGGCGGACACGAGGTGGTAGCGCTCCTTCAGCGCGTTCTCGATATCAGCGCACGCATCGAGGAACCGTCGCGCCAAGTCGACCGGTCCATTTTCCACCGTACCTCCTCGTCAGTGCGACCCATTGACGATCCGGTTGACGCTCTTGGTGAGTCGCTCTCGGGCCCGCCAGCGACTGTGCCATGGATCGTCTCGCGCCTCAACGGGTGAATCCAATCCGGGTCGTTGTCGACGTCGGCGGCGATCCGTCGACCGCAACTGGAAGGGGTTGGCGCACGCAATTAGCGATCGGACGTGCAAATGGGATGGAGGACCGCTTCACGGCAATAGCCCTACCC
>JAEWKZ010000098.1 GCA_023393525.1 Pseudomonadota bacterium | reverse complement strand
GCCCTGTGCTGAATGTACGGCTATGGTGACTTACCTTACTCCCGAGGTGGAAACACAAAAACACCGTTCGGAAAGTGCCACCTTATATATAGACTACCCAACAGGAGTGTATGATGTTCGCCGGGAGTTCCACAACAACCATTCTGAACTAGAGAAACTGGACAGCCTGATGCGTCCGCTCATCAAAGGGAATCTGGCAAGCATCTCTGAAATTTCCATTTGCGGCTACGCTTCGCCTGACGGAACATACAAAGACAATGAAATACTTGCTTCCAACCGCGCCCGCTGTTTCAAGGAATATATGTGCGCAACGTATGCGCCGGGACACAACCTTTATAAAGTCTCTTCCATACCCGAAGACTGGGACGGACTGGTGGAACTGCTGAAACAGCAGCCCATGAAACATGGTGACGAGGTATTGACTCTTATTTCACGAACAGGCATCTTTGAAGGACGCGAAAAGCAGTTGATGGATATGTATGGAGGAAATGTATATAAGGAACTTTTGCAAGACTATTTTCCACAATTAAGGCGCATACGGGTTACGGTGGGTTATGAAGCCCGCGCTTTCAATATCGAAGAGGCGGCAAGCCTGATATACACACATCCCCGCCTGCTGTCATTGCAAGAGATGTACCGGGTGGCCGCTTTCTACCGTCCCGGCACGGAGCAATATCGTGAAGTTTATGAGATAGCCGCTTATCATTTCCCGGACGATGCATTGGCAAACATCAATGCCGCTTCGGCGGTAATCATGGCAGGCGACCCGATAAGCGCCCGGCAATATCTGGATAAGGTAGCGGACGATCCGCGTGCATGGAATGACTTCGGTGTGCTGGCTTATCTGGAAGGTGACCGGAAGAAAGCGGAAGAATGGTTCCGCAAGGCACTGGGCATAGAGCCGGAAAAGGCGAGGAAGAACCTGAAGAAAATGAGGAATGAGGAATTAAGGATAAAGTATAAAGTATGAAGTCTGAAGGATAAAATATAAAAGATAAGTAATGAAAATAAATAGTAACTACATAAAACACTACAAGTTATGAAAAGATTAGCTAAATTCTTGCTACGCCTCTCATTGGCGGTGCTACCATGCCTGACGGCAGCTTGCACCTCGGAGGTGGAAACAGTAGGCGAAACTCCCGGAACACCGGAGAATCCGCAGGCCAATGACCCCAACCGCCGTTCGGTGGTAATCTCTTTGCAAAACAAACTGATTCTGGTGAACGGTACGCCGGAAAGCCGTGCCGCCATGACCCGTGACGGCATAGCCGAAGACGACGAAAGCCGCATTGAAAGTTTTGATATTTATGCTTTTGGTAGCGATAAGGAAGAAGGACCTTATACTTTTCAGGAACGCTTTGCCTACCGTACGGAAGCCGGTAACCTGCCCGCAGGCACTTCTCCGCTCGACCTGAAATCAGATGAAGCAGCCGGAAAAGTGAATGTGGTGTTCTATCCCCGCAAGGGCCTGTTCACCAAGTTTTATTGTGTAGCCAACCAAACGAAAATGAATGATGCGACAGGCCATGAGTACATCGGCTATACACCGCTGCAACAGAGTTCTCAACAGGCAAGTACGCCGGGCGATGCAGTAACGACACCCGGCATTCCCACCGAGAATGACTTTATCAAACTGAATACCCCGTTATTGGAACCCACCGGTTTCAATAACGATATCCTACTTGCCCCACTGCCCATGTCCGGTGCCAACGGGCAGCCGGTTGACTTGCGGGAATACAGCATGGGGACTTATGTGCGGCTGAATATTTCGCTCACCCGTGCCGTGGCGCGATTTGACGTGGTGAATGATGCCGTAAAGTCTCATTTTACTATTACCGATATCAGTATGGGCAACGGACGACAAGGCGTAACACTGTTTCCCATTCGGGCTATAGGCGACGTTCCCGCCACACCCGGACAGTTGATTACATATCCCTACCGTCCTTTTGACGGGCTGAACGCCAACGCAGGAACTACTACCAAAGCTTTCTATTGCTACCCATGCAAAGCAATGGATAACGGATTCCTGATATTGAAAGGACTGTATGCGGTGAATCTGACAGACGAGAAGAAAGAGGTTTCTTATCGCATCCCCTTCGAACGGGTAAGTGACGGTAATGGCACACGTATTGAAATTAATCATAACCATCGCTACACAGTACAAATCACAGAGGCTGATCCTTTTGAACTGACAGCCAATATCCGTCTGGTGGACTGGGAAACGGGAGATTATATTGACGATTATGAGCCCGACAACGGACTGGACGTCATTACCGTATCCGATCTGACACCCGCAGAAACTGCCTACGATGTCAATACCAATATTGTCACACTGGCTCTCACCGCAGGCAGTAGCTTCACCGTAGCTACGGGCTCCAATGCCGGGGTAGAGGCAAAGCTAAGCTATTACGGCGGAACTACGGAAACCGAATGGCTGGAATTGGAAGAAATACCCGTCACGGTTACACGTGCAGGCAGCACACAACAAGTAAAATACAAAGTATCTTTCAAAGAGGACTACATGGGCGACAGCTATCCCCGCGGCATCCTTCGCCTGATAGACAAAGCGGGAAGCGATGAAGAAGTGATATTGATAGATACCACCTTTGGCGTACCTACCGTAGAAACCACAGCCGGTACAATGAACCCGGATGGAATAAACAACTGGGATGCGGCAGAAAATACACTCTATCTGGTACAGGCAACCGGTACTAACGTCTCTACAGGTGCGATAACCGTCAAATCCATAGGTGGCAGCAAGATAGAGCTTCCTGCCGGTTCGGGCATCACCGTCAGTCCGGCTTCAAGTACAAACACCACACAGGAATACACTTTCAAGTGGGCAAGTACGGATGCCACCGACCTGACGGAGAAAGAACTGGCCATCGCTCTGAAAAACTACTCGGATGAAACAAAAATCGGGAATGTCAAAGTGAAATTGCTGCCCAACCGAATCAGTAACTTACAGTTAACAAATGCAGGGACAGGTATCAGCCTTTCGGATATAACGGCTACTACTGCCACGCTTACCATGCCTATCATCAAGGACAGGCAATTCACCATCACGATGGATAGTTATGACAAAGCCACCGTCAGTAAATGTCCGGCATGGTTGGAAAACATCACACCGCTGACCACACGTAGCGCACCGGAAAGTAAAACCACAAGTTTTACCTTCAAACTGATAGAGAATGCAGCGAATTTCGATGATACGCAAATCGTGTTTACTAATGCTTCTGCTTCCGGAGGCATAGGTATGACGGTGAACATAGCACAGGAATTCCAAACACCTACAGTTACACTCGTTGGCAATCCATTACCAACAGCCAATACTTACAGTGGGACCAGAATGACTGCCAAACAAGTAAAGAGTGGGGCTACTTCCACGTATCAGATAAAGGTATATTCGCTGGGAGGGAATGACTTTTACAGTGCTAACAGCAACTTCATATACAGTTTGGCAAGTACTGAAAGCAACTCCACTAAAATTTACCGGGTAGGAATCAGGGCAAACACTTACAGTGCTAACGGAACATTCAACTTCGACATCCGGAATCTTAGAGACGCAAACAAGAAAATTACCCATACCATAGAATATGTGTCTTCACGCCCCACTATGCGCAACAATAGTCCTTCAAATTGTATAGAATATAATGTATCCGGCGATGCATCTGCCAATTTTTATGTAAGGAATGACATTAATGATTTGTATGGAAAGAATTCACTTTCTTTCTCCATCAATTCTCCGGGCGGATTGAAGACACCTTCTTCTTTCAGTAGTTATTTTACTGTAACTAACACTCATGCCTGGACTCCTTCTGAACAATGGGATACTTTTCAGTTTGCTATCAAGGGAGGTACTAGTACGAATATGAGCGGGGGCAATGCTGGGAGTATATTAATAGGTACTTACGCATTCGAATCAAAAGAGTCTAGCTATTTTCAGAATCTGAGTATCACCTTTTATAACAGGCTACCTATTGGACGCGGATACTGGGCATATAAAGTAAAAGACCAATATTGTTTACGCGTAGCAACATATCTCAACTATGCATCATCCTCTAACATTGTAGCAAATATGGGGAATGGTTGGTATATACC
>JAEWKZ010000069.1 GCA_023393525.1 Pseudomonadota bacterium | reverse complement strand
CCACGGCCAGCACCCGCACCTTGAAGTCCATGAGACGCATTTCGTTCAGGTTCGGGTAGAATCGTTCCAGCCCCTTGCGCAGGGCGCAGTCCATGGCGTTGACCGGGCCCTTGCCCGTGGCCGCCGTGTGCTCGACCATCCCGCCCACGCGCAGCATGACCGTGGCCTCGGTGAAGGGTTCGACGCCTTCGGTGAAGACCGAGTCCAGGATGCGGAAGCTCATGAGCCGGAAGTAGTTGCGCGCCCGGCCCAGCACGCGGTTGACCAGCAGCTCGTAGGACGCCTCGGCGGCGGAGTATTCGTAGCCCTGGTCCTCGCGGTTCTTGAGCTCCGTCAGGAGTTCAAGAACAAAGGGATCGCCCTTGTCCAGCTCGAAGCCGTACTGCTTGGCCTTGAAAAGAATGTTGGACTGCCCGGCCAAGTCCGAAAGGATGATGCGCTGCTTGTTGCCGACCAGTTCGGGTTCGATGTGCTCGTAGGTGCGCGGGTTGCGGCGCACGGCCGCGACATGCACCCCGCCCTTGTGCGTGAAGGCGGACTGGCCCGTGTAGGGCTGGCGCTTGAAACAGCGCAGGTTGGCCACTTCGGCCACAAAGGCCGAGGTGTCGGTCAGGCGCTCCAGATGCCCCTGGGGCAGACAGGAACAGCCCATCTTGAGTTCCAGATTGGCGATGATGGAGCAGAGGTTGGCGTTGCCGCAGCGCTCGCCGTAGCCGTTCATGGTGCCCTGGACCTGGACCGCCCCATGGCGCACGGCGGCCAGGGAATTGGCCACGGCCAGCTCGCAGTCGTTGTGCACGTGGATGCCGAGACGCGCCTTGGGCAGACGCTCGCGCACGGAGTCCATGATGGCGGCGATTTCCTCCGGCAGGCTGCCGCCGTTGGTGTCGCAGAGCACCAGCAGGTCCGCCCCGGCGTCCATGGCCGTCTGCAGGCAGGAAATGGCGTAGTCGGCGTTCTTCTTGTAGCCGTCGAAAAAATGTTCGGCATCGTAGAAAAGCTCATCGGCATGGGGACGCAAAAAGGCCAGGGAGTCGCGGATGAGTTCGAGGTTGCGCTCCAGGGTGATTTTCAGCGCGTCGGTGACGTGGATGTCCCAGGTCTTGCCGAAAATGGTCAGCACCGGCGCTTCGGATTCGATGAGGGCCAGCAGGTTGGCGTCGCTCTCCGCCGTGCCCTTGGCGGCGTGGGTGGATCCGAAGGCGGCCAGCTTGGCGGTGCCGAGCTGGTACTGCTTCATTTCCGCGAAAAAGCGCTTGTCCTTGGGATTGGAGCCGGGCCATCCACCTTCGATGTAGGCCACGCCAAGCTGGTCGAGCCTGGTGGCGATGCGCAGCTTGTCCTCGGTGGAGAGATTGAGTTCCTCGGACTGTGTGCCGTCGCGCAGGGTGGTGTCGTAGATCTGGATCGCGTTCATTGTGCTCCTGGCGGTGTCCGCCGTTCATGGTTCCATGCCCGGCGGGCCTGGCGTGTTGTGTAATGAAAAAGCCCCCGAACCTTGCGGCCGGGGGCTTATTGCTTACGTGGATGACCGCTTGCGCGGACGCCTCACTCCCCCGGCCGTGATTTTTCAATCACGGAAATGATAATAATGGAAATGGGGGCGATGATGTTTTTCATAATCTGTTTCTCAAGAAAACTGATGAACAATGGAGAATCGATTGTCAAGCCTGATCTCTGGCTCCAAGCCTCGGATCAGGCCGGATCGTATGGTTTTCGCATGGTTTCCAGCACGATTTTCGCCGCCCGCGCCGTGGCCCCTCCGCCTCCGAGCAGGCCGGGCAGGGTGCCCAGCTGGTCCAGAACGCGGGCGCGCGCGGGAGTGTCCTTTATCCATTGCGACATGGCCGCCGCCAGGGCCGAGGGGTTGGCGGCGTGCTGCAAGAATTCAGGAAACACGGATTGGCCCAGGATCAGGTTGGGCAGGGAAATGAAGGGCACTTTCACCAGCATGCGTCCCAAAAGATACGTCAGGGGCGAAAATTTGTAGGCCACGGCCGTGGGCACTTCGAGCAGGGCCGTCTCCAGCGTCGCCGTGCCCGAAGCGGCCATGATCGCCCGGCAGGAGCGCATGAGTTCGTAACGATCCGAACTGTCGGCCAGGGTGACGGGGGTCTCGGAGGCCCAGCAGCTCGTGATCAGATCGCGGTCCATGCCCGGAGCCACGGGCAGGACAAACTCCAGGTCCGGATGGCGGGCGGTCAGCAGGGCGGCGGCGCGGGAGAACACCGGCAGCAGCGACGTGATCTCGCGCTTGCGGCTGCCGGGCAGGATGCCGATGCGGTTCGCGCGGGGGGGCGTAGCCAGGATTTCCTGCGTTCTGATGGAGTCGAGCAGGGGATGGCCGACATAGTCTATGGCCATGCCGTGACGGGCATAGAAGTCGACTTCAAAAGGCAGGATGGAGACGAGGCGATCCACGTGGCGGCGCAAAAACTCCACCCGTCCCTCGCGCCAGGCCCAGAGCTTGGGGCTGATGTAGTACACCACGGGGATGCCCAGACTCTGCGCGATGCGGGCCACGCGGAAGTGAAAATCAGGGGCGTCGATGACCACCACAACGTCCGGTCGGGTCTTGGCCAACTGGTCTTTCACGGTGCGTAGAAGACCCATGATTTTGGGCAGCTGGGCCAAGACCTCGGTGAAGCCCATGACCGACAGGGCCTCGGTTCGGAGCAGGGCGTCAACTCCTTCCTCGCGCATGGCCGGTCCGGCCATGCCCGTGAACGAGGCTCCGGGACACTGCTCGCGCAGAGCCTGGACCAGAAGCTGTCCGTGCAGGTCGCCGGAGGTTTCGCCTGCGTTTATCCAGATGGTGGGCGCGTTTGTCATGGCGTGGCAGTAATTCTTTGGCGTGAAAATAACAAGAAGCCCGAACCCTTGCCCTGTCCGGACCTTTGGCATAGGTGAGGCCATGCGTGAAAACACGGTCATCTCTCTGCACAAGCTTGTCTTTGCGGCCTACGTGTTGGCCCTTATCGTTGGATCGTTGGTTCCGGTGGACATGTCCGGGGCCCCGGATCAGAGCGACAAGCTCTTTCATTTTCTGGCCTATGGCCTGATGGTTTTTTTCTGGCCTGCGGGCTGGAAAGGTTTTCGGCTGTCTCCTTTCTGGCTGGCGGCTGGCCTTGGGCTGCTGCTTGAAATCACCCAGGGCGCTTTGCCCACGGGCCGGTTCATGGACCCGCTTGACGTGGCGGCCGCGCTAAGGCGCGTCAAGCATGCGGGAAGGTCGGCATGAGCCTGGCGGAGTTGTGGGCGCAGATTCTCTGGCCTCTGTGCAAGCTCATCGGCCTTGTGTCCGTGGGCCTTTTTGTCGGCAACCTGATCGAGGCCATGCACTGGACCCGTTTCATGGCGCGTCTGGCCAACCCGCTGACCCGCATCGGGCGCATGTGCGAAATTTCGGCGGCCAGTTTTTCCATGGCCTTTGTTTCCGGCGTCACGGCCAACACCATGCTGGCCGAGGCCTACGACCAGGGCCGGCTGTCCCGCCGCGAACTCATCCTGACCAATCTCTTCAACAGCCTGCCGACCTATTTTCTGCACCTGCCGAGCATGATCTTCATCACCGTGCCCATTCTCAAGTCCGCGGCCGTGGTCTACCTGGGCATCACCGTGGGCGCGGCCCTGCTGCGCACGATTCTGATCCTTTTCATCGGGCGGATTCTCCTGACCGGGATCGACCGCTGCCATGCCATGGACCTGCCCGCCGAGGAAAAGCTCGTGGCGCGGCAGGTCCTGGAGAAGACCTGGAAGCGTTTCCGGCGGCGCATCAAAAAGATCGTCATGATCACCGCCCCTATTTATGTCGGTGTGCATTTCATGAACAAGTTCGGCATGTTTTCAGCTGTGGAACAGTTTCTGGCCGAGCACATGAGCGCCTTGTCCTGGCTGCACCCCAAGGCCATGGGCATCATTGTCTTCCAGTTGGCGGCAGAGTTCTCCGCAGGCATGGCCGCCGCAGGGGCGCTTCTTGACGCGGGCTCCATGTCCGTGCGCGACGTTGTCATGGCCCTTATTGTCGGCAACGTCCTGTCCTCGCCCATGCGCGCCTTCAGGCACCAGTTTCCCTATTACGCAGGGATCTTCAGGCCGAAGCTGGCCCTGGAGCTCATCATCTGCAGCCAGGGCTTCCGCGTGGCCAGCCTGATCTTCTGCGGGGCGGTGTATTACTGGGTAAGTTGAGCGGAAAGAGAAAACAGAAGGCAAAACACGATACATCTTCGCGAACGACGCGCGGCCCGCTGGCGGCATGGTCTTGAGACCCGCCGGAACTCCCTCGCTGGCCTCGTAGAGTTGAATCGTTGCGTGCAGGGCGGAAAATTTTTGGCAGCGCGTCAGGCAACGATTCAACAAACGATGCCTGGCTCGGTCAGACAGCCGACGGGTCTCAAGACCATGCCGCCAGCGGACCTTGAGGCCCGGGTGGGGCTTTTTTGGTCGAAGAGTAGATTGTTTCGGTTGTGTGCGTCATGTTCTGCAAATTCGCCCACGGCATGACTGGGAACCTCAAGCAGCTGGCGACCGAGAAGGGGCTGAACCCAAGCTTGATGAAGGCCGCGTACGCACAAAGCTTCAATATCCGCCAATAACCGCTCTGACTCCCCTCCTGCCAAGGAGGGGTGCCCGAAGGGCGGGGTGGTTGCCTTTCTGGTTTTTTTTGCCTTTGACGTGCGGGGGGACTCCCCCCTTGCGCACCGCCACAAGCGAGTCGGCGTGGTCCGGACAAGGGCTGTCGGCTGTCTGACTGAGCCGGGCATCGTTTGCTTACCGACCGCCTGGCGTAAATTTCGAACAATCTCCTTCCCTCAAGGCCGGGAAGCATTACGAGGCCAGCGAAGGAGTTCCGGCAGCCCTTGTCCGGACCACGCCGACTCGCGCCCAATATCAAGGCTTCAAACAAAAAGAAAAAACCCGGGGGTTAGCCCGGGTTTTTTGTGATGGTCGAGTTTAGCGGCGAGGTCCGCGACGGTCTCCGCCTCGGTCTCCTCCGCGCGGCCTGTCACCGCTGCGCGGCCTGTCGCTGCGCGGGCGGTCGGAGCGGGGCTGAACCGGCTCGGGCTCTTCGCCCAGTTCTTCGAGGATGATGGCCTTGCGGCTGAGCTTGATGCGGCCGGAAGGTTCGATGTCGATGACCCGAACGCGGATGGCGTCGCCTTCCTGGACCACGTCCGTGACCACGTTGACGCGGTCGCGGGCCAGCTGGGAGATGTGGCACAGGCCTTCAAGGCCGGGCAGGATCTCGATGAACGCGCCGAAGTCCATGATCTTCTTGACGATGCCGTCGTAGTCGGTGCCCAGTTCGGCCTTCTGGTCGTAGTAGAGCACCATTTCCCGGGCCTTGGCCAGAGAGGTGGAGTCCGGGGCGAAGATGGAGATCTTGCCGGAGTCGTCGATGTCGATGTCGGCCTGGGTGGCTTCGCAGATGGCCTTGATGTTCTTGCCGCCGGGTCCGATGACTTCGCGGATCTTGTCCTGGGAGATGTGCACGATGTCCATCTGCGGGGCGAATTTGGACAGCTCGCCTCTGGGCGCGGCGATGACCGCTTCCATCTGGTCAAGGATGTGCACGCGGGCGGCCTTGGCCTGATGCAGGGCTTTCTGCATGACTTCGGCCGGGATGCCGGCGATCTTGATGTCCATCTGGATGGAGGTCACGCCGTCGCGGGAGCCCGCGACCTTGAAGTCCATGTCGCCCAGATGGTCTTCGTCACCGAGGATGTCGGTCAGGACCAGGTATTCGTCGCCTTCCTTGATCAAGCCCATGGCGATGCCCGCGATTGGGGTCTTGATGGGCACGCCCGCGTCCATGAGAGCCAGGGTGCCGCCGCAGACGGAGGCCATGGAGGAGGAACCGTTGGATTCCATGATGTCGGACACGACGCGGATGGTGAACGGAAATGCGTCAGGCGCGGGCAGCACGGGATTCAGGGCCCGCTCGGAAAGGGCGCCGTGGCCGACTTCGCGGCGTCCGGGCGCGCGCAGCATGCGGGCTTCGCCCACGCTGTAGGGCGGGAAATTGTAGTGCATCAGGAAACGTCTGGAGACTTCACCGGCCAGGGTTTCGATGCGCTGCTCGTCGCGGGTGCTGCCGAGGGTGCAGGTGCACAGGGCCTTGGTCTCGCCGCGCGTGAAGATGGCCGAACCGTGGGTGCGGGGCAGGAAGCCCACTTCCATGATCAGGGGGCGCACCGTGGTCAGGTCGCGGCCGTCGATGCGGATCTTGTCGGTCATGATGCGCTGGCGGACGATCTTCTTTTCCAGCTTTTCCAAAATTTCGCCCACGCCTTTGATCCGTTCGGGGGTCTCGGCGAATTTGGCCATGAGACCGTCCATCAGATCCTGCTTGACCTTCTTTTTGGCGTCGCGGCGGTCCATCTTTCCGGGCACGGCCAGGGCCGCGGTCAGGGGAGCGGCGGCCAGTTCGCCCACCGCGGCGATGAGCTCCTCGTCCTCAGCCGGGGGAGTGACCGTGAATTTCTCCTTGCCGAGTTCCTTGCGCAGCTCTTCCTGGGCATCGAGCATGGGTCCGAGCTGGGCGTGTCCCCAGGCCACGGCTTCGGTCATGATGTCTTCGGACAGGAACTGGGCTCCGCCCTCGACCATGACCACCGCGTCGCGGGTGCCGGCCAGGATCATGTTCAGCTGGCTGGTGGCCAGTTCGGAGGCGGTGGGGTTCAGCAGGAACTGCCCGTCGCGGTAGCCGACACGGATGGCCGCCACGGGACCGGCAAAGGGGATCTCGGAGATATGCAGGGCCGTGGACGCGCCGAGCATGGCCAGGATGTCGGCGGAACGCTCCTTGTCCGAGGAGATGACCGTGGCGATGACCTGGATCTCGTTGGTGCAGCCCTTGGGGAAGAGCGGACGGATGGGGCGGTCGATGAGGCGCGAGGTCAGGGTCTCGTGCTCGCTGGGGCGGCCCACTTCGCGGCGAAAATAGTTGCCCGGGACGCGACCGGCTGAATAGAGCATTTCCTGATAGTTGCAGGTCAGGGGAAGAAAATCCACGACCCGGTCCAGGGCCTGGTGGGTGGCCGTGACCAGAACGACGGTGTCGCCCCACTGCACGGTCACGGAGCCGCTGGCCTGCAAGGCGAGTTTGCCGTGTTCGATGATGATTTCACTGTCGCCCATGGGAATGGTGCGTCTGGTGAGCTGAAAATCTGCCATGTTATGCCTCGTGATGGTTTGGCACTCCGTGGGGGCAGCGGCGGCGGGTTTGGTGTTTAGGGCGTGTCCCGAAGGGGTCGGGCCATGCACTAAACACAAAACCGCAGGCGTGAAATGCTGCCGGGAGCGCGGTTCAAAAAAAAGGGCAGGCGGGACCACGGGGCCCCGCCTTAAGATGTCTACTTGCGCAGACCGAGTTTCGCGATCAGATCGCGGTAGCGCTGAATGTCTTTTTTCTTCAGGTAATTCAGAAGCTGTCTGCGTTTGCCGACGAGCTTCAGGAGTCCTGTGCGGGAATGGAAGTCCTTCTGGTGACCCTTGAAGTGGTCAGTGAGGTACGTGATCCGTTCCGTCAACAGAGCCACCTGCACTTCAGGGGACCCGGTATCGGTCTCGGTTTTGCCATATTCCTTTACAACTTCAGCCTTGCGTTCAGGGGTTAAGACCACAGCCATATCCTCCGGTTATCATGTTTCTTCCACCTGACCATATCCACGTTGCGAACCAGAGCCGTCAGGCCTGCCAAAGCCCTCTCAGGATGGTCCAGGACAGGACCCCCGAGCGCATGCCCGCTTCCATCAGGGCCAACGGGGCCCGTTCGGCGGAGAGCATGAAGGCGCGGTCCCCTTCCTGGGCCGGATAATCCGGAAAGAGGCTGGTCGGTAGCCAGGCCCCGTTCTGCACCAAGGCGGTCTGCTCGCGGGTGAGCGCGAGCTTGGGCCAGTGGGGCAGGGCCTGGGCCATGGGCAGGACCAACTCGTGGAGCAGGTCTCCGCTTTCCAGCACCGTTTCCAGACTGTGAGCCTGGGAAAGGGTGAACGGGTGGCTTGCCTCCCGCTCCAGTTCGCTGAGCACCGCTCCGCACCCAAGTCGCATCCCCAGGCTGTGGGCCAGGGAGCGGATGTAGGTTCCTGCGGAACAGGTGACTCGAAAGCTCGTGACCGGCAGATCCAGGGACAGGACCTGCGAGTCGAAAATTGTGACATCCTTGACCTTGACCGGCACTTCCTTGCCGGCCCGGTGCAGGGCGTACAGGGGCTTTCCCTGATGCTTGGCCGCCGAGACCGGTGGCACTTCCTGGCTCATGGTGCCTTGCCAGCCCAGGATTTCGGCCCGCACGACCTCGGGATCCAGATGCTGCCAGGGGGCCTCGGAAAGGACCTTGCCCTGGACGTCGTAGGAATCCGTGGTCCGGCCCAGGATCAGGCTGCCCCGGTAGGTCTTGCGGTCGTCGCTCAAATATCCGGCCAGCTTGGTGCCCTGGCCGAGCAGCACCACCAGCACGCCCGTGGCCATGGGGTCCAGCGTTCCGGCGTGGCCGATCTTTTTCTGCCCCAGGCCGCGCTTGATCTGGTTCAGGCAATCCGCGGAGGTCGGGCCTCCCGGTTTATGCAAAACCAGCACCCCGTCAAGTTGTTTCAGTGCCTGGGCGCTCATGAATCGGCAAGCTCCTCGGTCACGGCCTGGATCATGGTCGCCTTGGCCTGGTCCATGTCCATGAGCAGCGTCCCTCCGGCGGCGTTGCGGTGACCGCCGCCGCCGAAGCGGGCCGCCACCACCTGCACGTTGGTGCTGCCCTTGGAGCGCAGGGAGAACTTGATGCCCTTCTCCTCCTCGCGCAGGCTGATGGCCACCTGCACGCCCTGCACGTAGAGAACGGTGTTGACCAGCCCTTCGGTATCCTCGGGGCCTGTTCCCGTCTGCTCGAACAGTTCGCGCGAGAAGGAGATCAGGCTGATCCGCCCCTCCGCGTGCAACCTCGCCTGCTTCAGGACCGTGCCGCGCATCTGCAACTGGTTCAGCGTGCCGGTGGACTGCTTCTGCTCGTGGAAAGGACCGGGCAGAAGGCCCAGGCGTAAAATTTCGGCTGCCATCTCAAGGGTTTCGGGCCGGGTGTTGTTGAAACAGAAGTCCCCGGTGTCGGAAATGAGGGCCAGATACACATACTCGCCCAGAAGGCCGACCAGCGGCACGCCGAGCTCGCGGGCCAGCATGCCGACCATCTCGCCCACGGACGAGGCCCGCTGTTCGACCCAGTTCAGGGTGCCGAACATGGGGTTGCCCAGGTGGTGGTCGAGGTTGAAGACCTTTTTGGTCTGAAGCCACGGCGCGATGAGCTGTCCGGCCCGCTCCGCGCTGCCGCAGTCCAGCACGACGAGGGTGTCCGGCTCCTCCTCGGGCAGTTCGCGCAAAATTTCCCGCTTGGGGGCGAGCCACTGGAAGCGGCTGGGGATTCCGGACTCGTTGAACAGCCTGACCTTCTTGCCCAGGGCGTCAAGAAGCTCCCCCATGCCCAGCATGGAGCCTAGGGCATCGCCGTCCGGGGAGACATGGGAAACGACCAGGAAGTTGTCCGTCTCCCGAAGCTGTTCAGCTATCTGTTTCAGGTGGGGCATCGTATACCATGTCTTCGAGAAAGGTGTCCCACTGGAAGCGCAGGTCCGGGATGCCGCGCAGCTTGAGCTCCTTGCTCAGGCGTGAGCGCAGAAAGCCCTTGGCGTGGTAGAGCGCCTTGGTGATCTCCGGTTCCGCCGCGCGTCCGCGCAGGTGGGTGTAGAGGACTTCAGCGATGCTGAAGTCCCGGTTCAGGCGCACTCCGGTGATGGTGACCAGGGCCAGGGTCGGGTCCTCGACTTCCTGAATCAGGATGGAGGCCAGGACCTGCATGATCTGGTCGCCCATTTGGACTGCGCGTCTGGAATTGCTTCTCTGCATATAAAATCAGGCTCCGAATACGTCCATGTCGGCACGGACAAGCTCGTCTGCGGTGGAGGCTTCCACCATGGCCAGGACCTTGGACAGTCTGCTGTGCACGTGCCTCGTTTCATTGGAAACCGTGACCACCCCGAGGACCAGGACCTGGTGGGAGTCCTGGGCTTCGGTTTCAGACACGGCCACATTGAAGGCGTTGCGCAGCTTCTGCTTCAGACTGTTGGCGCTTTTTCGCTTTTCCTTCAAGGAAAAAACGCCATGCAGTCTGAATTCAAGGCGCAGGGTTCCGATGATCACGTCCCCCCCTGTCCGACCTAGATGGTCCGGGCTTCCTCCACCAGTTCGAAGGCTTCGATGATGTCGCCGATCTTGACGTCATTGAAGTTCTCCAGGCCCGCGCCGCAGTCGTAACCCTTGGTCACTTCCTTGGCGTCGTCCTTGAACCGCTTCAGGGAGCTGAGCTTGCCGGTGTAGATGACCACGCCGTTGCGCAGCAGGCGGATTCCCGCGTTGCGCTTGAGCTTGCCGTCGCTGACCATGCAGCCGGCGATGTTGCCGATCTTGGGCACGCTGAAGACCTGCTGCACGTCGGCCTGGCCGAGGTACACTTCCTTGATGTCGGGCGAGAGCATGCCGGACATGGCCGCCTTGATGTCATCCACCAGCTTGTAGATGATGTCGTAGAAGCGGATGTCGACCTTTTCCTGCTCGGCCACTTCCTTGATCTTGGCCGTGGGCCGGATGTTGAAGCCGATGATGATGGCATTGGAGGCCGATGCCAAAAGGATGTCGGATTCGGTGATGGCTCCGGCGCCGCCATGGATGATGGCGATCTTGATTTCGTCCGTGGACAGCTTGCGCAGGGCTTCGGAGATGGCTTCGAGCGAACCCTGCACGTCGGCTTTGAGCAGCAGATTCAGGTTCTGGGCCTCTTCGCCGGCCTTGGAGGCCAGGAAGCTTTCCAGGGTGACCTTGGATTCCTTGGCCAGTTCCTTGTCGCGGTGCTTGACGCGGCGGTCTTCGGCGATCTTGCGGGCCACCTTCTCGTCCTTGACGATGACGAATTCGTCGCCGGCCTCGGGAATGGCCTCGAAGCCCTGGATTTCCGTCGGAATGGCCGGGCCCGCGGATTTGATCTGACGGCCCTGGTCATCGAACATGGCCCGGACCTTGCCGCTGATCAGGCCGCAGACAAAGGCGTCGCCCTGGTTGATCTGGCCTTCCTGGATGAGGACCGTGCCCACGGGGCCGCGTCCCTTGTCCAGCTTGGCTTCGACCACATGGCCTCGGCCCGGCTTGTCCGGGTTGGCCTTGAGGTCGAGCACTTCGGCCTGCAACAGGATGAGTTCGAGCAGCTCGTCCAGGCCCTGGCGCTTCTTGGCCGAGACGTGGGCGTAGATGGTGTCTCCGCCCCAGTCCTCGGGCATGAGTCCAAGGTCGGACAGTTCTCGCTTGACGCGGTCCGGGTCGGCCCCTTCCTTGTCCATCTTGTTCACGGCCACGACGATGGGCACGCCCGCCGCCTTGGAGTGGCTGACCGCCTCTCGGGTCTGCTCCATGACGCCGTCGTCGGCGGCCACGACCAGGACGACGATGTCCGTGACCTTGGCGCCTCGGGCGCGCATGGTGGTGAAGGCCTCGTGGCCGGGTGTGTCCAGGAACACGACTTCGCCGCGCGAAGTGGTCACGTGGTAGGCGCCGATGTGCTGGGTGATGCCGCCGGCCTCGCCCGAGGCCACGCTCGTGGAGCGGATGGCGTCAAGCAGCGAGGTCTTGCCGTGGTCGACGTGGCCCATGATGGTCACCACAGGGGGGCGCGGCTTCAAATCTTCGGCCTTGTCGGCCTCCTTGGGCAGCAGGAATTCGTCTTCCGAGAACCCCGCTTTCTCCACCTCGTACTTGAACTCGGCGGCCAAAAGCAGGGCCGTCTCGAAATCCAGGGACTGGTTGATGGTGGCCATCACGCCCATGGAGAAGAGCTTCTTGATCAGGTCCTGGGCCTTGATGCCCATCTGGTGGGCGAGGTCGGTCAGCCGGATGGTGTCGTCGACCCGGATCTTGCGCTTGGAGGCCTTGATGGGCTGCGTGGTCTGCTGCTGGGCTCGGGCCCCGCCGGCTCTGCGGGCCTCGGCGCGCTGGGCCTTCTTGCCCTTGCCCATGGAGAACTCTTCCTTGCGGTACAGATCCGCTGCCTCCACCGTGCGGCGGCCTTTCTTTTTCTTGCCGCGCGAATCCTTGGAGCCTTCGCTTTCAGGGGCCGGACGCGGGGCGCCAAGGTCGGCCGGACCTGTCGGACGCGGGCCGCTGGGGCGCGGACCGCCGGGACCGGAAGGACGGGGAGCGCCGGGGCCGGAGGGGCGGGGAGTGTAGCCCGCCGGTCCCATGGGCCTGGCGGCCGGTCCCATGGGGCGCACGGGCTGGCCGTCGACCCTGGTATCGGGAAATTCGACGATGGTGGGTCTGGAAATGATCTTGACCTGGACGGGAGCCGGGGCGGGCTTGGCCTTTTTCGTCTTCTTGCGGGAGCGCTTGGCCTCTTCGGACTCTCCCTCGCTTTCCGAGGTGGTCTCGGCGGGAGCGGCCTCGCTCTCTTCCGTCGCTTCGCCGGCCTCGACCGCCGCTTCGGGAGCTGGCTGCTCGGGCGTTTCCTCGACGGGAGCCGGGGCTTCCCCGGTGGAGGCAGGCGCTGTCGACGCTTCGTCCTGGACGGGCTCTTCGACGGCGGTGGGAGCTTCCTCTACGATGCGCGCCGGAGTGACGATGACCGCACGCGAAGCCGCGCGGGTTCTGGGCTTTTCGGGCTTCTCGGGCGCCTTGGCGGGAGTGTCCGCCGCGGCCTCCACGGGCTTTTCGGCCGGGGTTTCTTCCGCGGCCTGCTCGTCGACCGCTTCCGTGGATGCCTTCGACGCAGCCTTGTGCCGCTTGCGTACGATAACCCCGGAGGTGGCGCGCGTGTCCACAACCTGGGGCGCGGCGGCCCGGTTCTGGTGATGATTGCGGACCTGCTCGACGTCCTCGTCGGTCAGGCTGCTCATGTGGCTTTTGGCCGGGATTTTGAGTTCCCGCAATATCGTCATCAAATCCTTGCTGGAGATATCAAGCTCCGTGGCAAGGTCTCTCACCCGCAATCTAGTGGACATGCCCAACCCCCTTACATTTCTTCTGCCAGCCCTTGAATCGCTCGAATTTGTTCCGGCACGCCGCGTCGCGGCAAAGATAAAAACCCCGTCCCGGTTTATTTCCGGTGCTGTCAGCGGTCAGAGTGAGCTCGCCGTGAACAGGGCAGGTAAATCTGTACAATTCTTCTTTTGGAAAACGCCGCCTGCAGATCACGCACATGCGTACAGGACCTTGCGCGCAGGCAGCCTGATCAGTGACATGAAGCATCTACGCCTCGTCTCCGTCCGCGTAATCCGCGTCTTCGCCCTGCGCCGAATCCGGGGTTTCCGACGCCTCGGACTCTTCCGGGGTCTCCTCGCGGTTCTGGCTGATGAGCAGGTTCAGTGCGCCGCGCAGGGCGCCGATATTCTCTTCGCTGATACCCTGGATGTCGAGCAGCTGTTCGTTGGTGCAGGCGGCCATGGCTTCCAGGGAGTCAAAACCGGCTTCCGTGAAGTCAGCGACGGAGACCTGGGCCGCGCTGGCCAGCTGTTCCAGCAGGTGGCGGTCCTTGTGCAGCTTGTTGAAGCGGGTGTTGGTGAAGATGTCGATCTTCCAGCCCAGGAGCTTGGCCGCCAGCTTGACGTTCTGGCCCTTCTTGCCGATGGCCGGGGTCAGCTGATCCTCGGGCACCACGACCTCCAGGGATTTCTCCTCGTCGTCGATGGCGATCTTGGAGATGCGTGCAGGCGACAGGGCGTTGGCCGCGTAGGTGGCGATGTCCGGGCTCCAGAGCACGATGTCGATTCGCTCGCCGCGCAGCTCCTGCACGATGGAGTGGATGCGCGAACCCCGGATGCCGACGCAGGCGCCCACCGGATCGACGTTGGAATCCTGGGACAGGACCGTGACCTTGGCACGCAGGCCCGGATCACGGGCCACGCCCATGATGTTGACCGTGCCGTCGGCCACTTCGGGCACCTCTCGGCGGAACAGGGCGGTCATGTACTCGGGATCGGAGCGGGTGATGATGATCTGCGGCCCGCGCCCTTCCTTGCGCACGTCGATGATCAGGCCTTCGACCCGGTCGCCCTGACGGAAACGCTCGCGAGGAATCTGCTTGTCCTTGGGCAGCAGGGCCTCGGTGCGGCCGAGGTTGATGATCCAGCCGGAACGGTCGCGGCGCTGGATGATGCCGCTGACGATCTCGCCCTTGCGGTTCTTGTATTCCTCGTAGATGATTTCCTGCTCGGCGTCGCGCATGCGCTGGATGATGACCTGCTTGGCGCTCTGGGCCGCGATGCGCCCAAGGTCCTCGACCTGGAGGCGGAATCCGATGGCGTCGTCAAGTTCGACGTTGGGATCGTGCTTGATCGCATCGGCCATGATGATCTCGGTATCGGGATCCTCGACTTCCTCGACCACGATCTTGAACTGGTAGACTTCAATTTCGCCGGTTTCTTCGTTGAAGGTGACCTCGATGTCCATCTTGTCGCCGTATTTCTTGGTCACGGAGGCCCGAATGGCTTCTTCCAGGGTGTCGATCAGCATTTCACGGTCAATGCCCTTGTCCTTGCTGATCTGATCTATGGCTTTCTTGAGTTCCAAATTCATGAACGTCCTCCGTTCTCCGCGCGGAAAAAACCGCCGTGTTCCGAAATATTATCGTTTTTTGCCCTGATCGAAGGGCTCGTAGATAAGGTTGGCCTTGCCCACGTCTTCCCAGTTCAGTTCGAAGCTGTCGCCCTCGTCGGCCAGCGTGAACATGGGCGCGGCTATGGAAACAAGGCGGCCCTTGAAATTTTTTCTGCCTGCCAGCGGATTCTCCAGACGGACGCGGATGGGCTGGCCGACATAGGGCCGCATCTGCTCCAGCGAGAAAAAACGCCGTTCAAGCCCGGGGGAAGACACTTCCAGGGTGAACGCTCCGGGAATGATGTCCTCGACGTCCAGGGCCAGGCTCAGATGCCTGCTGATGTCGGTGCACTCGTCAATGCCCACCCCCTGCTGCGAGTCCAGGTAGACGCGCACGATCCGGTGGCGACCGCCGGCCGCGAAAAGCAGTTCGATGCCCCAGACTTCGAGGTCCCGGGCCTGGCACAGGGGTGTCGTCATTTCCATGAGACGGGCGTGTATTTCGTTCTTGTCCATTTTCTGCCTGCCGGAAAAAAAAAGGTGGACCACGAAAAGGCCCACCCCCATCAGCTACCGAATATCAGTATGACCACATACAGGAGTGGAGCGGGTGACGAGGGTCGAACTCGCGACTCCAAGCTTGGGAAGCTTGTACTCTGCCATTGAGCTACACCCGCTCTGCAACCGTTTCCCTTGCATGAGGGGGGGGATGGGCGTCAAGTGTTTTTTTCCTTCGACCCCGGCCCACGGCGAGCCGCGAGTCGTGGTGGCCTGGTATTTGCTCAACGATCGGTACCAAGGAGGACCCCACATGCAAGACAGCAGCTATAGCGCCGTATTCGGGGCTCTTACGCAACAGCATCGGCTCGACACCATAGCCAATAATTTGGCGAACGTGAATACCACGGGCTTCAAGGGCGACAAGCTGGCCTTCAGGGACACTTTTCGCCGTTACGCCCACGACATGCTCGACCCCAACACCACCCTGACCGAGAAGGTGCCCTGGCCCCAGGCCAATCTTCTGGCCCAGCCCAGGATTTCCGAATCGGTCATCGACCTGTCCCAGGGGGCGATGAAGAGCACGGGCAACCCGCTTGATCTGGCCATCGCCGGGGACGGTTTTTTCCGGGTCCAGACGCCCGAAGGGGAATTTATGACCCGTCAGGGCGTGTACCACCGCTCGGTCGAGGGCTTTGTCGTGGACGGCCACGGCAACCAGCTTCTGGGCCAGGGCGGTCCGCTGCAGATTCCGGAAGGCGGGAACATATTGATTGATGCCGACGGCGGGGTGTCCGTGGACGGGGAGCTCGTCGACGTCATCGATCTGGTCCGGGTCGAAGACCCCAGGACCCTGGAGAAGATGGGGCATTCGCTGCTGCGCATCCGGCCCGGAGCCGACGCGCAGGCGGTGCCGGCCGAGGATGCCACCGTGGAGCAGGGCTTTCTGGAAGGCGCCAATGTCAACGTGGTCACGGAAATGGTCAACATGATCGAGGCCATGCGCGCTTTCGAAGCCTACCAGAAGATGATCAGCGGTTCGTTTGAACAGGACAAGAAGGCCATCGCGGAAGTCGGTGCGCCGAGATAATGCCCCCGACGCCGCGGGCCGCGCCGTGGTCGCGGGCGGCGGCAGGGGAGCGGGTGATCCCGCAAGGAGAAAGACATGATTCGCGCCTTATGGACCAGTGCATCGGGCATGGTGGCCCAGCAGCTCAACCTCGACGTCACGGCCAA
This sequence comes from Pseudomonadota bacterium, assembly GCA_023393525.1. Taxonomy (GTDB): domain Bacteria; phylum Desulfobacterota; class Desulfovibrionia; order Desulfovibrionales; family Desulfomicrobiaceae; genus Desulfomicrobium. The sequence continues at coordinate 9,548 of JAEWKZ010000069.1, read as the reverse complement.
CAACCTGGCCAACGTCAACACCACCGGATTCAAGAAGAACAGGGCCGAGTTCGAGGACCTCATGTACCAGAACATGAAGATCGCGGGCTCCGCCAACCAGGACGGCGACCGCCTGCCCGTGGGCATGCAGGTCGGCATGGGCGTCAGGCCCGTGTCCGTGCACAAGATATTCTCCCAGGGCGATTTTCAGAACACGGGCAACCAGCTCGATCTGGTCATCGAGGGCGACGGATTCTTCCGCATCGAGCGCAACGGGGAAGAGGCCTACACCAGAAGCGGCGCCTTCAAGCTCGACAGCGACGGCCGCGTCGTGACCGACAACGGGCATCCCCTGCAACCGGAGTTCATCGTTCCGCCCGAGACCCAGAACGTCGTCGTGACCGAGGACGGCCGCCTGACCTGCGTGGACAAGGCCGGTGAGGAGATCGCGGGCACGGACATCCCGGTCTACACCTTCGTCAACCCCGCCGGCCTCAAGGCCGTGGGCCGCAATCTGTACGTGCAGACCGACGGGTCGGGCGAGGCGGTGGAGAGCGTGCCCGGCGAGAACAACGCCGGCACCCTGGCCCAGGGCTTTCTGGAGATGTCCAACGTCGAGATCGTGGAGGAGATGGTCAACATGATCGTGGGCCAGCGCGCCTACGAGGCCAACTCCAAGTCCATCACCACGGCCGATTCAATGTTGCAGATCGCCAATCAGTTGAAGAGGTAGCGCATGCGTTTTTTTGTGGTCCTGCTCTCCCTGCTCTGTTTTCCGGGGCTGGTCGCGGCCCAGGGCAGACTGGTCGTGGCCGGGGCCGTGTGCGTGGACGGTCCGGCCATCACCCTGGGTGATCTTGCCCGCGCCGAGGGCGATGACGCTCAGGCGTTGCTGGCCCGTGCGGGTTCGGTTCCGCTGCTGGCCTCCCCCAAATTCGACGGTGCCAGGGCGAGCCTGAGCGGTCCGAAGCTGCGCGAACTGATCGTGCAACGCCTGGGACCCGGCCTGCCGCCCCTGGATGTTCCCGATCAGGTCCAGGTCCAGCGAGGTGGGCAGGTGTTCGGCACCGCGTCCATGCTGCCGACCATCGACAAAATTTTGACGAACGCCTTGTCCCGCTATGAGGGGGATGTGGAAATTCGCGAGCATCGCATCGCGGATCATCTGTTCATTTCCGAAAAGACGCCGGTCCGGATGCGCGTCATCCCCGTGGGCACGGCCGCTCCGGGCCGGATCAGTCTGCGTCTGGAGGCCGTGGCCGAGGACGGGCGCGTGGTGCAGGGCTTCACGGGCACGGTTTTCGCCGATGTCTGGAAGACGGTGCCCTGCGCCGCCCGGGTCCTGAATCGGGGGGACGTGCTTGAACCCGGGCTGGTGGGATTCGCGCGCAAGAACCTGGCCTACATGGCCCGGGAGCCATGGGATGGAGGCAGCCTGCCCCTGCGCATGACCGCGGCGGTGGGCGAGGGGCAGGTTATCAGCGCCGACGCGGTGGAACCCATCCCCGTGGTGGCCAAAGGGCAGATTTTGACCCTCGTGTATGCGGGTCGGACACTCAAATTGACCGTGCCGGTCGAAAGTCTTGAGGACGGCGGCATCGGGCGCACCATTCGGGTCCGGAACATGCAAAGCCGCAGAGTGGTGGCCGCGCAGGTTGTCGACGCCGAAACGGTGCGCGTGCCGTAGGCCGGGAGGAAATATGCAGAAACGTTTTGTGATGTTCACGCTGGCCGTTCTGGCCCTGACCGGGTGCCGGACCACGAGCCGTCCGCCGATGCCCTCGGCCGTGGTCACGCCGCCGCCCCAGGAGCGCGTCTCGGACGCCGAAAATCCCGGATCGCTGTACGATCCGGATGGGGCGACCATGCTCTTTGCCGACGCCAGGGCCAAGCGGGTCGGCGACATCCTGCTCATCAAGGTGGTCGAGACCACGCTGTCCAAGAGCAAGGCCTCGACCTCGGCCGACCGGGAAAGCTCCATGAATCTCGGGGTGAACGCCTACCTGGGCAAGGATAAGCTGCCGCTGATTCCCGGAGCGACGGTGGGCGGAGACTCCCTGGTCAGCGCGAGCTCCACCAGCGATTTCGAGGGGGATGGCGAAACCAAGCGCGAAAGCTCCCTGACCACCACCGTGGCGGCCCGGGTGACCCGGGTCCTGGGCGGCGGGCTCATGGAAGTGGTCGGGGCCCGCGAGACGCGGATCAACGGCGAAACCCAGATCGTACTGGTGCAGGGAGTGGCCCGCGACCGTGACATAGACGCCGACAACACGATCATGTCCACCAGTCTGGCCGAAGCGCGCATCGAACTCTACGGCGAGGGAGTCCTGGCCGACAAACAACGCCCCGGGTGGCTTGCGAGGATACTCGACAATGTGTGGCCTTTCTAGAATTCGACGCGTCGTCTTCCTGACTTTTGTCCTGGCTCTGGCCCTGGGGGCGGCCTTGCCCGCCGGCGCGGTGCGCCTGAAGGACATCGCCAGCTTCGGCGGGGTGCGCACCAACGACCTTATCGGCTACGGCCTGGTGGTCGGCCTGCAGGGGACCGGGGACAAGAGCAGTTCGCAGTTCACGATCCAATCCATGGCCAACATGCTTGAAAGCATGGGGGTCAAGGTCGACCGGGCCGCGCTCAAGCCAAAAAACGTGGCCGCGGTCATGGTCACGGTCAAGATGCCGGCCTCGGCCAGGCCCGGTTCACGACTGGACGCGACCATCTCGTCCGTGGGCGACGCGTCTTCGCTGCTGGGCGGCGTGCTGCTCATGACGCCCTTGAAGGGAGTCGACGGGAGCGTCTACGCATTGTGCCAGGGTCCCCTGGCCGTGGGCGGGTTTTCCGCCGCCGGAGAGGCGGCCCAGGCGAACAAGAACATCACCACCGTGGGTCGGATTCCCGGCGGCGCGGTCATCGAGCGCAGCGTGCCGTTCAAATTCAACGAGCAGAAGGACATCGCCATCCAGTTGGCGGTGGAGGATTTTTCCACGGCCAAGCAGGTCGCGGACAGCCTGAACAGGGCCATCGGCGGCCAGTACGCCCATGCCCAGGACGCATCCTCCGTGAGGCTGACGGTTCCTCCCCGGTATCAGGGCGACATCGTGACCCTCATGGCCTCTCTGGAGAACCTGGAAGTCCGGCCTGACAGCCGGGCCAAGGTCGTGGTCGATGAGAAGACCGGCACGGTCGTGCTGGGGGCCAACGTCAGCCTGTCCAAGGTCGCGGTGTCCCATGGGAACCTGAACGTGGTCGTTTCCGAACAGCCCCAGGTTTCCCAACCCGGAGCGTTTTCGCCGGGCCAGACGGCCATCACGCCCTCCACCGAGATCGGAGTGCGGGAAGAGCAGCGCCGCCTTGTGCTCATGGACGGGGCTTCCATCCAGGAGCTGGTCGATGGCCTGAACGCCATCGGCGCCACGCCCCGGGACCTCATTTCCATTTTGCGGACCATGAAATCGGCCGGCGCCCTGCATGCCGATCTTGAAGTCCTTTAGCCCGTGGAGGCAACATGAACGAGATGACCGCCATGAACCTGCCCGAGCAGGATTCGACGCAAAGTCTTCAGGATCGCTTGCGGGACCTGCGCTCGCGGGTGCAGCCCGAAAAGGGGATGGACGAGGCCAAGCTCAAGAAGGCCTGCCAGGATTTCGAGGCGGTCTTCATCGGCCAGATATGGAAGCAGATGCGCGCCTCCGTGCCCAAGGAGGGGCTGCTCCACTCCAAGGAGGAGGAAAGCTATCTGTCCATGTTCGACCAGGAGCTGTCGGTCAAGATGTCGCAAAGCGGCGGCATCGGCTTGTCCGACATGCTCTACGCCAACCTCTCCGAACGCCTGGTCAACGCCAGCCGGGACACGGCTTCGACCGCGCCGCTCAATCCCCTTGATCGGCGTGAGGCCGGCAAGCCCCGGACATCCGCCCAGCCTGCGGCGGTGCAGCCCCGCACTCTGGCCGCCCTCACCGCCCAGCATGAGGCCGAGATGCTGGCCCGGCGCATAGAACAGACCGGCCGGACCGCTCCGGGAACGGGCGCGCCTCTGCCCACGGATCTGGAAGATGCCTTGCGTGTCGTGCGCATGGACGGCGAGGACGGGCCGTAGGCATGTCCGGCCGCGGGGAAATTCTTGCCGGGAGGCATGGGACGCCTGTTCCGGTCCTCGGGGGAAATCGGCGCTGGTCGTGGCTTGAGGAGACATCGGGCGCGGTGGTCGATAATTTGCAATGATCCGGGGAGAAAGGGCGCGCCGGGCAGGGATTTCCCGTTTCGGCCTTGAGTCCACGACTTTTCACGTAAGGAAGCGCGATATGCAACAGATCATTCTCGGCAGTCTCATCCGTCAGGCCAAAGGCACGGAGCTGCTCTGCCAGCTTTTGCGCGAGGAATATTCCCTGCTGCGGGCCGGAAAGCCGGATCAGGTGACCGCGCTTGAGCTGTGCATCCAGGACCTGATCCGCCAGTTGGTGCGGGAACGCGAAGCGCTGACCAGCCGCCTGCAAGCGGCGGGCATGACCAATCTTGCCGTTTTTCTGGAGGGGCTCGGTCCTGCCGACAGGCGGATTTTTGAAACCTGGCGGGCCAAGATCATCACGCATGAGCAGGACAGCGGACAACTGGCCTCCATCAACGCCGATCTGGCCATGGCCCTGTGGAAGCAGAGCGGCCTGCTGCTGCGGCATTTCCAGAATCAGATCGCGCCCAAGGAGCGCAACACCTATTCGGCCAAGGGGACGTGGCAGGATCGGGCGGCCACGGCCACGCTGGTGCGCGGGAGGCTCTGATGACGGGCATTGCATCGATGTTCAACATCGGGAAGAAGTCCCTGTTCGCCAACCAGGCGGCCATCGAGGTCGTCGGCAACAACATTTCCAACGCCAACACCGAAGGCTACAGCCGCCAGGCCGTGCGCTTCGAGGACGGCTACTACATCAGCTACACGCCGGGACAGCTCGGCACCGGCGTCAACGCCGCCGAAGTCATCCGCTATTTCGACGAATTCACCGAGGTCATGTACAACACCAAGAGCTCGGAACAGCAGCGCTGGCAGAAGCTCTACGAGAATCTGCAGAACGTCGAGATGATCTTCAACGAATCCAACGCCAAGGGAGTCAATTCGGCCCTGTCCGCCTTCTGGGCGGATTGGCAGACCCTGGCCACCAGCCCGGACAACCAGAGCGTGCGCTCGGCTCTGCTCGGCCATGCCTCCAATCTGGAACAGGCCATCGGGGTGGTCTACAGCGATCTGCAACGCCTGCAATCTCAAACCGACGACACCATCATGGCCGAAGTCGGCGAGATCAATAAGCTTCTTGAGAGCATCGCCACGCTCAACGGCCAGATCACCGTGACCGAGGAAACGGGCAAGAACAACGCCAACGGACTGCGCGACGAGCGCGCGGCCCTGGTCCGGCAGTTGGCTGAAAAGATCGATATCAGATACATCGATAGCGGCCTCGGCAACGTGACCATCACCACCCAGGCCGGGCATACCCTGGTCGACGGCGTCAGCTCTTTTCGACTGGCCTTCGAGACGGTGCCGTCCATCCCGTATCTGCAAAGCAGTTCGACCGATCCGGTCTATAACCAGTTGCCGACCTTCAGCGGGGAAAGTTCCAGCGAATACACGGTGAAGATCCTGAACGCCGCCGCCGTGCCGCCCGCATCTCCCACGGACAAGCTGATGTTCAGCGTGTCCGTGGACGGCGGCAAGACGTGGCTGACCGACGACGCGGGTACCGAAAAATTCACGTATACGGGTGCGGCCTTTCTGCTGCCCGACGGCAGGGGCACCCTGACCTTTCCGGACGGCACGGACGGCCAGGTCCATCTGCAGGCCGGAGACCGTTTTCATGTCCTGCCCAACAAGTCCCTTTTCTGGTATGAGACCACCTCGTCCAAGGTCAACATCACCCCCCAGATCATGCCCAACGGCGAGGACAACGAGCGCCGCCTGACCGGGGGCACCCTGGCCGGATACTTCCAGTTCCGGGATTCGAGCGTGGGCGGGTACCTCGAAAAGCTGGACGCTTTTTCCAAGAGCCTGGCCTGGGAGGTCAACCGCATCCATTCCCAGGGCTCGGGGCTTGAACGTTTCGAAACAGTTGTCGGGACCTACGGGGTGACGAACAGCGCTCTTGCCCTGCAAACAGAAGCGGGGCTGGCCTTTGGCGACAAGCTGGAGAGCGGCAACCTCATGATCGGGGTCTACGACAAGAATACCGGCGCCCTGACACAGTTCTCGGCCCTTGATTTCAGCTCCGTCGTCCCTCCCGGCGTTCAGAATTTCGATCCGGAGAAGCATTCCCTGGCGTCTGTGGCTGCCGCCATCAACGACACCTTTCCGGGCAAGCTCACAGCTTCCGTGCTGGACAACCATCTGCAGATCACAGCCGCGGACGGCCACGATTTCGCCTTTGGATCCGACTCCACCGGATTGCTGGCCGCCCTGGGCATCAACACGTTTTTCGACGGCTCCGACGCCCGGACCCTGTCCCTCAACAACGACGTGCGCAGCAACACCGCCCGCATCAATACCGGCCACATCAACGGCGCCGGGGAGATGAACGAGGGCGACAACACAACGGCCGCCGCCATCGCCGCCCTGCAGAGCAAGGACGTGTCCACGCGCACCGTGACCGAGGGCACGACGCGCCAGACCCTGGGGGAATATTATTCCACCCTGGTGGCCAAGGCCGGTTCGGACACCCAGGCCTCGAAGTTCAATTACGAGTACCAGCAGGCCCTGGCCAACGATTTGAAGTCGCGGCAGGAATCGGTCTCAGGCGTGAACCTGGACGAGGAAATGACCAACCTGATCAAGTTTCAGCACGCCTACACGGCGGCCGCGAAACTGATTACAACGGCCGAGTCCATGCTGGAAGTGCTGCTGGGGCTCAAGAACTAATGGAGGCGGGTCATGCGCGTATCCCTTCGTAACCAGTACAGCAATTTTCTGTACAATCTGCAGGACACCCAGTCCCGGCTGATGGACCTGAACATGCAGGCGTCCAGCCAGAAGCGCATCAACAAACCTTCCGACGATCCGGTGGGCACGGCCCGCGTGCTCAATTACCGAACCTCCCTGTCCTCCATCGACCAGTACCGCGAGAACATCGACACGGCCAAGGGCTGGCTGGGCCTGGCCGACGAGTCCATGATACAGGTCAGCACCCTCCTGACCAAGCTCAAGGGCCTGGCCGAGCAGGGTGCCACGGGGACCATGACCGCCTCCGATCGCGAGGCCACCTCCTACGAGGTGCGGCAGATCTTCAGCCAGTTGGTCAACCTGGCCAACACCCGCTACGAAGGAAATTCCATTTTCGGCGGCCAGAAGTTCGAGCAGAGCGCTTTCGAGGAAGCGCTCATGGTCTACGATCAGAAAGGAACGAGCCTCGGCCTGGTCACGGGCCAGTCCAGCAGAAGTTTCGTGGTGCAGTTCGTGGGGCCCGAGGGGGATACCGCCCTGGTGAGTGACGAACCTGCGTGCCGCTTCAGCAAGGACGGGGGCGCGACGTGGGAAAGCGGGATATGGGACGCCAACGGGGCCCTGAACCTGGGCGGCGTCAGCGTGACCCTGCCCGATGATTACGAGGTGACCCTCTCGCCCGAGTCGAATACCTCATTGGAGAAGGGCACCTGGCTGACCATCGCGCCCACGGCGGTGTACAAGGGCGATCACCAGTCCCAGTCGGCGGTGATCTACGACGACGGCGACGCATCCATCACGGCTCTGCCTTTGGGCGGATTTGAGAAGGACATGTTCGTGAGGGTGGTTGGAACACCGGGCGCGGTCGGAAGCGGCGGCACGTTCGTGGCCGAGTATTCGTATGACGGAGACCCGCTTGGCGAATGGATGCCTGTCAACGTCAACAATGATACCAAAACTCCCGTCATCCAGACTCCTTACGGAGGAATCCAGTTGTCTGGTTCGGGAGTCCTCGATGGTCTGGAATTTTCGGTGAAATCAGGATCCACCGGAGTCATGCAGATGGGCGCCGCGGTCAACGCCGAGGGGCGTGGGCTTTTTTCCAGCGACGTCATGGTGCGCATTGACAACGAAACTCCGGTGGACATCAATTCCGGGACCCCTATCAACTACTCCTACAGTGTCGACGGCGGCGTGAATTGGTCCAAGGGGCATGTCGCTTCCAACTCCGCCACCGGCACGGATGCCGAGCTGCTGGTTCCGGGCGGGAAGCTTGTGCTCTCGTCGCGGGATGCCGTGACCGAACTCGTCAATAACGCCCAGTTCATCATCCACCCCCAGACCGCGGCCCACAACGTGGAAATTTCCGCCGGGCAGTACGTCCAGCTCAACAACATCGGTTCGGAAATATTCGGCGGGTATTACGAAAACGGCACGCAGCCCGCCTTTTCGGATTCCGATGTGGGCAAGAACATCATGGTCACCGTGGGCAAGCTGGTGGCCGCCCTGGAAAACAACAGCCAGCAGGGCTGCGCGGACGCACTGGACGGGCTGAAAAAGGGACAGGAATATTTCACCACCCAGCTGGCCTCCGTGGGCGCGCGGGAAAACCGGCTCGAAGTGGCCGATACCGTGCTCTCCGGACTGAAACTCAACGAAACCGAGCGCATGAGCAATGTGGAGGATGCGGACCTGGCCACGCTTCTGACGGAGCTGGCCAACCAGCAGCTGTCCTATGAGGCGGTGCTCAAGTCCTCGTCCATGATCATGAAGATGAGCCTGGTCAACTATCTCTAGGAAGGGTTTATGCTCATACTCTCCCGTCGTCCCGGAGAAAGCGTGCATGTGGGCGATGACATAAAAATTACGATCCTGAGCATCAAGGGGCAGCAGATCAAGCTGGGCCTCGATGTGCCGGAGCACACGCCCGTGTACAGGGAAGAAATCTACCTCAAGGTGCAGACGCAGAACGCTTCGGCCCTGGAACTCGACAACAACGATCTGATGATGGCGGCAGCATTATGGACAAAAAAAGACAGACAGTGAATTCCCGCATCGGCCAGCTGGTGATCTCTTCAGACAAGACCATCCGCTTTCCGCGCGGCATCATCGGTTTTGAATCCTTGCGGGAGTTCGCATTGGTGGAGTTCAAGCCCGGAACCCCGTTTCATTTTCTGCAGAGCCTGGAGATGCCGAGCATGGGCATGATGCTTGCCGATCCGTTCTCGTTCCTGCCGAATTACGAGATTCGGCTGGCCGCGGCCGAGGAACGGATTCTCAGGGTGCGCAGCATCCACGACCTGGTCATCCTGGTCAGCGTGACCGTACCCAAGGGAGACCCGCAGGGCAGCACCCTCAATCTGACCGGCCCCATCTGCGTCAATGTGCAGGAACGTCTGGGCTTGCAGTCCCCGCAGGTGGAGCTGGGGTTTCCGTCCCGGGTCCTGCTGCGCGACCTGGGAGATGGCGACAGGCAGTCCGCCAATTCATGAAAAAAGCCTGGCCGGGTCACCGGTCAGGCTTTTCGATGTGCGCCAGGCATGGCGCGTAGTGCTTAGGCACTGTTCAACCGGTTGTGGTGACTGGTTGATGACTTGGGGGTGCAAGTCCCCTGTGGACCCTGATGGCGGGAACCACTAGCTAACAGCAATT
>JAEWKZ010000050.1 GCA_023393525.1 Pseudomonadota bacterium | reverse complement strand
CGGTAGGTCAGGTCGATGTCATAGCCTTCAGCCTTGCGGAAGCCCGCGTTGATGCCGCCGAAGACCATCGTGCTGACGTAGCCCTGCTCGCCGTCCCGGCTGAAGCCGGGAGCGCCGCCAACCGATGCGGCGCAACGCGAGGCAATCCCTTGGATGTAGCAGTCGTTGAGAATGCTGGTGGGCGAGTCGGCGACGATGGTGTCGTCGATGCGGATCTTCCACCAGTCGATCGCCGCGTTAAAGCCTTCCAGGAACGAGGGGCTCCACACGAAACCGATGGTCTGCGACTTGGACAGCTCGGGGGTCAGGTTCGGGTTGCTGCCCGAGGTGAAGGCCACTGGCGTCTGCGAGTTGGCGGAGCCAACCGGAGTGAAGCCTTGTCCGAGCTGACGGTAGCTGTTGGCCAGTTCGCCCATCGCCGCAACGCAATTCGCGCGGGTGGTGGGGTTGTTGGCCGAACTGCCGAAGTTGGTATCACACGGGTCGGTGAAGAACGAGAACGTCTGCGAGCCGCCGCCGTAGAGGTCGGAGATGGTCGGGGCACGGAACCCGTCAGCCACGGTAGCGCGCACCATCAGCGATTCGATCGGCTTCCAGCGCAGGCCGAACTTGTTGTTCGTCGTGTTGCCGAAAGTATCGAACTCCGAGTAGCGGGTGGCAGCGGTAAGGGTAAGTTCCTGGGCGAACGGCAGATCGGCGAGCAGCGGCGCTTCGAGTTCGAGGTAGATCTCGTCCACGCTGTAGCCGCCGCCAGTCGGGCCGGCTGCCAGGTTGGTGGAGCCACCGGTCTGTGCAAGTGCATCAGGCGAGAAGTTGCCAGTTTCCTTGCGGCTTTCCACGCCCACCGCGAAACCGAAATCGCCGCCCGGCAGCGTTGCCAGCGAGCCGGCAAGGTTGGCAGAGAAGATCTGCGTTTCAGTCTTGCCGGTCGAATGCTCTTCCTGGAAGAGGAAGCGCTGAAGGGCGTCGTTACCGGTCAGACCGCCAGCGCCGGCAACACCGTACGCCACGAAGGGGTTCCACGGCACGCAGTCGGCCAGGGGGATCGGCGATGCCCCAGTGCCGCACTGAACCAGGCCCTGCGCGTTGAGGAACGACGGACCAACCGCAGCTCGGACGTTGGCCAAGTTGAGGTTGCCGTAGGAGGCCTGAGTCAGGCGGTGTTCGCTGTGGAGGTAGCCAACATCCCAGTCGAAGACGCGCTCACCGACCTCGAAATAGCCCTCGAACGAACCGCTGAAACGATAGCTCGTGAGGTCCGAGTTGGTGGTGCGCGGCACCTCCCACGTGCGACGCCACCAGTTGGGGATCGCCACGTCGATCGGATTGAAGTAGCTGTCGGCGCTCATCGGCGTGCCGAAGGACGCGGCCTGCATCGGATAGCCGGCGATCATGCGATCCGCAAAGCGATGAAAGTACGCGAGGTTGGTGCGGAAGCGCACGCTTTCTGTTATGTCGTAGCTGCCATCGACGAACAGCGACTTAGCTTCGAGCGGCGTGTGGACGTCCATCTGCTCGTTGGCATTCGTCTTGTGCAGGGTGGAGCCCGGCACGCAATCAACCACGGCCGGGCCGGCGGGGCAGCCGCCGACGTTCGTGTTCTGGCGGATGTAGTCCGCCGGATTACGCGGATCACCACCCTCGCGCACGATGATGCGGGTGGTCGGGTTGGGGCTCGATGCGGTCGGCGCATTGAACGTGATCTGCGGGAACAGATCGCGCTGCGACCAGGTCGGCGTGAAGCCACCGATGGCGCCAGCAGCGGTCCACTGGTCGGTGGGATGGCGATCGGTGCGCCCATAGGCGCTGAACCAGCGGTCTGGGCCGCTTACGCCGTCTTCCTTGCGGTAGTCTGCAGTGACGGTCAGGGAGCCGCGGTCACCGGCGAAACCAAGGGTGAAGTCACCATTGGTGATCGCGCCGTCGCCCTGACTGTACTGGCCGTAATAGACGTTGGCTTCTGCCCCTTCGAAGTTGGTGCGCGTAATGATATTCACCACGCCGGCGATGGCGTCGGATCCGTAGATCGACGAGGCGCCATCCTTCAGTACTTCGATGCGTTCGATGGCGGCAGCCGGAATTGCTGCGATGTCCTGCAGGCCACTGGTGCTGATGCCGAGACGCTTACCGTTCAGCAGGACCAGGGTGCGGGCTGCACCCAGATTACGCATGCTGATGTAGCTACCACCCACGTTCTCACCCGAAGAGAGCGGCGCTGCGCGGCTGATCGGGGGTGAGCCGACCGCACTGATGTTCTGCAGGATGTCGGCAACCGACTGGAAACCCTGCCGCTGGATCTCTTCGCGGGTAACAAACGTAACCGGTTGGGCGGTTTCAACATCAACCTGACGGATTCGGGATCCGGTGACCTGGATGCGATCCAGAGTGGTCGCTTCGCCGTCTTGGGCGAATGCAACGCTGGTGCCGCCAGCAGCGGTCCCCACGACAAGCGCGAAAGTAATCGCGTCGCGGAGCTTGGTGGTCTTCAACATCATTTCTCTCTCTCCAACTTGTGTCTAGGGCGTTAACCCACGGGCCCCCGCCGGAGCACCCAAGAAAGGCGCCAAGTCGGCAAGGTTGCGGCCGATACTACAAGTTCGCGGAAAGGAATTAAAGTGACGTTAATATTTCGCTTGCAATTTGTGATTGCAGCCGGTGGTCGACATAAGCCCCGGAGGCTAGAGATCCTGCTCGTACCGCACGTAGGGCACGGCGCCCTCGTCGCTCGTCTCGCCATTCGGCGAGAACGGATTGCGGCCGCGGGTAATCACGTTTTCTGCGCCCACGGTGAGCTGGCCGCTCCACGGGGTGCGCCAGGTGA
>JAEWKZ010000011.1 GCA_023393525.1 Pseudomonadota bacterium | reverse complement strand
GTGCACGGTCTAATCTTTTTAAGGAGGATGTGTAATGGCTAAACATGCGACCCCGTTGCTGGATCAGCTTCAGAGCGGTCCGTGGCCGAGTTTTGTGGCGGACATCAAGGAGGAAGCCGAGAGACGTCTGAAGAACGAGAACAACGTGGAATACCAGATTCCTGTTGACGTTTGTGATGACCTTCTCGGTATCCTGGAACTGTCCTACAAGGACGGCACCACTCACTGGAAGCACGGCGGCATCGTCGGCGTTTTCGGTTACGGCGGCGGCGTTATTGGCCGTTACTGTGATCAGCCCCAGATGTTCCCCGGCGTTGCTCATTTTCATACCATCCGTGTCGCCCAGCCCGCTGGCATGTACTACACCACGGATTTCTTGAAGCAGCTCTGCGACCTGTGGGAGATGCGCGGTTCCGGCCTGACCAACATGCACGGCGCCACCGGCGACATCGTGCTTCTTGGCACCACCACCCCCCAGCTGGAAGAGTTCTACTTTGAGCTGACCCACAAGATGAACAACGACTTGGGCGGCTCCGGTTCCAACCTGCGTACCCCCGCTTCCTGCCTGGGCGATTCCCGCTGTGAATGGGCATGCTACGATGCGCAGGAACTGTGCTACCAGATGACCCAGGAATACCAGGACGAACTGCACCGTCCGGCTTTCCCCTACAAGTTCAAATTCAAGTTTGATGGTTGCCCGAATGGTTGCGTGGCTTCCATCGCTCGTTCCGACATGTCCTTCATCGGCACATGGCGCGACGACATCCGCATCGACCAGGAAGCCGTCGCCGCCTATGTCGGCGGTGAAATCCAGCCCAATGGCGGCGCTCACGCCGGCAAGGATTGGGGCGCTTTCGACATCCAGAAGGAAGTCATCGATCTGTGCCCGACCGAATGCATGTGGATGGAAGATGGCAAGCTGAAGATCAACAACCGTGAATGTACCCGTTGCATGCACTGCCTCAACGTCATGCCCCGCGCTCTGCGCATCGGTAATGACCGCGGCCTGTCCATCCTCGTCGGCGCCAAGGCCCCGATCCTGGACGGCGCGCAGATGGGCTCCCTGCTCGTGCCCTTCATGAAGGTCGAAGAGCCTTATGACGAGATCAAGGAGATCATCGAAGGCATTTGGGAATGGTGGATGGAAGAAGGCAAGAACCGTGAACGTCTTGGTGAGCTCATCAAGCGTCAGGGCTTGGCCAAGGCCATCGCTGCCGTCGGTCTGACCCCAGTTCCCCAGCATGTTATGGAACCCCGTCACAATCCGTACATCTTCTGGAAGGAAGAAGACGTTGAAGGCGGCTGGGATCGCGACATCGCGGATTACCGTAAACACCATCAGAGATAAGAAGGGGGTTGAAAATGGCTTTTGTTTCTTCCGGATACAATCCCGAAAAACCAATGGAAAACAGGATTTCGGACATCGGCCCCCGCCATGCTTCCGACTTCTTTCCCCCGGTCATTGCCAAGAACAAAGGGCAGTGGCTGTGGCATGAAATCTGTGAACCCGGCATCCTGATGCACAAGGCCGAGAGCGGCGACGAAGTCTACACTGTTCGTTGCGGCGGCGCTCGCCTCATGTCCATCGGTCACATTCGCGAAATCTGCGAAATCGCCGACAAGTTCTGTGGTGGCCACCTGCGCTTCACCACCCGCAACAACATCGAGTTCATGGTCGGCACTCTTGATGAAGCCAAGAAACTCAAAGAATACTTGAACGCCCAGAAGTTCAACGGCGGCAGCCACAAGTTCCCCGTTGGCGGAACCGGCGCCGGCATCACCAACATCGTTCACACCCAGGGTTGGGTGCACTGCCACACCCCGGCCACTGACGCTTCCGGTACGGTCAAGGTCGTCCTCGACGAACTCTTTGAAGAGTTCGGTCAGATGCGTATGCCCGCTCAGGTCCGCATCTCCATGGCCTGCTGTCTGAACATGTGCGGCGCGGTTCACTGCTCCGACATCGCCATCCTGGGCTACCACCGCAAGCCTCCGGTCATCGACCACGAGTGGCTGGACAACCTGTGCGAAATCCCGTTGGCCGTCGCCGCCTGCCCCGTAGGCGCCATCCGTCCGACCAAGAAGGAAATCGTGACCGAAGCCGGCGAAACCAAGACGGTCAACACCGTTGCCATCAAGAACGAGCGCTGCATGTTCTGCGGTAACTGCTACACCATGTGTCCGTCCCTGCCCCTGTCCGACCAGACTGGTGACGGCCTCGTCATCATGGCCGGCGGCAAGGTTTCCAACCGCATCAGCAATCCCAAGTTCTCCAAGGTCGTCGTGGCCTTCATCCCCAACGAACCGCCCCGCTGGCCCACACTGGCCAAGACCATCCGCAAGATCGTCGAAGCCTACGCCGCTGACGCCCGCAAGTACGAGCGCGTTGGTGACTGGGCCGAGCGCATCGGTTGGGAACGTTTCTTCGAGAAGTGCGGCCTGGATTTCTCCGAGCACATGATCGACGATTTCCGTGATCCGGCCTACTACACCTGGCGTCAGACCACGAACTTCAAGTTCTAAGCTGACCCGCTGATTTGACAACCTATAGGGCCGGCGCAAGCCGGCCCTAAACCATAAGAGAGGCGAGCATGTCAGATCCCAAACAGATCGTTTTGGAATACATCGAGTCCAAGTCCAAGCAGAAATCCAAGTTTTATTTCAACGACCTGGCCGCTCTTTTTCCCGATTTGAAAATGCGCGAAGCCAAGAAGCTGATCAATCAGCTCGTTTCCGACGGCGTGCTTGAGTACTGGTCCAGCGGCAGCACCACCATGTACGGTGTTCCCGGGGCAGGAAAGCAGGCTCATACTGAAGGCGAAGATTAAGATTTTCTGATGCCAGCCTCTGTTCTGACGTGTCCCCGGATACTTGTTGCCGGCCTTGGCGGCGGTTCCGGCAAGACCATCGTCAGCCTGGGGCTCGCTCGTGCCTTCACGGAGCAAGGCCTGAACGTTCAGGCCTTCAAGAAGGGTCCAGATTATATCGATGCCAAATGGCTGGGTCTCGCCAGTCGAAGCATCACAAGCAATCTGGATCCTTTTTTATTGTCCGCGCACGTTTTGCAAAATCTTTTCTGGTCCAGGGCCCGGGGCTGTGATCTGGCCTTGATTGAAGGCAACCGCGGCCTGTACGACGGCAAGGATGTGCAGGGCACCTGCTCCTCGGCGGAACTGGCCAAGTCGCTGGCATGCCCTGTAATCATTGTCGCCGATTGCACCAAGGTCACGCGGACCATGGCCGCCATCATTCTCGGTCTGACCATGTTCGACCCTTGCGTCGATATCCGAGGCGTCATCCTCAACCGCACCGCCGGCGGCAGACATCAGAAGATTCTGCGCCAATCCATTGAACAGTACACCGATGTCCGGGTTCTCGGCGTTCTTCCCAAGCTTCCCGAAAATCCCATTCCGGAACGGCACATGGGGCTCATTTCCGATGCCGAGTTCAGCCAGGATCCTTTTGGCGGACTCGCCGCGTTCTTGCGCGACCATGCTGATCTTGAGGCCTGCCTGAACATCGCGCGCCACGCTCCGGCTGTGGAAATGGGCCTGACGCCCCTGTTTCCGCCCGCGGGCACCGGCAGTCGCGTGCGGATAGGCGTGGCCCGGGACGCCGCGCTGTGGTTCTACTATCAGGAAAATTTCGACGCCTTGCGCCAGGCCGGCGCGGATCTGGTCGAATTCAGCCTGTTGGCCGACAAGGAGTTGCCCGATGTCGATGCCGTATATATGGGCGGAGGTTTTCCCGAAACCCTGGCCGAGGGTCTGACCCGCAACACCGGCATGCGCCGCTCGGTGAAATCGCGCGTTCATGACGGCATGCCCGTCTATGCCGAGTGCGGCGGCCTGATGTATCTGAGCCGGGAGTTGCATTTCGAGGGCCTGGTCTATCCCATGGCCGACGTTTTTCCTCTCGATACCAAGGTGTTCAAAAAGCCGCAGGGCCACGGCTACATGAGTTCCACCGTCGCCATCTCCAATCCGTTCTATCCTCTGCAAGCCCGTCTGACCGGGCACGAATTTCATTATTCGCGCTGCGTCGATACAAGCGCTGTCAGCGCGTTCGTCTTTCAGGTCGAGCTTGGGCAGGGCATGGCCAAAGGCCATGACGGCGTGCTGTTTCGAAACTGCCTGGCCGGCTATACGCATATGCACGCCCTGGGCAATCCGGTCTGGGCCGGCAATTTTGTGGCGGCGGCCAGACGTTATCAGGAATGCCGCGCGACGGGCCGGCCTTGCCCGGATATCAGATTAGAATAGTCTACTTGACGTTTGGAGTAATTGTTATTAATAATTCTTCTCAAGTGAAACGGAGGTGAATTATGGGACAGTTACGAGCTTTCAAGGACCTGATCATTGACTGGGAAATGACTCCGGAAGATGCGGTGGCCATCTACCTCGAATGGGGCAACAACGGGTATCGCGGCGGGTATCAGCATGCAGTCAAGGGCAAGGAAGACCATTCTCATTATTTTGTTGTGAATACGTGGAATGAAAAGCCGGTAGTAACTCTTTTGTACCGCAATTCCGACGGCGCGGACGAGCTTGCCGAGCTGCCGCTGCCTGAAAAGCTTGCCGATACGTTCTTGAAGGGTGTCTACAATCATAAAGGCGTCTATCCTGTGAACGATGACGTGCGGCAGTGGCTTGAGAAAGAGCTCTACAATTGATTCGTCGCAAGAGAGGTTCGCATATCCACGAAAAGCCGGTTACGCCGGCTTTTCGCATTTCACGGGGCATTGACTGTTGTCGGCTTGGCGCTAACCTGATGTGATGACGGGGGTGAAAACATGGACGGAATAATCTCTAGCTTTGCACGGAACGAGAGGATGCGATGGCTTTGAACGCATGCAGACGCTGTGGAACATGTTGTGAAAAGGGCGGAGCGGTTTTGCGCCACCGCGACCTTCCCCTGCTGGAGCGGATCCCCATGAGCGATGTCGTTTGTCTGCGCCGGGGAGAGCTGGCGTTCGACCCGCGGACGGAAGCGCTGGAGCCCCTGTCCGCGGAAATGCTCAAGCTCCAGGGGAAGGACCGGGGCTGGGAGTGCGTATATTTCTTGCCGCAGGCCAAGTCTTGCTCCATATATGAGCATCGCCCCGTGGAATGCAGGGCCCTGTTCTGCGGCGACACCTCGCGCGCGCTGCGGGTCATGGCGGAGCCTGCGCTGTCCCGCGAACACATCGTTTCCAGGGATTCCGGGTTGTGGGCCTGCATCGAGGAGCATGAACGCGATTTTTCCGTGGCCGAGGCCATGCATCTGGTCGAAGAGGGCGCGGGGAGCGCGACGTCCATTCACCCCGGGCTCGACAATCTGATCCGGCGTGAAATGCACTACAGGAATGCGCTCGGAGCCAGGGCCCAGGCCAGTGATCGGGACCTGTGGGCCTATCTGGGCAGGCCCTTGTGGCTTGTATTGTTGCCGCTCAATCCCCTTTTGTCTCGTTACGGAGGGATTTGAAATTTTGTGTCAAATTGTTGACTTGGGGCGGCGGGGTATTATCTTTTCGCGTAGATCTCGAGCATAAGGAGTGGTACTGCTTTGGAATATAAAGACTATTACAATCTGCTCGGAGTTGCGAAGAGCGCAAGCCAGGACGAGATCAGCAAGGCGTTCAAGAAGCTTGCTCGCAAATATCATCCGGACCTGAACCCCGGCGATCCGGCTGCCGAAGGCAAATTCAAGGAGATCAACGAAGCCTACGAGGTTTTGAAGGATCCCGAGAAACGCAAGCTCTATGATTCCCTTGGCCCCAACTGGAAGGAAGGCCAGAATTTTCAGCCTCCTCCGGGTTACGAGAATTTTCAGTTTCGTTCCGGCGGTTTTGGCGGAGAGGGTTTCAGCGATTTTTTCGAAACCATTTTCGGCCAGGCCGGTGGTTTCGGCCAGTCCGGCGGATTCGGCGGCAGCCGTTTTGGCGGCGATCCGTTCGGGCGTTCTATGCGCAGCAAGGGACGTGACGCGGAAGTGCGGCTGACCCTGTCCATGGAAGAAGCCTACCGCGGCGGGCGCAAGACCATCACCCTGCAGGAGCAGGTTCGCGGCGGCGACGGCATGCCGCGCATGCAGTCCAAGACCCTGGATGTCAACATCCCCGCCGGAGTGAAGGACGGCGCCAAGATCCGGCTTTCCGGACAGGGTTCGCCGGGTACCGGCGGAGGCCCGTCCGGAGACCTGCTCTTGCAGGTGGCCATCGCGGAGCATCCGCTTTTCCGCCTCGAAGGCGTGAACGTTATCTTCGACTTGCGGCTGGCTCCGTGGGAAGCGGTGCTTGGCTGCTCGGTGCGTATTCCGACCCTGGACGGACCCGTGGACATGAACATCCCGACGGGAGTTAGCAGCGGACAGAAGCTGCGCCTGGCCGGAAAGGGTTTGGGCAAGGGCGAGAGCCAGGGGGACCAGTTCGTGCGCATCGTCATCCGTTCACCCAAGACCCTGACGGATCAGGAACGCAAGCTGTGGGAAGAATTGTCCGCGATTTCCTCATTTCAGGCCAGGTAGGAGCAGAACATGACCTTTGTGCAAATTCATGAACATGGTCTTCCGGCCACATCCGAACGTATCGGCACCAGGGAGTTCCTCGAATTGACCGGGCTGAGCGAAGACATGCTGCTTGAGCTTGTGCGCATGGACTGGATCGTCCCGTCCACCACGGCCCAGCAGGAGCATCTGTTCGTGCGCATGGATGTGCTGCGCGGGCGCAAGTACAGACGTCTGTGCGCCGACTTCGAACTGAGTCCCGTGGCCGGAATCATCATTGTCGATCTCTTGGAACGCATAGAACATCTGGAAGAGCGACTGCGCGATCTGCCGATCAGGCGATGACGGCGCGGTGAGGGAGGATTCTCATGGATCTGAATAAATTCACGCAAAAATCACAGGAAGCCGTGACCGAAGCCCAGGCCGTGGCCATTCGCCTCGGGCACCAGCAGGTGGATGTGGACCATCTGTTTCGCGCCCTGGTGGGTCAGGAGCAGGGTCTTGTTCCCCGCTTGCTGGAACGGGCCGGATACGATGTCCGCGCCCTGGCCTCGGCCCTGGACGGCGAGCTGGGCAAGATGCCGCACGTCAGCGGCCCCGGCGCCCAGCCCGGACAGATATACGTGACCCAGCGCATGAACGAGATCATGCTCGCCGCGTCGGATCTGGCCAAGAAGATGCAGGACGAATACGTCAGCGTCGAGCACGTGCTCCTGGCCATCCTCGAGAAGCCCGGCACCGGGCCCACGGCCGCCGTGCTGCGCCAGTTCGCCCTGACCAAGGACAAGATTCTCTCCGTGCTGGCCGAAGTGCGCGGCAACCAGCGCGTGACCTCGGCCAACCCCGAAGAAACCTACGACGCCTTGAACAAATACGGCCGCGACCTGGTCGAGGACGCGCGCAAGGGCAAGCTTGATCCGGTCATCGGCCGTGATTCCGAAATCCGGCGCTGCATCCGCATTCTCTCGCGGCGCACCAAGAACAACCCGGTCATGATCGGCGAGGCGGGCGTGGGCAAGACGGCCATCGTCGAAGGGCTGGCCCAGCGCATCCTGAACAAGGACGTGCCTGAGGGCCTCAAAGACAAGACCGTCTTCGCCCTGGACATGGGCGCGCTCATCGCCGGGGCCAAATATCGCGGCGAGTTCGAGGAGCGCCTGAAGGCCGTCTTGAAAGAGGTGCAGAAGTCCGAAGGACGGGTCATCCTCTTCATCGACGAACTGCACACCATTGTCGGCGCGGGCAAGACCGAAGGCGCCATGGACGCGGGCAATCTTTTGAAGCCCATGCTGGCCCGCGGCGAGCTGCACTGCATCGGCGCCACGACCCTGGACGAGTACCGCAAGTACATCGAGAAGGACCCGGCCCTGGAGCGCCGCTTCCAGCCCGTGGTGGTGGACGAGCCCAGCGTCGAGGACGCCATCTCCATCCTGCGCGGCCTGCGCGAGCGCTTCGAGGTGCACCACGGCGTGCGCATCTCGGATTCGGCCCTGGTCACGGCCGTGACCCTGTCCAGCCGCTACATCTCGGACCGCCAGCTGCCCGACAAGGCCATCGACCTCATCGACGAGGCCGCGGCCATGATCCGCACGGAGATCGACTCCCTGCCCA
>JAEWKZ010000126.1 GCA_023393525.1 Pseudomonadota bacterium | reverse complement strand
CTATATAATTGCTGTATCATGGATTCAAATTCTCCAAATGACAAAAGCATTTCTTCTTCCGTAAGATAGTCTTTCATTTTAAGTAGGTTTATAATTGCTGTTTTCCGGCGCTCCACAAGGCTTCTCTCATTCAGATTAAAAGTAGATATCGTTTTCTCTCCTTTAATACTACTTTCAACAGGCTGCACGTTTCCGGTTAAGCTGAATTCAATATATCTTGCCGGCCGTTCTTCTACCGGATTTAGCAACTCCTCATAATCCGTTTTTATCTTGATTTGTTTATCCTTGTATTTGGCTCCATATCTTTCTGAATTACATGATACCAACATATTGTCGTAATTGAAAGTTTCTTCGGGATATAAATTACGAGTATGGTAATGATCTATATGACAGTCTTCTATCGTATTAATACGAATTTCGGTGTAAGCACAGAGATGTCCTTGTTCTTCCAATATGTATTTCCGTAACTGTTGGCGAATAGAACTTATATCGTCCCAAGTTTTAGGCTGTTTGTGAATAACGAATCGGGTTAGTAGCTCTGGGGGATTACCCTTTGTTAAATGTTTCATGTCTCTTCTTTTTACGTATAACTTCCATCCGAATAAGGACTAAATCCCGATCTGAATATCCTATTGTTTCTTCCAAAAAAGAAAGTCTCTTCCTAAACTCATCGCTTTGATACTCATCTTCTTCAAGCATTCGGTTCAATATTGCTAATTCACTCTCAACCTCAGGAACTCTTAAAAGATCTACCCCCTGTATTTCTGTCAACACCTTTTCTACGGTCCATCCATACGGTCCATCTAAACAAGTTTCCGCTTTAATATAGTCACTGGCATCACGAGTGAAAATACGGATTTCTTCTCTATGAACAGAGGATATAATTTGTGGTGAATGGGTAGCAAGAACAAACTGGCAATTCTTGATTCGGGCACAACGGCGAAGTACAGAAACAAACCGTGTCTGCCAGGATGGATGTAAAGAACCTTCTGGCTCATCAATTAGAATAACACGTCCCTCTGTATTGTCCATGAATAAAGGAAATGCTTTGGATAAAATCTGTTGTTCCCCGTCTGATAAACCCTTAATTCCGAATTCATTGCCATTGGAGTTAGTAAAAACAAGCTGTTTGTTTTCAGTAATCCCTTTAAACCGTACTTGCAAATTAAATCCGGTGAATATATCTTCTATTAAAGACTGAATTTCACGATATGCTTCAAAACTGGTTTTTCCTTGTACATAAACAAACTTATCAACATATCTGATAATCTCATTTTGGAGCTGGGTGATCGAGCTTTCATTCTCCGCTTTGTAAAAAAGCACATTTGAAAATGCTTTTTTATAAGAATTATTATTTAAATCATCAGGAAACACAAATGTTTCGGTCTTTCCAGCATCCTCTATTGTTATGTTGCCTTGAAGCATGTCCTTAGGGCCATTTATAGAAATGACATCTCTAAGCAGAGTTGTCTTTCCATTGCCGTTAACTCCCGTGATCACAACCAACTCTTGAATTTTACCTGCATGACAAAAATCAATATCAAAGTTTTGGAAAACTTTGTAGGCATCAATGTGGATATGTTTAAGCTTCATAAAATCAGTATTTGTTTATAGCTTTTGCGAAGATACATAAAAACACAAGAATTTCAATCGTTGAAACCTTTTTCTTTCTTTTAAAAATATGTCAAATTCAATATAGCTTCTTGATAGTTCATTGAGATAAAGGACTTTCTCTATGATATATAGACTAGTCAAACAAATAGAAACCGCCCACTTCCCAGTGGACGGTCTCAAAAAACACTTTATTAAAAACACTTAGACTAAACGTCTAAGAATGACTTACAGAATGCCACACTTACCCTCCGATTTTATCGAATTTTCCACTGTAGCATCCTCCGAATTTATATTCAAATAGCATATATGCTCCTCGATGAGGTAACCATTCAGCGGGAGTTCGGTAATCTCTTGAAAATTCCAGATAACCATCCTAAATATGTAATCACTATGGATGAAATGCAGAGTGGAGGAAATCATCAAGGAATCAAGCAGATTTCGCTACGTGATTTCTTATTGGCAGAAGATAAAGAAAAATTATAAGTCAATTATCCTACCTTTACTTTTGAGCATAAGAAAAGGAGATTTTCACAAACCTCCTTTTCTGAAAACACTTTATTTACAAATATCTTGAACTATAGTCCAAGATCTTTATTTTAAGTTCATCATTATAATCCGTTTCGTTTAGAGGAACATCCCAGGTCCACTTATTAACACCATCCGCAGGAATAGTAATGGCAACAGAAGGAAAAGTGTTACCACCCTGTTCAACAGTTTTACGTATGACCGGACGATTCCAACGTTTGAAATCGCTCCATGAGGCTCCTTCACCCCAAAGTTCAAGTTCGCGATAATCCATAATTTCATTCCAAAGATCATCCCCAGTTTTCGTACAGGTATATGCAGGATTACGACCGGAAGTAGCATTCAAATCTACCAATGCAGCTTGGGCACCGGGAATATCATTTAAGAAATAATTGGCTTCAGCTTCTATCAATACCATTTCCGAAGAACGAATGAACGGAAGATAAGATACGCCGGGGCTGTCAAACACATAGAATTTCAATTGAGCGCCAAGGTAATAATAACCAGCCTTATATGGGGCATCCAACCCAGAAACGGCCATTTTATTAATATAAACGCTAGCATCTTTGATTAAAGCATCATCCCAAAAGATGGCATAATCAGGGTCTAAAACATCCTCATCATTCCAATCATACCCCGGGAACTTGTCCTCTGTCAAGAATAATGCCTTACGCGCATCATTGTCAGGAATGCGATTGATAAGTTCGCGCCCAATAGAACCAGCTCCATTCGGAGAGCCTTCGGCATTGGCATAATAGCCGTTACAGGCATATTGGGTACCATAACTCCAATACCAGTTGTTCTCCTGAGAGCCACCAAAACTACCGAAAAGCCACTCACTTGTCGGATTACAGAAACCTGCTTGATAATCTGCATTACTCATTAATGGATAATTCGTGCGAGCCAGTTTTGCTTCAGAAAGAGCTTTGCTATAGTCTTGTTTGGTCAAAGCGGCGCGAGCGTAAACAGCATGGGCTACGTTTATATTCGGAATCCAAACTTGAGCATCCTTGCGATTCATGCCACAACTATTAAAAAGAGAGATAGCTTCATCTAAATCACTGTATATTTGGGCGTAAGTTTCTGCCAATGTTGAGTAAGGCATACTACCGGTTGATTCATCCAATCGGAGAACGAGACCTTGAGAAGCTCCGTTGTTGGAATCTTGCCAACGCCAGCAATAGTAATGTGTCAACTTCTCGAAAGCATAAGCACGGAATGTCAGAGCGGAAGCTTTAATAAATTGTTTTTCACTATCGCTACCTTCTGCAGCATCAATGTTGCAGATAATAGTATTGGCATTGCCTATAATAGTATAATAATAATACCAGGCATAAGCATCGTAAATACTATTTGTACGATTATGGAATTGCTGGTTGAAGATTGGCGCCCATCCATTTGCGTAATAATTATAATTATAATTCTCGCTTGGATAGCTCTCATACTGAATCATAATGTTGTTTTCACCAG
>JAEWKZ010000125.1 GCA_023393525.1 Pseudomonadota bacterium | reverse complement strand
GGGGGGCGCCGCCCGCCCCCCCCCCCCCCCCCGGCGCATGGTCCTAAAGGCCCAGCCATTCCTTCTTGCGTTCCAGGGTCTCGGTCTTGACGAATTCGAGCTTGCCGTCCTTGAATGCCGTGACGTTCACGGACAGGTTCGGACGGTGGTCGTCGGCAAAGTAGCTGATGGCCGGGGCCAGCCCCTGCGGATCGAAATCGCGCATGGTCTCAAGGGCCGCCTTGATGCTTTCGCCCGTCACTTCGCCGGCGGCCTTGGCCATCTTCATGCCCTCGCACATGACCATGGCCGAAACGAAGCCGCGTACGTAGTGGGTCATCTGCGGCTCGCCCCCCGTCAGTTCGCGGATGATGTTCATGCCCGGCACGTCCTGCCCGTAGATGACCCCGCCCTGCAGGCCGAAGTGGCCATTGGCCGCGTCTCCGGCCAGCTTGAAGAGGTTCTCGTCGCTGCTCCAGATGTTGGTCAAAAAGGTGCAGGTCATGCCCAGCTTCTGCGCGTCCTTCATGATCACTGCCGTGGACGGAGTGGTGCCGCCGGTCCAGACGAAGTCGGGTTCGGCCTTCTTCAGGCTCAAGAGCTGCGGGGTGGCGTCGATGGCTTTCAAGTCCACGTTCTCCTGGCCCACGATTTCAAAGCCCAGTTCCTGGGCGAATTCCTTCATGGCCGGGATGGGCACGGAGCCGTAAGGGTTGTCCGGAAAAACGAAGGCCAGCTTGGGGGCGCGTTCTTTCTTCCAGGACTCGCGCAGATACTTGAGTCCGGCCCGGCCTTGGGTCGAATAGTCGGGAGCGGCGGTGAAGTTGTAGGGCGCCTTGGCCGGGTCCATCAGGTGTGCGGAGTAGGAGGCGGAAAAGACCGGGATCTTGTCCTTGGCCACGAACTTGACCAGCGCCTCGGTGTCGCCCGTGCCCCAGCCCTGCATGGCCACGATGCCGCTGGAGGTGAAACGCTTGTAGGCGGCCAGGGCCTGCTGCACGTTGTAGGCGTAGTCGACCTGGATCAGTTCCACGGGTTCGCCGGCGATGCCTCCGTTTTCGTTCAGCCAGGCCACGTAGGCCTTGATGCCTTCGGCGTAGGGAGTGCCCACGCTGGAGGTGGGCCCGGTCAGGTCGGACAAAAGCCCCACCTTGTACGCGGCCGATGCCGTGCCGAAGCTGACGACCAGGGCCAGGACGGTCAGTGCGAGTATGTTCTTCATGATGTCTCCGAATGCGGCAAAAGGTTAATCCCGGAGGAAGGCCGGGCCATCAATATGCAAAGGGGTAGAGCTTCCAGTAGGCCTTGATCAGCCGCCATTTGCGAGCCAGTCCCTCGGGCTCGAAGATGAGGAAGAGCACCAGCATGAGCCCGAAGACCCCTTCCTTCATGGGCACGATGATGGCGCTCAGGTCAGGGGCGATGCCGCCCAGGGACGTGGTCAGGAGGTTCAGCATCTCCGGCAGCAGAGTGATGAAGATGGCCCCGAAGATGGAGCCCAGGACCGAGCCCATGCCGCCGATGATGATCATGGCCAGGTAGCTGATGGACAGCCCCATGGAGAACTGCTCCGGGGTGATGTACATGGTGTAGTGGGCCCACAGCCCCCCGGCGATGCCGGCCAGAAAGGAGCTCAGCCCAAAGGCCTGGAGCTTGAAGGCGAACAGGTTGACGCCCACGTTCTCGGCGGACTGGTGGTAGTCGCGGATGGCCACGAAGGCCCGCCCCGGACGGGTGCGGATGACGTTGGTCACGGCCAGGACGCATAGCACGGTCACAAACAGGATGAGATAGAACATCTTGGAGTCGGTATCAAAGGAATGGCCCAGGATTTCGGGGGGATTGACGGGCAGCCCGTTGGCCCCGCCGGTCAGGCCGTCCGCGTGCAGGAACACGTATTCGAGGATGAGCTGCGCGGCCAGGGTGGAGATGGCCAGATAGATGCCCTTGAGGCGCAGCGAAGGGATGCCGAAGACCATGCCCACCATGGCCGCCACCGCGCCTCCGCCGAGCAGGGCCGGGAAAAAGGGCGCGCCCAGGTTGGAGAGTACCGCCGCGCCGTATGCCCCCACGCCGACGAAGGCTCCGTGCCCCAGCGACATCTGGCCGCAGACGCCGGTCAAGAGGTTCAGGGACACCGCGCCGATGACCGCGATGAGGATCAGGTTCAGGATGGACATGACGTAGGGGTCCAGAAACTGCGGGCAGGCCAAAAGGATCGCGAAGAAAAGCGCCAGGCAGGTTTTCTGGAACTTCGAAGGGAAGAGCCCGTCCTCGCGGGCGTAGGTCGTGTAGAAGAGACCGCATTTGTGCATGCTCATACCCGTTCAATCTCCTTGGTTCCGAACAGTCCGTAGGGCTTGATCATGAGGATGACGACAAGCACGATGAAGGATGCGACCTCCTTGAAGCCGCCCAGGCCGAAAAGATCCTTGGCCGCGCCTTCGCAGATGTTCTCCAGTACCCCGATGATGAGTCCGCCCAGGGCCGCGCCGAGCAGGCTGTCGAGTCCCCCCAGGATCACGGCGGGAAAGACCTTGAGTCCAAGGTGCCCGAGCTGGGAGTTGATGCCGTTGATGTTGCCGAGGATGATTCCGCCGATGCTCGAAACCACGGCCGCGATGCACCACGACAGGGCGAAGATGGATTTGATGCCGATGCCCATGGACTGCGCCGCCTGCTGGTCGAAGGCCGTGGCCCGCATGGCGATGCCCAGGGACGAATACTTGAAGAAGAGGGTGAAGATCCCGAAAAGAAGCAGCGAAAGCCCGAAGGCCGCCACGTAGACCGGGGCGATGGGCAATCCCAGAAGCATGTAGGGCTCCTGGGGCAGGATGGGCGGAAAGACCTGGATCTGGGTGCCCCAGGTCATCTGCACGAAGGATTTGAGCATGGACGAGAGCCCGATGGTGACCATGATCACGGAGATGATGGGCTCGCCGATGAGGGGCCGCAGGATGAGACGCTCCACGAGGATGGCCAGGGCGATGGAAAAGATCAAAGTCAGCAGGAACGAGACCAGAAAGGGCAGCTGGTACTGCACGGTCAGGGCGAAGCAGACATAGGCCCCGACCATGACCAGCTCGCCCTGGGCGAAGTTGACGACCTTGGTCGCCTTGAAAATGATGACGAATCCCAGCGCCACCAGACTGTAGATGGAGCCGACCACCAGGCCGTTGATGATGAGTTGGAGATAATATTCCATGCGGTGTTCCTTACTGTTGCCGGATGTCGCGGATGCAGATGGCGCCCGTCATCTCGCGGTGCGAGCCGTCCTGGTAGGTGATGGCGATGCACAGGTCCGTGTTGTCCGTTCCGTCGTACAGCGCGGCGATCAGCTCCGCGTAGCGTTCGTTTATGACCTTGCGCCGGATCTTTCTTGTACGGGTCAGTTCGCCGTCGTCGGCGTCGAGTTCCTTGAAGAGCAGGGCGAAGCGCGTCACCTCGGTGCCGGGCTGCAGGGACGGGTTGATGGCCCGGATTTCGGACTCGATCAGGTCGTAGAGTTCGGGCTTGGCCGCCAGATCCTGGTAGGTGGTGTAGGTCAGGCCCTTGGACTCGGCCCAGCGGCCGGCGATGTCGCCGTCCAGGCAGATGATGGCGGTGATGAACTCGCGCTCGTGTCCGAGGACCACGGCTTCCTGCACATAGGTCGAGAACTTGAGCTTGTTCTCGATGAACTGCGGCGAGAAGCGCACGCCCTTGCCCGTGGTCATGACGTCGGAGAGGCGGTCGATGATGACGAGCTGGCCGTTGTCCTTGAAGAATCCGGCGTCGCCCGAACGCAGCCAGCCGTCCGTGATGGTCTCGGCGGTGGCGGCGTCGTTGCCGAGGTAGCCTTTGAACACGGCGGCGCTTCTGGACAGGATCTCGCCTTCCCCTGAAATGCGGATCTCGGTTTCGGCGATGGGTTCGCCAACGGACTCGAAGCTGACCGCACCGTCGCGGTGGATGCAGGAGATGCCCGCGATCTCGGTCTGGCCGTAAATCTGCTTCAGGTTGACGCCCATGGCGTGGAAAAAGGTGAAGGTGTCGGGGCCGAGCGGTGCTCCGCCCGTGGACGCGGAGCGGACGCGCGAGAAGCCGAGCCGGTCCCGCAGCGCCCGGAAGAGTCCCGAGTCGGCCAGTTTGTTGGCCACCCGCAGTCCCGCCGAAGGCGTTTCGCCGCGCAGGACCGCGCCTGCGTATTCGAGCCCGATGGGCATGAAGATATTGAACAGAAAGCGTTTGAAGCGGGTGGTCTCCATGATGCGCACCCGGACCTTGGCGGCCATGTTCTCCCAGACCCGTGGCGGCGAGAAGATGAGGTGTGGCCCGATCTCGCGGATGTTCTCCTGCACGGTGTCGGGCTCTTCGGGGAAATTGACGCAGAATCCGAACAACAGGGCCGAGGATACGGCCATCATCTGTTCACCCATCCAAGCCAGGGGCAAAAAGGACACGAACTCGTCGGTGTCGTGCTTGGGATCGGACTGGCCGAGGTTCCAGGCCATGGAGAGGAGGTTTTTGTGCGAGAGCATGGCCAGCTTGGGCCGCCCGGTGGACCCTGATGTGGTCGCGATGAGCGCCGTGTCGTCCGGGGAGACGTCCTTTATCCAGCTTTCAAACTCGTGCGCCCGGTCCTTGCCCAGCGCGCGGATCTCGTCGAAGGATTTGAGCCCCGACCTGTCGTACCCGATCAGGCCCTTGGAGTCGTGATAGACGATGTATTCGAGGAGCGGCAGGGAGTCTTTGATGGACAGGATCTTGTCGACCTGTTCCTGATCCTCGGCCACCACCAGGCGGGCCTTCGAGAGCTCGAACACGTAGCCGATCTCTTCCCCGGGCGAATCCTGATACAGCCCGAGGGACACGCCGCCCAGCCCCTGGATGGCCAGCTGCGCCCAGAGCCACTCGGGGCGGTTGTCGCCGATGATGACGATGATGTCCCCCCGGCCCAGGCCCAGGGCCCTCATGCCCGCCGCGAACTCGGCGGTGATGGTCCAGTACGTGGAATAGGAAAAGGGCTGCCAGATGCCGAAGCTCTTTTCGCGCAGGGCCGTGCGGCCGGGACGCTTGCGGCTGTTTTCGAGGAGCAGCGTGGGGAGGGTGGTCTCGTACGGAGCGGTCATTTAGCGTCCCTTATAGAGCGCGTCATCATCGCCCAGATAGGCGCTGACGACCTTGGGATTGTTCTGGATGGCTTCCGGCGTTCCGCTGGCCAGCACCCGGCCGAAGTCGAGCACAATGACATGGTCCGAGAGGTCCATGACCACGCCCATGTCGTGCTCGACCAGAAAGACGGTCACGCCCCACTCCTCGTTGATGTCGAGGATGGAGCGGGCCATGTCCTCGGTCTCTTCCAGGTTCATGCCCGCCATGGGTTCGTCGAGCAGCAGCAGCTCGGGTTCGGCGGCCAGGGCGCGACCCAGCTCGACCTTCTTCTGCACCCCGTAGGGCAGGTGTCCGGCGATTTGATGGCGGTAGGGGGAGAGGTTCAAAAAATCGATGATCTCCTCCACTCGCTGCCGATGGCGGTCTTCTTCGGCGCGGGCCTTGCCGAGGTAGAAGATGGAGGCCAGCAGGCCGTACCCCAGGCGCGAGTGGCGGCCGACCATGAGGTTGTCGAGGACCGAGAGGCCCCGGAACAAGGCGATGTTCTGGAAGGTGCGGGCCAGGCCGAAGCCGGTGCGCTTGTGCGCGGGCACGCCGGAGAGTTCGCGGTCGCCCATGCGGATGGTGCCCTTGGTCGGGGTGTAGCGGCCGGAGATGCAGTTGAGCATGCTGGTCTTGCCCGCGCCGTTGGGGCCGATGAGCGAGGTGATGCTGCCCTTCTGCACGCTGCACGACACCCGGGACAGGGCCGCCACATTCTTGAAGGTCAGGGTGACCTCCTGCACCGCGAGCAGGGGGCTACTGCCATTCATGCTTGAAGTCCTCGGGTCCGACCACGTCGTATCCGGTTTTCTGCAATGCTGCCGCAATGGATGACGGGTTGGGCGTGTCTACGCGGATGACGACCATGCGGCGTTCCTTGTGGGTGAATGTCCCGGTGGAGATGATGGAGTAGCCCATGGCGTCGATGATGCCCGAGACTTCCTTGAGCACGCCGGGCCTGTCCACGACCTCGAAGACGATGCGCGATCCGCCCTGGCCGAAACCCATCTCTTCGGCCAGCACTTCGAGCATGACGGTGCGGTTGATGTAGCCGATGAGGTCGCCGTCCGGGCCCACCACGGCGAGGCCGGCCAGGTTCTTGGCGTGCATGAGCATGGCGGCGGTCTCGATTTCCGTTTCCGGGGTGACGGGGGTGATGTCCGTGCGCATGATCCGGCTGACGGTCAGCTTGGACAGGAGGTAGTTGATCTCGTGCTTGTCCAGCCCGGTCACGAGCGAAGGCATGGCCGCGCTGATGTCTTCGGTACGTACGTACCCGATCAGTTTTCCGTCCTTGACCACGAACAGCATCCAGAGTTGCTGCTCGTCCATGAGCCGCTGCGCGTCCTCGACCAGTGCTTCCGGCGGCATCGCTATGAAATTCTTGAGCATTTTGAGTCCGACAAACATGGTTGCTCCTTTTTCTCGGGATGGGGGGGACAGGGTACCTATAGAAATGTTCGTGCCAGGATTCGCCGAAGCGTGTGCCTGGCTGCCCGCGAGGTCTTTTTTTTGATAAATAGTAAACAAAATCGTTATATTGGATTGTGAGAGCGCAAAATCTCCAGGCCCGAAGCGTGGTTCCGAGAGGGATGGCGGCCATGCGAGAGGGCGGTATTATTGCAAATTAAGTTGACAGATTGCGTCCGCAGTTCCGCCAGGGCGGGGATGGCGGGGGAAACGGGTTGTGCAATTTAAGTTGCTTTAGAAATATAAGTTTCGGGTTTCTTTTCCGGGGCTCCTTGACAGCTTTGCCAGCGGGTACTATTTTGAACATAATTTCATTATGGAGGGAGCGTGGGACGCAGAAGGAAATGCAGATTTGTGGCCGATGTGCCCGTCGTGACGGTTTTCAAGCCTGTGGGAGTGCCCATGGGGCAGCTGCACGGCGTGGTGCTGGGTCTCGATGGTTTCGAGGCTATGCGGCTGGTGGATGGCGAGGGATTGAGCCAGGAGGAGGCGGCCGCGCGCATGCGGGTTTCCAGGCCGACCCTGTGCCGCATCCTGGGAGAGGCCAGGACGCAGGTGGCGCGGGCCCTCTCGCGCGGCTGGGCCCTGCGCGTCGATGTCGACGGAGGGCACACCGTGACGGGCGCGGATTTCGAGGAAATGACGCCGTGCTGCCGGCGTGGCAGGAGCTGCGCCCGGGACGCGGAGCAAACGCAAGGAGAAGGATCATGCCGGGACGAACAGGACAAGGCGGAGGACGAGGACAGGGCGGTCGGGGCCAGGGCGGGCGCGGCCAGGGCGGTCAGGGCGGCCAGGCCGGCGGATGCCGTGGACGGCGGCCAGGTTGCGGAGCCGGACAGGGTCGGGTGCGCCGCGACGGATCCTGCCTGACGGATGGGCAGGCTCCCGCATCGCCGGGGATTGACAGCGTGAAAGCGGAGGAATAAATGCTCGTTTGAGCAAAATGGAGGTGCCATGCCACGACCCAGGAAATGTCGCCGCATCGAAGGATGCCCCAAGGCGTCGTTTTTCAAGCCGCAGGGAATTCCCTTGCGGGAACTGACGGAAGTCTATCTGACCATGGATGGTTTCGAGGCCATGCGCCTCTTCGATTACGAGGGGCTGAGCATGGAAGAGGGTGCCGAGCGCATGCACGTCTCCCGACACACCTTCGGACGCATCCTTGGCGATGCCCGTCGCGTCGTGGCCAAGGCGCTGGTGGAGGGGCTTGCTCTGCACATCGCCCATGATGCCAACATGCCGTGTCTACAACTGTATCCGGACCGTGTGGCGGCCCGCAAAAAGGAGCTTAGCATGACCAAGATAGCCGTGACCAGTGAAGGCCCGAACATGACCGACCGCGTCGACCCGCGTTTTGGACGGGCCGCGGGCTTTGTCGTCGTCGATCTGGAGACCATGGAATCCACGTACATCGACAACGGTTCTTCCCAGACCTTGTCCCACGGGGCCGGCATTCAGGCCGCCGAAAACATCATCAACGCCGGAGCCTCCGTGCTCCTGACCGGCAGCGTAGGGCCCAAGGCCTTCGCGGCCCTCAAGGGCGGGGGCGTCAAGATCGGCCACAACATGAGCGGCGGCACAGTGGCCGATGCGGTGGAAGCGTTCAAGGCCGGCAAGGTCGAGTACACGGACTCTCCAAACAGATAGGACGTCATCATGATCGTTTCGGTTGCCAGTGGAAAAGGCGGGACGGGCAAGACCACGGTCACGGCCTCTCTGGCCGTGTCGTGGTCACGACCGGTGATGGCCGTTGATCTGGATGTGGAAGAGCCAAATCTGCATCTTTTTTTGAAACCAAAGGTCACGGACACGGAAGTCGTGACCCTGGAAGTCCCCGAAGTGGACGAGAGCATGTGCACGTACTGCCGCAAATGCGCGGAACTGTGCCAGTTCAAGGCCATCGCGGTCATGGGCCGGGCCATCATGACCTTTCCGGAAATGTGCCACGGCTGCGGGGGGTGCATGGCCATCTGCCCCGAGGGCGCCATCGGCGTGGGCACGCGTGAGCTTGGCGTCATGGAGCGCGGCCTTTCCCGGGGTGCGCTGCCGTGCCTGACCGGACGACTGCGCGTCGGCGAGGCCATGAGCCCGCCGCTCATGCGCCATGTGCGTTCGCGCATGCGTGAGGAAAGTGCCGCCAAGTCCATGGACGTACTGGTCGACGCCCCTCCCGGCGTGAGTTGCCCGGCCATGAGCGCGGTGGCCGACAGCGATGTCATCGTGCTGGTCACCGAACCCACGCCCTTCGGCTTTCACGACTTCAAGTTGGCCTGGGAGGCCTTCTCTCCGTACGAGAAGCCCGTCGCCGTGGTCATCAACCGCGCGGGCCTGGGTGACAGGCGCGTCTATGAATTCTGCGCGGCCCATGACCTGCCTATTCTGGCGGAAATTCCCTACCGTCGGGACATCGCGGAGCATTATTCCAAGGGGATGATCCTGGCCGAACTCGATGCCGGGCTTGGCGATCTGTTCTCCAAGCTGTGCCGGGACTTGCGGGAATTGGCCAAGGAGGTGCGGAATGCGTGAGGTAGTTGTGATCAGCGGCAAGGGCGGCACCGGGAAAACCTCTCTCACGGCGGCATTCGCTCATCTGGCCGAAAGCAAGGTCATCTGCGACCTGGATGTGGACGCGCCTGATCTGCATCTTTTACTGGATCCCGCCATCATTCGTGACGAGCGGTTCATTTCCGGACACGAGGCGGTCATCGACCCGGAAAAATGCGTGGGGTGCGGCCTGTGCGCGTCCATGTGCCGCTACGGGGCCATAGATGAAAAGGACGGGGTTTACAGCATCGCCCCCTTGCGTTGCGAGGGCTGCAAGGTCTGCGTGGCATTCTGTCCTGAACAGGCCATTGATTTTCCCCCCCGACATTGCGGACAGCACTACCTGAGCCAGACCCGGTTCGGCCCGATGGTTCATGCGCAGCTCTTTCCCGGCCAGGAGAACTCGGGCCTGCTGGTGTCGCGTCTGAAGAAGGAGGCCCGCGCACTGGCCGAAGAGCAGGGGCTTGACCTGATCTTGTGCGACGGCGCGCCGGGCATCGGCTGCCCCGTCATCGCGTCCCTGTCCCAGACGGACCTGGCTGTGGTCGTGACCGAGCCCACTCCGTCGGGCGTGCACGACCTGGAGCGGGTGGCCAGCCTGTGCGACCATTTCCGTACCAAGGTCGCGGTCGTGGTCAACAAGCATGACCTCAATCCCGATCAAACAAGTCGAATTGATGCGCTCTGTTCGGAAAAGGGGTACACACTGCTCGCTCTTCTGCCTCACGACACCGCGGTCACCGAGGCCATGGTCCGGCGACAGGCCATCACCGAGGGCGGCGACAGCGCCATCGCCACGAAGGTCAGACAGGCCTGGCAGGGTATCACGAATCTTTTGCACTCATAATTTCATCGAACAAGGAGAAACATGTCTATGGAAAAAGTCAGAATCGCAGTCCCCTCGGCGCATCCGGGCGGACTTGAAGCGGAAGTCGGCGCTCATTTCGGGCATTGCGACCTGTACACCATCATCGACGTCGAGGGCGGTTCCGTGGCACAGGTCAGCACTCTGCCCAACGTTCCCCATGCCCAGGGCGGCTGCATGGCCCCGGTCCAGCATCTGGCCGGAAACGGCGTGAACATGCTTATCGCCGGCGGCATGGGCATGCGTCCGCTGATGGGCTTCAACCAGGTCGGCATCGAAGTGTTCTACGGAGCCGGAGCTCCCAACGTCGGCACCGCGGTGGACGCGCTCTTGAAGGGCGCGCTGGTGCGCTTCACCCAGGAGTACACCTGCGGCGGCGGTCACTAGCCATCCTCCAGGCCGGCCGATTCCGCCGATGGGAATCCGGCCGGCCTTTTAATCCACACTCTCATGAGGAGGCGACATGCAGGTAGTCATTGTCAGCGCCCGGAAAGAAGCCTTGCACGATTTCGCCCAGGGTCTGGGTGCCGATGTCGAATGGGCCGTGAGTCCGGAGGATGTTCTCGGACAGGCCGGAACCGCGCCTTGGCAGCTCGTCGTGGTGGACGCCCTGACGCCCGGGATGAGCTACAAGGCGTTCGTGATGGATCTGTTGCGCGTCAACGCCATGCTCAACACCGTGGTCGTCACGGACATGGGCGAGGAAGATTTTCACGAGGACAGCGAAGGGCTCGGCGTGCTCTGCGCCGTTCCGGGCACACCAGGACGGGAGGATGGGGCCCAGGCCATGGACAGGCTGCGCCGGATGCTGGGCATGGGATAGACAATTGGCCGGCGTCAATCCCGCCTTCGCGGGGATGGCTTCGAGGCAGGGCGCACTCTGGTATCGCGATGCGCATGCCGGAACAGGCACGCAACCAGGGCACGGCCCTCGTTGTTGAAAAAGGGGATCATCCTGCCGGACGGTCCCCTTTTCTTTCACGTTGTCGTCAAATCCTAGTTGTATTCGTTCATGGCCGCATCGGCGTAGGTGTCTTCCAGCACCTTGCGCAGGCGGAAGGCGCCTTCGATCATGGGGGCGAGCTTGGGCAGGCCGTCGATCTTGTCGACATAGCTGAACGCGCCCATGACCTCGGCCATGCGGCGGGTCTCGTCGCTGCCGTGTCCGGTGAAAAGCACGACCTGGATCTTGGCGTTGATGGCCTTGATCTGTTTCAGGGTCTCGATGCCGTCGATGCCGGGCATCTCGATGTCGAGAACAACGACATCGTAATTGTTCTTCTTGACCATCTCCAGGGCGTCATCGCCGGAGTGGGCCACATCCGGGGACACGCCGTACAGGATATTCAGGCGGTCGGCGAGAATGCGGCACAGATCCTTCTCGTCGTCCACGATCAGAAGCTTCATCTTGTTCATGTTCATTCCTCCTTGGCAGATGCCGGATCTTCCGGCCCGTTATGTTCGTTGTGCGCATGCACGGCCATGGGCGCCTTTGTGGTGAAGGTCGAGCCGCGCCCAGGGGTGCTGCGCACGGAGATGTTCCCTCCCATGGCCTCGATGATGCCGTGACAAATAGCCAGCCCCAGACCAATTCCCTTGCCCACCTCTTTGGTGGAGAAAAAGGGTTCGAAAATTCGCGTCAGCAGATGTTCCTCGATGCCGCAGCCCGTGTCCCGCACGGAAATGATGAACTCCGAATCCTCCAGGTCGGCCTGTATCGCCAGAAGCCGTTCCTCGGCGGGCGTCGATTCGAGAGCATCCAGGGCATTGTCGACCAGGTTGCCCAGAACCTGCTCCCATTCCGAAACCGGCAGCCGGAGTTCGTCCAGCCGCGCGGGCCAGCTCTTTTCGACCCTGACGCCCATGCGCTCGATTTGCGCCCGCCGGGCATCAAGGACATCCTGCACCAGATCAGGCAGATTTCCGGTTGCGCCCTTGGCATCCAGCGCGCAGCGCAGGGTCAGCAGCTTGGAGGTGATGGCCTTGCAGCGCAGGGCCTGGTGCCGGATCAGATCGAGGGAGTCGAGAATCTGCTCCTTGCTCTTTTCCTCCAGCGCCGCCTCGTCCAGAACCTCCCCGATCCAGCCGACCTCGTTGAGCATGACCTGCAACGGATTGTTGATCTCGTGCGCCACGCCCGTGGCCAGCTCACCCAGGGCGGCGAGCTTGGCCGTTTCGGCCATGCGCTGCCGGGACATGCTTTCCATCCGCCGCCCTTCGGCCTCGCCGATGGCGGAAACGAGGGTCTCTATGTCCGTCGGCTTGGTCAAATAGTCCCGGGCCCCCCCCTTCATCCCTGCCACAGCCGTGCCCAGTGTCGCGTCGGCCGTGAGCAGGATCACTTCCGGGGCCGGTTTTTCGGTCCGCAGGGCGTCCATGGCTTCAAGGCCGCTCATGCCCGGCATGGTGATGTCCAGCACCACGACCTCCGGCGCGAAGGTCTTGGCCACGTCCAGGGCCTCCTGACCGTTGTACGCGGTCCGGACTTCCATGCCCCGAGTGCGCAAACGCTCGGAGAGCAGGTCCGTGAAATCGCGTTCGTCGTCAACGACCAGGACTCGCACCATTGGCCTACCTCAGCGGTGGTTTGCCCTGGGTCACGGTGCGGATGCTCTCCAGCAACATGTCGATATCCAGGGGTTTTTTGTGGTACATGGCCGCCCCGAGGTTCGTGCAGGTCTCGAAATCCAGGTCCGAGCCATGTCCGCTGAGCATGATCACGGGAATTCCCGGCCACTGTTTGCGAATGCGCCGCAAGACCTCCGTGCCGCTGATTCCGGGCATGCGCAGATCGAGGACGACCACGTCCGGCGGGTCCTCGGCGATCAGATCAAGGCCGCTTTGGCCGTCGAAAGCCACCCTGGCCGGGAATCCGCGCATTTCAAGCCGCTCCTGCAGCGTGGTCACGAATGCCTCTTCGTCATCGATGAGCAGAATGTTGGGCTCGTCCATGTGTTCCTACCGCGCTTGAGGTCTTATCGTTTCGCCGGAAAAAAGAGCCGTAGCTGCCTGCCGTCCCACTCCGCGCGCCCCGGTTCGAGCATCGTGCTCAGAGCGGGAACCTTGTCTCGGTCGGGATTCACGCCTTGCGGCGGAGAGATGACCAGGACATGGAAATCCGTTCCCGCTTCGAGATCGGCGCGCAGCATGCCGTCTTTCATGCCCGCGCCCACCGCCCATTGCAGCGCCTTGTAGCCGCTCATGAGCACCTGCAGGGCGCCGATTGAGACAGGCAGGGCGGTGGACGGAAGCGTGAACTTCAGGGACGTGCCCTTCAGGCGCACGTAGCGGTCCGCCAATTGGCCAAGCGTCCGGCAAAAGGCGGTCAGGTCGCAGCATTCGAGCAGATCGGCGTCGGGGGTATGGGCCAGCCGGCTGGTGGCGTCGAGCAGGCCTTTGCCCCGGTCGACCTGGAAGGTGATGTTTTCCAGGGTTTTTACCATGTTTGGCTTGTGCTTGAAGTCGACCCGGGAGTTGACTTTGAGGATGTCACCCATGAGCCCCGCCGACTCGCGGATGATGGCCAGGATGTTTTGCATTTCATGCATGCTCTGGGCCGTGACAGCGCCCATGAATCGCGCATCATTGGAGATTTCAGGCATGGGTTGTCCCCTCGGGAGAGCTGATGGCCTCGCTGATGGTGCGGAGCAGTTCTTCAAGGTCAAGAGGCTTGGTCAGGTAGGCGAAGGCTCCGTGGCGCATGCCTTCGATGCCGTCGCGCGTTTTGCCCTGTCCGGTGAGCAGGATGACCCGCACGTCCGGATGCTCGGCCTTGACCCTCTGCAGAACGTCGATCCCCTTCATACCCGGCATCATGACGTCCAGGACCATGACCTGCGGCACGTTGTCGCTTACGGCCGTGAGCGCCGATTCCCCGTCATGGACGACCCGGGCTTCGACTCCCCGGAGCTCCAGGCGTTCGGCCAGAGTGGTTATGAAATCGACTTCATCGTCCACCAGCAGAATGTTCCACGTGTTCATTTCCATGATTAACCTTCCACAGGGTGTTTGGGCAGCAGGATGGTCATGGTGGTGCCCTCGTTCAGTTTGCTCTTGACCTTGATCTCCCCGCCCAGGCGTTTGACGATGCCGTAGGTGATGGACATGCCAAGGCCGGTGCCCTTTTCCTTTTTGGTGGTGAAAAAGGGTTCGAACATGTTCTTGGCCGTTTCGTCGGACATGCCGCAGCCGTTGTCCTCGATGGAAATGGCGATGTAATGGTCATCGACGTTCCAGGTGGACAGCACGATTCTGCCGCCATCGGGCACGGCGGCCAGGGCGTTGTTGAGGATGTTCAGGAAAACCTGCTGGATCTGGCCGTGGTCGGTGGCGATGTTGGGCAGGTTCTGGGAAAGTTCGCGCTTCAGTTCCACGTTGCGGTATTGGGCCTCGCGTTCCAGAAAGCCAAGGGTCTCCTCCAGCACGGCGTTCACGTCGAGCACCTCGATCTTGACGTCCATGCGCTTGGCGAAACCGAGCATGCGGTGCGTGATGCCCCGGCAGCGGTCCACGGATCTGAGGATGGCTTCGATCTGCCTGGCGAACTTCTCCTTGTCCGGAAAATCCGGTCTGAGGTTCATGATGTCGCGCATGAGGCCGGCCTTTTCGTTGATGATGGCCAGGGGATTGTTGATTTCGTGAGCCACGCCGGCGGCCAGGCGGCCGATGGAGGACAGCTTCTGGGAGTGTTCCATCTGGTGGATGGCGCCCAGGCGCTGCTCGTCGCTTTCCTGCAGGCGATTGATGAGCACGCTGGTCAGACGGTAGACGGCTATGAAGATGAAGCTGACGCCGAGCACGAAGATGACCAGCAGGTCAAGGCGCACCGTGTACCAGGTGCTGAAGACCGTTGGCTTGGGCTTGATGGCGACAAGGGCGAAATCCGAGTCGGCGATGAAGGCCGAGGCGATGTAGATGTCGCGCTGGTCGGGGTCGCGGATGCCCTGCACGTTGGACTCGAAGTTGGTCGGAGGCAGACTGAAGGGCAGCATGTCCAGCACCGTGCCGTAGCGGCGCGATTCGGTCTGCAGGACGCCGTTCCGGTTGACCAGAAAGGCGTCGCTGCCCGGTTCCAGTCCCATGGCCGAAATGATGCGGTCAAAATGCATGGTGTCCAGGGTGGCCCGCAGAATCCATGACTGGCCGCTCTCGGTGGTGTGCCGCACGGCGATGACCACGTGGGGAAATTTGCGGAATCCGAGGAACACGTCGCTTATGTACGTCCCTTTGAACTGGACCTGGTGGAACCAGTCCTGGGAGGTGTAGTTGCGGTCCTTGAGGTCGTAGGGGCCGGCGTAGCTGAGCTGGTTCCCGGCGGTATCGATGAGCCCGAGATCGACGAAGCCGGTGAATTCCCGGCGCATGACCTGAAAGATGCGTTGCAGGTTGGCGTCGTCGGAGAGTTCGTCAAAGGAGTAGGCCGAGGCGATGAAGCTCACCGCCGAAGTCCGCTCGGCCAGGAACAGCTCGAAGGAGTGCTTGGCCTTGCCCACCAGCGCCCGCAGCGGGGCCTGGATTTCCGCCGACATGGAGCTTTGGTGCTCGTAATAGTTGATGGCTGCCAGCGAGAGCAGCGGCAGCAGCGTGACCAGGGCCATGAGCGAAACGATCTTGCGCCGCAACAGCTTGTAGCGGTCGGGAGACGTGATCTCGGTGGCCAGATCGGCCTTGATGGCGTCCATGGGACCGGACAGGATTTTTTTCATGTTGTTTCCGTTGCCCGGTCGTAGAGAATGTCTCCGGCTTTGAGTGTTCCTTCCGCCAGGCGGGAGACAACGCGTTCCACCGGACCCATGACCGAGTCGATGACGTCGATGCGCTTCCAGCGCAGATAATGGAAGTATTCGTCCTCGATGCCTCCGCAGACGATGGTGCCGATGTCCCTGGACAGGGCCAGATCGCACAGTTCGTCCCCGGAAGCGTAAGCCAGAAGAAAGGACTTGCGCAAGACGATTTCTCCACCTTCGGAGATGGTCAGGAACAGCACTTCGGTCGTCAGATCGAAGCGGGGAGCGACTTCATCCTTGGCGACGGTGACCAGCACGCGGCGTTCCATTGCTATCGCTCCTCCGTGTTCTTGCGACCGGTCTTGCGGCTTTTTTCCGCCGTCCGGTTTGCCGGTTCATTGTCGACGCCGCCCGTCAGATGCACGGGCAGGTGCTCGGTCCGGATGGTCTCGCCGTTGCAGACCATGGCGGCGAATTCCACGATATTCTTCAGTTCGCGCACGTTGCCCGGAAAGGCATGGGCGTACACGAGGCGCTGTGCCCTGGGGCTTATGCCGGTGATGTTCTTTTTGAACCGCCCTGCATAATAGCCCATGAAATGGTGCAGCAGGAATTCAAGATCCTCGCCCCGATCCTTGAGCCTGGGCAGGTGCAGGCGGATGGCCGAGATGCGGTGGAAGAGGTCTTCGCGCAGGCGGCCATCCTGGACCAGTTTTTCCGGAGACTCGGCCGTTGAAGCCATGAGCCGCGCTCCGGCCCGCATGGGTTTTTCCGCGCCGACCGGCAGAACCGTCCCTTCATCCAGAAACCTGACCAGGCTGCTTTGCTGCGAGAGAGGCAGGTCCGCGATCTCGGAAAGATACAGGGTGCCGCCCTGGGCCTGCTGGAAGCGTCCGGGCTTCAATTCCCCGTCGGGGCCCTGCATGCGTCCGAACAGCTCGGCGTCGAGCAGTTCGGAGGGCATGGGGCCGCAGCTGAAGCGCACGAAGGGGTCGCGCGATCTGGGCGAGGCCCGGTGCACCGATTCGGCCAGGAGATCCTTGCCGGTTCCCGTTTCTCCGGTGATCAGCACGGGCGTGTCATGCTGGGCGATGACCGGCACGAGGCCGAGGATTTTTTTCATGGCCGGACTGCGTCCCACGATCTGGCCCTGATCGGCCGCCTGGGACAGCCGCGCCTCTATCTCCCGCAAGGCGGTGAGTTCCTCGACCACGTCGAGTATGCAGATCGGACGGTTGTTGCCGTCCAGAACGCGCACCGGGGTGATGCGCACGGGGATCTTGCGGTGGTGACGGTTGATGCAATCGGTCTCGATTCCGACCCCTTCGGCGGCCTCGCGCCCGTGGGGGCAGTCCTGCAGGCAGGCGCGGCTGCGCAGGACGTGCCTGCACGGCAGGCCGCGCACTTCCTCCCGGTTGTAGCCGGTCAGAGCCTCCAGGGCCTTGTTGAGCATCAGGACATGTCCGTCGTTGTCCAGAAGGGCCACCCCAACGGGCAGCCCATCCAGCAGGGAGGGCAGGTCCGGACAATCGGTGCCGATCAATTCTTCAATCCGTTTGAGCACGTGCCTCTCCTTTAGTGCGCGCCGCCCCCGACGATTCCGGAAGCCGCGAAGCAGAGCACGAGCACCTCAAGAGCCGCGATCGCGGCGAACGCGAAATCCTTTTTCTTGATGTAGGCCAGTGTCACCGGGATGTAGGCGACGATGGTCAGGCCGCCCAGGAGCGCGATTCCCAGAAAGTTCAGGAAGTCGCCGTTCTTGAGCAGCGTGGCCCAGCCCCAGCCGGTGGGGACGTTGTTGTCCGCGAGGTACTGTCCTACGGGCAGGGCCCAGTATTTGATGACGTTGTCCATGGACACGTAGGGGTCCATGATGCCGGTGACGTAGAGCACGTATGTGACAAGCATGAGCGCAAGGCCGCCCCAACATCCGTAGAAGAGGATGTTCGCGTAGGTGATCTGTTCGGCCGGCGCGTTGGTATCGGGTCTATTCATGTCTTTTCTCCTTGGTTCTCAAGTGTGTTAGAAGCCCAGGCCCTTGGCCAGCGCCTTGCCGCCCGCGAACAGCAGCACGCCGATGACCATGTAGCGGATGAAGGCGGGCTTGGCCTTGGCCAAAAGGCGTACGCCGACGAAGGAGCCCATCATCAGGCCGACGATGGAGGGGATGGCCATGAGCGGGATGACGCAGCCCTGGTTCAGATAGACCCAGGCGGCGGAAGTGTCGGTGATGGACAAGAGGAACTTGCTGGTGCCGACGGCAACCTTGAGCGGAGCGCCCATGAGCAGGTTGAGGACCGGTACGTTGGCCCAACCGGCGCCCAGACCGAACATGCCGGCCATGATGCCGATGAGGATGAAGAGCAAAAGGCCCATGATGGTGCGGTGGGTCTTCCACTCCACGATCTCGCCGTTGGCTTCCATGTAGGCGCCCTGAATGCCCAGGGCCATGCCCAGGGCGTCCTGCTTGGTGACCACGGGACGGGCCGTGTTCTTGGAGACCAGCAGCAGGATGGCGATGCCCATGATGGTGCCGCCCAGGCACATCTGCACGATGTGGCCCGGCAGCGCCAGACCCAGGAAGGCGCCGACGATGGCGCAGCTGGAGGCGATGAGCGCCACGGGCAGGGCCAGGCGCAGGCTGGCCAGGTTGCGCTTCAGGAGACCCGGTCCGGCGGCCAGGGCCCCGGCCAGGGCCACGAGCAGGCCCGCG
This sequence comes from Pseudomonadota bacterium, assembly GCA_023393525.1. Lineage (GTDB taxonomy): Bacteria > Desulfobacterota > Desulfovibrionia > Desulfovibrionales > Desulfomicrobiaceae > Desulfomicrobium. Next base: position 43,145 of record JAEWKZ010000125.1, on the reverse strand, counting down.
CCGCGCACAAAGTCAAGATGGAAGGGGAAAAACCCGCTGACCAGCGGCACGTAGAGGACGCCGCCGCCGACACCGGCCAGGACCGCGATGATGCCCAGTATAAAACAGAAAAAGAGAAGAATGGTGGGCCATGCCCACCAAGGCAGGGCAGATGTCGTGCCCGTGGCTTCCGCCATCTGTTTGGCCGCTTCGTCCGCGAGTTCAGGGTTGTTGCTCGCCCAAGCCAAAGTGACCAACAGGAGTGCGCCCATTGCGGCCCCTCCCAGAATTCGCATCCACTTCGTGTTCAGTTTCATTCCTGTTTCGCTCCCGTTTACACGTTCTTCAAGAATTGATTGATATCGCACCGGGATGCACAACGCATCCAGAGCCCCTTCTTCGCAAGGAGCATGCCAGCGCGAAAATACAGGCGGGCTCTGTGTTGACGCGGCCCGGCGCAGGGAGTAAACGGCAAAATATTGCCGCATACGGCAGGATTGTGCCTTTTTTCTCAAGTTGTCGCCGCCTGGGGCATGATTCCGAGGTGCAGGCATTTCGATCATCGCAAAGCGCGTGGAAGAGGAGTTACTCGATGAAATTTCAGCCGGATATTGTCAAACAGCCCGAAAATGGCGGGCGCGCGCGATCCGGCAAGAAATTGCCGGATGTGCCTTCGGACTCCGGCGCGGAGGTTCTGGAGCTGGGTACGGAAGACGGTCTGGGCAAGTTCGTCATCCAGTCCCGGACCATGCGGGATCTTTACCGTCTGGCCACGCAGGTCGCCGGGTCCGATGCCACCATCCTGGTCTACGGCGAATCGGGCACGGGCAAGGAGCTTTTCGCCCGCCTCGTGCATCAGCTTTCGGGCCGCAGGGCCAAGCCCTTCGTCCCCGTCAACTGCGGCGTGCTCAAGGGGGAGCTTTTCGCCGACAAGTTTTTCGGCCACGAGTCCGGGGCCTTTACCGGCGCCCAGCGCCAGCGCAAGGGCAGCTTCGAGCTGGCCGCCGACGGCACCCTGTTTCTGGACGAGGTCGGCGAGATTCCGCCTCCCAACCAGGTCGATTTCCTGCGCGTCCTGGAGGAGAAGACGTTCCGACGGCTGGGCGGGGAAAAGACGCAGCCTTTTGACGCCCGCATCGTGGCGGCCACCAACAGGGTGCTGCACAAGATGGTCGAGGCCGGTGAATTCAGGGCCGACCTGTACTATCGTCTGAACGTCATCCCCGTGACCCTGCCCCCCCTGCGCGAGCGCGTCGACGACATCCCCCCCTTGGCCGACTACTTCCTGGGCATGTACCGGCACCGCTACCACAAGCCCGGCGTTCGGCTGGCTCCGGCCACGCTCGAAGCCCTGTGCGGTTATTCCTGGCCGGGAAACGTGCGCGAGCTGCGCAACCTGACGGAGCGGCTCGTCTTGCTGTGCGCCGAGCCGCTCATCGAGCCTTCCCATCTGCCTCTGGAGATGCGCCTGGCCACCGGCCTGCCCGCGACGCAGTGCGGCCAGAACGTCATGACCCTGGAAGCGGCGGTTCGCCAGGCCGAAGTCGCGGCCATCATCAGGGCCTGGGCCGAGGCCGGAGGCAGCAAGGCCCGGCTTGCCGAAATCCTGGACGTGAGTCCCCGCACCCTGCGCTACAAGCTGGCCGAATACGAACTGAAGCTGACTTAAGTTTTTTGCCCCCCCGCCGCTGCCCGCCTTTGGCTCTTTTCTGGAGAGCGTCGAATCATTGGACATGATTTCCGTATGCCGCCGCTGTTTTTCGGGACACTGCATTGTGCGGCAAAATTTTGCCGCACAGTCTGCGCGTCATGCTTTGGCGCCGTTTGGCAGGGCATGAGTCGGGTTGGAGATATTGCGGTTCAAATGATGTGTCTTGAATAACACGTTTTCCGTATTGATTACACGAAAGGAATAGATTACAGCGAAGATCGATCCCTGGATTTTGCTACATACTGAATTTATGAGTGATTTTGTCGGAATTAGATATTCGCGGCGTTCCGCGCTTCCGGTTTTTTAAAAACCCAGCCGCCTGAAACGTTCACCTCCCGAGAGGCCCAATGCTGCTCCGTGCTCTCATCCTGGCCATGTTCGCGCTATCGTTTTCGCCTTGCGTTTCGGCCCTGACCGTGACCGACGCCCTGGGCCGCGTCCATGAACTGCCTGACGACGTGTCTCGCGTCATCTGCTCCGGTTCGGGTTGCCTGCGCCTTTTGACCTATCTGCAGGCTCAGGATCTGACTGTGGCCGTGGACGACATCGAATCAAAGCGCAACCGGTTCGATTCGAGGCCATATGCCCTGGCCAACCCCCAGTTCAGGACCATGCCCATCTTCGGGCAGTTTCGCGGTCAGGACAATCCTGAATTGATCCTGACCCTGGACCCGCAGCCGCAGGTCATTTTCAAGACCTACGCGACCATGGGCCATGACCCGGTGGAATTGCAGAGCAAGACCGGCATTCCCGTGGTCGTGCTCGACGCCGGGGATATGGGCGCCCGGCGCGACAGGTTTTATGCGGCACTGCGGCTCATGGGGCGGATCACGGGCAAGACGGAGCGGGCCGAGAGTCTGGTGGCCTATTTCGACGCGGCCATCGCCGACCTTGCGCGCCGTACGGCGGACATTCCCGAATCTGAGAGCCCCTCGGTCTACATTGGCGGCGTGGCCTACAAGGGGCCGCACGGTTTTCAGTCCACGGAGCCGACCTATCCGCCCTTCCTGTTTGTTCAGGCCCGCAACCTGGCCCGTGACGAGGGCGGCGCGGGCCAGGATCTGAGCAACACCGACGTGGCCAAGGAGAAAATCGTGGCCTGGGATCCGGACTACCTGTTTTTGGACCTCTCAACGCTGCAGATGGGAGAGGAGGCCGGGGGGCTCTACGAACTGCGCACCGACTCCGCCTATGCGACCCTCACGGCCGTGCGCGAGGGGCGGGTTTATGGGGTGCTGCCCTACAATTGGTACTCGCAGAATTTCGAATCCATCCTGGCCAACGCCTATTTCGTGGGCAAGATCCTCTACCCGGACCGCTTCGCGGACATCGAGCCCAAGGCCAAGGCTGACGAGATATACTCCTTCGTGGTCGGCAAACCCGTGTTCGACGAAATGAACCGGACGTTCTCCGATCTGGCCTTCATCCGGGTGCCGGTGCGCTGATGCATTCCGATCACGGCAACGTGCCCGAAGAATACAAGCGCTATCTGGCCTGGAAGACCCTGGTGGTGACCTTGTGCGCTTTTGGCCTGGGCGGAGCCTTGCTCTTGTCCCTGTGCATGGGAGCGGCGGGCTTGCCCCTTGCCGATGTGCTGGGGAGCCTCATGGGCTGGTCAGAAAATGCCAGGGCCGACGCCATCGTGCGCGGCATCCGCCTGCCCCAGTCCCTGGCGGCCATGGTCGCGGGCGGCGGTCTGGCCGTGGCCGGGGCGGTCATGCAGGCCATCCTGCGCAACCCTCTTGGCTCTCCTTTTACCCTTGGCATTTCCCACGCCGCCGCATTTGGCGCGGCCTTTTCGGTCATGGTCCTGGATTCGGGCCTCATGACCTCGGGCCGGACCGCCGTGACCATCACCAGCCCCTATATGACCACAGCCTCGGCGTTTTTGTGCAGCCTCGTCGCTTCCGGGATCATCATCGCCATTTCGCGCACGCGCGGTACCCGGCCCGAAACCATGGTGCTGGCCGGAGTGGCCCTGGGCGCGCTTTTCACCGCCGGGACCATGTTCCTGCAGTATTTCGCCACGGACGTGCAGCTCGCGGCCATGGTTTTCTGGACTTTCGGGGACACGTCCCGCGCCAGTTGGGCCGAGCTTGGGCTCATGACGTTGGCCACCCTGGGATGCACGCTCTATTTCCTGGCCAACTGCTGGAACTACAACGCCATCGACGCCGGGGACGAGACGGCCAAGAGCCTGGGGGTACGGGTCGAGCGGGTGCGCATCATCGGCATGCTGCTCTCCAGCCTGGTCACGTCCGTGCTCATCGCCTTTCTGGGCATCATCGGCTTTGTGGGTCTCGTGGTGCCGCACATGTTCCGGCGCGTCATCGGCGCGGACCACCGCTTTTTGCTGCCGGCGTCATTGGTGGGCGGGGCGCTTTTGCTGCTGCTCTCGGACACGGCGGCCCGGCTGGTCATGGCCCCGCATCTTCTGCCGGTCTCCGTGCTGACGGCCTTTCTCGGGGCCCCGACCTTTCTCTACCTCATCATCAGGGGGCGGCGCTCATGATGCTGTCTGTCTGCGGGGTGCATTTCACCTACAACAGCCATCCGCTTCTGCGGAACATCAATTTCAGCCTCGAACGCGGCGAGTTGCTGGCCATCCTCGGCCCCAACGGGGTGGGCAAGACCACGCTTTTGCGGTGCATGAACGCCATCCTGCGTCCGGCTTCGGGCTCGATTCTGGTGGAGGAGCGCGATATCCTTTCGCTTTCACCCTTGGATATCGCCCGCGATATCGGCTATGTCTCCCAAAAGAATGAGGCTTCCCGCCTGACGGTCTTCGACGCCGTGCTCATGGGTCGCACTCCGCACATCCGCTGGCGCATGAGCGAGGACGATCTGCGCAAGACCGACGCCATCCTGCACACCATGGATCTGTGCTCCATGGCCATGCGTCACATCGACACGCTAAGCGGCGGCGAGCTGCAGAAAGTCTGCATCGCGCGCGCCCTGGTGCAGGAGCCCTCGCTCCTTTTGCTCGACGAGCCCACCAGCGCCCTAGACCTCAAGAATCAGGTCGAGATCATGAACCTTGTCCGCCGGGTGGTGGACGAGCACCGCATCGCGGCGGTCATGAGCATGCACGACCTGAACATGGCCCTGCGCCATGCCGACAAGACCATCTTCCTGAAGGACGGAGACATTCACGCCATGGGCGCGCCATGCTGCGTGACCCCGGAGATCATCCACGACGTCTACGGCCTGCCGGTGCACATCCATCGCATCGACGGCCGTTCCATAGTCATCCCCCGAAACTGAAAAAAAGGAGCATCGCATGTCCTGCCTGATTTCACCTGAACAGATAGACGCGACCATCGCCTTTCACGGCCACAGCTGCCCGGGCCTGGCCATCGGCATCCGCGCCGCCGAGTTGGCCCTGCGCGAACTGGACAACCCCGGGGACACCGAGATCGTGGCCGTGGTCGAGACGGACATGTGCGGCGTCGACGCCTTGCAGTTTCTTCTGGGCACGACCATGGGCAAGGGAAACCTCATCCACCGCGACCACGGCAAGATGGCCTTTTCCTTTTTCCGCCGCGAGACTGGCCGGGGAGTGAGAGCCTTGCTGAGTCCCGACTCTCGCGGTGGCATGGACGATGAAATGGCCGAATTGATGAGAAAGATCGGCAGCGGCAAGGGGTCCGAAGGGGAAAAGTCGCGGCTGGAAGAACTTCGTGCCAGCCTGCTGGACCGATTCATGACCCTTCCCCTGGACGAGATGTTTCAAGTGACCAAGATGGACCAGGGCGCGCCCAGGCCCCCCCGGATATTGCAGAGCATGGTCTGCGAACATTGCGGCGAGAAAACCATGGAATCCCGCACCCGGCGCTTTGCCGGACAGACGCTGTGCATTCCGTGCTTTGAGCTGGTTGAGCAGAAGATATAGCTTCCCGATCCCGCATTTCTCCGGCTTGCATGCGTTCTGTCCGCGCGTCTGCGGAGGCAGAGGGATGGGGCGGGCCCGTGACCTCATGGAGTTCACGGGCCGATTCTGTGCGATTCCGGCGGGTCAGCTCCAGCTTTCGCGACGGACGAGCTCCGGCCGGAAGCGGTTGACGGCCTCGAATTGCCCTTCCGGCCAGCCCACGGGAACGAGGGAGAAGGGGATGATGTTTTCCGGAATGCCCAGGAGCTTGCGAAATCCTTCCATGCGGTCCTTTTCCGGGTAGATGCCGACCCAGACCGTGCCCAGGCCCAGGTCGCGGGCTGCCAGGAGCATGTTCTGGGTGGCAGCGCTCGTGTCCTGATCCCAGAAGGTGGGCCACTTCTTGCCGTCCGGATCGCCGCAGACCAGGATGGCGGCGGGGGCCTGCATGACCATCTTGCTGTAGGGATGAAAGGTCGGGATGGCGTCGAGTCTGGCGCGATCCGTGATGACGACGAAATGCCAGGGTTGCTGGTTGCCTGCCGAAGGCGCGGCCATGGCGGCGCGCAGGATGGTCTCGATCATTTCTTCGGGCACGGGCTTGTTCAGATACTTGCGGATGCTTCTGCGGGTGTGGATGGCTTCGAGGAGTTCCATCAGACGTCTCCTTGCTGTCGGGTTTGCATGCCCAGCGGCATGCGGTCCTTTTTCATTAAGAGTCGTTGCGCGATATGCCAAGAAAAAACGCCCCGAGGCCGCAAGGACCGGGGCGTTTTCCATCCTGATGCGAAAACGGCCTACTTGAGCGCCTGCATGGCCTTTATGAGCGGACCGAGGTCCGGGCGCGAGTTGATGTCGTGCACGTCGATGTAGCGGATGATTCCCTGCTTATCGATGAGGAAGAGGGATCGCTCGGCCTCGCCGGTGGAACGCAGGATGCCAAGCGCATCGGCCAGCTTCCCGTGGGGGAAGAAATCCGAGGCCACGGTGAACCACACGCCGCCCATCTCCTGCACCCAGGCATGGAGGGTGGGCACGTTGTCCACGCTCACGCCGATGAGCGCGGTCTGGGCCTGTGTGAACATGTCCTGCACGATGTTGTAGCCGGGCCACTGGCCGGAGCAGACCGGGGTCCAGGCCGCGGGCACGAAGGACAGGACCACGTTCTGCTTGCCGAGAAAATCTGCCAGGGCCACCCTGCCGCCGTCGGTGGTCGGGAGGGAGAAATCCGGGGCCGGGTCTCCTATTTTGACCTTGAGCGCACTGTCGATCGGTTTGAGCTGGCCTGTCTCGAAAATTCGTTCGCTGGGTATGCCCGCCTCCTGGGCCAGAGCCAGGGATGGAGCAAGGGCCAGCGCAACGGCAAGGATCAGGTGGGCAAGCAGGTGTCGCGTCATGGGCTATTTTCCTTTTTCGCAGGCGTGAAGCGCCTCTTTAAGAAAGGTTTCCGCCGTGTCCATGCGCCCAAGCAGCGTCTTGGCGACACGGATTTCCTTTTTTTCAGGGTTCATGGCCAGGACATAGAAGAACGGGGTGCCCACTTCTCCGATTTCCTTGTTGATCGTGAAATCCGGGTCCGAAAAGAGCGGGAAGGTGGTTGCGTACTTGTCGCGGAAGACCTGGACCTCGAAGTCCGAGTTGCCGATACCCACGCCGATGAGCTTGACCTCGTCGGCCAGTCCCCGGCTTTGGATGAGCGCGTTCAGTTCATTGAGGACAGGGGCCTCGCGTTGGCAATGCGGACAGTACATGCTGAAGGCCACGAGGATGACGGTCTTGGCGCTGATTTCGGAAAGATGACGGGGCGCGGGACCCGCGAATCCCAGATGCGTCCGGTGCTCGGCGCTCAGTTCGCCGCGCAGCAGCAGGTCCGGCATGGAGCTGCCGACAGGCAGGGGATGGGATGCGGCGTTGTCCGAGGCCTCCATGGCCAGGGCGTTGCCTGTGAGCATGAGGGAGAAGAGAAAGAGAAGAACAGCGCGCATGACTACTCCTTGGGATCGGTTGCATGGGCAGGATGGGAGGCAGCCGGGGCCGCGCCTGCTTGGGACGCATCGGATATTTGGACGGATCCTAGCAAACCGACGCCACGGCGGCAAATGTCTTTCAAATGCTCAGGGTTTTGCACGGGGTTGAATGCGGGCATTCCCTCCAGCCAACGGGTTGACGGGGATGCCCGTGCATGGGCGGATTGGCCGGAGGCGGTGTTTTGGCGGGATTACGAGCTTTTTTTGTCTGCGTCTTTTGTTTCTGCCGTGACGTCGATCACTTCCTGTTCGCTGATGCCCTTTTTGAAGTTCGAGATCGCCCGACCCAGGTTGGAGCCGAGCAGCGGAAGATTTTTCGCCCCGAAGAGAACGAGGACAATGGCCAGAATGATGAGCAGTTCCTGAACGCCTATTCCAAACATGAGAGCCTCCGCCAAAGGTGCATGAAAAAATCACTCGACACGCTGCGGCCCGGTTATTGGCCGGACCGCAGATGTGATAATACGGTTGTTGCGTGTATTAAGCAATGACCCCGGATTGCTTCAGGCCGTGCACTCGTCCACCAGATACAGGATGGAGCGGTACGGGATGCCGCCGTGCAGGGCCAGGCCGATCTCGCAGGTCCGGCTGGTGGAGTAGCCTTCGGTGCAGTCCTGGACCTTCTCGGCCAGGGTCTTCAGGGCCGAGGCGTTGAGTTCGGGCACGGAGAAGCCCTTGTCCCCGGCAAAGCCGCAGCAGAAGACGTCTTCCGGTACCACCACGTGCGCGGCGCATTTCTTGGCCAGCTCCAAGAGCTTGCCGTCGAGGCCCAGCTTGCGGGATGAGCAGGTCACGTGCAGGGCCACGCGCGTGTTCTTTTTGGTGAAGGTCAGCTTGTCCTGCAAAAACTCCAGCACGAACACGCTCGGGTCATAGATCTTGAGGCGCGGGTCCAGCACCTCCTGCATGCGTTTGAGGCACGGGCTTGTGTCGCACAGCACGGGCAGGGCCCCGTTTTGGCTTGCGGCCAGGAGCGCCTCTTCGAGCTGGGCGCTCTTGACGTCGGCCTGGGCCATGAAGCCCTTGCTCTCAAAGGCCTGGCCGCAGCACAGCGCGGCCATGTTCTCGGGGAAGACGACCTCGTATCCGGCCTTGCGCAGTACGCTCACCGTGGTTTCAGGCAGAGGACGGATCTTCTCGCAGCGGGCCGGCCCCATGTTGCGGGCAATGCAGCTCGGGAAGTAGACCACTTTCAGCGGGTTGCCTTCACTCACCTTTTCGCGCCGGATGCGGCCAAGCCCCTTTGGCATCTGAGAGTTCCAGCGCGGGACGCGCTTGCCCGTCGCGCGATGCAGGGTCTCGGAGGACACATCCATGAATTTTGTCCCGGCCACGGCATGCACCGCGTCCACGACCTGCAGCACACCGGACACGGTCCGGGCCACGCCCGCGAAGTGTTCCCCGATCCAGTCGGCGGCTTTTTTCTGCCGTATGGTCGCGCTTTCGGCGCGCAGGGCCTTGGTCATTTTGCCCGTGTCGATGCCCACGGGGCAGCGCGTGCCGCACAGTCCGTCCGTGGCGCAGGTGCCGTCGCCCTGGTAGCCGTAGGCTTTCAAAAGCTTGGCCAGCTCCGCCTTGTGTTCGGGCTTGCCTTGAAGCCGCTGGATCTCGCGCCAGGACGTGATGCGCTGGCGCGGGGTCAGGGTGATGTGTTTGGAGGGGCAGATGGGTTCGCAGAACCCGCACTCGATGCACTTGTCCACCAGTTCGTGGGCGGCAGGCAGGGGTTTCAAGTCTTTCAAGTGGGCCTTGGGGTCCGGGTTCAGGATGACGCCGGGATTCAAAAGGGTCAGCGGGTCGAAGATGCGCTTTATGTCCTGCATGAGCCGGTACGCGTCCTGGCCCCACTCCATCTCGACGAAGGGCGCCATGTTGCGGCCCGTGCCGTGTTCGGCCTTGAGGGAACCGTCGTACTTCTCGACGACCATCACCGTCACGTCGTCCATGAGCTTGCTGTAGCGCTCGACCTCTTTGGGGTCTCCGAAATCCTGGGTGAAGACGAAGTGCAGGTTGCCCTCCAGCGCGTGGCCGAAGATGATGGCCTCGGAGTATCCGTATTTTTCGAGTAGCCCCTGCAACTCCAGGGTCGCGTCGGCCAGACGCTCGATGGGGAAGGCCACGTCCTCGATGATGACCGTGGTGCCGGTGGCCCGCACGGAACCGACGGCCGGGAAGAGGCCCTTGCGGATGTTCCACAGCTTGGCGAATTCCTGCGGCACGGGGGTGAACTCGATCTCGCGGACCATTTTCACTCCGGCCAGGGCGGCCTTGATGGTTTCTATCTGGGCGTCGAGTCCGGCCTTGTCCTCGGCCCTGGTCTCGACCAGCAGGGCGGCGGCGGTATCGCTCAGTTCACGCAGGTAGGGGGGCATGCCGTCCTTGTCCTGCACGGACCGAAGCGCCGGGCGGTCCATCAGTTCCACTGCGGCCACGGGCTGTTTTTTCAGGATGATGGTCGCCTCGCAGGCGGTGCGGATGTCCGGGAAGAGCATCAAGGCCGAGGCCTTGTGGGCGTGCTCGGTCACGGTGCGGTAGGTGACCTTGGAGATGAAGGCCAGCGTTCCCTCGGACCCGACCAGCAGATGCTTGAGGATGTCGAACGGGTCCTCGAAATCGACCAGCGCGTTCAGGCTGTAGCCCGTGGTGTTCTTGATCTTGAACTTGTGGCGGATGCGCGCCTCAAGCTCCGGGGCGCTGATGACCTGACGGCGCAGATCCGCCAGCCCTTCCACGATTTCGGGGTGCTTTTCCCGGAACCTGCGCTTGGATTCGTCGTCGCCGGTGTCCAGGACCGTGCCGTCGACAAGGATGAGCCGCAGCTCTTCAAGGGTCTGGTAGCTGTTCTCGGCCACGCCGCAGCACATGCCGCTGGCGTTGTTGGCCAGGATGCCGCCGATCTTGCAGCTGTCGATGGAGGCCGGGTCCGGGCCGATCTTCTTGCCGAAGGGAGCCAGGGTGCGGTTGGCGTGGGCGCCGATGATGCCGGGTTCAAGGTCGATGCGGCGGGCCTGGTCGTAGACGCGGCAGCCTTGCCATCCTTCACCGAGGCGGATCAGCACCGAGTCCGTCACGGCCTGGCCTGAGAGGCTCGTTCCTGCGGCGCGGAAGGTCACGGGGATGCGGCTCTTGTGCGCCAGGCGCAGGATGCGGGCCACCTCGGCCTCGTTTTCCACATTGATGACGATTTTGGGCACGAGGCGATAGAAGCTCGCGTCCGTGCCGTAGGCCAGCAGACGCAAGGGATCGGTGACGATGCGCGCCGCGGGCACGAAGGCGGCCACGGCGTCATGGAAGGCGCGGTATTTCGGGGCAAGCATGGGCGTCTCCTGTATTGATGGGAATGGATACTGATTGCGTTATTCGGAAACAGGAATTCTGACAAGCCTAATCTTATTTTGGGCGGCGTCATGCTCTTGGTCCCTGTGGGCCGGTTCACCCGAAGCCCGGAGATCAGGAAGTTCATGCGGCGCTTTCCGGGGAAATTGCGCAAGGCTTTGGCTGGTGAAAAAAAAAGCCGCCCACGAAGGACGGCTTCAGTACGCAACTGGATGGTTATTTCGGTACCCTGTCCAATCCGATGCCCAGGGCCTTGGCCACGCCTGCGCCATAGGCCGGGTCGGCTTTCAGGCAGTTGCCGATGTGGCGGATCTTGATCTCGTCCGGCGCGTCGCCCATGGCCCGGGCCGTGTTGCCGAACAACGCCTCCTGCTGCTCGGGGCTCATGAGACGAAAGAGCTTGCCGGGCTGGGTGAAGTAGTCGGAGTCGTCCTCGCGGGCGTTCCAGTGGGCCGCCGCGCCGTCCAGGGCCAGGGGCGGTTCGGAGTAGTCGGGCTGCTGCTGCCATTCACCGTAGCTGTTGGGCTCGTAGTGCAGGGTGCTGCCGTGGTTGCCGTCGACGCGCATGGCCCCGTCGCGGTGGTAGCTGTGGAAGGGGCAGCGGGCCTGGTTGACGGGGATGAGATGGTGGTTGACGCCCAGACGGTAGCGCTGCGCGTCGCCGTAGGAGAAGAGGCGGCCCTGGAGCATCTTGTCGGGCGAGAAGCCGATGCCGGGCACGACATTGGCCGGGTTGAAGGCGGCCTGCTCGACCTCGGCGAAGTAGTTCTCGGGATTGCGGTTCAGTTCCAGCACGCCCACCTCGATCAGCGGCGCATCCTTGTGATACCAGACCTTGGTCAGGTCGAAGGGATGGTAGGGCAGCTTGGCGGCCTGGGCTTCGGTCATGACCTGCACATACATGGTCCAGCGCGGGAAATCGCCTTTCTCGATACTGTCATAGAGGTCGCGCTGGTGACTTTCGCGGCACTTGCCGACCAGGGCTTCGGCCTCGGCGTCGGTCAGGTTCTTGATGCCCTGCTGGGTGCGGAAGTGGAACTTGCACCAGAAGCGCTCGTTCTTGGGGCTGATGAAGCTGAAGGTGTGGCTGCCGAATCCGTGCATGTGCCGGTAGCTGGCCGGGATGCCCCGGTCGCTCATGACCACGGTGACCTGATGCAGGGCTTCGGGCAGGTTGGTCCAGAAGTCCCAGTTGTTCTTGGCGCTGCGCAGGTTGGTGCGGGGGTCGCGCTTGACGGCGTGGTTGAGGTCCGGGAACTTCAGGGGATCGCGCAGGAAGAAGACCGGCGTGTTGTTGCCGACCATGTCCCAGTTGCCTTCCTCGGTGTAGAACTTGACGGCGAATCCCCGGATGTCGCGTTCGGCGTCGGCCGCGCCGCGCTCGCCGGCCACGGTGGAGAAGCGCGCGAAAAGCTCCGTCTTCTTGCCGATTTCGGAGAAGATCTTGGCCTTGGTGTATTTGGTGATGTCGTGGGTCACGGTGAAGGTGCCGTAGGCGCCGGAGCCCTTGGCGTGCATGCGCCGCTCCGGGATGACCTCGCGATCGAAGTGGGCCAGCTTCTCCAGGAACCAGACGTCCTGCAAGAGCTGCGGGCCGCGCGGCCCGGCGGTCATGACGTTCTGGTTGTCCGGCACCGGAGCGCCGGCGTTGGTGGTCAGTTTCTTCTTGTCGCTCATGATATCCTCCTGTTCATGGTGTCTGTGGAAGGGTGTTTCGGACATAGCATATTGGCCGTGAATGGCAACGCAGCGCGCGGCGCATCGCAAAATCGGCACGGAAACATGCCGACAAAGAACAATTCTTTGGAAACGGGCGTGGAAAACGTCATCGCTCCTCCTGGCATTTCGGGCACAGGCCGAAGAAGTCGAGACGGTGGGTCAGGATGCGAAAGCCTGTCTCCCGGGCCGCTTCCTCCGTCATGTCGCCCAGCATGGACAGGTCCGGATCCATGATGGCGTGGCAGCGGGTGCAGATGACATGCGGGTGGGGGTAGGGCTTGTTGCCGTCGTAGCGGTTGCCGCCATCGGCAAATCCCAGCTCCAGGACTTCGCCCAGCTCTTTCAAAAGAGCCACGGTCTTGTAGGTGGTGGCCAGGCTCGTGGTCGGGAACGCGGCCTGCACCTGGGCGTGGATTTCCTCCACGCAAGGGTGTCCCGTGCTCGCGGACAGAATCCTGAGCACCTCCAGACGCTGCGGCGTGACCCGAAGCTTGAGGGCCTTGAGTTTCCCGAGCATGTGCTCAAGACGAGCGGAGGCTGTTTGTTCCTGTCGGGTCATGGATTCCGTCCTGGTGATTTCGAGAATGCTTATCATTTAGTAAAAATTATTATTTGCGTCAATATGGAAGCCAAATATGTCGCACGAATTTCTGCCAGGCAGCTCCCTGTCGACATGCGCGCCCGCAGGGCATAACCAGCTGTGGTGTCGGCAAGAGCCGGTCCGTCTTTTTGCTTGCATCGGTCGGCCCCGGCTTGGTAGCCATCTGTCCGGCTTTTTGTCTCGCGTCATTTCCTTGTCTGTCAGCATGTTAAGGAGTCTGTGTCATGAATCTTTCCTGCTTCAAGGCCTACGATATTCGCGGTCGCGTTCCGGACGAACTCGATGAGACCCTGGCCTATCGCATCGGGCGCGCCTACGCCGCGTTCTTGAATCCCGACCGCGTGGTGGTCGGACATGACATCCGCCTTTCAAGCCCGGCCATGGCGGACGCGGTGATCCGCGGCCTGCGCGATTCCGGCGTGGATGTCTGCACCCTGGGCGAATGCGGCACCGAGGAAGTCTATTTCGCCGTTTCCGACCAGGGGCTTGACGGCGGAATCATGGTCACAGCCAGTCACAACCCCAAGGATTACAACGGGATGAAATTCGTGCGCGAAGAGTCCCGCCCCATCAGTGGCGACACGGGCCTTTTCGCCATCCGCGACCTGGCGGCGGCCGGGGAATTCAGGACCGCGCAGCGGGTCGGCCAGCTGCACGAGCTGAACATGCGCCCGCGCTACATCGATCATCTTTTGTCCTATGTGGATCGCAAGGCGCTGCGGCCCCTGTCCATCGTGGTCAATGGCGGCAACGGCGGCGCCGGGGTCATCGTCGATCTGCTCGAACACAGGCTGCCTTTCAGATTTTACAAACTGCTGCACGAGCCCGACGGCAATTTTCCGGCCGGCGTGCCCAACCCTCTGCTGCCGGAAAACCGGGAACTGACCTCCCGGGCGGTGCTTGAACACAAGGCGGACCTTGGGCTGGCCTGGGACGGGGACTTCGACCGCTGCTTCTTCTTTGACGGGAGCGGGCGCTTCATCGAGGGCTATTATCTGGTCGGGCTTCTGGGCGAAGCCTTCGCGCGCAAGTTTCCGGGGGCGGGCATCATCCACGATCCGCGCCTGACCTGGAACACCATCGCCGCCGTGAGCGCGGCAGGGGGCCGGCCCATCATGTCCAAGACCGGGCACGCCTTCATCAAGGAACGCATGCGCCTGGAAGACGCGGTCTACGGCGGCGAGATGAGCGCCCACCACTATTTCCGGGATTTCGCCTACTGCGATTCGGGCATGATCCCCTGGCTGCTGGTGGCCGAGCTCATCTGCCTGACGGGCAAATCCCTGGCCGAGTTGGTGGACGAGGCCCAATCCGCCTACCCGGCCAGCGGCGAGATCAATCGCCGGGTCAAGGACGCCAAATCGGCCATCGCCGCCGTGGAGGCGCGCTTCGGGGACGCCGCCGCGGCCCGCGACACGACGGACGGTTTGAGCCTGGAATTCGAGCGCTGGCGCTTCAACCTGCGCTCATCCAACACCGAGCCGGTGCTGCGCCTCAACGTCGAGTCGCGCGGGGACCGGGCGCTGATGGAGGAGAAGACGCGGGAGATTCTGGCGGTTGTGGACGGGATGGACTGAGTGGACTGAATGGACGCGATGGTTCTTGGGATGTCCAGGATGGGTGAGGGCGAGGCCGGGAGGCTTCGCCCTCGTGGTTTGTGCTATTTGCTGAAAACTTTTTTCAGCAGGTCCGTGGTTCTCGCGGCCGGGTTGGTGCGGATGGCCGCTTCTTCCTTGGCCACGTAGTGGAAGATGCCGTCCATGCCTTTTTCCACCACGTAGTCCGTGAGGTTGGCCTTGGCGTCGGGCATGAAGGGCAGGGCTTTGTATTGTCCCATCATGTTGTCGTAGGCCTGCACCGCTCCTGCCTCGGCCAGGGTGGCATCGACGATGGGCTGCATTTCCGTGGCCAGGCCCGGGCCCATGGCCTTGCGGAAATACTGGGTGGCCGCGTCATTGGGGCCGCTCAGTATTTTCTGGGCATCCTCGATGGTCATGGCCGAGATGGCGTCCACGAAAAGGGCCTTGGCCTTGGGCGTGGCCTGTTCGGCGGCCCGGTTGAGCTTGAGTTCCAGGTCGTCGACCAGACCCGAATACCCGGCGGCTTTGAGCGCCTTCTGCACGGTGGCGAGCTGGCCCGGCAGGGGGATGTGGATGGCCTTGTCCGTGTAGAAGCCGTCCGTTTGTCCCAGATTGGCGACCACCTTCTCGGTGCCCACGCGCAGGGCTTCCTTCAACCCGTCGCCCATTTCGCCTTGGGACAGTGAGCCGGTTTGCGAGCCCCCCGAGGACAGCAGCCCGAGACCTTGCTGCAACAGATTGTTCTGCGCCCGGACAGTGGCGGACATGAGCAGCAAGGCTGCGGCCAGGACAAGGGTGGTCGTCAGATGCGATGATTTGGTGCGGACGGGCATGGGTTTCTCCGGTGTTGATGGCATGGTTTGGAAAGACTCTAGGTCCGTTCGGGCTGGGCAGGCAAGGGAAAAATGGATTGAAGGGTTTGCGTGCGAGTGTCAGCTGAGTTCATCCATCAGGGTTCCCGTGTCGCGCATCAGCAGGCGGATCAGGATTTCCTCCAGGGACAGGGTCGGCGTCTGCCGCCTGGCATCCACGGCCTGGTCCAGGAGGTCGGCCTGGGAATCAAGGGCCGTGGCCTGGTAGGTCAGTCCGTCTTCACGCTGGGAGTAGATTTCTTCCAGGGTGGCCATGTCGCCGATATGGGTTGAAAGGCTGTCCAGTTCGGTTTGGAGGCTGCCTGCCGGGTCGTCTTCCAGGTTGCCGCCATCGAGGGCGGCCAGTCCGGCTTCATCCATTTCCTGAAAGACAACGTCGAATCCGCCCCCTCCCGCCGTCGAGGGAATCGACTGGATGTGCACCTTGCCGTCCGAGCTGATCTGGTCCGTGCCCCACTGGGATTTGTCCAGCACGGCGATGCCGTTGTGGTAGGTGCCCTCGATGATCGGCGCGATGCTGTCGCGCAGGGAGTTGTACTGATTCGCGACATCCGCGGAATAGGTCAGGACGCCGTCCTTGATCTGCTGGGCCAGGCTCTGCATTTCCTCCAGGACGCCCTTGATCGTGCCTACCGCGCCGGCCGCGATGCCGACCATGGCGGAGGCTTCCTGCACATTCTTCCCGGCCCGGCGGATGGCCGCGCTGTCCGAGCGCAGCCTGCCGGTGATGGCCTCGTCGAAGGGGTTGGTCAGGGGTTTGACCGGCTGTCTGCCAAGCACCATCTCGCGCAGGTTCGCGCCCACGGCGGAGCCCTGGAAGTAGGCGTTCATGAGCAGGTCCTGCTGCCACATCTGGGTGGCGGTGGAGACGACGAACAGTTTTTGCAGGTCGCTTAAGGCCATGAAAACCTCTGCATTGGCGCTTACGGTATCGAAGCAGTTACGTTTCGCAAGAACATTCTTGATAGATCGGCTGGTTTTCAGAAGACATTAATACATGACTTCTTCCAGGGTGAGCCCTCGCGCCGGGGCCGTGGCCGGTGCCTTGCGGCGATCGCATCCTTCGAGGATGGGAGCAACGTCGGCGGGAGCCAGCCCGCCTCGTCCCACTTCGACCAGCAGGCCCATGAGGTTGCGGACCATCTGTTTCAAGAACCCATCAGCCTGAAAGCGGAAGACCCACTCCGCAGGATGGGTTCCCGGAGCGCGGACAATGGGCTCCAGGGTGCGCACGGTGCCCTTCATCTCCGTGCCGGCGTTCTGGAAGGCCGCGAAATCGTGGGTTCCGGCAAGGACTTTCGCGGCCTGGTCCATGGTCTCGAAATCCAGCCCGCGCACGGGCCAGACAAAGGGCGCGCGCTGGGGCAGGGTGAACCCGGGCTCGGTCCAGAGCGTATAGGCGTAGCGCTTGGAGCGGACCGAAAAGCGCGCGTGGAAGTCGTCCTGCGCTTCCCGCGCTTCGAGGATGGAGATGTCGTCCGGGAGCATGGCGTTCAGGGCCTGCCTCCAGGGGATATGCCTCTTGGACTCGGGCACGTCGAAGTGGGCCACCTGGGCCAGGGCATGCACGCCCGAATCCGTGCGCCCGGAACCGTGGACCCGCACCGGCTCGCCGCAGATGCGCCCCAGCCTGTCTTCGATGGCGCCCTGAATGGTGGCTCCCCGCCCCTGGACCTGCCAGCCCTGGTAATTGGTGCCGACGTAGGCCACGGTCAGGCGAATGCGCGGCATGCTAGTTCCCGCTTTCGCCGGTCTGCAGCCGGGTCAGGGCGGCGGAGAGCGCGGCCGCGCGGTCGGCCCGCACCGATGACAGGATCTCTCCGGCCTTGCGTCCGCTCATCCCCGCCAGGATTCTGACGGCGATGGGCTCTTCCAGGGTCTGCAGGACCAATGCGGCCTGCTTGGGCTTCATGTTCGAATAGACATCGATGAGGTGCGCCATTTTCTCGTCCTGGATGCTGCCGGCGGAATCGATGAGGTTTTGCATCCTGACCTCAAGCTCCCGCAACGTGGTCAGCTTTTCATCGACCTGGGCTTCCAGCACGCGCAGTTCCGCTTCTTTCTTGGCCAGCGCCTGTTCGCGGGCGTTGATGTCCTGAGGCTGGTTCGCCTGGGCTTCGGAATCGGAGGAGTTGCCTTGCGCCTGTTCTGCGGGCGCCGCCGGTTCCTGGGCCAGCGCCAGACTCGCGGCGACCGCCGGGCGGATGACCACTGGCTGCAGCAAGGGGCTTTCCGGCGCGGTGGGCGGGATCCAGAGCAGGCATATGGCGGCCAGCTTGACCGCCGCGAGGGCGACGATGGCCTGGACCAGCCTAGTGAATCGCGCGCCCGTGGCGGAGGGTGCCTGTTTCGTCGAATTCTTTTTGTTCTTTTCGCTGTTCGTCCTGAACATGTTTTTCTGCCTGTTTGGCCCGGAGTTTTTCCAGGAGTTTGCGGTCCTTGGCTTTCGCCACCAGTTCGAGTCGACGGGTTTCCGCCAGTTGCTTGAGCTCGTCAAGTTTTGCCTGCGCGTGTTTTTTGTCAAGTTCCAGACGCTCGCGCCATCCCGACCACAGCCACAGCTCCGCCTGGGTCATTTGTTTGAGCGTGCCGAGCGCGAGCAGGCAGGCCTGGAGATCCTCGCTCAGAGCCTCCAGACGCGTGTTCTGCTCCGCGATCTGTTGTCTGGTAAGGCTCAGCGCCAGTTTGGCCTGATCTTCGAGCTGCCTGCGGTATTCCAGGATTTTTTCCAGTTTGAAATGAAAGGGGCGCGTCATGGCAGTGCCAAAGCAAGAAGCGTGCGAAAAAAAAGCCCGGCCATGGGGCCGGGCGTGCAAGATTGCGGCGACGAAACGCCTAGCAGGCCGCCCCAAGATGGCGATCTGCTGCGCCAGCGAAAAAAGCCATACCGCTTATCTGCGCATGACTGCGCGTCCTGGCTTTTTCCGCATTCTTGCATCTCACCATTTTCGAACGGCCTGCAATTTTGAATTTTTCAATCAGCTAGGCCGCGCCAGCCGCCGTGGCCGCCTGAATGTATCCCTGACGCAGGGATTCGATCAGTTCCTTGACGGAGACGATGGCGTTGACCCGGTAGGCGTTGGCTCCGGCAAAGGCGAAACCGTGCTTCAAGAGCCCTTTCTTGGCGTTCACCAGGGCAAGGGCGATGCAGTACGGGCTCTTGGTGAAATCGCAGGAACTGATGCAATGGAACGGGCATTTGAAGGGCTTCTTCAGGCCCGCCTTCACGTCCTGGAGGAACGGACCATCGACGGCCCGGCCCGGCAGACCCACGGGGCTTTTGATGATCTGGATGTCCTCTTCCTTGGCGTTGACGTAGGACTCCTTGAACTTGATGTCCGCGTCGCACTCGTGGGTGGCCACGAACCGCGTGCCCATCTGCACTCCCGCCGCGCCCATCTTGAGGTATTTGTAGATGTCCGCGCCGTCCCAGACTCCGCCTGCGGCGATGATCGGAATCGGACGTCCTGCTTTGGCCTCGTATTCACGCACGGCCTCCACGACCTCGGGAACTGTCTTTTCGAGGGAGAATTCGGGATCGTCGATCTGCTCGGGCTTGAAGCCGAGGTGCCCGCCGGCCTTGGGGCCTTCGACCACGAAGGCGTCGGGCAGGTAGTCGAACTTGGACAGCCATTTCTTGCAGATGATGCTGGCGGCCCGGGCCGAGGAGATGATGGGCACGAGTTTGGTCTTGGCCCCGTCCTTGACGTAGGAGGGCAGGTCCAGGGGCAGGCCCGCTCCGGCGAAGATGACGTCCGCGCCTTCCTTGATGGACGTTTTGACCAAATCGCTGAAGTTGGTCAGCGCGACCATGATGTTCACGCCCAGGATGCCGCTGGTCTTTTCGCGCGCCTTGCGCAGTTCGTTGGCCAGCGCCCGCATGTTCGCCTCGCGGTAGTTGGAGCCGATGTCCGGCTCGCCCATGCCGATCATGGCGCCGGCGATGACGCCGATGCCGCCTTCGTTGGCCACGGCCGAAGCCAGCCCCGAGAGAGAGATGCCGACACCCATGCCGCCCTGGATGATGGGGATTTTCGCAACAAGATCGCCGATCTTGAGTTGTGGGAAGTCCATTGTGTTCTCCTGTATGGATTGCGCCTGCGTGGCCCGAAATCTGCGAGACTTTGAGTGGCCACTTAATGAGGGCGTTTGTGGCGCTGCTAACGCAAAACATGCCTGTGGTCAATGAAGGCCGCCGGGACTGCCGGCTCGACAGGCCGCCGCGGCTGCTCGCGAGGACGTTGAACATCCGTTCAGTAAAAAGGGGGGTCAGGCGTGCAGGGCCAGGGGCAAGAGGGCGCAGATTTCTCCGGCGATGATGGCGGTTCCCAGAAAATCGCCATTCACGCCACCGTGCCTTCGGCCAAGCGTCAGCAACGCGGCCAGGGGGGCAGCGGCCAGCAGGAGGCTCGCGACCAGGTGCGGCGGCGATAGGGTCAGCGCCGGAACCAGGGTGGTGCATCCGCCCAGGATCAGGGCGTGCCGGGTCGCGCCCCGCATGGCGTTTGCGCCCAGGCCGGACCGAGTCAGGCTTGCGCTCAGTCGCGCCAGGACCAGACAGCAGAAGCGGCCGAAAACAGGGGCGAAGAGCACTGCCCCCCACGCATTCTGCGAGACGGCCGCTTCCAGGAGCGCGGTCTGCGTCCCCAGGCCGAGAACGAGCCCCATGGTTCCAAAGGCCCCGATGCGGCTGTCCTTGACTATGGCCCAGAACCGTTCGCCCGTGGCGCCGCTGCCCCAGCCGTCCCACAGATCCGCCCAGCCGTCCCAGTGCAGCCCGCGGGTCAGATACAGGTTGAGTCCGGTCAGGGCCCAGGCCAGAATCCAGGGAGAAAGGGGGAGGACGGAGACAAGGGCCAGGATCAGCCCGATCAGGACTCCGACCATGGGATACATGGGCATGGAGCTGCTGATGGCCTCGCTGGTGGTGATGCGGGCCCGGCCCAGACGGGTCAGGAAAGTCAGGGCGACAAGGAAATCGTGCAGGGGATTCACGGAAGCGGGGTGTCCTTTTGGATGAGGCGGATGGCCTGCCCGGGTTTGAGGTCGAGCAGACGGGCGCAGTCGCCCTGGTTCAGGGCCAGTTCCATGACCCCCTGGCTGCCGGTCAGAAGGCCGATCTGACCCGGCGCGAGGTCCGCGTATGTCGAGGACTCCGTGACCGTCCTGCCGTCGCCCAGCATCCAGATTCTGCGCAGGCAGGGAAAATCATGAGCCCGCAGGTTCAGCAGGCAGTTTCCGAATCGATCCACATGCAGAACCGCGCAGTCGAGAATCCTCCCGCCGCTTTCGGTCCAGGCGATGTCGTGGCGAACGATCCCGCTCGCCTCCGCGCGCGAAGCCATGGAGTGCGGCGTCGCGCCCATGGCCAGGCGCGCCGCCAGAGGGGCGAATATGTCCCGGCCGTGGAACGTGGAACTCGCGGTTTCGAATTCGGGATCGGCCTTCCACCACGAGGCGGATTTGTCGACCAGAAACGACAGCAGCCCGTTGTCCGGCGCCAGGAAAAGCTGGCCATCGAGCTGCGCGATCAGAATGCGGCGGCTTGTGCCGACGCCTGGATCGACAACGCTCACAAAGATGCTGCGGGGCGGAAAATGGACGTGGCTGGCCTGCAACAAGAAGCTCGCCTGAACGACGTTGTGCGCCAGGACTTCATGGCACAGATCAACGATGCGCGCATCGGCGGCCTCGCGCAAAAGGACGCCTTTCATCTGTCCTACGTACGGGTCGAGATTGCCGAAATCGGTGAGCAAAACAATAACCGGTCGCATGGAGGGTTTCTACGGCCTGGCCGCAAGGCTGTCCAGAGCCTCCAAGAGAAAGCTGTTGACAGTCTGAAGCGCGCCTGTGTACATCCTGCCCTCTTCGGGGCGTAGCGCAGTTTGGTAGCGCATCGGTTTTGGGAACCGAGGGCCGGAGGTTCGAATCCTCTCGCCCCGACCAGGAAAAGCAAGGACTTAGATGTAAAATCTAAGTCCTTTTTTCTTGCCGTTTTCTTTTGCCCAACACTATGCCCAACACAGGAGTTTGTTTTGGCTGCTAGGGGTATGGTGAATCTAGCAAAGTGATAAATATTTTGCTATTTTGTTATTCCATACATTTTTTAATGCGCATTTTATTGTCCATTCATTATAATGATTATTATTTCAAAATATTGAATGTTTTGGGGGGTGCGTTGTGTCTTTAAGCCAAGAGTATCAGCTATCCGTAGACAACCGTGTAAGTGAAGAAAATTTTCTTTATAGTGAATATATAAAAAGGTATTTTGAAGAATATGCTGATGAAAATGATCGAAGATGGGTGATAGAAAATTGGAAATTTCCTATTATTAGTCAAAATATGGAATTGTGTGAAATACAAAATTATGTTAGGCAGTTTTTAATTCAATATGATGATAAGCTAAATAAATGTACTACTAATGATTTTTACGAATTAAAATCAATTTTTGATAATAAAAAATTAAAATCATGGGCTGTCACTGCTCATAATATTTCTTTAAAATATGGATTATCAATTTCAGATATATTATTTCCGTTTGATATGCTTGATGTATTAAATAAAATTGTTGACGATAATTTTTCTTTTAAAGAGACTATATTTTTTGATAAGCAGGCTTCAGAGAAAATTAGGGGGTTTAGCACTTTTTATGATCAAGAAAAGCGAGTTCTTGTTTTCACTGTAGATATTGGTAGTGAGGTGTTAGATATTGATAAATTATTAACTGATATTTCTGTGCCTATGATTGTGTTGAGAGATAGCTTTGGATATTCTATTTCTCAATCTGAGAAAGATTTATTGGTTAAATTTTCAAAAACTGACATTTCGAAGAATTATAGATCCAGTCCAAATTTGCTATATTCGCGAGCTATTGGTTTATTTTCTTGGGATAAAATAAAGTTAAATAGTTGGACAATTGATGATGTCATGATTTATTTACATGAAAATAATCTTATTTTGAAAAAAAATAAAAAACGTTTGAAATATAATATTTGTAAAAATGAATGTAGAAATTGTAATGAGAAAGAAAGTTGTAGAAGATTTTTTGCAGACTGTTTCCGTTTTGCAGCATTATCAATCAAAAATAAAAAAATTGTTCCGACTTCTGCTAGCGGTAGTGTAAATAATTTATCGTTCTCTAAGAATAAATTCGACCGCGTCTTGTATAGATGATCTCAATATTCAAATTTAGTTATTTCGAAATTAATCTTTGTCTTTTATTTTTCAGATTGGGGAACTCGACACCCTCTCCGGCCACTTTGCACCAACAAAAAATTTGCTGAGAATGCGATCCTCCCCGTAGATCTGATCTGGGCTGAAGATGCAGACTCTTCACTATCGTACCCATGTGTACGGAATCCAGATCACGCTCTAAACCGCCAAAGCCAACGAGATCAATTCTTAGGTCTTCTGATATTCTTTTTTGATCGCTTCCCCCACATTGCAATCCGCTGAAGACATGAAGGCATTCATTTCGTAGCGCAGAAATAAATTCCTTCCTCCAGGCCTCCTCACGCCCAAGTGTTTAAAAAATAGCGTGCCCTTCTCTGCATTCCTTATGCCTTATTCCCGATCAGTCTCCACCGTGCAAGATGGTGGTGGTTGGACAGGAACTAAGTATTTCGTGCTTTCCGTGTTAATTCGCTATTATTTCATTTATTTAACGTTTGAGAGGCTGTGGCCTCAAATCAAAAAGCTTGTTCTCCGTGAATATATGGCAGCGGTTGGGCACTGGTTGGTTGCGGCAATTTTTCCGCGACGAACACAAACTCGACAGGAAAAGGAGGTTAGGTGTGTGAATAACGACAGAAGCGTTTCACTGCTCGAATCTGGTCCCAACTGGCTAAATGAAAAAGAAGTTGCGATGGTCCTTGGGATCAGCGTTTATACGCTCAGGTCACATCGTCACCGTGGAATAGGGCTGCCTTACGTTAAATATGGGAAGTGTGTCAGGTACTCACAAGCTGATATAAATTCTTATATGGATTCACGCAAAATCAAACATTGTAATTAACATGGACGAGGTGAAGATATGTTTGGAGATCTTTATAATAATTCTTGGACAATTTTTAGGACAACCATTTTTTGGGAGTATGGAAAATGTGAATCACATGAGGATGAGCTCTGTAGAGACCTTGTCAACAGAAAAATGCAGATCAGAAATAATTTTCTGCCTTTACTAAGGGCGATCTATCCAGATGGGGATTTCGATGGAAATGTGTTCGACACTATGAAGTTCAGATTTTTTTTAGACCATGACTACTGTGGCCACTGGATAAGTAAATTGCAAAGCGATAGACTTGGTCAGGCAAGCATGCAATTTGTGCGACGTGCACAGACTACATTCATTGAGCACCATGCCGTTGACCACCTTGGTATCCCAATAAGTATAACTTTTGATGAATTGGCAAGACAGGGCGGCATAAGCCGTTCCTGTGATGAACGCTTTCTGTTGAGCTACAAGCCTGGTTGTTCCATGGTGAAGGTATTTGATAATTCGTATTGGGGAAAATTTCGATGCGAAGTGAATCCGTTAGATGCGCATGGATTCAAGCTTAAGCATATGCATCCGTATACAAACTTAGACGGTAGCCTGCATCATTATGTTTGTGACTACGAGTCTCCAGAAGGAGAAGTCGTCAACTTGCCGCTCACTCTCTGGGAAACACCCAATTCGGATCAAATTTTTGATTGGCTTCATCCGGCGAAACCGTTCCCACTATATCGGCGGGACTTGTTGCACGACAGTTTTCGTTCCGTCTTGCTTTGTGAAAATGAGGCTCAGGTGGAATATCTCCGTGAGAATCACGCATGGTTATCGAAACGTGTATGCCTGACAACGTGGTCTGGTGGTATGCCGATAGCGATTAGTGGAACAGATTGGGGAGCGTTAGAAGGGCGATGGGTGGGTATAATCGTGGCCCCGAGCAGACAAGGGTTCAGGGTGGCTGATAAGATATATTGCGCCATGAAGCGAGTTGGTGTCGGTCCGATTGGCTTCTTGATGCCTTGGGCAAGGTTGGAAGCGGACAAAGAGTGCTCTAGGGCTATGAGATTAGCCTTAGATAAGGATATTACGGACTCGATGGTTCAGAAAGGCGAAATCGCGGATCGAGCTGAGTTTGTTAAAGACGCGAAGGAGCGTTATGGCTTGAATTTTGACCCTGATTTTATTGCAGCGGCGATCAGTGGACGGGAATTACTAGCTTTGCCAGTTTCCGAAGCGGAATTCGTTCTCGGTCCGATGATCATGAAGGGCGACAAGGTGTTGGTGTATGCCCACAGAGGGTCGGGAAAAACATGGCTGATTTGTTTTGTCGCAGTCGCTTGTGCCTCAGGAATGTCATTATTTGGTGGACGGCTCGTTGCTCCCCGACCGCTACGTGTTCTTGTTATTGATGGTGAGATGGGGGCTAGAGAGTTACAGAATCGCTATTCCATGATCTTCAAGGCAATGGGAACCCCGGAACAATTGCAGGAAAATCTCAAGATTATTGCCGCAAGGATTCAAGGAAAAGATATTCAACTCGAAACTCCTGAAGACAGGGAACGTTTCAAGGAGGATATCGCGTGGGCCGACGTGATCATCGCTGACAGCATGTTTTGCCTATTTCCACGTGCCATGGGGACTCAGATCGAAGGGGCGCAGGGTTTTAACGAGTTCATGCGAGCAAATAGTATGCAAGGTAAAACGACGATTGTCGTTGACCACACCGGTAAGAATAAGCGTGATTCTTATGGGACCATAGGTAAAGAGCTGGGCCTTGAGCTTGTTTTAAAAGTTGAAAAGATCAAGAATTTTGAATTGTTCCGATTGTCTGTCGAGAAGTATCGGAACCTTGGCAGTCAGGATATTCGGCCGATTGAATACAGCTTGGAGGTTGACGAGGACGAGGGGGTTGCGAGGTTGTTCACCTTAGCAGAACTGGGCGAAGACTCAGATTCTGAAGATGAGGTGGTGTCCTGCAATGCATGCGATATTGTGCCCGCCTCTGGAGGCTGCGATACCGATCATGTGCCGTCTGTGCCAGACGAAGGTCATGGTGCGCCAATCAAACACGACAACCTGGACTCGAAGATCATTGCCGCTTTGAAGGAGGACCCAGAGCTCAGTGTCAGAGCGCTGGCCGAAAAAGTTGGGATTTCAAAATCTACGGTACAAACGCGAAGAAAGCAGTTGGAGGATGCTTGCCTTGTCGTCCCGAAGCCAAGTCGTAAGGTATCGGTGAGTTGACCCTTCGTAAACGGTCAGGGGGTGGGTGAACGTAGGATCTTGACTTGGCTTTCACAGGAGGCACGTGTCTTCAAGGAGGATGCGTGCCATTTTTTTGAGCCAAGACTTTGCAGGCGATGGTGACCGCCGGGAAACTTCGGACCACTCAATTCTTGAGGGTTTCCCCACGGTTCAAGTTTTTATCATACTGCCGACAGAAGTGTTCGGGCGTCATGTTGTTGAGGCTTGAGTGCGGACGAACGGAGTTGTAATGCCGCTTCCATTCTTCAATCACAGCTCTTGCCTCGGCTCGGCACCGGAACCATTCCATCGACAGACACTCGTCTCGAAATTTGCCATTAAAACTCTCGTTCAAACCGTTCTGCCATGGCTTGCCTGGCTCAATCAGCGCCAGATTTAGTGATTCCCGGGCTGCCCATTTGAGCAACTCCTTCGACACGAACTCCGGACCGTTGTCAGAACGCAGACTCAGAGGGGCTCCCCGTTCGCTGATCAGACGGGATAGCACCTCGATCACCCGACCCGATCTGATGCTGCCAGCAACGTCTATAGCTAGGCTCTCCCGCGTATATTCATCCACCACGGTGAGGCATTTGATCTGCTGACCGTTAGCACAGGCGTCGTAGACAAAGTCGTACGCCCACAGTTCGTTTGCTCCCATCGGCAGTTGCGGTCGTGGACGGGATGCCGCGACTCGTTTCCGTGGCCGCTTCCTGGGTACCTGCAATCCGGCCTTGGACCATAAGCGGTGCGCTTTGTCGACGCCCATGAAATGCCCCTGGCGCTCCATGAACACGTTGATCCGGCGATATCCGAAGCGCGGAGACGTCGCAGCCAGATCCGTCATCGCCGCCATCAGCGGTTTGTCTCGGGCCTCCAGGCGTGACTCGTAGCGAAGCGACGATCGGGAGGTGGATAACAGCGCACACGCCCTGCGTTGTGAAAGCCCGCGACTCCTGGCGTATGCCACCTGGAGGCGCAGGACGGGTGCGCCTACCATTTTTTGCGGCGATCTCCTTCATGATCTCGATTTCAAGGTCCCGTTCCGCAAGTATCTTCTTCAGACGCGTGTTCTCTTGTTCCAGCAGGCGTAGCCGCTTCACGTCATCGGCGGACATGCCTGCGAACCGCTGGCGCCACGAGTAGCTCGTCTGTTCGCTGATTCCATGCTTCTTGGCCACCTGGGCCACCGGACTACGATCAGCTTCACGCAGAATGCCGACCATCTGCTCTTCGGAAAATCGTCCCTTTTTCATCAGTTCCCTCGTGGTTGAGGGAGAAACCTATCTCAAGTTTCGACTGGTCTGAAAAGAGCCGAGCAGGTCAATGGCAATCCCGAATAAAAGTCGTGTCACGTCCCATGCTGTATGCTGGTCATTGAGCTAAATTTCTGTCCCGTTAACGTCGTCCTAGTGCTCCCTATAGGGAGCACTAGAATATTGTCCTGGACAGGACAATGGACAGGACAAACTGCTGCTCGTGAAAGGCTTTGTTGAATTCTTTATTCTCTAGGTGAGACACGAGCTTACCTCGTGTCTCACTATTCATGATAGTTTGTAATATTGCTTTAACCACTCAATAAAGGAGTCACGCTCGTAAAGAACTTTTTTACCCATTCTGATTTTTGATGTCGGTCCCTTTCCTTTGTTGTCGATATTTGCAAGCGTTTTAGCACCAAGTAGTCCCCCGAGATTGCTGACAGCTACGCTACGTGTAAATATTGGCGGCAATGACTCGCTTATCTTTTCTACAAAAAACACCATATCTTGATGCATGTTTCCTCCTAATACTAAGTTAATAAATGTTAAATAATCATGCATAATGCATATTATAAAGACCGATTTGTTGTTTTTTACATACATTTATGTTTAACTCACTGTGTCGAATAATGCTTAGGAACATAATAAGTTTTAAAAAATACTATGATATAATATACACACTATTGATCATTATCCATAATTTATCGCTCACTAGTGTGAATATTTAAATACTGGAGTTGAGTCATGAAAGATCAAGAAATGAGAATTATTTATGCAGGGTACGCTGACAGGGTCGAAGGAAGAGACAATTCTTGGAAAGTTATTCCGGACAGTGAGGTTGCTCGTAAACAAGCGTTGGAAGATGGATATACCGCTTTCAGTACGACATCGTTCAGTTACGAGCCAGTAGATGAAAAGCCAGATCCGATTCGATATGGTTCTTTATTTTTGGATATAGATTACAAATTAGATCCTGTGATAGCGGTTAACTTCACAAGAGACTTAGTTCGGGGAACACTTTTTGGGATGTATGGTGTTAATCCAGATAGCTTAAAGTACTGGATATCCGGAGGAAAGGGGTGCCATGTGGAAATTCCAGCAAAAATATTTGGCGCAGAGGACGGACACCCACTTTTGCCATTGATATACAAAGAAATGGTAAAATTTATAATGCGGACATGGAGAGAACAGGATTGCGCCAAAATTCTAGATTTACAAATGTACAATATGGGTAAGGGACGGCTTTTACGTTGTGAAAATATTAAAAGGGCCAATGGACGGTACAAGGTCCCAGTCACATATGACGAATTAATGGAATATGATGCTAACCATCTACTCGCTATGGCAGATACGCCAAGATTGAATTTTTCTTTTGTGGCGGATCCGCCCGAGAGAACTTCGGCGATGGAGCATTTTTATGCGTCTGCTTTGAGCCTTAGAAATCTCCAGAGCAGACGCTATGGAGCTAGACTGGGCTTAGATTCACTTCTGGATTGTGGATTTATCGCACATTGCTGGAACAATAGGCAAACCCTTTCAGAGCCAGAATGGTGGGCTATGGTTAAGATATTGATGGGTTTTGGCCCTGAAGCCAAGCCGATCGTCCACTTCTTCAGTCAAGGATATCCCAATTATTCTGAAAAGGAGACAGAGGATAAGATTCGGCACTGTGAACGCCAATCTGATCTACCTTGTTCGTATGTAAAAGAACTTCATGACTGTGGCAAAAATTGTAACGTGGGGAGTCCCAGATATCTCTGGTTGAGGCAATACGCGATAACCTCCAAAGCTTCATCGGCATTTTCCCTTAAAGAAGACGGAGTGTATTATGTTGCAGGCAAAGAAAGCTCAGTTGCTGGGCAATTCATCTGTAGTCCTGTGAAAATATTAGGGAAGCTTCGTACTCCGGAGTCACTTGAGTGGTCGAGGCTCGTTGAGATTAAGGCGCCGGACGGAGTGGAAAAAAAGATTGTCATCAACATGCGAGATTGTGTGGGGCGTGGTGACACCGTGAGAGCGCTCCTTGCAGATAATGGAGTTGAGTTTTCTTGTGCCCCAAAGGCACAGTCCTTATTCATGGAATATCTGCAAGCAAATGCTCCGGCGGGCCAGTTGTTTCTCCGTTTTAGTAAGGTTGGTTGGCAGGGAGACGCATATGTGCTGCCTGACCAGATTTTTGGGAGTCCATTCGATGAGGAAATTTATTTTGAAAGCCATATGACGAGCCTGCATCAGGTTTCTGGTTCACTCGATGAGTGGAAAGACCATGTAGGCAAATTTTGTAGGGACAACTCTCTGCTTGTTCTGCTGACCAGTTATGCGTTGACCGGACCATTGCTGAGGCCATGTGGCTTCGAAGGTGGCGGTATTCATATTTACGGTTCATCCTCAGCTGGAAAGTCGACTGCTGCCCATGTGGCTGGGAGCGTTTGTGGCGGGGGAGGCCATAAAGGTTTTATGAGACAATGGAACAGTACGCATAATGCAATTGAAAACACAGCTGTCTTGCACGATGACAATCTCTTGGTCCTTGATGAGATAGGGCAAGCTTCAGCGGAAACAATTTCTCAAATTCCTTATATGCTCGCTAATGGTCAGGGCAAGGCACGAATGAGATCGGATGCTTCCGCCCGTAACGTTGGCAATTGGTTGCTTAACTTTCTTTCCAATGGGGAGCTTACAATTAATGATAAGATTCAGGAGACGGGAAAATACACAGTTCATGTTGGACAGCAGGTCAGGGTTATCGATCTGCCCATTGACGCTGGGATTGGGCAGGATATCTACCAAAATAAGCACGGGTATGGTGATGGTGCGCGTTTGAGCGATGACCTTGGAAACAGCTGTCAGAAGTATTACGGTAGTCCTCTGCGAGCATTTTTGACAGCGTTTTGTGGTTCAAATCCATCTGAGAAGATGCAACACGTCGCCCTTATTTGTGAAAAAGCGCAGAAATTTGTAGATAAAAATAGTCCTGAAGGCGCGTCTGGTCAAGTACGTCGCGTGTGTCGCAAGTTTGCATTGATCGCAAGCGCGGGTGAATTTGCCATCGAATGTGGAATTCTTCCTTACGAGAAAGAAGATGTATGGAAGGCTGCTGAACAGTGGTTTGAAATCTGGCTAAGCCAACGTGATAGCATTGGGGATCTAGAAATTCATAAGGTGTTAAAGAAGATTCAGGATCATTTTGCGGTCGAATCCGAGCAACGGTATGTTCCAATTTGTTTTGCAAAGACAGATATGCGTAACAGAAAAGCGGGCTACTCTTGGGATCATAGCTCTGGTAGTAAGCGCTATTTGATGTTGTCTGCAGCTGCCCATGAAATTTTGCGGGGCATCAACCGGAAGGTTATCTTAGATGAGTTGCGTAAGCGAGGATGGATTGAACTTAAGGATGATGGTACTGTTCGCGAAACGAAGTCTATTGATGGTGCTAATTATCGAGGGTACATCTTTATTCCTAGTGCCTGGGAGGAAAAAGTTGATCAAGAGTCGACTGTTAGCGTTGAGGTGTTGTCATTAGATCAGGATAATATTTTTTGATAGTGTTGAGTTTGTGCGTTTTGTGCGAGTTTGAAGCTGTGTAATCTCGAAATAGCCTGATTTTATCAGGTTTTTTTATGTCGCACAGGCGCACAAAACGCACAGGCTATTTTTGCATTCTGATAGAATGGACAAGTTGTAATTAAAATATTTTTTTGGTGTAGTAAATTTTTTTATCAAGTTTAGATGAAGATTTGTAAAATATATTAACAGATTCATCATTCGAATATGAATAAGTTTAAGGCTCAAGGCTTTTTGTGGAGTAGAGATATTGTTTCGAGAAAAAACGTCTGTGCGTTTTGTGCGTTTGTGCGAGTTAATATTTGCAAGAAAAATCGGGATTTAGTGCCAGACAGAGCCATTCGTGTCGCACAAGACGCACAGAAAATTACCGATCTAACTTGGGCCAATAAATAATTGAGATCCGATGATGCTCAATACAATTTGGTTAATTCAGATAGATGTTACTCAGGCTGAATAGTTTGAGCACCTTGATAAAATTGAAAGGCTGATAGGACGCGATCACCTACCAGCCTTTCGTGCCCCAATGGGCAAAACCAAATGCTTGATTATGTTTTTATAGGATACGTATTTGGATAGGCATCACAGGCTATTTTTTCTTCTTTTTGGGCTTTGAGGGAGCCTCTTCGACGTTCGACGCGTCGAATTTAAATATTAATATGCTAATATTATTCAATATTATTTCTATGTCATCTTTGAGGTTGATTAGTTGTGTGGAAGTGAAGCTGATACTATCATAAAAAAATTGAATAAAAAATAGTCATCGATCATTTTTTGTAGTTTGATTTTAGAGAAGATATAAGAATTTATTTTCTTATATCTTCTCTATTTTTAAAATTGTGTATTTATGATGAAATTTGGTACTACGATATCTCTTGCCGTTTGATCATATCTATTCAAATTTTCAGTAGAAAAAGTTTATTATCAGGTGTGATTTGTCACCTCAAACAGGCTGTATTTCTGCCTTGTGAAGGACAGTACTGATATTAAAAATTGATGCATAATGTCAGAGATCTCCTCCCACGAATTTCTCTCCAACTTTGATAGCAGCTTTCGTTTTTTTGGAATTAGGACTTACGGGCTTGTTCGACGCGTCGAAATCAGGTTCTAACATGCTGAGATTATGAAGGATCAATTCGAGAGTGTCTTTAAGATTGACCATTTCTTCGCGTAAGTGATTGAGTTCCTGGATTTTGGTGTCTGCTGACATGGCAGTGAAATATTCTTGCATAGCAGCGAGCTTATTACGGTGGGCTTCCTCACCTTGCGCTCGTTTTCTTTTTACTCCCAAAATTCTGTTTTTGTAATTTTCAAAGAGTTCACGCTGGCGCTCAGGATCTCTTTTAGCGGCAATTTGTTTAAGATCTCGAAGTGCAAAGCGGTTATTTCCTCGGATCACATCTCGGATATCTGGTGGAAATTTATTGAGCGATAGATATTCAGATACAGGGAGTCGGATTTGCCAATGAGTTTGGCTATTTGGCCTTGAGACTTGTCACCAAATTTGACTTTGAGCCTATCTAAGGCCTCAGCGGTTTCCATGGGATTCAGATCCTCTCGGACCAGATTCTCCACTAGAGCGAGCTCCTCGGGATCTCCAGTCGTGAACCATGCTGGTATTGTCTCACGTTTCAATATCTGGTGAGCGCGGAAGCGTCTTTCACCAGAAACGATGATGATTTGTCCGTCTTCCAGTTCTTTGACCAGAATAGGCTGGAGGAGGCCTTTCTCCTTGATCGAATCTGCGAGTACCTGAATTTCCTCATCGGGAAAGACTTTACGAGGCTGATCAGGGTTGGAGGTAAGTTCAATGAGTTTGAGAGGGTAGAGCGTTCCGAGTTCAAAGGTTCCCATGGCGACTCCTTCAAGATGAGGCATTGGGTATAGTTTAGTGTTGATGCCTCCATTACGCTATTATTGTTAATTCGACAATATTTGTTGGGTTCGTCGGCATCATATTCGAAATTGCTGATTGAGTGTGGAAAAAGTCTGCAAATCTCCGAAATTATGACTTGTGTCATACGTTGATTCTAGGATATGCACTCACAAGATTTTGAGTTACTGTGGAAAATTTGAAGAGACTTAATCTACTTGCTATTAATCCCATTTTTGTAAGCTTAGATTGAGGTCGCTTTCATTTGGGATGTTCGACATAGGCTTCAAAATTAATTGTTACGTAATTGTTGTGGTGTGCTAAATTATCAAAGATTGGGGAGTAATTTTCAAGTCTCTTGGCTTAAGCATAGCTGCAGATATTGGCGCTTGCCGCTTTAAAAAACATAGACTCAAACCTTTAAATTGGAGAGAAGCATGGCGTACACAGCTGAAATCAGCCGTAGTTGTCCTACAGCATTTCTTTTTCTTGTTGATCAGTCGGGGTCAATGAGTGACAAGTTGTCGACAGGTCGATCAAAAGCACAACAGGTTGCGGATGTACTGAATAGAACTCTTGCAACACTAATTACTCGCTGCACAAAATCTGAGGGCACGCGTAACTATTTTGATATTGGAGTAATAGGATATGGCGGAGATAGCTCGTATAACGGCTTTAAGGGGGCACTTGCTAGCTCAATTATGAACCCAATTTCTGCCATTGAAGCTTCTCCGCTCAAAATCGAGGAGCGTCCAAAGAAGGTAGACGACGGTGCAGGCGGAATCATTGAGCAAGTAATAAAATTTCCTGTTTGGTTTGAGCCTCATGCAAGTGGTGGAACTCCAATGTGCAAAGCCATGATAAAAGCTGCTGAAGAGCTTGTAGCTTGGTGCGACGCTCATCCTAACAGTTATCCACCTACTGTTGTACATATCAGCGATGGCGAATCAACTGATGGTGATCCAGAGCAATTGGCCTCTCAACTGCGTCAGATCCAAACAAATGATGGGAGTGTATTGTTCTTTAACCTTCATGTGAGTTCGACCGGTTCCGATCCAGTAAAATATCCTGCATCAGAGACTAATTTGCCTGATTCTTTCGCAAAGCTACTTTTCAGGATGTCAAGCCAACTCCCCGAGCATCTGATTCATTTTGCACGGGAAAAAGGTTTCCAAGTTGGCCTTGAGTCACGCGGCTTCATTTTTAATGCTGACGCAGTGGAAATCGTAGAGTTCTTCGACATAGGTACTCGTGCTTCTCAGTTGCGTTGAGCTAAACAACGATGAACGTACTTTTTTGCGGCCAAGTACCAAAAGATAGCAACTATCCGGAGTCAACTGAGGATGCAGTAAAGATTTCGCTTGAAGCGGGAAGACTTGCGATTAGTGACGGAGCGTCCGAGTCGTTTGACTCCAAGACTTGGGCTCAAATTCTAGTTAAAACGTTTGTGCAATCTCCGGAATTTTCTCCAGATTGGTTGTCTGGAGTCATTCAAGAGTATAATGGTCAATATGATCTATCATCGCTTAGTTGGTCTAAGTGCGCATCATTTGAGCGAGGTAGCTTTGCTACGCTGCTTGGGATAGAATTATTTCCTACGCATGCTTCATTGGACGTATTAGGTATTGGAGATAGTCTAGCAGTGCTCTTGAATGGTTCTGATATTATTGATTCATTTCCTTATAATTTTTCATCTCAGTTTAAACAACGGCCAGAACTGCTTTGTACAAATTCGTTATACAATGGCTTTAGTGGTAGTGTAGATTTTTTCACGCGGCATTTTAAAACATGGAGTTTGAATCAGATACAACACCCATTTTTGCTTTGTATGACTGACGCCTTGGGCGAATGGGCACTCAAGATGGAGCAAGACGGCACGCCTCAATGGACAACATTGTTGTCAATGACAGATGTTGCCCATTTGGAATCGATTGTGCTGAATGAACGTAAGCAGGGGCGCATGCGCGTCGATGACGTGACTCTGGTTTCTATTTCTTTCAGCGAGGAGATTTATTGATGCCTTATCCCTCGCTTGAGCAGTACAATGAAGCATTTCAGCACCCCAGTATTGCGCTAAAAGATCCTGAACTTAAGCAAGGCCAGGTTGTAACAACAGGGCTTGGATTACCTCTTGCACTGTGTGGCGGTTTTGCTCTTACGTATACAATCAAGAATGGCGGAAAAAAATATGCTGTTAGATGCTTTCACAAGCAATCTAACGCACTTGAAAAGCGTTATAGTTCTATATCAAGCCGACTTGCAAGTCTACGATCGCCTTATTTTGTTGATTTTGAATTCCAGCCCCAAGGAATTCGCGTTGCTGGATCCGAGTTTCCCATTGTCAAGATGGCGTGGGCTTCAGGTGTGACGCTTGGCGAGTTTGTGGAGAATAACTATCATAGTTCCTCTAATCTACAAAATTTGATTCAATCCTTAACCGTTCTTGCCAACTATCTTGAATTTCAAAATATGGCGCATGGAGATATTCAGACCGGTAACGTCATGGTCGCCGACGCTGGTAATAAATTACAACTAATCGACTATGATGGGATGTTTGTCGAAGATCTTCAGGCCACAGGAAGT
Source organism: Pseudomonadota bacterium (assembly GCA_023393525.1). Classification (GTDB taxonomy): domain Bacteria; phylum Desulfobacterota; class Desulfovibrionia; order Desulfovibrionales; family Desulfomicrobiaceae; genus Desulfomicrobium. The sequence goes on along the minus strand of JAEWKZ010000125.1, from coordinate 7,936 downwards.
TCAGAGTTGGGGCATCGGAATTTTCAGCATCCACAAAGAAGCCAAACTTCGTGGAATAGTTCGCTTGATCGCTTCGCATTTATAAGTCTCAATTTGTCCCTCCGGGCACTCATTTTAGCTCCGAATCTTTGGGCAAAATCTCGTTCCGATGGTGATTCTATTATATTCAAGGCGAATGACTTTGCCAATCCAAGTAAATCTGGAATTTTTAGTGAGTTAATAAGTCTGCAGGGCTTATCTGAAGATGCAAAGAATTTCGCTTCGATATGCGGTTCTCCTTTTGAGTTAACACCATCGCTTGATGATTATCTTTCAAAACAAAATATTCCTTCTGCAAAGATATCAATTGCAAGTATTTCTTCTCAATTTATAGAGCAGTATTTGTCTGCATTTCCTGTTTTAGACGCCACAAATTACGCATTTTGTCTTGGGTTTGTTGGGGATAAGGTTGAATTAATCGGTAAAATTATCGATGTTAAACAAGACACGACTCGTCATGGAAAACCCTATGTGTTTATAAATTTTGGACATTGGCAAGGGAATATTGTAAAAATTAGTATTTGGTCTGAAGGATTAGAAGCTCTTACAAACAAACCAAGTTCAAATTGGGTTGGAAAATGGATTAGTGTAGTTGGATTAATGGAGCCTCCATATGTCAGTAGGAAGTACAAATATTCGCATCTGTCGATCAGCATTACACAGGGCAGTCAACTACACATAATTAGCGAGAACGATGCGAGGTATAGGCTCGCAGGTTCATCGACAAGATCTGCTGGCCATAAAACAAAAACTTCGAATCAGGATTTGCTTGAACTTGTTACGGGCAGGAAGGCATCAACAAGAACTGTTGTATCACCATCTGCAGACACGGGTGTTATGGTGAAGCCCTCTTCATCAAAGAGTTCTAATCATGATATCCTTGAGAAAATGCGAAGTGGTCAGTCTCGCTCTCCTGGCCAAACTGCGGCGCGACCTGCAGAGAATTATCAACGTAGGCCGCAACCACGGCCATCATCGAACAGTAACTGCTTCATTGCCACCGCGGTGTATGGATCAGATGCATTTGAGACAAATGTGTTGCGAAAATGGCGTGACAGTTGTTTATTGACAAACTTAATAGGGCGAATCTTTGTATCCTTCTATTATCTTGTTTCGCCGCCTATGATTCCAGTCCTTAGGCGGAGTAGATTTCTAACTGGCATTGCAAAAAATATGCTAAATAAACTTGTGTCATTTATAGTGTCGCGACAATGAAATAAGTATTGAGAGTGAATGCTCAAATTTTTTACTTAGTCAGCCCTGAAAATGTGATAATATACTGAAATAAAATAATATTTCTAGGATACATCATTTTTCGAATAATCAGTAATGCATTTTCTGGTCGAAATCACACCTAGGGTATTATCGATACAACCCAAAAAATCGGACTGTTAGCTCTGCTTCTTTTCTCCGGATCTGTTCAATCAACTTGATCCTCACAATTTCCTTCTGGTGTTGGTCCAGGTCATTCTGTGGCAGGCGTTCGAGGATAACTTCAGGCCGCTTTATGCTGCATCCGGACCGCCCCGGAAAGACCGCCCGGTTGATGGTCGGCTTCCTTGTTCTCAAGCAGCTTGAAAATTTGAATGATGAGCGCGTTATCGAAGCTTGGGTCGAGAACCCGTATTTCCAATCGTTCGCACCTTCTGCTCACTCCCCGCAACACTGCCAAGAACCTATTCGCTCGCAATATTTTTCTCTGGAATAGCAACTGAAGCCATTTTTCCCGCAGTATAGGCGCCCTCTATGACTGTATGACAACTTTTTTTGCTGACCAGTGACAGAATAAGTGCTATGATCCTAGGAAAAATGGACGTCTATGATGATGAAAAAGTTCCTTCTTTGCGTGACGTTTTTGTTGATGACCGCAACATCTTGGGCTTGGTCGGGGAAAGTTGTCGGCATCTCCGACGGTGACACCATCACGGTCCTCCGCGATGGGCACGATCAATATAAAATTAGGCTCTACGGCATCGATGCTCCGGAAAGCACTCAGCCGTTTGGCAAAGCTTCAAAGTCCAATCTCAGCGATCTTGTCTATGGTAAAACCGTCGAAGTAGACCCGACAGACATCGACAAGTACGGGCGTACCGTGGCCAGAATCTTTGTGGATGGGGTGAACGCGAATTCCGAGCAGATTAGCCATGGCTATGCGTGGCTCTACCGCCAATACTGTGACGGTTCCATGTGCTCCGAGTGGGCTGGGTTTGAGGCGCAGGCCAAGGCTAGTAAGGTTGGACTATGGTCGGACACTGCGCCCATCGCGCCATGGGAATGGAGACATGGAGGTCAAGCGTCGAGCACGAAGGATAGCGGCCCGATGCTCGTTGCTTCTACCGACGGGCCATATCATGGAAATACAAAGAGCGGTGTTTTTCATCGTCCTGGCTGCCAACACTACAACTGCAAAAACTGCGGCGCCGTCTTTGCCACCAGAGAAGAAGCAGTAGCGGGAGGATACAGGCCATGCGGGACTTGCAAGCCATAGGAGCGAGAAGCCTGCTCTCCACGGAACGCATTGTGTGGATGCTTGTTGTCGTCTTGGTTGGATCAGCTTGCTACTTCGTCGGCCAAAAGAATACAACGCTTGAGCATAAAACTCAGGTTGCAGTCGATGTCGTTCCACAACACACAGATGTATCAAATGAAATTGACAAGTCGTTCGGGTGGTCGAAGGCCCCATCGGACATGAAAATTGAGGCTTTCGACGCCGTCAAGGGCGTCCGACCTGGTGGTGAAGAGTATCCACATCCGATGCCGGCCCTTAAGCTGGCGTTCAAAAACGTAGGTCCCGCCGACCTTGAAAGTTTCGGCATCAACGTCTTGATCGTGGACGAACTGAACAAAAGGAAAATTGCGTCATACAGCCAGGCAAGTGGATCCATTAAGCAAGGCTGGACATCGGACAAAATTCTTTTCGCTGCGGGTGAAGCAGACTGGAAAGACGCCATAGGCAGTAGCGAGATTGATTTTCTGGTGACGATGACAATTTACGCAAGCGTTCAGGGCGGAGATAAGGAGATTTTTCGAGCTGAGTTTGCACCTTTAGAGATTCGCGATCTTCAAGGACTAAATTATTGAAATCTTGTTATATCGTCCGCGGCTGGCAGACTCGTGACGATTTTGAGCTAAGCGAAGGGTGCAGAAAATATATATTTTGTGCAGAGCAATGCTAATTTTCCAGGGTTGTGATGTTTAATAGCGTGCCGCCAAAAAAAAGAGACGCTATGAGTAAATTACTGACTGGGGCTGCCATCGTCTTTTTCATGTTTGCCGGATGCCTCGCGCTCACGACCGGCGGAGGAGGTGGCGGCGGGAAGGTGCAGGCTGTTGCTTACGAGGATGACCTGACCGAAAGATGCAAGGATTGGCTTTATTGGCGCGAACAGATACTCAAGCGCCACCATGCCGGCGATGCGACAGGCGCAGGCGAAGCACGGCAGAAAATGCTCGTCTTCATGCGAGACCTTGAAAAGCGTTTCTCAAGCCAGCAGATCAGCGAAGAGATAGCCAGGCTGGAGGGCGGGGCGGGTAAATGACGGGTGCATGGGAAAAAGGAGGTTGCTGTATATGCTTGAACTTTTCGGCATGCTTTGGCTTGTCTGTATGTTTGCCGCCGTTTTCGTGGCCAGATCGAAAGGCCGATCGGGGCTTAACTGGTTTTTTTGGGCCTTGCTTCTTGGCCCGATAGCGCTTTTGATTGTCGGTCTGGCCGGTGCGGTGGAACCGCAACGAGGGCGGGGCAAGGAGCGCACCCCCTCAAAAGTCTGTCCTTTTTGTGCTGAAGAAATCAAGGCCGAGGCGATCCTTTGCCGGTATTGCGGCAAGGAACAACCGGTTGCGGCCAAGCCTCCGGCAAAGGTCAGGCTGAAAAATTGCCCTCGGTGCGGGCTGGAATCGCCGGTATCAAATTTGGATTGCGCAAAATGCGGGTTTCATTTCCCCATGGCTCCGCAAAAAACTACGTGCCCGGAATGCGGAGAAGACATCACGCACTTGCCCCCTGTGTGCCCAGGGTGTGAAAAGAGGTTTAAATACAAGACGGCTTGATCCGGTGACCTACGGCTCTGCATGTTTTTCGCACGCGGTTTTTTTTGTGCGGAGCAATGCGTATCTTATTGAGAGATGGTATTCTGAATGGATTTGTGCCCGCGCAGACCTATTGAGGTTTCAACTGGAGATTGCTAGATGAACGACCATATGAGCGTGGCTGAATTTACGATCTATTTCGACGGAGAGGCCCTTCGTGACGGCTCCATGGATGTCCGTGACCTTGCGCCGGCGATGCTGGCCTTTGGAGACATGCTGGAGCAGGCCAACCGCGTTCTAAATGGGAACGAGGTCAAGGTGTCGGTCCGTGTCAAAGGTTTTCCTGCCGGGAGCTTCGGAATCAGTTTCGAGACTATTCTGGATTTCATGTCGCAGCTGAAGGGTGTCTTCCAGCCTGGTTCCTCCTTTCGAGATGCGTTGGAAATATTGAACCTGCTTGGGATTTCTCCGACCGCGCTCACAACAGGATCGTGTGCCGGGCTTTTTGCCTTGATCAAGTGGGCAAGAGGCCGCAAGCTGACAAAAACTGCAACTCTTGAGCACAACCGCGTTGCCCTGTCCTTCGAAGACGACACTATCGAGGTCCAAAAGTCGGTGGCAGATCTCTACACTGACCCAGAGGTCAGGAATTGCCTGGACAGGGCCGTAGAACCCCTGAGGACACAGGGCATATCCAGCATCTACGTAAAGGACGATGGGAATAAATCTCAGCTGATCAACGCTAAAGATGTTTCCTATTTTTCTCCTGTCGATCTTGACGAGAGGATGCCTTTGGACGTGGATGAGGCCCCGCAAATTCGATATTTTTCCATAGTCTCCCTCTCTTTCAAAGAAGACAACAAGTGGAAATTAACCGACGGCACTTCTCAAATATTCGTTACGATCTCTGATAAGAAGTTCCTGGCCGACGTTGACTCCGGCATCAAGTCATTTTCAAAAGGGGATAGGTTGAAGGTGAGGCTCGTCACGCGCCAGGCACAGACAAGAAAAGGCTTGGTAACCGACTATGAGGCCGTGGACGTACTGGAACACACCAGCCCTCATAGACAGTACTCGCTCCCGATGTGACGTTGTTCTAGCATACAGGAATTTTTCGAATTGGCTGGGGAACCCCGGCCTTTTTCATGGCATGGAGGTCTGGATGGCGGCCAGGGCTGCGCGGGCGGCTGGTTCGTCGGTGGTGGCCGTGGCCGTTGCGACTTCGGCTTCTCTCGCGTTTTGCCAGGCGCTGCAGGCGTCTATGTGCTGGACTCCGGCCAGCCGCAGGGTCTGCAGTTTGGGCAGGTCCATGGTCACGACGATGTCGAGGCCGGTGGCCGGGTCCACGCTGGCGTGCCAGTTGCTTGTGGAAAAATCCGGGACCATGCTCATGGTGGTCAGGGTGGCCTGGTACATGGCGACGGCCTGGGCGTTCGAGTCGAAGCGCACGCCGTCAAGGATAATGCCGCCGTCGCGGGCGCGGACTTTTGCGGCGTGGATCTTGGCGAACTTGGCTGCAGTCAGGTCCGGCAGGGGCGAGACGGGCGGCGCTGGCGGGACGCGCCAAAATCGCCAGCCAGCGCCCTGGCGTAGAGCTCCCGGCCTTTGGACTCGGGATCGGACGGGTGGGCGGAAAAAGGCAGTTCTTCCCCTGGAAATGGGGGGTGTTTCTCGTGGGCTTCCATCTTCGCGACGAATTGATAATACAAAATGATTCGTGTTATTCAAGTGAGGTGTTAGGATTTGTCTTTCAAATTATTTTAGATATATATCACTCCCTTGAAAGCCCCTCAGAATCCCCGCTAAAGCCATTTGTGCGCTTGAGCGGGTTTTTTGTCTTTCTCCCTGCCCAAATAGGAGTGATCATGACCGAACAAAACTACTGCTCTTCCGAAACAACCAAGTTGGCTAATGCCCTGATCAGCGTTCAGCGATCCTTGCAGCCTGCAACCAAGGACCGCCTCAACCCTTTCACCCATTCCAACTACGCCACCCTCAACAGTGTTATGGATTCCTGTCGTGAAGCGTTGCTGACCAATGGAATCTGGCTCACCCAGTATCCGGTCCCAGCTGAACCTGGGCATCTCGGACTTGTGACCAAGCTTGTCCATGCTGAATCCGGACAGTGGCAATCGTCCCATGCCGTTGTCCCATTGCCGAAGAACGATCCCCAGGGCCTTGGTATCGCCATGACCTATATCCGGCGTTACTCCATTTCCGCCATGCTCGGCATCGTGACCGAGGAGGACACGGACGGGAATGTGCCCAAGGATTCCTGCAAGGGTGGGCAACGTCAGAAAAGGGCTCCGGCATTTCAAGACTCTGGAGAACCTTCTCCTCCCTGTCGACCGCAGCCAACCCAACTCACGAAACTCGACGGCATCACCTACCAAGAGATCACCGCTACGGATGGTCAGGTGTGCATCGTCGCTACGGGCAATACCCAGGCCAAGAAGGAACTTCTCGCTGGAGCCGGGTTCAAATGGAATCCTCAGCGAAAAATGTGGTGGAAATATGCGCAGGCATCATGAAAATCCGGTCACAAAACACAAGCGAAGGCTGCTCCACTCGGGCAGCTTTCGTCATTTTGGAGGGTAGGGCATGAGTGAAATCGTGCAAGCTGAAGAGCACAGAGCCCAAGGTCTCATGACGCTGCTTGCGAAAGGGCTTCTTGAATCGTCGGCGCAGAGAACCGCGTCATCGCTTGGAGATCGGAGCCAATACATAGGCATGTCGGATATTGGCCGAGCTTTGGAATGCCCACGAGCAGCGGTGGGGCAAAAACTATTCGGTAATGGTCATGACCAACAACTGGATCAGCATGCCGTCCAGGCACAGATCGGCAAACAACTTCGTTTCCAGCGTGGACATTGGTTTGAGGCCGGTATTGCCCAGGTCTTCAGGCAGCAGAGATTGCCCGTGATTGAGCAACTGGAGATCGTGACGAGTTACCAGCAGGTGCCGATCAAGGCGCATTTGGACTTCGTTTTCGCCAGCGCAGTAGGACAGCCCACAGTCCGGATATTGGAGCTTAAAAGCTGCGAAAAATTGCCTAAAACATTGTATTCTTCTTACGAAACTCAGGTTTATGGCCAAGTCGGTCTCTTACGCGCACTTTGGGACCAACCGGCATTTGGCGTCCATGGTGAAGCAGATGGACATGGTAGTGCCGGGCTCACTTTTCCGCAGATTTGCCTGGAGAAGTTTGGAATCGAAATGCCAGCCCATCCGTCAGCGGTCGATATCGAGGCATGGGTGCTGTGCCTATCCATGTCGGATGCCAAAGCGTTCGGGCCATATCTGCCGGATGACACCATGTTAAGTCTCTGCCTCAAAACAGCCGAGGGCCTTTGGCGCAACGTCGATGGGTTGAAGAAAAATGACGAAGACTTTGACAACCTGCCCACTGCAGAAGGGTTTCATCCCCTGTGCTCATGGTGCGAATTCAACGCCGATTGCCCGAAATTTGATGGCCTTGATCAGCCGCAATGGGGCAACGCTCTTGACCAGCTCAAGGACTTGAAAGCCAGGCAGGACCAACTGGATGTCGAGATTTCTGAAGTCGAGGCGGGTTTGAAGACAGCCTATGCCTTGAGTGATGTCCATGGGGCATGGATCAGCGCTGGAAGTCAGCGTTTTCGTGTTTCGACTCAAGCCGGAAGACGTACCTTGAACAAGGACCAATTGCGCTTGGAACTCTCAGCTATCCTCGGAGAGGATGACGCGGATGCGCTCATCACTAGGTGTGAGTCTGAAGGCAAGTCCTTTGATCGGCTGAACATCAGCAAGATCAACAAACGTCCATAGGCCCAACAATTTCAATCAACATATCCCGGCTCCCCGTAACAGGGCGGCCGGGATTTTCATT
>JAEWKZ010000063.1 GCA_023393525.1 Pseudomonadota bacterium | reverse complement strand
GCATGGTACAAGAAGCTCGTGGACATGGCGGTTCATCCTCTTGGTTTTCATTGGCGTGAAAACTTGATGAACCCCATGTCCTTTCATTTTGTCAAAAGTACGCTCCAGCCGGATGAACCAAAAAAATTCTGTCGTCCGAAGCTCAAGGCGGGGCGGTCCGGCCATGCCCCCGGACCGACCCGCCGCACTCCGCCCAAACACACCTCTTATACTCTCATCCACACAAACAAGGAGGCCCGCATGCTCAAGGATCTTGCCCTCAAAAACCGCAGCTACCGCAGATTCGACAATTCCGTCGCCATTCCCATGTCCACCCTCGAAGACCTCGTGGACCTGGCCCGCATCTGCCCCTCGGCGGGCAACAAGCAGCCCCTGCGCTTCGTCCTGAGCACTTCGCCGCAGGATAACGACGCCATCTTCGACTGCCTGAAATGGGCCGCCTATCTGAAGGATTGGGGAGGACCCGCGCCGACGGAGCGCCCTTCTGCGTACATCGTCATGCTCAACACGGCCAAGGATTGGGATTTCGCCAAGTTCGATCTGGGCATCATGGGTCAGACCATGCTGCTGGGCGCGGTGGAAAAGGGACTTGGCGGCTGCATGGTCGGCGCCATTGACCGGGAAAAGCTGCGCGCCCATTTCGCCCTCGCTCCGGAACTGGAAATCAGCCTGGTGCTGGCCCTGGGCAAACCTGCCGAAGACGTGCGCCTTGTGGACCTGCCGACGGACGGCTCCATCAAGTACTACCGTGACGATGCCGGCACGCATTTTGTGCCCAAGAGAAGCGCGGACGAACTCACCCTGCGCAAAACAGGAAAGTAAAAAAGCCGCAAGCTTCCAGGTCTGGAGGCTTGCGGCCATGATCGCATCCGTCGCCGGATTTCATCCCTTGCGGGAAATCAACTCCCCGAGGCGGTAGGAATCCAGCGTTCGCATGAGCACATTGCTGGCCTCGATCCAAACGAACTGGGTCACGCATTCACCTGCCAGGGAACATTCCCCGCAGATGGGTTCGCCCTCCGCGCATTGGGTCAGGGCCACTTTTTCTTCCAACGCCCGCACCACATCCCCGACGGTGATGTCCAGGGCGGGCTTGGCCAGCTTGTGTCCGCCGAAGGGGCCGCGCTTGCTTTCGATGAGGCCGCCGCGCCGAAGGCCCGTGATCAATTTTTCGATGTATTTCTGAGAAATGTTCTGACGCCTGGCAATATCCGTCGTGTTGACCCAACCCTTGTCCTGGTTCAAGGCGATATCGAGCAGCAATCGGGTTCCATACCGGCTTCGCGTGGTCAAACGCATGCGGTCCTCCAAGTTTTCAGGGTCTAGCCGTTACCGCCGGGCTTGGCGGATCCGTTGTGCGCATTCTCGGCCCGTATCTCCAACCGCACGTGTTTTCTGGGCAAATCCACCCGAAATTCCGTCCCTTCACCCGGGGTCGAATCGACATGAATCTGTCCACCGTGCTGGTGAACGACATCATTGGCGATATAGAGCCCAAGGCCGGTTCCCTTGCTCCCCTTGGAAGAGAAGAACAGGGAAAACATTTTTTCCTGGGTCGGTCGGTCTATTCCCGGCCCGTTGTCCCGAATGATGAAGGAAACCTTGTCCTTGCTCCCCTCGATCAGAAAAGACACGACATGCCGCTCTTTCGATTCGTCCTCGATGCAGGCGTCCACGGCGTTTTCCAGGATATTGACCAGACCTGCGGAGATGACCTCCGGGTCGATCTCGAACCGGCCCAGTTCTCCGTGAAATTCCTTTTGGAAGCGCACGTCATGCTTGGTGGCCTTGGGCTCGACGAAATTGGCCACCCCTTCGCCAAAGCCCAGCACATCGATGAGCTGGATGTTGAGATCGCGGTCCTTGGAGTAATAGAGCATTTCCAGAACGGAATTGCGAATCCGCGAAATCATCAGCTTGACCCGCTCGGCGCCGTTGGCCACAAGCTCCAGGTCCTGATTCTGGATGCCTTTCTCCAGCCGATACAAGCCCCCGTCGAGGGCGGTCAACATGCCACGCACGCCATGCGAAATGGAACCGATGAACAGGCCCAGGGAAGTCAGGCGGTCCTGAAGTTCGCGGATCTGGGAAATGTCGGTGGCAAGCTCCATGACCTCGTTGATCTCCCCGTGCTCGTCGCGCAGGGGCGCGGTCAGGGTCAGCACGATCTTCTGCTGGCCTCCGCGGGTGGTGACCACCTCTTCGGTCTGGTGGACCATCCCGTCACGAAAAGTCTCCTCCACCGGGCATTGCGGACAGGGATGCGTGCGGTGCTTGTAGATCTCGAAGCAGCGCTCGCCAAGACACGACCCGAAATCGAGCTTGAACTGACGGTTTGCCCGCACGATGCGACGGTCCTTGTTCTGCACCGAAATGTAGCATGGCACTTCATCGAAAAGCTGTCGACACAGTTGGTGGCTCGATTCAAGAATTTTATTTTTTTCCTTGAGCAGGACATTGTCCCGCTCCAGGTCGAGAAAAGTCAGGGCCCGGTCGAGAGCAAGGCGCAGCGCCCGCTCCGAAACCGGCTTGAAGAGGAAATCCGACGCCCCGTCGCCAAGAAAATCCAGCCCCAGGTCATACTCCCCGTCAGGGACGAGAACGATGATGCGAACTTCCGGATACCCCTTCCGAATCTGCCGCAGCAGATCCTGGCCAAGCTTGCAGTCGCAGATTCCCAGGACCGCGAGACGCGGGCGGACCACGCTCACGGTGACCAGCGCATCCTCGTAATCGCAGTTGGAGGGCTGGTAGCCGTACTCGTTCAGGATGTGCGCCAGAACCCTGCCGTGCTCGGGATCCTGGGTGATGATCACGATGGATTCGGAAATGACGATGTCGTGCATATGTTTTCGACGCAAAAAACCCTTGCCCGTATCAGCCAGATGTCCGGGCAAGGGTTCTTCAAGTTTGGGTTGCCTAGCCAAGCGTTTCCTTGACCACTTTCAAAAGCTCTTCGCGATCGAAAGGCTTGGTGAAGGAGGCCACGGCTTTCTGGATCGCATACTTATTTCCGGAGAGACCGCTGATGACGATCACCGGAATGCCGCCGCACTCTTCGTCCTGGCTCAGCTCCCGGTAGAAGCGCGGCCCCCACTCCTTGGGCATTTCAAGGTCCAGCGTGATCAAATCGGGCTTTTCCTGCTTGACCACGGCCAGGGCGTCGGCGCCGTCGGCGGCTTTGCAGGTGGCATAGCCCGCGTCCTGAAAAATGTCCTCCAGATACGTGACGATGTTGGGATCGTCGTCAATGATCAGAATCTTCTTGCCCATCTTACACCCCCAATCATGATTACACGTTATACAGTTTGAATTTTATCCGGACGATTGACCGAAGCCACGGGACAGGTCGCGCGCAGCAGAACCTGTTCCAGCGTATGACCGAAAGCCGAAGCCTCTTCGCTGACATCCTTGGAATGGTGGGCCATGACGATGAGGTCGGCCTGCTTCTCGCGTGCGTACTTGACGATCTCGACATAGGGAATGCCTTCCCAGATGTCGGCGGAAACGTTCTTGAAATCACCGGTCTGGATCAGATACTTGCGGCGCATCCGGTCCCGGGCCTCGATCATGCGGTCATCGAGTTCCTTCTGGGAAATGAGGCTGTGGGTGGAACCGATGTCGATGGCATGGAAGACGTGCAGCTTGGCGCCCAGTTCCTTGGCCGTGTTCAGGGCGAACTTGAAGGCGTGTTCGGAGGCCTTGGAGAAATCCGCGCCGAAGACGATATTGGTGAATCCGCCCCAGAAGGAGGCCACCGGACGATTGACGACCAGCACCGGGGCCTTGGAGGCCTTGGCCACGCGTTGCAGGGTCGAACCGGCGAAGTGCCTCTGGTAGGCGTCGGCGTCGGCTTCGCAGCCGGTGGTGCTCGCGCCCATGACGATCAGATCAACGTCCTCCTGGCGGGCCTTGCGCAGCACCTCGCGGTGCGGGATGCCCACGGAGGTCTCGATCTCGCACTCCACGCCGCTCTTCAGCTGACGGTCGTAGGTGTTCTTGAGCTCGTCCTTGACCCACAATGTGTAATCTTCGTCCAACTCCACTTTCTCGCCCGTGCGCACATCGACCACGACCTGGCTGAAGCCCCGGCTGGGGACTCCGAGCACATGGTGCACAAAAAGCTTGGCGTTGTACCTGGCGGCCAGATCAAACGCGACACGCGCGGCGGCGTCACAACAGGGAGAGCCGGAGGTGGCGAACAGAATCTTTGTAAACATATGTCAACTCCCGTTCTGTTTGCGGCATGCGGCGCGGGCGTCGCATGCCGTTGTCTCGACAGACTTATTCCTGCGGCAAGAGATGCTCCGGAACCTCTACCATCTTGATCAGAATCGGCTTCAGGAAACTCCAGCGGATGCCGATTTCGTATTCCTCTTCCAGATCGCGGATGGCGTCCCAGCAGTTGTGGCAGGGGGCGATGACGAACTTCGCGCCCGTGGCCAGAATCTGTTCGCGTTTCATCTTCAGCGCGACGTTGCGCTGCTTGCGATAGCGCCCGATGCCGTTGAATCCGCCGCCGCCCCCGCAACAGTAGTTGTGCTCCTTGTTGGGAGCCATCTCGCGGAAGTCTTCGGCGAGGTGCTTCATGATGATGCGGGTGCAGTCGCGCAGACCCGCGTTGCGCACGTAGTTGCAGGAATCCTGGACAGTGACGGGCTCTTTGATCTTCTTGGACGGATCGATCTTGAGCTTGCCTGTCTCCAGGGCCTCGGCCACCCATTCCACGTAGTGGATGCATTCCACCGGAGGCTTCCCGTCCGGCCGCCCGGCCCAGTAGGGACCTTCGATGACCGTGGCGCGATAGGCGTGACCGCACTCGGTGGCGACCATGCGTTTCGGGCGCAGGCGCTCCATGGCGCCGTAAACGGTCTCGACCTGCATCTTGCAGGCTTCCCAGTCCCCGGCGAACATGGACAGGCTGGTCATTTCCCAGCCCTCGGAGGGCATGGTCCAGTTCTCCCCGGCGATGTGGAAGAGAATGGCCGCCTCGACGATGTCTTCCGGGTAATGCTTGGCCTCGCGGGCGTTGATCATGTAGACAATATCAGCGTCTTCCTTGTCCACCGGAATTTCGAGGCACGGCCACTCTTCCAGGGCTTCGTCGACCATCCATTCGCAGGTGTCCACGAATTCCTCGACGGTGACGTCCATCTGCGCCCGGAACAGGCGGTGCATGCCGGAACCGATCTTGAGCTCCCACGGCACGAAGCCCTGGGAATGCAGCAGGCCGCGCAGGTAGCTGAACATGACGCCCATGTCGATGCCGTAGGGGCAGAACGAGCCGCAACGGTTGCAGCAGGTGCACTTGGACCAGGCCGTATCCATGCACATGCGCATGAATTCGTTGCTGACGTTGCCCTTCTTCTTGACGATCTCGCCCAGGGTGGACTGGATCTTGTAGGACGGCACCTGCTTGGGATCGCGGCCGTTGACGCTGTACAGAAAGCAGCTGTCGGCGCAGAGTCCGCAGTGGGCGCAGATTTCAAGCCAGGTCTTGGTGCGTGACTTCATCGTCTTCTGGATGGTGGCCCAGAGCTTCTCGGCGTCCACATCCAACTGTTCCATTTCCGCGTAATATTTCTTGCCGTTGCTGTCCGCCAAGAGGGCGTCGAGGTCCTCGCGGGTTGCAACGGGCTTCTTATTGCAAAGAATTCCTTCAGGCATTTCGTGTTCCTCTTGGCTTACCAGTCAAAATTAGACTTCATTCCGCCGCGCTTGATCCCGAAATCCATGCCGAGCTGAATGCGCGTGCAGAAAAAGAGCGCGATGTGAGCCAGCTTGGTGAAGGGAGCGGTGAGCAGCACTATCACGCCGCACAGGACATGCAGGGTGATCCAGAACGAATAGTTGGCGGTATGGTAGGTGGCGATGATGCCGGAGCCCAGCAGGGTGAGGATGAGCACCAGCAGCATGACGTCCTTGATGTCGGTCAGGATGCGCACCTCGGGCAGGAGCAGACGCCGCACGGCGATGCCCAGTCCGCCCAAAAAGGCCGCGATGGCCAGGATGTCGGCCAGAAGCTGCGGCATGGCCGGCCAGTCGATGCCCAGGCCGTTTCGGATCATCACCGCATGCCCTTCCAGAAACAGGGGCACGATGACCAGACCGATGTGAAAGGCGAAGAACATGACCGTAAAGATGGGCTTGGCTCGCCAGCTGTGCGTCCCGAAGGGAAGCAGCCAGCGGTACACGGACCTGATCGCGCCCTTGATGCCGTGATTCATGTGCGGCTTGTAGGCCACGCGGTCCAATCTCCAGTCGAGACCCAGGAAATACAGCACCACCCGGGCGGCCAGGCCGACAAAGAACACCGCGAAGGCGATCCAGAGCAGCGGGCCAGTCAATATCTCATACATAGATTACTCCTTCAGTGGTCGGTAATGACCGAAGCTATTCTTCTTCCCTGTCTGCGAACCTGTCCTCGTCCCTTTCGGTCAGGAACAGCCAGAAGGCCACGAATGCCACCAGACCAATGCCCATGCCCACATAGGCCATGCCCTTGGTCCAGAACATGAAGTCATGAAGCGTCATGAATTCCATTTAGAGCCTCCTTTAGTGCGCGCCCTTGAACTCAGGGTGTTCATGCAGGATCGGCAGCTTGTTCAGGCAGATCCGCAACACGGTGATTTCAAGGGTGACGATGAATACGGTGATCATGATCTCTTCCCAGGAAGGGACGTAGCGCGCTTCGGCCGGGAGCTGCCAGTTGAAGGCCACCAGCGAGATGTTGAGCCTGTTCAGCACGATGCCCACGACCGTGACGATGGAGGCCCAGAAGGCCAGCTTCTGGTTCTTTTCGCGGGCCGCGATGGCGTACATCAGGCACGGCAGGAGCACAAAGCCGAGCATCTCGACCAGGAACCACGCGCCCCAGCCCGTCGTGAGATGGTGCCAGTTGTTGTCCAGGGCCACGCCGATCCACTTCAGGTTGAAGTAGCCGAAGAGGACCACTGCGGCGGCCTTGGCGAAACCGAGCGTCACGCCGGGAGCTTCCTCAAGATGGGTTTCGTCCATCTTGTGATGCAGGAACTTGTGCGACAGGCCGCCTTCGAAAATGACCATGGAGAGGCCGGCCGGGATGCTCGAAATGAAGAAGAAGACGGCCAGGTACGACGAGTACCACAGCGGGTGCAGCTTGGAGGGCGCGATCATGTACAGGCCGCCCAGGGAAGACTGGTGCAGGGTCGAAAGAACGACGCCGAAGATGGTCAGCACCAGGGTCAGGCTGTGCGCCCAGAAGCGCAGTTTCTTCCAGCGCAGGGTTTCCCACAACGCCGGCGAGAACTCGATGGCCAGAACGGTCAGATACAGCGCCACGCACAGACCTACTTCAAAGAGGAAGGAGGTGGGGCCGGGGTAGATGGTCAGCGGATAGGGCAAGCGGTAGTAGCGGCCCAGATCGTACAGCAGGGCGAAAACCACGAAGGCGTAGCCCAGAAAAGCGGTGGTGATGGCCGGACGCACCGCGGAATGATATTTCTTCATGCCGAACAGGTACACGGCCGCGGAGGTCGTGTAGCCGCCGGCGGCCAGGGCGACGCCGCAGAGCAGGTCGAAACCGATCCAGATGCCCCAGGGATTGTCGTCGCTCAAGTTGGTCACGGACCCGATGCCCATGGTGAACCGCTTCACGGTCAGAACCAGGCCGATGGCCAGGATGACGGCAGTCAGGATGTTCGCCGGAGTCCAGAATGTCTTGCTTGGTGTGGTGTGATGAGACATCGACACTCCTCCTTATTGCTCGCCCGGTTCAGCGGGGGTCTCGGCTTTCAGGCGAGCCTCCTCCGCTTCCTTGAGCGCTTTTTTCACTTCACGATCGATGGCGGCCTGCTTGTCGCGTTCCGCCTTGTCCATGGCCGCCTTCGCCTTCTTCGCAGCTTCTTCCTGGGCCTCGGCCACGGCCTGGGCTACGGCGTGATGCTGCTCCTCCTCGGCGATCTTCGCCCGGCGCTTGGTCAGGGCATACGCGCCGGTCAGGAACACGGGCCAAAGTCCAACCACGGCCGGGACCACGGAGAGCGCGCCGGAGGTGAATTCGGGAGCGGGCGTGACGCCCAGGTCCTCGCGCAGGCCGATCTTCGCGAAAGGCGCGCCGGAGATGTAGAGCCAGCTCGTGCCGCCCATCTCACGCTCGCCATAGATGTGATTGACGTACATGTCGGGATGCTTGCGGATGCGTTCCCGGGCGATGGCCAGCAGGTCTTCGCGGCGTCCGAAAATCAGCGCGCCCTTGGGACAGTCCTCGACGCAGCCGGGCAATTTGCCCTCTTCGACCCGGGACTGGCACATGGTGCACTTGCGCACCCTGGGAGTGATCGGGTCGTGGTACTCGTAAGTCGGGATTTCAAACGGGCAGGCGATCATGCAGTAACGACATCCGACGCATTTGGAGGCGTCGTAGCTGACCGCGCCGGTCTTGTCCTTGACGAAGGCGCCGACAAAGCAGGCCGAAGCGCAGGCCGGCTCCAGGCAGTGGTTGCACTGCTGCTTGCGGTACACCGGCTTGTCGCCGACCACGTACTTGTTGACCACGGTGAACGTGTCGTGATGCGTGCGCCGACGTTTGTCCATGACCGTCAGGTCATCGAAAGGCACCGGCTGCGCGGGCAATTCGTTGACCTTGTTGCATGCGGCTTCGCATTTTCTGCAGCCGATGCATTTGGTGCTGTCAAAGAGCACCCCAAAGCTGTCGGGATATCCCGTAAAATGATGTGTTCCACCGGCTGTGGCCGAAGACGCCGCCAAACAGGCTCCGCCAGCCAGCATGCCAATGAATTTTCTGCGTTTCATAGTAGCTCCTCGTTATTGCGACCTTCCGGGCAGGTTATTGCTTTACGGCATGACATTCCGCGCAGGCGGTGGCCGCCGGCTTCTGGATGCCCATTTCGCTATGACAACCGATGCATTGCTGGTGATAGGCGGTCTTCAGATCCGGCTTGGCGCCATCCTTCCAATCCGCGACCTTGCCGTGACAGCTGACGCACTTGGGAGGATTGGCCGACGCGGGGCTGTTGTGGTGGCACCCGGAACAGACGGCGTTGGGATCGGAGTGGAAGTACGCCGCCATGGAGCTGTCCTTCATGCCGTCCATGATCTTCTGTACGATCTTGCGATGCGGGAACTTGCTGGCCTGGTATTCGTTGGCCAGAACGCCGATTTCGACGATCTCCGGAATCTCGTTCACCTTGATTTCCGGATCGGTCTTGACGCGGACGTTCATGAGCATGGCTGCGGTGTTGTTGCGGGCGTCCCTGCTTTCAAGCAGCTCGGGCGCGGCGTTGATCTCGACATGGCATTTGGCGCAGCTGGCGTCGGTGTTCGTGCCGGTGCGGCCCAT
This sequence comes from Pseudomonadota bacterium, assembly GCA_023393525.1. Taxonomy (GTDB): domain Bacteria; phylum Desulfobacterota; class Desulfovibrionia; order Desulfovibrionales; family Desulfomicrobiaceae; genus Desulfomicrobium. The sequence goes on along the minus strand of JAEWKZ010000063.1, from coordinate 42,884 downwards.
GAAGGTATGGCAACCGGCGCACTCGGGCTTGGCCTGCGCCTGGGCGTGACAGCCCACGCAGCTGGCCTGGGAGGTCACGCGGTGCATGGCCTGCTCGGTCGTGATGAAAGCGCCCTCTTCCTTGCCCATGGACGTATGGCACTGCGAACAGGCGATCACGCCCTTGGAAGATGCATTGTGGTGACAGACCGAACAGTTCTCGTTCTTGTCCTCATGCAGCTTGTGATTGAAGGGTACCGCGCTGACCAGCTTGGGCTCGGCGGCGTCCTTGGACGGAGTACCCATGAGCAGGGCGAAGTCGGTCTGCCCGGCGTCGAGCCTGGGCACGTCCGCGACCTTCTTGAACCCGGCGCGCACCGTGGCGTCATGACAGCCTGCGCATTCAACGGGACCTGTCGGCTGCTGGGCCTTGCCGATCTCCATGTGGCAGGAAAGGCACTTCTCGTGGGCCTGGTCCTTGTTCTCGGCAAAAGCGAGATTGCGCGCTTCAGGCTTGTCCTGGGTATGGCATTTGGAACAGTTCTCCTGCTGCCCAGGGGCAGGGAGCACCATCTTCGAGGACGCATGACGGTAATGCAGGGATTTGTCGAAAGAAATCAGCGTCCGGGAGGATTCGACAGGCCCGGAGTGACAGGTACGGCACTGTTCGCTGCCAGGGCCGCTCTTCTTTCCGGCCTTGGTCGTGTCGGTGTGACACGCGATACAGTTATCGTGATAAATCGCCTTGATTTCCGCGGCATTCGTATCTTCCTGACGCTTGAACTTGGCCGTGACCGTGTTGCCGGTCACCGTGTGGCAGGATTCGCACTTCCCCTCGACAGCCTTGGTGTGCTTGTCGTGCTCGAACCGGACCACAGGATAGTCAAGATCGCCGAACTTTTTGAGCGTATCGATGGATATGAGATCCGCGCCCATCGTTTTCGTTTCGATCGATTCCTGTTTTCCCCCAAGAGCGTTCAGACCGAATCCAGCCACAGCCATGCTTACGCACAGGATTCCAACCCATCGCAGCATTGGTCTTCCCTTCTCCATGTGAAAATTCCTTTGTTGAAATCCGCTCCGGAAAATTCCGGAAACCTCCCAAGCCCGGAGGCTGCGCCCCCCAGCACCTTCCTCGGAACGTCAATCAGCCCCCAGGCGCCGCTCACTAAATCCAACCAAAAAAATCGAGATTAAGCAGACCTGTCAGGTATGATTTATTCCGACCCCGGAGGTATAGAATATCAAGAATTGCGTCAAGAGCTAGTCCAATTTTTCACAATTAACTGAAATCACGGACAACCGTGACTTTTCGCCGGGCGGCGGCTCTGATCGCCGTGGCTTTCCACCTGTTTTTGTTGATTTTTATGCAAAGGAACGTCGACGGGAAATTCGGAAAAAAAATGCGAAAAAAAACCGGCCCCCAAATGAGGGCCGGCTCAAAATAACCGCAATGCGAAAAAAACTTATTTCTTCACATGGCATTCGCCGCAGGCGACGGGTCCTTTCTTTGATTCAACGTGACAGCTTTTGCACTGCTTGTGATAGGCCATCATCAGTCCCGGCTGGGACCCTTGCGGCTCCAGCGTGTGGCAGTCGGCGCAGGCCTGGTCCTCGGAGCTTTCGCCTTCGACGAGTTTTCCATCCGCGTAGACATGATGGCAAACGGAGCAGTCTTCCAAGGCGGCCTTTTCATTGTGCTCGTCATGATCGAATGCGCTTATCGGACGTTCCAGCGTTCCGAAAGCGTCAACCTTCAAATAGGTGTCGTCCTGGGAAAAAGCCGAAATACTGCAAAACGTGACGCAGAGCACGACAGAGCAGAAAATGAAGTATCTGTATAGTATATGTCTCATTGCTCACCCCTAGACAGCATTTGGTTTTTCCATGCAATCATAGATAATTTCCCCAAGGAACTTGAGCTCGATGCCCAGCTTGTACTTGTGGATGATATCTTCAAGACCACCATGACAGTTGTGACATGGAGCGATACAGACCTTGACGCCGGTATTCTGTAACTGCTCAGCCTTGACCCTGTTGCTCTCCACGCGAGCGTTCTTGTATGGCGGACCGCAGTTGATGACACCGCCGCCGGCGGCGCAGCAGTAGTTATGCTCTTTGTTGGGAGTCATTTCGATGAAGTTGGGACAGAAAGCCCTCACAACTTCGCGGGCTTTCTCGTGCAGTCCGCGACCGCGCACGACGTTGCACGGATCATGGAACGTCACGGGCTCCTCGAATTTCTTCGTGACCCTGATCTTGCCTTCATTCAAAAGATCCCAATAGAATTCCAGCGCATGGACAACCTGAATGGGGGGCATCTGCCATCCCAGGACACGGTTGCCCGTATCGTAGACGGAACGGAAGGCGTGACCGCATTCGCCCATGACGATCTTCTTGACCCGCAGCCTGGCCGCGGTGTCGAAGTGCATCCTCTTCAAGCGCCCCATCATTTCCGAATCGCCGGTGTACATGGCCATGTCGGAGTTGTCCCAACCGGGAGTCGCGGGCATGGTCCAGTCGCAGCCGGCCTCGTTCATGATGGCCGCGGCCTGATAGATGAGCTGGGTACGGAATTTGGGCTCCGGCCCGATGACCGAGTACATGATCTCCGCGCCCTCCTTTTCCAGCGGGATGCGCGCGCTCGGCAATTCCTCGCGCAACTCGTCTTCCTGCCAGATCAGGGCGTCGATCCATTCGTCATCCTTGACCCACATCTGATTCATGGTGGCGGCATGGGAATGCGCCGTATCCTGAATGTAGAGGGGCGTGATCTCCAATTTGTGGCCGATGCGGCGCACCAGGGACATCATGTAGGCGATGTCGATACCGAAGGGGCAATACTGCACGCAACGGCGGCACATGTTGCACTCGGTCTGGGCGACCTGAATGGCCTGTTTCATGAACTCGGCGGAAACCTTGCCCTTCTTGTCGAGCATCTCCCAAATGGTCTGCTTGACCTTGCCCACCGGGGAAAAGCGCGGATCGCGATCCCGGGACAGGAAAAAATGACAGGCATCCGAACACAAACCGCAATGGGCACAGGTCTCGACATAAGCCTTGAGGCGCGCCCCGGCTTCGTTGTCGAAAACCGCATTGATCGTCTTCTCGATCCTCTCCGGGGTCAGCTTTTCAGCACCCCGTTCAACACCTTCGTCCTTTATCCAGACGCGTTCGTTCATAGCGTTCTCCTCTTTTTACCAATCCTTGACGTGGCGCACCATGCCGAATTCAGATCCGATATATGCCCTGGTCAAGGGAGCCAGGAGCATATGACTCAGACGCGTGAAGGGAATGGCCACGAGCAAAAGCTCTGCCGACAGCATGTGCAGCACGACCATGGTCATGTAGTCGCCAAGCTGATGGTAGGCCAAGACTCCCGTCACAAAGGGGGCCGCCACGAGGGAGAGCAGGGCGAAATCCGTCCAGTCGGTGACGTAGCTCACTTCCGGACGGATGACCCGGCGCACGGCAAAGAAGACGCACGCGCCGATGACCGCGAAAGCCAGAATGTCGGCCACGGCATCGGGGATGGTGAACCAGCCTATGCCGAACCCTTCCTCGATCATGATCTGATGCGCGGACACGAAGATGAGCAGCGCAAAAAATGCGATGTGAAAGAAAAAAGCGACACCGGTGAATATCGGGTTGAGCCGCATATTCACCGTATTGAAAGGAATCGACCAGTTGATGATGGAGCGGAGTCCATATCTGAGCGACACGTAATTGAGCAGAACCTGATCTTTCTTTTTCGCCGTGCTCAGGGTCGACCAAATCTTGTATATCGATCCGAGCACGAAAATTGTCCATGCAGCCCAAGCCAGGGGGCCAGATACCAACAAATAGACATCCTGCATGTCCAGCCTCCTTATTTGATGATTTTTCCGATTTCCTCGACAATTCTTTGATACTTTCCGTCCACGATGGCGCGGATCAGAATCCGGCTTCCATCGGGGCTGAAGGTCGGATCAAAGCATTGGTCGAAGCCCTGGCCATATTCCTTGCCATCCACCGCGATGGTGAAGCGACCCTTCTTTTCGACCCGTGCGGCCACATGCCTGCCGTCCGGCGAAAAAATCGGCGCATAGCACATGTCGTACTGGGCGTTCCAGGGTTTGTCGTCGGCAAAGACGGTCCACTTGCCATCCTGCTTGCCTAGGGCGGCAAGACGCTTTCCGTCGGGGCTGAAGGTCATGTCCATGACCATGTCGCCAAAGGTGGTGTTCCAGGGATTTCCGTCCACAGCCAGGGTCCAGCGTCCGTACTTGGGACAGACGATGGCCGCGAGCTTGTCGCCGGAGGGACTGAACTGCTGCTGCCAAACCTGGAAAAAGGTCGGCTGCCAGATGATCTTGCCGTCCAGTGCCATGCCCCATTTGCCGGACAGGCGCACCGGGGCGGCGACGGAGTTTTTCTTGGGGTGGAAGAGCGGCTCCCAGACCTGGTTGAAGCTCTCCGCCCACGGCTTTCCATCCACCACGATGGTGTAGTCGAAAAGCGTGCGGCGGATCTGGGCCGCGACGGAGGTGTTGTCGGCATTGAAGCGGGGAGTCCAGACGTTGACGAAGTTGACGTCCCAGGCTTCCCCATCCACCGCGACGGAGTAGATGCCTTCCTTGAACTTGAAGACTTCGGCCTGTCCCAGAGGGATGGTCTGAACCACGGCCGCGCTGCGTTTGCCGTCGGCGCTGAGCTCAAAATTGTTGGCGTTGGCATACAGATTTTCCCAGGCAACGCCCTCGATCACCATGCCGTAGGTCATGGAATCGGCGACGCAACAGGCGATGGTCGAGCCATCCTTGGAAAACAAGGTGTTGAACAGGAACCCGTAGGTTTCTTCCCACGGTTCGCCATCCACGCACATGGTCCAGTCGCCGTCGCAGGCCAGGCCGGCCAGGCGTCCGTCCGGAGAATAGCGCAGATACCAGATGCGTTCGTATCGCGGCTCCCAGCATGTGTTGTTGACGCACACGCCGAACTCCCCTTCTCCGGTCTTGACCACGGCCGCCACCTGTTCCCCATCGGGGCTGGCCTGGTTTTCCTCGCGCCATTCAACATCGCAGTCACATTCGGACAGGTCGGCCACGGTTCTGGAGCCTATGCCCCAATCCCAGGCAGAATACTCACTCATACACGCCCTCCTTACCAACTAGGTTACGCAAAAAGCTTCTCATGCACATGATTTCACTGTGTGGACGCAGAGGAACAATCCAAGTCGGCAACGCGCTGAAACCATGCCACAGACTAACTTTATTAGCTGAATTTTCTTGCAAACCGGCTAGCCTAGAAATGACGATGTGTAAATATCATTTTCAATTCAGACCCAATAAGTCGACAAAATAATTCGGACCTTTTTACTACGCTTTACGAAAAAAGTGATAACATCCCACTACATTTCAGAAATTGATGCAGATGGAAGCGATGTCTCGCAATTTCACAGAAAAGCAGTGCGCCGGAAGGGCAACCGGAAATGCGTCGTCGACAGGCCCGGCCCCATTCCGCACGACGCAAAAAAACCCGGCAAAACCGGGTTGTTATGCAGGGAGGCAAGCTCCCTAGCGTGACGATTCGGGAACTGTTCAGCTGGGGTCGGACTTATCGACCACGACGGTTTCCGGAGCGGCCGGGGGCAACACGTCCTGGCTGGAGCCCGATATTTCGATGTTTCGCGGCCCGACGACCTGTCCCTGGCTGTCGATCATGGTCCGTTCGTCAAGGATGGCGATGCCCAAGCGATCCATGACCTCGCGCTTGTAATCGTACTCCATGTTCTTCTTGCGCAATTTGTAGTTAAGAACCATGCGCACGACCCCGAAAATGGTTCCGGCCAGCAGCACGCAGCCGAGGCCGATCAGGATGACCTTGGACGCCGCCTCTCCGAACCGGGCCAGATAGTCCATGATCACGCCCAGATTGAAGACGATGCCGATGAACACTCCCAGCAGCAGAAGCGTCAACAGGAAGGGAAGCTGAAAACAGAAATTGGCGGCCCGGGCAACCTTGCCCGCAAAGCCGTCACCCTGGTTTTCCTTGAAGACTGGGCGTCCTTTCTGTCCGTACAAAAAGGAATTGAAGGCCACGACCACGATCCCGACCAGAAAAGTCACGGCCACCGGCGCCGAAAAGGACACCAGAAAATACGCCCGCCACGGAAAGGGCACATCCACGGGCTTGCCCGTCACGGCGACCTCGTCGATACCCAGTTGGTACACCCAGCACACCAGAAAAATAAGCACTTCGACCACGATCAGCAGCTGGACGTAGCGGCGAAAGAGGTCCTTGATCTCGTAATCGTCAAAAAGCGAGGCGACTCCTTTTCGTTTCACCTTGCTCTGAGCGTTCGCGTTCTCCTGCATTCTATCTCCATGCCCCCTTTACCTCGACGGGAGGGGGTGCAACGTGCAAATCCGAGTATTTTGGTATTCCATTCACGACCGCCCCGCCCTGGCGGGCAAAAAGGCCACGCGGTCGTCCGATTTTGGCCCCGCCCATGGGGCCGCGCCAAGGGTTGAGTTCCACCCTGCTTCCGAGTAAACTTTCTTGTTTGCGTGTCCCTTCATTTCAGCCACACGGGAATTCACATGAGCCATTTTGACATCATTGTCATAGGAGCGGGACCGGGCGGTTATGCCGCAGCTCTGCTCGCCAGTCAAAGAGGAAAAACGGTCGCCCTCATCGAGAGGCAAAACCTCGGCGGGACCTGCCTCAACTGGGGATGCATCCCCACCAAACTCTACCTCGGAGCCACCGCCCACCTGGAGGGCCTGCACGCCCAGTCGCGCCTGCGCCTGTGCAGCGGGTCCGTGCAGATGGACATGGGCGCTCTCAAGAAAAGAAAAAACGCCTTTGTCGCTGCGACCCACAAGGCCATGGGGTGCTGTCTTGAGAAACATGGGGTCGCCCTGGTCCTTGGTCAAGCGTCCCTGGTCGATAAAAACACGGTGCGTGTCACCGGCGAGACTGAACAGACGTTGAGCTTCACGACGCTCATCATAGCCACGGGCTCGTCCACGAACTGGTTTCCTGGGCTTGAACCCGATCACGCGCGGATTCTCGACTCCACGGATCTGCTTGACCTCGACGAAGCGCCCGCCAGTCTCGCGGTCATCGGAGCCGGGGCCATCGGCCTCGAAATGGCCGACTTCTGGCACCGCCTGGGCACGGCGATCCACATCATCGAAGCCGCCCCCCGCATCGCCCCCGCCGAGGACGAGGAAATTGCGCAGACCTTGAGCGGGATGCTCAAACGCAAAAAATGGAACATCGTCACCGGCAAACGGGTGGCCGGACTCGTCAATGAGGGCGAATCGGTCCTGGTGCGGCTGGAGGACGATACTCAAATCCGGGTCGACAAGGCTCTGGTCGCGGTTGGGCGCAAACCGAACACTCCGGGCCTCGGGCTCGATAAGGCAGGCGTCGCCATGACCGGCGCGGGCTGGGTCACTACCGACGACTTTTTGCGGGCAACACCGAACGTCTACGCCATCGGCGATGTCAACGGCCGCACCCTGCTGGCCCACGCGGCCGAGCATCAGGGCCGCTACGCCGTGCTGCACGCGCTGGGTGAAACGATCGCGCCCTACACGCCAGGCCCCATTCCGGGCTGCATCTACGGCTCCATCGAGGTCATGCGCGCCGGGCACACCACCGCCGAACTTGCGGCCCAAGGCAAAACCGTAGCTATTTCCCGCGCAAACCTCGGCGCAAACCCCATCTCCCAGGCCCACGGCCAGGCCCAAGGGCTGGTCAAAATCACCTGGGTGGACGGCGTGGTGCACGGCGTGACCGCCGTCGGACACGGGGCCTCGCATCTGGTCACCCTGAGCGAAATCATGGTCCGCGATCGCTGGACCGCGCATACGGCGCACGAACACATCTTCGCCCACCCCACCCTGGACGAAGCCCTGCGCGACGCATTGATCGCCCCACAGGAGGACAAATGAACCAGGGCCCCTTTCGCGCCCTCCTGCCCCTGGTCCTGGCCTCAGCCTCGCCCCGGAGGCAAGCCTTATTGGCCGGACAGGGACTGGGCTTCGAGGTCGTGCCCAGCACCCTGAAGGAACCAGCGCCCGAACCGGGCGAAGCCCCGGCGGACTACGCGGCCCGCATGGCCCGGATCAAGGGGCAGGACATCGCGGCCAGACACCCGGACAAGGTGATCGTCAGCGCCGACACCATCGTGGTCCAGGATTCAAGCATCCTGGGCAAGCCCAAAGACGCCGCCCACGCGCTGGACATGCTCACCGCCCTCGCGGGCCGCTGGCACGAAGTGATGACCGGATTTTGCGTGCTGCGTCACGACGACGGCGTCTCCCTGTGCCGCACCGTGACCACGCGGGTCCACATGGCGGTCAATTCCCGCGACATGCTGCAGGCCTACATCGGCACGGGGGAACCCATGGACAAGGCCGGAGCCTACGGCATCCAGGGCATCGGGGCTTTTTTGGTCGACGAGGTGCAGGGCTCCTATACAAACGTTGTCGGTTTGCCCCTGCGCTCGATCCTTGATTTCCTCCTTGAAATCAAAGCCATCGGAGTGGCCAATGGCCGATAAACCAGCCTGCAAAGGGAACTGGATCGAATCGCTGCCACTCAACCTGGCCACCCTTGGCGCGGCCGGACGCATGCCAAAAGCGCCCGGCACCTGGGGGTCCCTGGTCGCGGCCATTCTGGCTCCGTTTCTTTTCCTGCCTCTGCCGCTCTGGGGTCGCATTGTCGTCGTACTGCTGCTCTTCCCCCTTGGCAGCTGGTGCGCAGGCAAGGCCGAAAAAAGCATGTGCTGCAAGGACCCATCCTGCGTGGTTGTGGACGAGCTGTGGGGACAATGGATAACCCTGCTGCCCCTGGCCGCCTCGGACACGCTCTGGATCATCCCGGCCTTTCTGTTCTTTCGTCTCTTCGACATCACCAAGCCCTGGCCGGTGCGGGCCTCGGAGCGCTGGCTGCCCGGCGGCTGGGGCATCATGATCGACGACGGCCTCGCGGGACTTTATGCCATGATGGCGCTGCTCGCATGCCGCGCCCTTTTCTGATCCATGTCGACGAATTCGCGTGACCGGGCCTTTCCGCCCCCTCTCCCCATCGATGCAGTTCTGCCCGAACTCGCCGACACACTGGCCACGGGGGCCGCGTGTCTGGTCCATGCCCCGCCCGGCAGCGGCAAGACCACGCGCATCCCGCTGGCTCTTCTTGCCTCTGCCTGGCTGGGCAAAAACAAGATTCTCATGCTCGAACCCAGGCGGCTTGCCGCCCGCGCCGCAGCTCGTCACATGGCGAACCTGCTCGGGGAAAAGGTCGGGGAACGCGTCGGATACCGCACCCGTCTCGACATCAGGGTGTCGTCCGCCACACGGATCGAGGTCGTGACCGAGGGCATCCTGACCCGCATGCTGCAGCACGACCCGGAACTGTCGGAATACGGCTGCGTCATCTTCGACGAATACCACGAACGCAGCCTCCAGGCCGACCTGGGCCTGGCCCTGTGCCTGGAAGTCCGCGCCGCCCTGCGCCCGGACCTGCGCCTCATCGTCATGTCCGCCACCCTGGACGTCAGGGCCGTGGCCGACCTCATCGCGCCGTGCCGGATCATCGAATGCCCCGCCCAACCGCATGAAGTGGAAACCCGCTATCTGCGCGTGTCCGGACGATTCCTGGAAGAACGCATGGCCCGCGCCATCCGCCACGCCCTGGCCACGGAGCAGGGCAGCATCCTGGCCTTTCTGCCCGGAGCCCGCGAAATCCGGCGCACGGCGGAACTGCTCGACAACCCCGGAGACGGAGTCGAAATCCACCCGCTGCTGGGTGCCCTGACCGCGACCGAGCAGGACAAGGCCATCGCCCCGCCAGCTCCCGGCACGCGCAAGATCGTCCTCGCTACAGCCATCGCCGAGACATCCCTGACCATCGAAGGCGTGCGCATCGTCATCGACAGCGGCCTGTCAAGGCTGCCGCGCTTCGACCCCAAGACCTCCATGACCGTGCTGGTCACGGAACCGGCCGCCCTGGCCACCGTGACCCAGCGCCGAGGCCGGGCCGGGCGCACGGAACCCGGCATCTGTTTTCGGATCTGGGACCAGGCTGACGAGATCAGCCGCAAACCCTTCCCCGCCCCGGAAATGCTGGAAGCGGATCTGGCTCCGCTGGTGCTGGATCTGGCCCTGTGGGGCGCGACCGACCCTGGCGCTCTCTCCTGGCTCACGCCGCCTCCGCCTAGCCATTTCAAGAGCGCCCTGCAGGTGCTGCAAAGCCTCGAAGCCCTGGACGACCAGGGCCGCATCAACCCGCATGGGCGCGAAATGGCGCTGCTGCCCCTGCATCCGCGCCTGGGGCACATGGTGCTGAGCGCCAGAAAACACGGGCTCGGACCCACCGCCGCCGCCCTGGCCGCCATCCTCGGCGAGCCGGGACGGAGCATGCGCGGCTCCTCGGATCTGCGCGACTCGCTGCGCATTCATCCGAGCACTCTGCCGCGCAAAGACACCCTGCGCGCCAGCATGGAGCAGATCGCGCGGCTCGCCTCGATCAACCTGGGCCAACCCGACCCCGAGGCAGCCGGAATCCTCACCGCCCTGGCCTATCCGGACCGCATTGCCCGCCGCCAGGAGGACGGAACCTACCGCCTGACCAGCGGCCGCAAGGCCGTTTGGCCCGGACCAAGCACCCTGGCCGGGTACGAATTCCTGGCCATCGCCGATCTGGACGGAGACGCGACCGGAGCCAAAATCTGGCAATCCGCCCCGCTTTCATGGGAAGAACTGCAAACCTACTTCGGACAGCAGTTCCAGATAGAGGACGAAGTGCGCCTCGACCCGCTCAAGGACCGGGTCGTGAGCCAGCGCAAAACCATGCTTCATACGCTCTGCGTGCGGGAAGAAAATCTGGCCGCCGATCCGCAAATAGTGACCGGGGCGCTCTTGCAGGGACAAAAAGACCTCTCGCGCCTGAACTGGAGCGAGGATTGCAAAAACCTTCGGGACCGGGTTCGGTTCCTGCGCAGCCTGGATCCAGCCTGGCCCGACATGTCTGACCAGGCCCTGCTCGAAAGCATCAATGAATGGCTTGCTCCTTTCGCAACCGACGCGCGATCACAAGCAGACCTGGGCAAAATCAACCTGCTGCAAGCCCTCAAGGCGCTTGTTGGCTGGGACAAAATACGGGAACTGGACCGCCAGGCCCCGGAATTCATGACCGTACCGACAGGAGCGCATCGCAGGATCGACTACAGCCCCGAATCCGGCCCCGCCCTGCCGGTCAAACTCCAGGAAATGTTCGGCTGCGCCACTACGCCAACCCTGGCGGACGGACGCTACGCCCTGGTCCTGCACCTGCTCTCCCCGGCCGGGCGCCCCCTGCAGGTCACCCGCGACCTGCCCTCGTTCTGGAAAAACGCCTACCCCATGGTGCGCGCCGAAATGCGCGGCCGCTACCCCAAACACCCCTGGCCCGAAGACCCGGCCACGGCCATGCCCACGGCCAAGACCAAAAAGGCCATGACACCCAGGTAAGAAAGCCTCCGGCGGGCAGGGGACACGTCCCCTGCACCCCATTCACATTTCTCTTTCCTCATCCCTCATTCACAACGTATCAAGCGTTCCGTCGCGGGCCGGGCAAGGGCTGTCGGCTGTTTGACCGAGCCCAGGCATCGTTTGCTTCCCGGCCGCGTGACGCACAACGATCTGTCCCCTGCCCAAAACACAAGGCCGGGAAACATTACGAGGCCCGCGAGGGAGTTCCGACAGACCTTGCCCGGCCCGCGATGGAACGCGCCTCCCAGCAAAGCAATGCCTCCGGCGGGCAGGGGACGCGTCCCCTGCACCCCATACACGCATTTCTTTCCTCACGACCGTTCGTACCGTCTCAAGCGTTCCGTCGCGGGCCGGGCAAGGGCTGTCGGCTGTTTGACCGAGCCGGGCATCGTTTTCTTCCCGGCCGCATAACGGACAACGCGCTGCACACTGTCCAAAGCTCAAGGCCGGGAAACATTACGAGGCCCGCGAGGGAGTTCCGGCAGACCTTGCACGGCCCGCGACGGAACGCGCTTCCAGGCAAAAAAGCCTCCGAAGAAGACCGTTCAATTTCTTCCCATAAGCCGCATCATGATCCGGAGCGATGGTCAGAAAACGCATAAACTCGCCGTCACGATACGCTGTAGCGCGGCGAGCCTGAGTGATGCGTATTGAATAGAGCTTAAGATTCGACGAGGCAAAATGTTTGTAGTTATAGCCATAGCCGAGACGGGTGAATCTCATATCCGGCGGTACGAAACCGACAATGCGCGAGATGCCCGCAACCGCTTCGTTCAAGATTGGATCGACGAGAAAGTTCAATGGGAGTGGTGGGAATACAATGGTCCGAACTGCACGGTCGATAATCCTGCCTTCACGCCAAATTTTCTGCGGCAGGAAGGCTTCCATAACGAACCAGCGCCCGAAGAAATAGAAGGCGTGACTATCTACACATGGTGGTGCATCACGGGCAATCACGGAAGTGACGAGCACTTCGTTACCGGGTACTTCATCCCAAGCAAAGGACTGGATAGGTAAGTCCGCGCAGGGGATGGCTCGGGCACGGTGTTTATGGACAGAACCGGCACGTCCCCGTATTCACGGCAGCACAGTTTCAGGAGGATATCATCATGGAAAAAATGACTGACAAGGAAGCGTTTGAGATTATCCAAACCGCCCATTATAGTGAAATAAAGAGTCAGTAGAGGACTTCGGTGACATAAAAAGACATAATTATTTCAATTTAAAGACGCATCGAGCCATAAAATGCCATATATGGACGTATAAAGCAAGAGTGCATGGAAAATATCCAGGGCTCAATATCGCTCTACGACTTATCCCCTGGCATTCTTGACGAACCTGTCTTTGTGGCTTACTTGAGCTACAAGTAAGTTGATATACGAGGAGGGATGCTCATGGCCACGACAACATTTGTTCGGGCGAGGGTGGACGAAGCGGTGAAAAACGAAGCCGCCGAGGTTTTGGCGGCGATGGGGCTGACGGTATCCGATGTGGTCCGGATCGCGTTGACGAAAATTGCCAAGGAAAAGGCTCTGCCGTTCGATATGCGCGTGCCCAACGCTCTTACGGCGGAGACGCTGGCCAAGAGCGAGCGAGGAGAGGATGTTCACCGCGCCAAGGACGCCGATGACCTGTTTCAACAGCTTGGAATTTGAGCATGCGAGAGGCTGAATACTCCGGCCAGTTCAAGCGCGATGTGAAGCAGGCTCAACGGCGCGGCAAAGACATGGACAAGCTCAAGACCCTACTGGGTTTGCTCATCGCGGGGGTGGAGAGTTGCCGGGACGCTACGAAGACCATCCCCTAAAGGGTGATTGGCGCGGTTTTCGAGATGCCCATATCGAGCCGGATTGGTTACTACTCTACAAAATCAACGGAAACGTGGTTCGGTTTGAAAGAACAGGACGCCATGCCGATTTATTTGATGAGTAACATCAAGGTCAATTAAGCAAAAAATTGTCACCTTGCACAGCGCAATCTTTAAAAAACAGAATTGTCATGATTTCGTGCCGGCGTGGACATTATTTCTTTCCATATGCCGCATCATGGTCCGGAGCGATGGTCAGAAACCGTATAAACTCGCCGTCACGATACGCTGTAGCGCGGCGATCCTGAGTGATGCGTATTGAATAGAGCGCATCCAGGCCTTTGGGCGGTCTTATGCTCGTAATTTTTTCCCACTTCAGACCTTGATCGCGGTACACTTGGTTCCATGTCAGCTGACGAACCTTGTTCAGCGTATCAAGAGCTGCGTGGCGTTCCGCTGTCTGCAACCTAAGCAGCTGCTCTTGGAAGACCGGGTTGTTGAGATCGAGGCGGACTCGCCCTTCGCGGCTACTCATCGTGTGCAAGCTGCCTGAGCGTTTCTTCAGAATCGGCATCCGATGCAGGATGGGTGATGGACCATGACAAGGCCGTTTGCAGATCAGAAGCCGCTTGCGGCTCATGCAACCAGCGTTCGTTATCCGGAATGACCGTGGCGGTCCGCACAAGCCAAACACCAGGCTCGCGCTCTTCCACCAACACCTGTCGGCCAGCATACTGTTTTCCTAAAGATATCTGTCCATTAAGGCCGACAACCTTAACCTGTGAAGCATGTCCCGTAGCTGCCATGTCATGCCCTCCTTACGATATTCGTGCTGCACGAAATATGTATAATTGTGAACACACTCCCGTCAAGGATGTGTCGCCGCAAGAAAAGCAAAGCCGTCACCTGGTGCGTATGGAGCGCAGCGACGGCCCGGAAGATTTGCGCAAGGCCATAAACAGCTTTTGGGAAACAGAGCGCCATGAACGTTTTCAACACCTTCGCGAGGATGACGTCCAGATAAAGACATGCCTCCGGGGTGCTGGGGGCTCCCCCCTGCACCCCATTCACCATTCTCCCCCCCTCGTACACGCAAGATCAAATGCGGCCTACGCTTCAACCTCCACGACTGCCGCTTCGGGAGCGTTGGTCATGACGGACTGGATCCCCTTATCCCGTGAAGCCACAGTCTCATACTGCTGACTGGTGCCGATGACCTGATGATTAGCGGCAAGAAGGCTGAATGCGAACTTCCCGGATTTCGTGTCGATCTTTTTGAATCTTCCTTCATCAGCCGCATTCTTTTTAACCGATTCAATTCCGTTCCTGCATCCGCTCTTGTCTTTGTAGCCTTCACTCCCGAGTATGATCTGCCCATTCCCGGCTTTGAGACGAAAACGAAACTCACCGGCCTTGTCCGTGTACATCTCGAATTTGCCAGCCATCTTGCACTCCTTGTGAGATAAAAATTGAACGTCAAACCGCAATCCACTCTGTTCTAGTTGCACAATTCAGGGATGCAAGGCAAGGACTGCGCGCTGTTTTTTGTCATCTGACACGAAAACACAAAATGACCGCCAAAATCAAATTCCAACTGCTAAAGTCCAAAAACAAAATGCACGAACTCCCGCTGCCGCGAAAATTCGTGCATTCACAAAAAAAGAAAATCAGGCTCTTAACGTTTCCGAATCTGTCTCTTGTCCCCGATGCGCATGGTGATCTTTTCCTTGTCCAGGTACTCCAGCACCGGAATGGCGAACTTGCGCGTCAGCTCCGTCAGATCGCGAAAATCCTGGGGGCCCATCTCCTGATTGGATTCGAAGAAGCCCCGTACGCGGGCGACAATCTCATCCATGGCCGTCCTGGCGTAATAGAACTCCTCGCTGACCTTGATGAGCACGCCCTCTTCCATCAGCAGCCGATACATCTGCGCCGCATCCTTGGCGGTCAGCCCGTTCTCCTCCAGAAACGCCTTGGTGGTGGGCGGCATGAATCCCGCCTGCACATAGGCCGTCTCCATCAGTGTTCGCAATCCCGACTGATCCGAGGCCAGGGAGACCACGTGTCCCGGCAGGCGCAGGATATCGGCTTCGAGCAGCACCTGGCCGGATTTGACCAGCCGCTCGACCAGAAAATGCACCAGCTTGGGATGCATGCCCCGGCCGAAGCCCGAAATCAGCTCGGCCCGCGACAGACCCTGACGCATGGGTTCGCGGCGATGATACTCGCCCAGATAGGCCAGGCACTCCCCGGCCAGACCATCGAGCACGTCCGCGCCCACAAAGCGCTTGTCCTCGCGGTCGAACTGGAAGGCCAGTTGCTTGCCCCCCAGGATCTGCAGGGTCTTGTCGAGAAGCTTGGATTCCATGTCCGTCATGATGCGCAGTTCGGCCACGGTCAGGCCGCCGCGTCCGGCCAGGCTCAGCTGCGCCAGCAGAAGATCCTCACCGGACATGGACCCCAGGGTGCTCAAGGTCTCCATGTCCTTGGAGTGGCGGCGGACCTTACGGCCGAGAGGATTGATGATCCGACCGCCGGCCACGGTCTGCAAGGGCGAAAAGGAGCGCACGATGCAGCGGTCCCCGAACACGCCGGGCAGGGGCCGGGGAAAACGGACCTGACAGACCGCCGTTTCGCCAGGTTCGAGCTTGTCGCGGTCAAGAAAAAAGAGCTTGGCCAGAATCTCTCGCGAACCATGATGAAAATGGACTTCCGTGCGATGCTTCAAGGGGTTGGGCGAAGACGACAGACAGGTCATCTCCACGTCCCAGACCATGGACGGAAAAAGGGTCTGGGGATGGGCCAGCACCTCGCCGCGCTCAAGCTCCGCCACCTCCAGGCCATAGAGGTTGACGGCGGTGCGCTCGCCGGCACGGGCCGTTTCGGCGGCCGTGCCATGCACCTGAAGGCCGCGCACCTTGGAACGATGCCCCGACGGGACGATCTCGATCTCCTCGCCCAAACGCAGGACCCCGGAAATGGACGTGCCGGTCACCACGGTGCCGTGTCCCTTCATGCTGAAGACGCGGTCCACTGGCAGGCGGAACAGATCCGAGCGCCGGTCCGGGGCGAAGGTCGAAGACAGGTCGACGATATGGGCCTTCAGCTCTTCCAGGCCCGCGCCCGTGTGGGCCGAAACCGGAACGATGGGCGCGCCCTCCAGAAACGAACCGGCCAGGTAGGCCTGCACTTCCTCGCGCACCAGCTCAAGCCACTCCTCCTCGACCATGTCCGTCTTGGTCAGGGCCACCAGCCCGGCCCGGATGCCCAGCAGCGAGCAGATTTCCAGATGCTCGCGGGTCTGGGGCATGATGCCCTCGTCGGCGGCGATGACCAGAAGCACGAAGTCGATGCCCGCCGCGCCGGAAACCATGTTCTTCACGAACCGCTCATGGCCCGGCACGTCGATGATGCCCAGGCGCAGTTGCGGGTTCAGATCCAGATAGGCGAAGCCGAGCTCAATGGTGATGCCCCGCTTCTGCTCCTCGGCCAGCCGGTCGCAATTGATGCCGGTCAAGGCCTTGATAAGGCTCGTCTTGCCGTGGTCGATGTGGCCGGCCGTACCCATGATGACAGGCATGCGTCTCTCCCTGGCAGGCCGTTGAAAAACGGCGATCTGCTGCGTCAGCGAAAAAATCCAGACCGCTTATGTATGCGCAATACACTGCGCGCCCTGGATTTTTTCGCTTCCTTGCATCTCACCATTATTGAACGGCCTGCGAATTTTTGATTTTTTGACAGGCAGCTAGCTGCGATAGAATGCGTTGTAGGCCTGCACCGTGGCCAGGAGGTCGGCCTTGGAGCTGATCTCGAACGGACTGTGCATGGACAGGACTCCGGGGCCAAAATCGATGATTTCCATGCCGTAGACCGCCAGCTCCTTGGCCACCGTGCCGCCGCCGCCCTCGTCCACCTTGCCCATCTCGGCCATCTGCCAGGGGATGTTCTCGGCCGCCAGCAGCGCGCGGAACCAGGCCACGTATTCGCAGTCGGCCTCGCTGGCTCCGTACTTGCCGCCGTGGCCGGTGAATTTGGAAAAGACTGGGCCAAAGCCCAGCAGGGAGGCGTTGTACTTGTCGTGCACGTCCTGATAGTCGGGGTCCATGGGGCAATGCACGTCGGCGGACACGGCCTTGGTCCGCCCCAGGACGTGCCGCAACCGGGTCCGGGGCTCCCAGGCGTCGAGGATGTCGGACAGGGCGTACTCCATGAAGCGGGACTTGGCGCCGGTGGCGCCGTCGGAACCGATCTCCTCCTTGTCCCACAGCAGCAGAATCTGGGTGTGATCGCTTTTGGGCGCGTCCATGAAGGCCTTGAACGCCGCGAACACGCACAGGCGGTCATCCTGACCGTATCCGCCGAGCAAAGCCCGGTCCAGGCCCACGAAGCGGGCCTTGCCCGCAGGCACGACCTGCAATTCGGCGCTGTACAGATCTTCCTCGCGAATGGCGTAACGCTCGAAGAGAAGCTCCAGCACCCGCTGCCGGACCTTGGCGTCCTCCTCCGTGGAGGCCGGTTCATGGCCGATGGCGATGTTGAGCTTTTCGGCCACGAAGGCCTTTTCCACCGTTTCCTCGCGCTGCTTGCGGGCCAGATGCGGCAAGAGATCGAGGACCGTGAACACGGGATCGGCCTCGTCCTCGCCGATGCAGACCGGGACGACCCGGCCGTCCATGGCCACGATGGTCCCGTGCAGGGCCAGGGGGCGGGCCAGCCATTGGTATTTCTTGAGGCCGCCGTAGTAGTGGGTCTTCATCAGCGCGACCCGGCATTCCTCGTGCAGCGGATGCTGCTTGAGGTCCAGGTGCGGGGTGTCCGCGTGGGCCGTGATCAGGCGCATGCCATCCGCCAGGGGCCTTGTTCCCCGCCGGGCCAGCAGCGCGGCCTTGGAGCGAAAGGGCAGGACGAGCAGATCCTGGTCCAAATCACCTGAAAACCCGCAGGAGGCGGCCTGTTCCGCCACCCAGGCGATTGTTTCGCGCTCGGTCTTGCAGCGGGTCAAAAAATCAAGGAATTCCACCGCCAGCGCGTCCATGGCGTTCTTCTCGGCGCTGGTCCCGTAACGTTCCCAGCAACTCACCGCCTTGTGCTTCAGCACCTCGTCCATGACCAACCTCCACATGCGACCCGGGCAACGCGTCCGGAAATGAAAAAGGGAGCGGAATCGCTTCCTGCTCCCCACGATACAAAGCACACTCCGTCGTCAATCCATTTTATCGAAAAACTCTTTCTCGGCGCCGCACTTGGGGCAGACCCAATCCTCGGGCAGATCCTCGAAGGCGGTCCCGGCCGGGATGTTGTTTTCCGCATCGCCTTCAGCCGGATCATACACGTAGCCGCACGGGCATTCCCATCGTTCCATGGCCATAGGAGCCTCCATTGTAGTTAAGGTGAACGGATATTCTCGCGAAACCTAGCTTTTCTTCTTCAGGGCCTCGGCCAGGGCGCTGCCCAGGGAACCCAGCCCCGTCTCGGAAGCCTGGGGCTTATAGCCTTTCCAGTCGGCCACTTCCTCTTTCTTGCCGGTACCCAGGCTGATCTTGCGTTCGCGGGGGTTCACGCTCTCGATGCTGACCACCACCGTGTCGCCGACGTTCAGCTTGTCGTATTTGACCTCGCCTTCGGCCCTGGACATGACCGACTGGGGCAAAAGCCCGGTCACCCCGGGTTCAAGCGTGATGAACAGTCCGAACTGCTGGCGCTTCTCCACAGTGCCCTGCACTGTCTGGCCAACGGGGTACTTCTCGGCAACGTTCAGCCACGGGTCGCCTTCGGCGTCACGCATGCTGAGCGATATGCGCTGCTTCTCCACATCGACCTGCTTGACCACGGCCGCGACCATGTCGCCGACCTGGACCACTTCGCCGGGCTTGTTGATCCGCTTGGCATAGCTCATTTCACTGATGTGGACCAGGCCTTCGATGCCGGGAGCGATCTCCACGAAGGCGCCGAAGTCCATGAGCTTGACCACCTTGCCCGTGACCTTGTCGCCGTCCTTGAAGCGGTCGGCCACGGTCTTCCACGGGTCGTCCTGCGCCTGCTTGATGGACAGGGAAAGGCGGGTCTCGCCGGGCTTCTTGCCCGCGCTTGTGCCGAGATACTTGACCCGCACCTTGTCACCCACGCTCAAGGCCTCTTCGGGGCTCTGAATCCGGGCCCAGGAAATTTCGGAAATGTGCACCAGCCCTTCCACGCCCGGCACCAGCTCCACGAAGGCGCCGAAAGCGGCCAGGCGGGTGACGGTGCCTTCGACGATGTCGCCGCTGGCGACCGTCTCGAAAAAGTCGGCGCTGGCCTGCTTCTGTTCCTCTTCGAGCAGGGCCCGGCGGGAAACGACGATGTTGCGCCCGTTCTCGGAAACCTTGGTGATCCGGAACTGGAGAGTCTGGCCGACATAATCCTCGGGGTTCGCGACATAGCGGGCATCGATCTGGGACACGGGACAGAAGGCGCGATGCTTGAGCACCTCGACATGAAAGCCGCCCTTGATCTGCTCGCGCACCTTGCCTTCCACCGGCACGCCGCTGTTGAAAGCGTCCTGAAGCATGTTGAGGCCGCCGACGCCGGTCATGGCCTTGGACAGACGCACGCTGTCGTCGGTCACGCCCACCACGTAGAGTTCCAGCGTATCGCCCTCGGCCACCGTCAGCTCTCCGGCGTCGTTCAGCAATTCCTCGCGGTCCACGATGCCGTCCACGGACGCGCCGCAATCGACGAAAGCCGCCTTCTGGCCAATGGAAATCACTGTTCCGGAAATCTTGTCCCCTGCCTTGAGGGCTGTCTTGCGCTGGGATTCATAGGATGCGAACAGCTCGGCAAAATCTTCACTCATGATTGACTACCTTACTTCACCGTAAACCGTCATTCGAAACGGGTAATGGAGTTAATGGACACCTGATCGGCGGGTGCGTGTTCGTGGTCGCCCTGGGGTTTGACCCGGACTTTTTCAATTTTCTTGACCACATCCATCCCGTCAATGACCTGACCGAAAACGCAATAGCCGAACTCGTCCTCTCCCTGATAATCGAGGTCAGGATTGTCGACCGTGTTGATGAAAAACTGGGCGCAGGCGCTGTGCGGGTCGGCGGTACGCGCCATGGCCACGGTGCCTTCGATGTTCTTCAGGCCGTTCGCGGCCTCGTTGGCGATGGGAGCCTTGGTGGGCTTCTCGCGCAACATGTTGTCGAGCCCGCCGCCCTGGATCATGAAACCCTTCACTACCCTGTGAAACAGCGTGCCGACATAGAAATCCTCGTCCACGTAACCCAAGAAATTGGCCACAGTCTGCGGCGACTTGTCCGCGAACAACTCGACCAAAAATTCCCCTTTGGTCGTGTCCACCAGGACCACCGGATTGCTCATTCTTTCCTCCACAAAATGGTCTCCAACAAAGGAGTGTAAAAATATACGGCTCTCATCGATTTGGCAAACTCTTTGCCGCGCCCCGGCCGAATGGATACCGCAGGGCTGCCGGGCGCATTCTGGAACGCACGCCGCTGTGCGGAGGTCAGGCCCCGCTGTCTCGACAACATGCCGATATCGTTATCCAACAGACCAAAACACAGCCCGCCCCTATTCGCTGCGGCCCTTGCGATACCCATCCTTGAAATCATCGGCCGCGTTCTCCACGCCCTTGACCGTTTTGCCGGTCACCTCGCCCACGGTGGAGCACCCAGCGCCCAAGAAGGCGGCAAGACAGACCAATATCACCCATTTCTTCCACATGAGAACCTCCACTCCGGACGCATGTCCAAAAAAAAGCCCGCGTCTCATTCGATTCCGCTTTTGTGACAGGCGGACCTGTCGCAAATGCCCCCCACCTTCCAGCCGTCAAACGAGGCGTAATCCTCGCGGGGCTCCACGTGGATGGTGGTCTGACTCCCCGGCAATTCGACCTTGATGGCCTCCTCGATCTCACAGCACAGGTCGTGGGATTCCTGCACCGTCATGGAGCCGGGTACGAGAAGATGAAAATCCACGAACCTGACCGCCCCGGATTTGCGCGTGCGCAGGGCGTGAAATCCCGATTCAACCCCTCCGATCCGTTTGATGACGGCGGTGATCCGGGAAATTTCATGCTCCGGCAGCCCAACGTCCATGAGCCCCGCGATGGAACGGCGAACCAAGCCCATCCCGGTCCAGACGATGTTCGCGGACATTGCCAGCCCCAGGACCGGGTCCAGGATCTGCCAGGAAGGCGGGGCGAAATGCATGACCGCCAAGGCAAGGACCAGCCCTGCCGAAGTCCAGACATCGGTCAGCAGATGTCTGGCGTCGGCTTCGAGCACGATGCTGTCATACTCGCGGGCGGCCTTGAGCATGACCCTGGCCACCACGAAATTGACGGCCCCCGCCAGCGTGGCCACGACGACGCCGGTCCCCAGATGGTGCAGCGCCTGGGGATGCACGAAACGCTGCACCGAGGCATAGGCGATACCCAGAGCCGCCACGCAGATCAATATGCCTTCCATCCCGCTGGAAAAATATTCGACCTTGCCGTGACCATAGGCATGGCTCTGGTCCGCCGGACGGTGCGCGTGAATGATGGCCATGAGCGCGATGAGTCCGGCGGTCAGGTTGACCACGGACTCCACGGCATCGGAAAAAAGGCCCACCGATCCGGTCAGGAAAAAGGCCCCGAACTTGAGGGCCATGGTCAGAAGCGAAGCGCCTATGGACAGGAAGGCGTATTTCCGTGCGTGGGCCAGCATCGCGGACCTCTCAAATCTCCGGAGCTCCGGCGGGAACCAGACAAATGAATGTCAGCGCGCAGTCTCCGGCGTTGCGGATTTGATGTTCTTCCCCGCCGGGAACAAATACCGCATCCCCCGGCGCGACCCGGGTCCATTCCCCGGCGTGGAGGACCTCGCCCTCCCCGGCGTGAAAGAAGATCTCGTGCTCCCAGGCATGGGCATGGCGAGGAGTGTGCCCGTCCGGCCCCAGGTCGAAACGGCGCATGCAGAAATTGTCCGCACCGTCGTCATGACCGATAATCACCCGCCCCGTCACCTTCCTGGCGGCTTCCGAATCAAAATGCACGGCCTTGGCGGCCAATGTAGGCATGATCTTCATGTTTCCCGTCCTTGTCGTATATGAAGCGGATCAATAATTCCAGACATCGAAGAAATTGAAGCCGATCAGGACGTGCACATCCCTGCGCACCGACAAAAACACGCTGCCGCGCACGGGGCAAAACGAAAACGTGCCGTTGTCGAGCATCCAGAAATCGTCCTTCACGTCCTGGACGATGGCGAAGGAATGCCGTCTGCCCGCGAATTCCACGGAAACCACGCCTAGGGCGTCGTCGGGAAATCCGGCATCCCGCAGTCGGTGCATGATGGCGATGGACTGGTCGAGGCTGATGCCCCGCCCCTGATTCAGGGTCACGGACGACGGACGCCAAAGATCGCCCAGCTCGTGCCGGATCTCAAGCAGGGTACGCCGGTGAATGCGGCGCATGAGCGGCAAATCCACCGCGCCCTTGACCTCTTTCGTCGGGCGGTCGTTTTCAAAGGTCATGGACTCCATCTGGGCCTTTTGCCAGTGGCAGACATCATCGTAGAGGGGACTGTTTCGGACCCGGTCATTCCTGATCAGCTGGCGCTTGCCCGGACGCAGGGCGTAAAGCCGGGCGCGAAGAAGCGACGAAACGTATCCGGACCAGTATTTCAAGGCATTCATGCATGGCTCCTTGCCTATGGTGGACGCTTCTTATTCAAGATCATGGCGCTGTTTGTCAATTTTCCCGAACAGGGATGCGGCGTTGACAACAACCGTGACCTTGCATATTGATTGGGTATTCAATTTAACGAGTTAGCGCATTTTCGCCCGGGCCCCCCTCGCCCGCCCCGCGGATGTCTTCCGGAACTTTGGGGTTCCCCTGTTTTAGCACCTTCACTTGACGAACGAGAAGAACAAGCATGGCCACGGGACCGACAAAAAAAGAACTCCTGCTCAAGGCAGCCAAAGAACTGTTCAGCGAACACGGATATTCCGAAACGACATTCAAGAAAATTTCAGAGCGGGCCGGAGTGGCCCTGGGGCTTCTGACCCACCATTTCGGCAACAAGGAAAAGCTCTTTCTCACGGCAGGCCTCGACGTCGTTCACGAACTCATAGAGGCCATGCGGACCAACCTGCAGGGTGTTCCCAACGGGCTCGAGGCGGTCAGGCTGTTCGCCAGGACCTATTTCGACTTCGCCCGCAACCCGCGCCAGGATTTCATGGTCCTGGTGCGCTGCTCCCCGTTCAGCGACCTGAAGACGGTCGAAGACAAGGACGTCATGATCCGCAACTTCTCCGAACTCTACGACATCCTGGAAGAGTGCATGGAGCGCGGCGTTCGGGACGGCAGCATCCGCGACGTCGATCCGCACAAAACTTCCGTCGTCGTATTCTGCAACCTGGTCGGCGGCATCAGGCATGGCCTGCTGACCCCATACGGAGACGAGGGGCTGTTCGACGACATTGTCGACTTCATCATCTACGGTCTGAAAGCCAAATAAGATCCCCGCGACGTTCCGCAGGAAAAAAAACGGGGCCCCGCCCCTTCCGCCAGACGCCCCCATTCCTGCCATGTCGACCGTGATTTCCGGGAATTGGCGCAGATATTCTCTTTCCGGGAAACAAGTGCTTGAGCTTGACGTCTTACGCGGCTATGACAGCGCGACGGTTATCAGGCAAACCCGCCAGCCGGGGGGACCGTGATTCGGAGCAACATCCGGCCCAGCGCCAAAGCAACTCATGGACGTATGACAACAAAAAATCGAAATACATATCGCCGCCCGTCCCACCTGTCCCTGAAACGCAAGCCCGCGCCAGCGCATCTGGCCAAGCGCGCCTTCGTCCTTTTGGGCGGAGCGCTCATCGCGGCCGCAGTCTTCTTCAACTTTCTGGCGCCCGAGGAAATCCAGTCCAGCATCGATTGGAGCGCCCAAGGTGTTTCCACCCGCTACGAAAGCCAGGATTACGAGAACGGGAAAGACCTCTCCGAGCAGCAGGACGGCGCATCCCAGACGACGGGCGAACTGCCCGAAGCCTGCGCCCCGCGCGAACCCGAAATCACCCGCATGAGCGACACCATCAAAAGCGGCGACACCCCGTCCACGCTTTTGGAAGGGCATCTCGGCCTGGCCGAGATTTACTCCCTGTGCAACGAGAGCAAGGACGTCTACCCGCTGGACAATCTCAAGGCGGGCCAGCCCTGGACCATGATCTACTCCAACAAGGCGCTGGTCGGCCTGGAGTACGAAATAGACGGCAATGAACGGCTCGTGGTCTCGCTGACCGACTCCGGCTACGAGTTCCGCCGCGAAGCCATTCCCTACGACACGGAGATCAAGACCGTCTCCGGAGTCGTCGAAAGCAGTCTTTTCGGAGCGGTGACCCAGGCCGGAGAAAGCGAGGAACTGGCCCTGCGGCTGGGCAACGTCTTCGCCTACGACGTCGACTTCACGCGCGACCTGCGCGCCGGAGACACGTTCAGGGTGGTCATCGAGAAGAAATTCAGGGAAGGAAAGTTCGTGGGGTACGGGAACCTCGCGGCGGCCAGCTTCACCAACCAGGGCCAGACCTACCACGCCTATCGCTACACGGACAAAAAAGGCAACACCGCCTATTACGACGAAAAAGGCCGTCCGTTGCGCAAGGCGTTCCTCAAATCGCCGCTGTCCTTCACGCGCATTTCATCCGGCTATTCCATGAGCCGCCTGCACCCCATCCTGAAATACAGACGCCCCCATCAGGGCATCGATTACGCCGCGCCCACCGGAACCCCGATCAGCACGGTGGCCGACGGAGTCATCGCCCAGGTCGGGTCCAACAAATCCCAGGGACGCTTCGTGCGCGTGATCCACAGCAACGGCTACGAGACCATCTACAACCACATGAGCAAATTCGCCAAGGTGTCCAAGAAAGGGGCCAAGGTGAAGCAGGGCGCGGTCATCGGCTATGTCGGCAGCACCGGCTACGCCACCGGTCCGCATCTTGATTTCCGCATGCGGCACAACGGCAAGCTCATCAACCCCCTCAAGCTCAAGACCATGCCTGCCGACCCCATCCACGCCAAGGAAATGCCCGTCTTCAAAGCGGCCATCGCCGAGTACAGGGCGCAGCTTCAGGAGCCGATGCAGGCCGCCAAGGCCGAACCGGCCGCAACGTCCACGGGTCAGTGAAGGCCCGGCGCGCAACCCGACATTCCATCCCGGTCGCAACCTCGACCGGGATTTTTTTTGTCCATCCACTCCTGTTCGGCACGGACCAAAGGGAAAAAGACCGGGATGCTCAATCCGGGGAATTCAAGACAACCCGCGCCAGACAGATCTCCCTGCCCTGGCCTGGGTGGCGCATCTGAAGCAGCACATCGTTTTCCGCGCCAAAAGCGTGGCGCACCTCGACCCTGTCCCCGGCCCTGACTTCCTGCGCATGACGGATGCGGAGGAAGCACGGAGGGACGGCCACCCCGAAAAGGCTCAGATGATCCTCGATCCAATCCAGGTACCGCAGATTGTTCATGTGTCCAAGGGCGTCCAGGTCGCTGGCGCGAACGGTGCGGGCTTCCACTTGGCAGTCATCCTGCGGCGTCTCGAGGGTCGGCAGGGGCTGGTCGAAAACCGGCTTCGGCATCAACTCCACCGGCAGATGAAAAAACGATTCGGCCTTGCGCGGACGCCTGGCTGCGAGGTCCAGCCCGAACCACACGCTGGTGCCCCGGGCGACCAGCCGATCCGCCTCATCGTGGATGCGGTAGTCACGGTGACACAGGATCCGTTCGGCGCGGGTCGGCCAGGTCGAAATCCGCAGCCGCTCCCCCAGAACCGGATAGCGCACCACGCGCACCGCCTGCTCGCGCAGGACCCAGGCGATGTTCTGTTCCGCCAGACTCTCCATTCCGACCCCGAGGCGCTCGGCATGGCCTCCGGCGCTCTCCTGAGCGAAACGGCACAGCGCGGAAGGCGTGACCCGCCCCTTCGCGTCCGTGTGATAAAGCTGTATCTTCCTGGTCTGCTCAAAAACCATTTCCCTGCTTACATCCATTGAGAATCCTTGTTTTTCCCGGTTGACAAAATTTCAGCCAGACGCATTGTTCCAGATCGAGAAGCCCAAGCCGCCGCACGCAGCCCGCGTCGCGTTTTTTTTTGCTCCTTTTCAAGCTCTCTGGTTGCATGATCCCCGGAAGATGCCTAGAAATCATGCTACGCTTATGCGAGACGGCATACGCGGTTCCAAAGCAACACGCCCAACACCTGAGGAGCGAACAACTTGCCCCCTTTCGCGAGCAAAAACACCATACTGATCGTTGATGACGAACCCGTCAACATCAAGGCCCTCGAACTCGTGCTGGGCGAGGAGCACAACCTCGTCTACGCCACCACCGGGGAAATGGCGCTGGATATGGCCCGCAGCGAACCACAGCCGGATCTCATCCTGATGGACATCATCATGCCCGGCCTTGACGGGTTCGAGGTGTGCGCCGAGCTGAAGAAGGACGAGAAGACCCGCAACATTCCGGTCGTGTTCCTGACCGCCAAATGGGAGACGAGCGAGGAAGCCAAGGGCCTGGAACTCGGGGCCGTGGACTACATCCGCAAGCCCTTCAGCCCTCCGATCATCCGCGCCAGGATACGCAACCATCTGGAGCTCAAGCGCAACAGGGATCTGCTCGAAAACCTCTCCACCCTCGACGGGCTGACCAACATCCCCAACAGGCGCAGGTTCGACGAAATATACATCCAGGAATGGAATCGCGCGCTGCGCACGAAGTCGCCGCTGTCCCTGCTCTTCATCGATATCGACCACTTCAAGAACTACAACGACCTGTACGGGCACATGGCCGGCGACGACTGTCTGAAGGCCGTGGCCAGGGTCCTGCAATCCTCCCTGGGCCGCCCGGCGGATTTCCTGGCCAGGTTCGGCGGTGAAGAATTCATCATCCTGCTGCCGGACACCAGCGAAAGCGGGAGCCTCTACCTGGCGGACGGCATACGCACGGCGCTCAAGGCCCTGCGCATCGAGCACAAGGCCTCCCCGGTCGCCGACCATCTCACCATTTCCATCGGCGCGGTGACGTGCAACGATGTTTCGGCATGCGATCGCTCAAACCTTCTGGAGCAGGCGGACAGGATGCTTTACCTGGCAAAGCACGAGGGGCGCGACTGCGTCCGGTCGAAAAGCCTGCCTTGAGAATGTCCTCCTGGCGGCGGCTTTCACGCCCAGGCCCCGGAGCGGCGCATGCCGCCGTCTTGAGCTCCGGCGGAACGCAACCGGCTCGCCATCCTGCTTCGGCAGGATGTACGGGCACAGACGATCAACATTCGCGGAGGACGTGATGGAACTGAAGGGAAAGAAATTCGTGCTTCTGGTGGAAACCCAGTTCAACGACCATGAATTCTGGTATCCCTATTTCAGGCTCAAGGAGGCCGGAGCGCAGGTCGTGGTCGTGTCCGGCAAGGCCGGCCAGAGCTTCGAGGGCAAGTACGGCACCCCGGCCACATCCGAAAAGGCGCCCACGGACATCAATGTGGCGGAATACGCAGGCATCATAGTCCCGGGGGGATACGCTCCGGACCACATGCGCAGGGACCAGAACACGGTCAGCCTGGTCAGGGCCTTCGACCAGCAGGGCAAGATCGTGGCGGCCATCTGCCATGCGGGATGGGTGCTCGTTTCGGCGGGAGTCTTGAAGGACCGCGCGGTGACATCCTTCTTCGCCATCAAGGACGACCTGGTCAACGCCGGAGCCAAATGGCGCGACCACGAGGTCGTCGTCGACAGGAACATGATCACCAGCCGCACCCCGGACGATCTCCCGGCCTTCATGCGGGCCATCGTCGCGGCCGCGAAATCCTGACCGCGCTCCGCCGGGATGGCCGGTTACCGGCGCGGCAGGACCAGACGGGAAATCTCGTGAAACAGCTCCTGCTCGCGCAGCACGCCCACGATCCTGCCATCCCGCCTGACGGCGACGCGGCGCCGGTTTTCCTGGCAGAGCAGGTCAGCCACCTGCATCAGGTTGGCATCGCTGTCCACCACCGGAGGCTTGGGGTTCATGATGTCGCGCACGCATTTGGTCTGAAGCTCGAGCGCCCTGACATTGAAAAGCCCTTCCCAGAAGAGCGCGGAATACCGCGGGCCGCTGTTCCCCGAACGGCGGCCCAATTCCACGTAGTCGGGGCGAAGGGCCTGGATCAGGTTGCGCATGGCCAGAACGCCCACCAATTCCTCCTGGTCGAAAACCAGAACCGCGCGATGGCCGCTCTCCATGATCAAACCGGTCGAAATGAAATTCTCCGCCGCGATCCTGAGCCGCTCGATGCCCTCTTTCACCGTGCTTGACGCCTGCACGCAGGTGTACTCGTCGATGGGGATCATAAGCTCAAGCACCGTCCGTTCGCGCTCCCGGGTTTGAGGCAGGACGCGCACGGCATCCTGGATGCGGGCCACGAGGACATCCACGTCGCACGGTTTGCACAGATAATCGAAGGCTCCGTCCGCAAGCGCCCTGCGAGCCCCGCGCTCCTCGCCGTGTCCGGTCAGGATGATGACCCTGACTCCCGGCTTCATGGCCAGAATGCGCGGCAAGGCCTCCTCCCCGCTAAGGCCCGGCATGCGGACATCCAGCAGAACCACCCGGGGTTCGACCGTTTCCAGAAATTCCAGCACCTGGTCTCCATTTTCGACCACGCTGACTACATAACCCTTGTGCTCCAGGATTTTCGACATCGTTTCCCGAAAACGGGCTTCGTCATCCGCGATTACAACGTGAGGCATCGCCACAGCGTATCTCCTTGTCTCCGAGTCACAAACCGATCAGTTATCCGGGGACAGCTTCCACATTTCATAAGCCGTGTTGATCCTGTCCAGAAGCCGGTCCATCTCCACGGGTTTGATCAAAAAATCAAACGCTCCGCCGGTCAGGCACACAGCGGCGTCGTCCGACGTCGCGTGGCCGGTGAGAATGATGACCTGCACGGCGGGAAGACTGCTTTTAATTTCCCGCAGCACCTCCTGGCCGGTCATCCCGGGCATCTTCAGATCGAGCACGACCACCTGGCATTTCCTGGTCTTGAGAATATCCACAACGTCCTTGCCGATGGAGCACAACTCAACGTCGATGCCCTTGCGCCTGAATATCTTGGCCGCCGTTTCCAGATAGCACTCCTCGTCGTCAACCAGCAGAACCCGCAATGCGTCATCCATGTTCACCTCTTCTTCAGCTTGGACATTCCGGGACGACCGTCCCTCGGCAATCCCCTTGCGCATGTTCCCGTCACTCCCGGGAAGACGGCACTCTGGGCAACAGGATGAAAAAGGTCGCCCCCTGTCCCTTCACGCTTGTAAAATCCAAAACGCCCTTCATGCTCTCGACGATGCCGTGGCACACGGAAAGCCCCAATCCCGTTCCGCTACCGGCAGGCTTGGTGGTGTAAAAGGGCGTGAAAATCAGCGTCTTCTGCTCTTCGCCAATGCCCGCGCCATTATCCCTGATTTCGATGCGCACCATGTCTGCGCCCTCGACGGAGCAGGCCAGCACGATTTCTCCGGGGCGGATATGGGATGTCTGGCTGACGGCGTACATGGCGTTATTGAGCAGATTCAGCACGACCTGCTGCAAACGCCCCGGATCAACGTGCACGACCAGACGGGTTGGAGGAATTTCAACCCGCAGGGCGATATTGCTGAGCTGAATTTTTTTCTGAATCATGATCAGCACTTCGGGAATGAACGTGGCCACATCGATGTTTTGCGCCTCGGACTTGCCCGCCCGTCCAAAACTCAGGATCGAATGCGTGATCCGCGCACAGCGATCGATCTGGAGTTTGATCTGATTGAGGCTTGCGGCGATCTCGTCCACATCGCCCAAAAAATCGGCATCCCCGCCGGCCCTGGTCCTGAAATCCTGAAGCAGCATCTCGATATACGCCTGGTCGCTCTTCATGATTTGCAGGGGATTGTTGATCTCGTGCGCGAAACCGGCGGCCATTTCACCCAACTCGGCCAACCGCCCGGCCCGATACAGCTGCTCGCGCAGTCTTTCGCGTTCATCGTCCCGTTGCAGCAGCATTTTTTCGACATAGCCGGTCAGATACAATGACGACAAAAGGACGATGATTCCTCCGGAAACCAGGGAAATCCCCAAAAAAAGCAGCGCGGAGTCGGCGGCGCTGAACATCGCCGCACACTGTTTTCGGACGCCCAGTATCCACCCGCCATGGCTCAGGACGGTGCTTGAATAGGCCGCCTTGGAATGAGAATCCCTGAACGCCGTGCCGACGCGTCCCATGAACACATGCTCGACCAACGCCCGGTCTTTGGTCAGGACCTGTCCGCCGCTCCCGGCTACGATTTCCCCGTCGGGGTTGACGAGAAACAGATCGACTTCCTCGCCGCGTCCGGCGATGAACAGCGACGTGAAAATTTCCGGATCCAGGGAGGCCCGCATCACAAACACCTCGTCGCCGACGTTGAACCTCTGCGCCACGATGCACAACGGAAGCCCCATTTGCCCCGAAACCACGCTGCTGATGCCGCTGCCTCTTTCCAGCGCTTCGCCCAGCCAGCGTCCCGGCACGACGTGGGTCCCCTTGAAGACGCTCGGCCCTGCGTACGCCACCACCTCACCCGAAGGATCGACGAGGGCGATATCCACCAGCCCCTTGTGCTTGACGGCCAAGGTCTCGAAAGCAGAACGAAGCTCCGGGGAATCGGGACAATCTGCAAGCTGGGCTCGCGCCATGGCCAGATCGCCCAGAAAGCCGTCCAGGAACCGATCGACCACGCGCGCGTTGTGGGCGGAAAGCAGGGTCAACTTGTCGAGAACGCTCTGCTGTACATGATTCCAGAATAGATACCCGCCGGTGCCCAAGGCCAGCAGCACGGGAATGAACGGGGCCAGCAGCATGGCCACGAAAAAATTCCGCTTTATGGTTTGGCGCGTGTACTGGCGCATGGCATCGCGTTAACGCACACCGGCTTCTTCGAAAGCGGTGTATGCCGTCTCGACTATTGTCTTCAGGGCCACCGGTTTCAGCAGATAGGCGTAGGCTCCGTAGGCCATCCCGCGCACTCCCATTTCCTCGCCGCCATGCCCCGAGAGAAGAACGACCTGAATCCGGGGCCATGCGAGCTTGATTTCACGCAAAGTCTCGATCCCGTCCATACCCGGCATCATCACATCCAGGATGACCACGTCAAAATGCTCCTTTCCGAGCAAAAGCAACGCCTCCTGACCGCTGCCGACTCCCGTGACCTTGAACCCCCTGCGCTCCATGCGTTTGACCAGGGTCTCCACAAAATCCTGCTCGTCATCGACCACCAGCACGGAAGGTCCGTCATGGACGAGCGCTATCTGCACGTCGTTCTTTTCAGTCATGATGTTTCACCGGCAAAAGAATTATGAATTCGGTCCCCTTTCCAGCCTCGGATTCGAAGCGGATGCTTCCCCCCAGCTTGTTGATGATCGAATAGCTGATGGACAGTCCCAGGCCCGTGCCCTCGCCCACCTTTTTGGTGGTGAAGAACGGGTCGAAAATTCGCCGCTGCACCTCCTTGTCCATGCCGGGACCGTCATCGCGAATGCTTATACCCACCATGTCCGCCTCCTGATCGTAGCGGGTGGCGACCGTGATATGGCCGTTGCGGTCGATGGCGTCGATGGCGTTGTTGAAGAGGTTGAGAATGACCTGCTGAATCTGGGCGGCGTCGGACTGGATGGTCGGCAGATCGGGTTTCAGCTCCCAGATCAGTTCGATGTTTCTGAAACGGATCTCGTTTTCGAGAAACGCCGTGGTCTGCTTCAGCACGTCGTTGATGTAGATGTCGTTGCAGACCGGCTCCATGCGCCGCGCGAACCCGAGCATGCGGTGCACGACCTTGCCGGCGCGCTCGACGTGCTGTTCTATCTTGTCCACGGCGTCCACGAATTCCTGAAAATTCGCGCTGGCCTTCACGTCCTCCTCTTCGAGCAGATCACGCATCCAGCCGGCCTTCTCCCGAATGACCGCCAAGGGGTTGTTGACCTCGTGGGCGACCCCCGCCGCAAGCTTGCCCAGTGCGGCCATCTTGCTCGACTGGATCAGCTCTTCGTTCATCTGCGCCTGCTGCCTGCTCACGTTCTCCTGCTGGGCGACGATCATGCGCGTGATGAGGAGTGTCCCGAGGATGATCGCGGCGAATCCGCCCCCCATCACGCCCCACGTCGCCGTCCTGGTCTTGAAAAGGGGCTGAAGCTCTCCGCGCTTGTCCTCCTCGACGACGAGCAGCCACTCTTTTTGTTCAAGCCAGATGCCGCCCACGAAAATCTCCTTCTGCTGCACCTCGTGCTGCATGACCCTGGCCCCGGAAAATGGCGCGCCCAGCAGGGGAGCATAGACATCGCGGCTCTTGTTGCCGAATCTGGGCCGGGTCTGCAAATCCCCGGAGCGGTTGACCAGATACGCGTCCCCCAGGTCTCCGAGTTGCAGCCAGCGCACCAGGGAATCGAAAATATCCGAGTCAATGGTGGCCCGCAGAATCCAGACCCTGCCCTTCTCCTGCTTTTTCACGGCGATGATCATGTGCGGAAAGCCACGGAAGCCCTCGAACACGTCAGAGACGTAGACCTTGCGCAGCATGACCTCGTTGAACCACTTCTCGTTCTTATAGTTGACATGGGAGAGATTGTAGGGGCCGGAATAACTGACATGCGCGCCCTCCTCGTTGATCAATCCGAGATCGATGAACGTCTTGGAGCTGAGCTGCATGGTGGCGAGAACGCTCTCCAGCATTTCCGGGGACGACAGATCTTCGACACTGTGGGAATATGCCAGCGTGCGCAGTTGGGCAATCTGCTCGCGCAGAAAGAGATCAATGCCCTGCCGCTTGTTTTCCACAAGGGTGATCAGGTTCGCCTGAACCTTGGAATTGTAGGTCGCAGCGAACATGGAATACATCGTCACGCCCAAGGCTATGAGCGGAATTAGCGAAAAGCCCAGGGCGGTCACGGCGATCTTTGCCCCGAGCCCTTTGAGACCAAGTCCTGACATACCGGTTCTCCCACGCGAAATCTTCGCCAAACCGAATTACCAGATATCGACAGCGTATCGTACACATATATGAGCCCTTCCGCGTGCGCAACACGGCGTCACGGCAAAACTCGCCATTTTCTTGAAGAAAAGGAGAATTCCTTCCCATCGGGAAACGCGGGCGCGTTCAGCCTCGTCCGGCATTGGACGGACGCATGTAGCGGGTTGCGGGCCCCCGACCGATCCGGATCAACACCCCCCGGTCCACAAGGTCCTGAAGATCGTAGCTCGCGGTGCGCTTGGAAATGCCGCCATCCAGAAGGCCGAGCAAGTCCTTGCTTGAAATGCTTCCGTGCTCCTGCACATACTCGCACGCCGCGACCTGCCGGGAATTCAGGTCAAGAGGCAGCGCGCCGTCATTTTTCGAAGCATCGGGTCTTGCAGGCGCCGGGCCGGCAAAAGTCTCCTCCTTCCCCGCAAATGGAGCAGGGCTTTCGTTGAATGAAACGGCTTCGTTTCTCGCCTGGCCGTTTATGCCCAGTTGCTCGGCCTGGATCACACGTCCTTCGGACATGACGGCCGCAGTGATGACTACGTGCTTGAGTTCTCGAATATTGCCCGGCCAATCGTAGGAAACCAGGGCTTTCAGGGCCCCGCGCGAGAGGGCCAGATCGGACCTGCCGGCCATGTGTTCCCCTTCTTTCAGGAAGTGCATGGCCAAAAGGGGGATGTTCTGCCGCTGTTCCCGCAGCGGCGGAGTCGTGATGGTGATGACCTTGAGCCTGTAGTACAGGTCCTCCCGAAATTTTCCCGCCCCGATCAACGCCTTCAAATCGACGTTGGTGGCCGTGAGCAGGCGAACGTTCACGTCCACATCCTGATCGCTGCCAAGCGGCTTGATCTTGCGCAGGGACAACGCCCGCAGCAAGGCTTGCTGGACCTTCAGCGATGCGGACTGAATCTCGTCCAGAAACAGTGTTCCGCCATCGGCCTGCAAAAAAGCTCCTCGCCGATCCCCCTTGCCGTCAGTGAACGCGCCTTTGACATGGCCGAAGAGGGAATCAAGCAAAAGGTTCTCATCGAGTTCGCCGCAATTAATGGAAATGAAAGGCTTGCCGTTCCGGGACGACAAACGGTGCACGGCTTCTGCCGCAAGCTGCTTGCCGGTGCCGGTCTCGCCTTCGATGAGCACGTCCACTTCGACCTGGCTGGCCTTGACGATGTCCCGCTTCATCTGCTTCATGAACGGCCCCGCTCCGACAAGTTCCGGAAAGCTCTCGTCCAGCGTGGAGGCGGCGGGTCCCATGCTGAGCTCCACAGGCTCTTTCAAGGTCACGGACTCGATCTTCAGGTCCTTCGACTTGATCTCCTCGAACTGGGCTTGCAGCGTTCGGATCATGGAATTGATCGAATCCTTGAGCATTTCGGCCTCGTAGCCCGTTTCGACCAAACGGACCTCCTCCCACTCACCCTTTTCCGTGAGATTCTTCACTGCATAGGCAAGCTCCTGCAGACCGAGCGTGGTGCCTCTGGCCACCAGCGCGATGGCCAGCACCAGAACCAGCACGGAAATGGCGCTTATGATCAGCATGACATCGATGTGCCGGTATCCGGCGAGATCGACCAGGACGCTGCGGTCCTCATACGCGATTCCGCCGATGACCGAGGTTTCCCGATCCGGGGAGAGATGCATGCGCACCGGCGCATAGGCGAGAAAATGCTCGCTGTAGGGCGAAGTGGATTCCGCGCGCTTGAGCGGTCGGACAATGTCCTTGTGCCCTTTGCGGACGTCGTCGACGGTGTTCCAATAATTGACGTTCTGCTCCGAGGGGCGAAACGCCTCGGGCAGGCCGGGCCGGCCCAGAGTGCCGGCCAACGCCTTGCGGACGTTCAAGGTGCGCAAGGGAGCGTCGTCGTTGCGTTCCGGTTCGGACTGGAAAAGCACCCACCCGTCGGCATCGAAAAAAAATGTGTAGCGCTGGAACTTCGGATTGCGCGGAAAGGCGAAGACGGGAGAATTAGACGATTCGTACAGCGACAAAACATCGCGCACCACGCGCGCATCCAGGGAAAGATAGACGTACCCGGCCGGTGCGCCATCAAGTCCGGCATAGGATGTCACCATGCGCATCGCCACCCGGGACATGCGTTGGCGCGGATTCTCCACGCTCGGATACGGGGTCTCCACCTCCGCGAACTCCGACAGCCATACCTCTCCGGCGTCCAGTTCGCGAGCGTGCTCGTAGAGAAGCGCGGGACCGGGGCGAATGCCGTCCACTTCCTCCTGCCCCAGCAGCCTGCTTTCCCCTTCGCGACTCGCAAAGACGACAGGCTCCCCTTCACGCAAAGGCATGAACCCGAATTCCGCGAACTCCAGACCCTCGAGTTCGTGTATGTTTCGCAGAAAATT
The DNA here is from genome assembly GCA_023393525.1 of Pseudomonadota bacterium. GTDB lineage: Bacteria > Desulfobacterota > Desulfovibrionia > Desulfovibrionales > Desulfomicrobiaceae > Desulfomicrobium. The sequence continues at coordinate 7,163 of JAEWKZ010000063.1, read as the reverse complement.
GGCCGCATCCTGCGCATTCATGGGATTGCGGGCCGCATAGAGCAAATGCCGTTTGCAGCGTTCCAGCAACGTCTCCACCGCATGGGCGGTGGTCACGGCATGAAGCCGGGAATTGCGTTCAAGAGCGAGGGAGATGAATTCCGATGAAGCCCAGTAGGTGGCGTACCCCATCAGCGCGAGCACGATGAGAGACGTGGGGATGAGCGTCATCAACAAGCGTGTTCTCAATTTGCGCCTGACCGGCACAGATCCAGTGCGCCATGCCCGAGGCAACCACCTCAAAAAGTCCTTGGACGCGACCATGTTCCCTCCTTTTCAAGCCTCTCGGATGCAACTCGGAATCATGCAAATTCCCGTTCCTACTACCAGATGCAGGATATGCTACTCAAGAGAAAAAAAGCAAAATCAAGCAAAATTAAGCAAAATAACTTGTGTTCGCTAAAAAACAATCATTCTTTGTGAAATTTATATCAATTTAATCTACTTTAATATCAGCATATTAAATAAAAAAATCTATATCGCGCAGAAAAACTTGGCACAGGAATTGTTTATCCTATCACAACGTTTGCAAGATTATTTGAAGACGTGAAATCGGCAACAACCCTGCGTCGGAAGCGAAGATGGTGCACAATTTTCAATTCCGGCCCAACCCCAAGGAGCGATGGATAATGGAAGCATCCGTAAAAGATTTCATGGTCCCCATAGCCAAATTCCCCAGAATATCGGACACGGCCACTTTTTCCGGAGCGGTCATGGCTTTGGAGCGGGCCAACGAGGAATACCTTTCCGGCAAGCGCGAACAGCGCATCCTGCTGGTGACCGACAGTGAAAACAAGGTCGTGGGCAAGCTTTCTCCCCTCGACGTGGTCCGCGGCCTTGAACCGGACTACGAGAAGCTCGTCGACGAGCAAAGCAGCGTCTACGTTGAAAAGTTCAGCTACGTGATCCAGCCCATGAAGGAGCAGACCACCCTCTGGGCCAAGCCCCTCGACGACCTCTGCACCACCGCCAAGGACATCCTGGTCAAGGATTTCATCCAGCCGCCGAAATCGTCCCAAATCATCGACCATGACGCGAATCTGAACAACGCCTTCCATCGCTTTGTCATGTTCAAGCATGACTCTCTTTTCGTCATGGACGGCAAGAAACTCGTAGGCCTTTTGCGCTTTTCCGACGTGTACAAGGAAATCGGTCGCAGAATCAAAGAGTCGTGCGGCCTTTGATGCGCAGTTTGCTCAAGCGAAGTTGTCACCGCCAAGTTAACACACTGAACATAAAAGGAGAGAATCCATGAGTGCACAAGACGTGCGAGATACTTCCCCAGACGAGCTCCTCATGCACGAGGAAGAGCCCCAGGGTCCCACGCAGTCCGGCAAGTCCATGATCATCAAGCTGCTCATAGCCCTTGGTATAGGAATATTCATCATGATGCTGCCCAGGCCTGAAAACCTTCCGGCCGAAGGTCACCGCCTGGCGGCCATCCTTCTCCCCGTTGTCTTCCTCTGGGTGTCCGAAGCCATTCCCATCGGCATCACAGCACTCTTGGCCACGGCGGCAATGATCGCCTTCAAGGTGACCAAGACATCGGACGCCTGGGCGCCCTATGCCAACCAGGCGGTCATGTTCGTCATGATGATCATCATGTTCGGCGTGGTTCTGAACGAGGTAGGGCTGGCCAAACGTCTCTTGTTCCTGATCCTCAAAGTCGCCGGCACCAACGTCAAAAAGCTGAGTTTCTTCGTGGCGGTCAGCAGCACCATCCTGTCCTCCATCTTCCACGACGCGACCATCACCATCATCATGCTCTTCGCCATCCTGCCCATCTTCACAGCCATGGGCATCACTCCGAAGAAGAGCAACAACCTGAGCAAATTCTTTATCATCCTCATTCCGCTTTCAGCGTCAGCCGGCGGCTTCGGCACGCTGCTCGGCGGCGGTCGCTGCCCTCTGGCCGTGGACATCACATCCAAATATGTTCTGGAAACCACGGGCGTGGCGTTGAACATAGGTTTCGTGAAGTACATGATGATCAACTTCCCCCTGTGTATCTTCACGGCCATCGCCACCTGGGCCGTATGCTACCTGATCTTCAGACCCAAGGAAGTGTCCCTGCCCGCCGAGGCCAAAATTGAAGAAATGCCCAAGATGAGCACCGCCGAGATCGGCGTCACGCTGGTTTTTGGCGCGGCCTTCGTGCTCTGGTTCCTGGGCGACCTGACCGGGCTGCACCTGACGGTCGTCGCGGCCCTGGCCTTGGCCGGCTTCTGCGCGCCGGGCTGGGTTTCCTTCAAGACCATCTGCGACAAGTTCCCCTGGGAATCCTGGATCGTCTTCGGCTCCGGCGTCTCCCTTGGCGCGGCCATGCTCAAGTCCGGCCTCGGCCAGTACCTGGCAGAATCCATGCTTCCCATGCTGCAGGGCCACAACGCCTTCGTAACCTACTACGGCATGGGCATGTTCGGATCCTTCCTGTCGAGCATGATGAGCAATTCGGCCGCCGTGGCCCTGAGCCTGCCCATCACCCTGCCCATGGCCAATCTGATGAACATGAGCGTCGAAGCGGTGGGCATGCTCTCGCCCATCAGCACCTCCTTCATCATGCTGGTCATCGGCTGCCCGCCGACAATCATCGCCTACAGCACCGGCTATTTCAACCAGGTGGAGTTCTGCAAGGTCGCAATCCCCTGGTGTCTGACCTTGCTGGCGATTGCCGTCGGCAGCATGCTGATCTACTGGCCGATGATCGGATTTGGGCAATAGCCACGGTATATACAGACAATGCTCTCCTGCATTATTCAGACAAGCAGCGATGAAAAGCTGAGAACCCGATGAATCACAAAAGACCATTCGCCAGATACAGCTGTCCGGCGGACGGAATAAGGAGGTCGTATCAATGGATAATTTGCCAAGACTGCTCCTCATCGACGACGAAGACCGTTTTCGCGAAACACTGGCCAAGCGTTTGACCGAAACCGGATACAACGTGAGCGGCGCGGCCAGCGGCATGGAAGCGCTGGACATGCTGACCACCAACAAATTCGACGTGGCCATACTCGACATCCAGATGCCGGGCCTAAGCGGCATCGAAACCCTGGCCGAGATCCGCGCCAAGCACATCGGCGTGGAGGTCATCATGCTCACCGGTCACGGAGACGTTTCCTCGGCCGTGGAAGGCATGCGCCTCGGCGCTTATGACTACCTCATGAAGCCCTGCGAGTACGAGTACCTTGTGGTCAAGATCCAGGAAGCCTACAAGATCAAAAAGGATCGCGACGATAGGCTGCGCAAGGCCGAGGAAAAGGCCCTGCTCGACAAGCTGCAGAAAAGATGGGTTTAGAGCGCGGCATTTTCGAGCCGCTGCAACGCTGGCATCAAGACTTGATTTAACTGGCCGGGGGGAAAACTCCCCCGGCCGCTTTCCAGAATTTTCCTCATCACCGTTACGTGCAGGGCGTCACTGCAAAAAGTCGTCGAAAATCCCGCCTTCCCGGGAGCGCCACGCAGATTCGATCGCGACTAATTGCAAGGACCTCATAAAAGGGGAAAACATGCTCGACACTGGACGCTCATCACAACGTCGAAGCCTGGGATACACGGTCGCCATGTACCTGCTCCTGCCGACGCTTTTCATCTTCGTCTGCATTTTTCTGTATGCGATCCAGACCCTTGGGATACAATTCCGCAGTCTCCGCGAAACCGAAATCCACGCCCTGGCGAGCACGTACCGCGAGCGCATCGAAGGGGATCTGCACTCCGCCGCGCAGGCGTTGCGCACGATCGGCCTGTCCTTCCACGACGCGACCATCTCCGAAGCGGCGCTCTACCACGCGTTCCAAGCGTGGCAAAAAGACTTGCCGTGGTTGAAAGGCATCGTCATCATGGACAAAACCGGGGAACGACTCGCCCTTGCCGGCCATCCGGGCTTTGATGACGCCAGATCCATCCTCTCAGACCTTTCAGGCGCCTCCCCGTCAGCCTTTGCCGTCACGAAAATCCACGCCGGGTCCGACGGGCTCGCCTTTTTCCTGATCGCAGCCCCCTTGCCAAACGATCCACGCGAGCGCATTGCCTGCCTGTCCGTGAGCGCGGTCCTTTTCAGCGCCATCCTGGACAGGGAAAGAATCGGACGCACCGGAGAGGCTTTCCTGATCGACCCCTCGGGCGTCCTGCAAACCGGCTCAGTACTGCATGGAGGAATCCTGGACAGCGTGGATCCGGGTCTGACCGCCGCGGCCCCGCAGGAAAACGTTGTCCTCAAGCGGGACTGGAAGGGAACGCGGCTCTGGGCCAGCGTTCTTCCGGTGACCGGAAACCCCGGCTGGCGGCTGGTGGTCCAGCGGGATGAACGGGAAATGCTTGAACCGCTCAATGCTCAAACCGTGCGCTACCTTTTTTCCGGTCTGTTGGGTATGGCCATTCTCTGCGCGGCCGCGCTGCTCACCGTCAAAAAAATCCTGGCACGGCAGGAGAGCATGGACACGGAACGAGCCCGCCTGGCCGAATATCGAATGCAGGTTCAGAAACTCGACGCCATCAGCCAGCTTGGAGTCGGCATCGCCCACGAGGTCAACAATCCCCTGGCCATCATCGGCGAGGAGGCGGGCTGGATGCAGGACGTGCTCAAACGCGAAACCTTCAAGGATCATCCCGATGCCGGAGAGCTGCGGGAAGCCCTGCGTCAGATTGTCGCGCAGACCGCGCGAAGCCGCGAGATCACCCACAAGCTCCTCAGTTTCGGCGGCAAAACCGACGGCACCATCCGCGACGTGCAGCTCAACACCCTCGTGTCCGACGTCGCCACCCTGCGCCGCCGCGAAGCTTCGCACAAAAACATCGAAATCCACGAAAGCCTGGAGCCGGACCTGCCGGTCATTCTGAGCGAACCGGCCTTGCTGCGCCAATTGCTGATCAACCTGATCAACAACGCCATGGACGCCATGCCCGAGGGAGGCAGCATCACCATCCGCACGAAACGAGGCGATGGCGGCGTCTGCATGCAGGTCGAAGATTCGGGATTCGGCATCCCCGACGAAAACATGGGCAAGATTTTCGACCCGTTCTTCACCACGAAAGCTCCGGGCAAGGGAGCTGGACTCGGTCTGTCCATCAGCCACGGCATCCTGCAACGCATAGGCGGGCGAATCTTCGCCACAAGCCGTCCTGGGCACGGTTCAACCTTCACGGTCCAGCTTCCCGTGGAAGCGCGGCCCATCCCCTCATGCCCCCCTGCATGAAGGAAAAAGGTTCGAGCATGAAGGAAAACGGCCAAGACATCGCGCACGCGCGGCAGAAGTTGGGCAAGAAATACCTTTTCTTCAAAAGCCTGCTGGCGCGCAACAATCTCGTCCTGGATCAAATGACGTTTCTGGAGCGCACGATCTACGAAGGCGGGTCGTTCACCCAGGAAGAGGCCCTGCGTCTGGCTCGAACCATGGTGGAACACTGCTGCGCCCTGGTCGAAGACTTGAACGCCCTGTGCGCGGGACAATTTCCGGAACTCTTCGGCAGCGTCGAAACTGTCGGTCAAAGCGCCTTGAACGCCCTGACCAGAAAAAGATCCTTCGACTACGCGACGCTCACCGTGCCTCTGGATGAGATCACCCTGGAACGACTGGACGAGGTCGGCGGCAAAGCCGCGAACCTGGGCGAAATCCGCAACCGCGTCGGCCTTTCCACCCCATCCGGCTTTGCGATCACGGCCTCCGCGGCGTCACTCTTCCTGGAACAGTCCGGATTGCTCGACGATTTCCGTCACCAGTTGGCGGGGATTGATTTGTCGGACATCGCGGCCCTGGAAAAGGCCTGCGCCAAGATCAGCGAAAAGATCATGGTTTCCCCGCTTCCTCCCGAACTGGAAAAGGACGTGCTGCTCAAGACGCGGGAACTGGTCAGCCGATACGGTCCCAACGTCCGATTGGCGGTGCGTTCATCAGCCGTCTGCGAAGATTCCGAAGCCTCCTTTGCCGGCCAGCACGCCTCGGTTCTCGGCGCGGCCCCCATGACCATGGGCAGGGCCTGGAGCGCCGTGGTCGCCAGCGCCTTCACGCCGCGAGCGGTGTTCTATCGCCGGACCAAGGGCTATTCCGAGCAGGACGTGATGATGAGCGTGCTGGTTCTGCCCATGATCCAATCCAGGGCCAGCGGAGTCCTCTACACCGTCGATCCCAACTCATCCCACAGCGACGACCTGCTCCTCGCGGCAGCCTGGGGCCTGGGAGTCAGCGTGGTCGACGGTTCCATGGACGTGGATTTTTGGCGCGTGCGCAGAGAGGACATGACTATCCTTGCCGAAGACATCACGGACAAGAAGACCAAATTCGTCGTGCTGCCCCAGGGCGGCATCGTGTCCAGGCCCGTGCCGGAGGAGCTGCGCGGCCGCCCCTGTCTGACTCGAGCCCAGATAGACATCCTTGCCGATTTCGGACTGCGCATCGAGACCCATTACGGCATGCCCATGGATATCGAATGGGCTTTGGACGAAAATGACCAACTGATCATCCTTCAGGCCAGGCCATTGCAGCGTGCCGGCGGCCTGGATCAGGCCGAGTGCTGCAAACTCGTGCCGGGCCGGACCCCGCTGCTGTTCGGAGGTCAAGCGGCTTCCCCAGGCGCCGCCTCGGGGCCGGTGTACGTCGTGCAGCCGGACCATGAACTCAGCGCCGTTCCCCAAGGCGCCATCCTGGTGGCCCGGCAGACTTCCCCGGCCTATGTCGCGGCCATGGGCAAGATTGCGGGCATCATCAGCGATGTGGGCAGCCCCAATGGCCACATGGCCTCGGTGGCGCGGGAGTTCGGCATCCCGGCCCTGGTCGGGGTTGGCAGGGCCACCGCCGTGCTGACGCACGGCATGGAGATCACCCTCGATGCCGCCAATCAGGTTGTCTATGCAGGAAGGGTCGCCGAAATCCTGTCCACGCGCAAACCCGTGAACCTGATGAAAGGCAGTCCCGTGTACAAAGCCCTGCAGGAGGCCATGAAGTTCATCAACCCTCTCAACCTGGTGGACCCGCAACTTCCGGACTTTTCAGCCCAAGGGTGCCGCAGCCTGCATGACATCATCCGTTTCGCCCACGAAATGGCCATGCAGGAAATGTTTCGCCTCTCCGACGACATCTCCCCGCACACTGGCGGGGGGGGGGCGGCGGGGGGGGGGGCGCGGGGGG
>JAEWKZ010000096.1 GCA_023393525.1 Pseudomonadota bacterium | reverse complement strand
TGTTTATGGCCTGCGCGGCCTTCAACTTCCGGAAGTTCATCCGGATACTGTATTTTTTGTGCTTCAAATTACTTGGGCACATTTTTCGACCAGATGTTCGGGCGGTACAGGCTTGTGCCTGATGGGCTGTTTTTAGAGTTTTTCAGGACTGACTACTTATTCGAACAAGAACCAGGTTGAATGGAAAATAATTGAAGGTTATGAAAATTATATAATTTCAAACAAACAAATTAACATCGATAAAAATCCGATAGACGTGCTTTTTTATGACACAAAAAAACAATCATACAGAATCATATCCGTAAACAAAGCAAATAAAACAAACAAATACTTGTGTTTTTATGTATACGATAGCCATGCAAAGAAAAAAAGAAAAACATTTTATCTTCACAGGGCAAGACTAATTGCATTTTTTGGCCCCCCAGAAAGCTCAGATCCGATATGCATGCATATTGATGGAAACGCACTAAACAACAATCTAGAAAATTTGAAATGGGGATCACATAATAAGAACATGCAAGACTTAGCAAGGAGCAACGTCAACAAAGGAGAAAATAGCTCATCATCAAAAATAAGCAGAGATTTAGCGGTCTGTTTATACATTCTTGCACAACTTAATTTGCTATGCCCAGAAATTTACAAAACACTACACATAACCCAATCTAACATAAGCGCAATTAAGCATAAGCGAATCTGGAACCATATAGACTACGATCAGATTGATGAACTGACCGCAATTGCCCTAAAAAAAATCGAAAATGATATAAAAAAACAAGTCGATCAAACAAAAAGTGATCTTACAAAAAAATATTCTAAAACGCTGAGTCGCTTTCGACGCGAAGTCATAAATTCAATACCGAAAATTAATTCATGATTTTACGTTCTTGCTTTTCATTTACACAAACTATGAACAACATCCTACCAGATTTATTACATTTATCACTACACGAGTGCAAAACCTGGCGACTTGCGCATCATTTTCCGAGCCTGAATCCCACCGCTAACAAAAGGTGCGTTCATGTGGACTCATTTTTGCCCAATCGACTTTTCGTCTCGACCATGGGCCAACTTGATCTTTCGTATTCACTCCACACCGTCAGCATCTCCTCATCCTACCTTTCAACGGCTTTCCGTCGAACGATCTTGAAAGGACTTACGAAGGGGGTCATTATTTCATGCCGATTCACAGAAAACATGCACTTGAGATTGCTGCTCCCTTATTCAAGTCCTTGAACCTTCGGATATCCGAGACCTCCACGCCTCCAAACCCAACCCTCAGGTAGTTTTCGCCTTAGCTCACGTCGTTTTCATAGCAATTTTCGACAACCTTGCCCGCCATCAGGATATTCCAACATCCGAAATATCTGGGATCCCGAAAATCAAATCATCTTCATCTTGCCATCCATAAAACAACCCTTCCTAAAAAATCTCAATTTTTCAATAACCCGGTCTTAATGAGGGTTACATCATCAATAAAACAGTTTTCAAAAAAAATATGTCGATTGCTTAAAAAAAAGGGGGATCCCAGAATAACATAAAAAGAGGATCAACATGAAAACGATACCATTTCTAATACGAATGAATAGCGAAACACACACAGCAATCCAGGTGATTGCAAATAATAGATTTGCAAGCATGAATTACGTTATTAACGCAGCACTTATTGATTATTGTAAAAACCATGGCGAAATAATGATATCAAACTGTAAAACGAACATATCCGATTGCAAAGTGGCGGTTCACCATAAAATTGAGAAAGATGACGACAAAATAAATCGAAAAAGAAAGAATTAGTCATCTGCATGGAGTGCGGGATATAGTTCAACTTATTTTATGAAAAATGCAAAGATTACAGAGTTTTAAATAGATGTCAGAAAGAAACAATATCGTTTCTAAAACAAACAGGAGAAAAAGTAATATCACATGTAAAAGAGGGTATAAAATGGGTATAAAAGAGCAAGAAGATATTTATAAACTAGAACAATATCTTTCAACAACGGGTTTCTTACCAGAATCAAAAAATAAAAGACTGTTAATTGACTATGAATTCATTGCCTGGGAAATCGGAATAGACCTTGATGTAATCAAAAAAAAGAAGTGTAAATCTTTGATAGACGATGCGTCAAAAACAATACCGGTAAAACCAATTCAAAACCTGAATATAAAGACGCTTTCGATAAATCAATTTTACGGCATATGCGAAGATGTAATACAAAAAGAAAATCTAAATGACAAATTAATTTTAACTGTACTTAAAAAACTAATCAGGTCATTCAATCTAGACAGCTCAAGTGATGCGTCTTTGATATTTCACAATACAGAAAGTGAATATATTTGCAATGTGAATACGGCGTTTGCTCAACACACAGAAAAAACCAAAAATAAATACATATCTGCCGCGAAAAACTTAAAAAAGTACTATGACGGCGCAATATACTCGCTAAAAAACCTACCCGAAGACTTTTCCGAAGCTATTGCGCAAGTACATGAACAAAGTGGATTGTCCATTTCTCAAGCGGAACATAAAGCAGGTTTAAAAAGAAATAGCACTAGACATATTATAACAGGAAAACATACGCCTTCATATAAACAAATTGACAACATTGTTAAACTTGAAAAGGCCTATTGTATCCCTAAATATAGCCTTGTTTCTAAATTAAAAATAAACAACAATTGGCACAAAATTGACAAGAAGCTTATTCCAGAAGAGTTTCGAAAAAAAACGAATTTATGGTCTAAACTACTGTCAAATTTAACCGTAGATTTTAACACGACTACGAACGAAAAAAGGTACGAAATATGTGAATGGATTTACAATAACATTGTCGTTTCAAATACGGTGTATAGCAAGAGGCTTAGAAAAAATCTTGGTCAAAAATATAAATTTATAGAACTAGACAAAGCATGCTTGCTCAAGAATCAAATCGATAGACTCGTGAGCCACAAAGAATCTAAATTTCCAGACTTTTGCTTGAAAAAGTATGGCACATGGGCAGAGGCAACATCAGAAATTTTCACCGACTGCATATTATATTACCTTGGGTACTTGAGAAACATTAACACTCTAACGTCAGATTTGCCCATCGAAGACTACTCACTACTTCTGCTCTTATCTGACAAATTAATTCACAATTATATAAAATGGCAAATTGACCGCAGGCAGATGTTCAGTTTCGGCGACTTTAATCTACTAGACTTAATTATTTCCTTTTGTAATGAAGAGACTGGGTTCTTATATCAACAAAATTTGATCAACACGGCACCAAAGAATTTAATTGACATCCTCAACCTAAAGAACTCAGAAGTGGACAATCCTGAAACATGGACGACTTTATGTACTAATCAAAAAAAATTTTGCATTAACTTTCGAAATGAACTTAAGAAATCATATCAAAAAAACCAAGTTGATAGCAATGGTAATTTAATTTTATCACGCGACAGCTTTGAACCAATAAATGCAATCTTAGACTATGACGAGCCGTGGACTGAATATTTCAAATTGTTGAAAGTTTGCAGAGAAAATTATTCAATGTCCAAAACACAACCCAAGTTAAACTTTTCTTTTTTAGGCTCATATCTATCTGCAATGTTTATTTTACAAACAGGATTACGCTCTAAAAATATCAGACTCTTAAAGTTTACAGATGGCCTTGATAAAGACAAAGGCCAGCTATATTATGTTAACAGCAAGTATTATATTGACATACCCTGGCACGAAGTAAAAAACAAAAGACATGTTCTAAGAGAAATTATTGACTGCAACAATCTTTACAGCGACATCAGGACATACCTTTCTTTAAAAAAAGAAATATTTTATAAAAACACAAATAATAACTTTATCGTCACTATTGACAACAATATTTACTCAAAGGATACTTTTCATCATAATTTTAAAGAATTCACAAAGATATACATATGTTATAACAAATTTAAAAATCAATACATGGTCGAGAATTTACAACCACATTCTCCACACCATTTAAGACACATAATTGCTACACACGTTCTAAAACAAACAAAGTCCTTTGCCGATGCAGCGCTAGCTATTCACGACTCAGAAAAAGTCACTAGAAGTTGCTACGCTCGTTTTTTACCGAAGGACGAATGTCAAACATTTAAAACATTCAGTCAGAATGTTTTTACATAGTGAGTCCTGAAAAACTCTAAAAACGGCCCATCAGGCACAAGCCTGTACCGCCCGAACATCTGGTCGAAAAATGTGCCCAAGTAATTTGAAGCACAAAAAATACAGTATCCGGATGAACTTCCGGAAGTTGAAGGCCGCGCAGGCCATAAACA
>JAEWKZ010000095.1 GCA_023393525.1 Pseudomonadota bacterium | reverse complement strand
TGGAAGGAACCAACAACAAGATCAAGACGCTCAAAAGACAGGCGTACGGCTACCGGGATCAGGAGTTCTTCAAACTCAGAATTCTGGGGATTCACGAAGCCAAGTACGCTTTAACCGGATGAACCTTTAATTCTCGTCATCCAAACATGAAAAAACCCGCGCCGGATTCCGGAGCGGGTTTTTTGTCGTGGCGATGGCGCGGACTAGCGCTTGAGCTGGATGAGCACGCTCAGCATCTGGTCCACGGTGGTGATGGTCTTGGAGTTGGCCTGGAAGCCCTTTTCCGTGGTGATCATCTTCACGAACTCCGTGGCCAGGTCCACGTTGGACTGCTCCAATGAGTTGGAGGCGATGCTGCCCTTGCCGCCGGTGTTGGCCAGGCCGGTGATGGGCGGGCCGGAAGAACGGGTCTCGGAGAAGAGGTTCCCGCCCTCGCGGTACAGGGCGTAGTTGTTGTTGAACGTGGCCAGAGTCACGGCGAAGAGCTGCAGGACCTGCCCGTTGGAATAGCGCCCGGTGATGACCCCGTCGCGGTCCACGGAGATGTTCTGCAGGAAACCGGCGGTGTACCCGTCCTGGGCCTGGAAGATGGTCGTGGAGCCCGTGCTGTAGCTGGTGGTGGCCAGGGCGCTTGTTTCTTTATCCGCCATTCCATTGATGGCGGACAGCCTATCGTAAACCTCCTCTGCGTTAGCTGCGGCGTCCGCAGGATCAATTGGATCCGAGAGAGCTAGCCCATCAAATATGTTTTTTAAATCTTCCAGCGTGTTTGTAGCGGGGTCTGTATTTGTCCAAGCATTACTTTTATTCCGCAACCCAAAGTTGATCTCTATATTCTTCGCATTACTAAACGACATAGAAGGCAAATTTGGAGTTGATCCGTCAACGACATCTTTCTTTTCAAATGCGGTAACACTTGAATTTTCCGCACCTAAAAAATTGGCTGTACAAACAGGATATCCATTTTGCGAAAAATTTGCAGGTGTCCAATTTCCAATGGCCGCAGCAGTTGTGCTGAACACTGGGGGATTTGCCACCGCCGGCTCACCTGCCGCTACATATGGGTTATTAATGGTAAACGCAGACATGTTCTCAAGCTCACCGGCGGCATTGAATGTCAACGTTCCCGCCATCAGGATGCCGCGATGCTTGCTTGTGGCTGCATCAGCGACGCCCCAAAACTCGCGGTTATCCTCGCCCGGAGGTACGGTAACGATATATTCCATATATCGCTTTCCACCTGCGTTTGTCGTCACGTCCGGATCCAGAACAGGATCGGCGTAGATGGTCATATTGTGAGAAGTGCCGTTCTCGTCATAGACCTTGATGGTCGATTGGTAGGCATATTGAGCGTCACCCAGGGGCGGGTTTGCCGTTCCGTCCCACTTCTCGAACATGGCCGTGAACGGGGTGCCGTCGTAGTAGCCGAACTCGGACTCAATGCCGTTGGCCGTCGTACCGTCTTCAGATTGCGAATCAATATTGAGGATCATGTCCACACGACTGGTAGCCTGAGGAGGAGATTGGAAATTCTCCAGCTTGACGTCCTGGGGCACGCCCTTGATCTTGACGCCCGTCGTCACCGAGGCAGTTGTTCCCTCTGTGGCGGCGGCGCTGGTGTTGTTTTCCTGCACGGCCCAGCCCTGAAGACGGTATCCGTGCGGATCGACCAGATACCCTTCCTCGTCAAAGCGGAAGTTTCCGGCCCGGGTATAGTAATTGAGTTCCTGCCCTGCCGGCGAGACCATGAAGAATCCGTTGCCGCCGATGGCCAGGTCCGTGGCCTCGGTGGTGCTCTCCAGGGAACCCTGGGAGAAATCGCCCATGACCGTTCCCACGGAAACGCCGCGCCCCACCTGCCCGCCGCCGGACGCGGTGGTGATCTGCTGGCTCAAGGCGTCCTCGAAATACATGCGCGAAGCCTTGAATCCGATGGTTGAGACGTTGGAGATATTGTTGCCGATAACGGTCATATCCTCGCCATGCGCCTTGAGACCGCTGGTCCCGGAGTACATTGATGCTGACAAACCCATAACTACCCCCTTCTTAATTCACCGCAGTGACCTGAAATATTACTCTTGTGTTTCAGCCGCGACCGGCTGGATGACCTTTCTGATGTCGGCGAAGCTGATCTTGCGCCCGTCGCCCAGGCGGAAGTACGTTTCGCCGTCGCCCTGCTCGATGGCCGTCACGGTCCCGGAAACCTCGGTATCCACGAACACGGTGGCTCCGGTCGGACTTTCCGCCGAGAAATAGACCTCGTACTGACCGCTGTTGGCGGCGTTGCCGTTGTAGTCGAGTCCGTCCCAGGTGAACGAGAACTCGCCGGCCTGCATGGAAGTGAACTTCTCGGTGCGCACGAGGTTCTTGTTCTCGTCGTACACATTGGCGAAGACCTGGGCCGCCGCGTCATCGAGGGTGAAGTACACCGGCGTGACGTAGTTTCCGGCCTTGGTCATGGAGCTGCCCTCGGCGGTGACTTCCTTGCCGATGTAGCTGACGGCGCTGAGCATGTCCTGCTGGGCCGTCTTCTCCGTCAGGGCAGCGATCCCCTCGGAGACGTTGGTCATCTGCTCCAGGCTGGAGAACTGCGCCAACTGGGCAATGAATTCCTTGTCGTCGAGAGGATTCAAGGGATCCTGATTCTGCAACTGGGTCACCAGAAGCTTCAAAAAGGCGTCCTTGCCCAGGACATCGTTCTTCGAAGCCTTGTCCGCGCCGTAAAACCCGCCCTGCTGCTGCAAAATCTGATCGATCATGACCGTCTCCTCTCAGGCAAAAATATCCAGGCCGCTTTGGGAAAGTTTTTCCCTGTGCGGGGTATTTTGCACATCCCGGGCCAGATCGGGGGCCACGCGCTCCAAGGCGCGCCACCGCTTGGCGGACATGGCCAGCTCCTGGTTCTCCTGGTAGCGGTTGTGGCTCTCCGCTCCCTGCCACTGCGACTGGCCCTGCGAATCCGCCAGCTGCGTCTGCACCTCGAGCTTGCCGACCTTGAGCCCCTGGGCTTCGAGCTGAGTCCGCAACTGCCCCAGCTGATCGTTGAGGGCCAGGGAGGCTTCCTGGCTGCTGGACCGGAGCACGGCCTGCACTTCCTTGCCCCGGACCTGCAAGATGACGCTGACCTGTCCCAGATCGGCCGGGTCGAGGCGGATGACCAGCTGCTTCACGCCCTGGCCCAGATTCTTGAAAGCGCCGTTCTCGACCTGCTGATAGACTTGGGCGCTGCGCGCGCTGACCGGAGTTTCCAGACGCTGCTGGAACGAGGTTTGGGAATTCTGGGCCGCCGTCTGGGTCAGGGATTCCGGAGCAGCCTTTTCAGCGCCCGCGGACTGGACGGCGCGAAACGAGGAGGAAGACTTTTCCCGCTCCTGGGAGCCAAAGAAGCCCTGGCGGGCATCGTGCTGCTTCGTGCCGCCCTCGGAGTCGGCGGAGCGGCCGCCTCCCGGCGCCACGGTCTCCCCTTCCTGTTTCCGGGAAAGAACGTCCTGGGCCGTGGCCTGCTCGGGGCCGTCCTTGGACACGGAGGTCCTGCTTCCGGCGGCGGCCAGGCCGTCGCGCGCCGCGACCGATTCGCCGCGGCCGGTCTGTTCAGCGTCTTTGGCCGTCGCTCTTTCCGCGCCGGACGCGGCGGGCTCCCGCCGACGATCTTCCTGGGCCAGGGACTCCGCCGCCGCTTCAGAGGTCGACCGGATTTTGCCGCCGGGCTCCCCGACCGCCCCGGAAGACGCTTCCGCCTGGCCGCGAACAGCTTCCGACGCCGCCTTCCCGCGTGGGGCCTGGTGCCGCGCGATATCCGATCCCTCGCCGCCCTTTCTCGCGACGGAAGCCTCCTTTTCGGACGAGCCCTTCTTCACGTCGGCGGATTGCGCGTTGTCCGCGAGTTGCGGGACAGCGGCAGCGTCCGCCGCTTTCGCCCGCGCGCCCGTTTCTCCAGCCGGGACGCCGGTCGTGCCGGCCTGGGCAAGGCCTTTTTCGGGCTTCACGTCACGTGCGGTATCCACGTGTTTTTCCAGATCCCGGCGCGTTTCCAGGCGTTGCAAAAGCGCTTCGATCCTCTGCAATGCGCCGGAGGCGGCCTGCTCGGAATTGCGGCGCGCGGGGCCCGTTGTCGTGGAAGGTGCGACTCCCGCCTGCGCGGCGGCGCTCAGCTCGACCTTCAAGGCCCGGATCCGGGTTCCCAGGGTCGCCGCCAGTTCGCTGCGCCCGGCCGGATCACTCTCCCGGAACTGACGCAACAGCTCGTGCAAGGCCTCGATCTTGGCCTTGAGTCCACCTGCGGCGGAACCGTCGCCGCGTTTCGCCGAGACCTCTGCCAGACCGTCGAGCATGGCCTGCGCATCGTCAGCGAGGGAGGCGTCGAAAGTATCCAAGGTCTGCTCGGCACTCCAACCGTCGGAATCGAAATTTCGCTCTTCGGCCACGGAAGCGCTTGGGCCGTCCTTCTGCGCGGGAGCGGCAGCTTTTGCCGTTTCGACATGGTCTTCGCGCGCCTGGACCTCGTCACCGTGGTCGGGTCCGGACTCGACGGGATTCGCCTTCCCCTCAATTTCGCCAGAAGCGGCAACGGCCTCGTCCGGACGCGGCTCGCTTGAATCCCGGTCAGGGGCAAACGGCCTTTCGTGGCCGCAAGACGGCTGAGGCTGGGCGGTTTGTGCGGGCTGCTCCAGATGAGAGGAAAGCAGGTCGTTGAAACCCTGCCCGGACCTGGAGTCAGTCATTTCAAACGCGCCGCCGGTGCGTGGGAAGTGCGCCCCCTGGGGCGTCACTGCGGGAAAAAACTGCATTCTTCACCTCCTGCTGCGACCAACAGATCAAAAGGCGGGCCAAAACATCCCTGACACGCACGGAGAGCACCCGGGCGGCCGTTGGAACCTGACACGCGGGCCGCGCCCGGGCTGTCCTACAATGAGGCCTTCTTTTGTCATACAAACGCTTTTTCATTTACTTTCTTCTTTCGCGCATGGTACCGGGAAGCACCTATCGCGTTGTGGACAAAGGGCCTTCGGAGCTGGCTTCTCCGAAGGCCCTTTGTTCCTTGCACGCAAAAACGCCCGGCGGCTTCCCCTCGGGCGTTCGTGTTCCAAACAAAAGCGCCCGGCGATAAACACCGGGCGCACTGGTCTGGTCGTCTTCAGCGGTTCGCGGCATCAGCCTCCAAACGAACCCGCCCCGATCACTTCCATGGCCTTGGTGTAGTGCACGCGCAGCTTGCCCATCTTGTCGCCAAGATCCTTCTCCACCGGACCCATCTCCAGCGGGCATTCCGCTTCGAGCTGGGCCGTCTTGGCTTCGATCTCGCGCACCAGGGCCTTGATTTCAGCGACCGCATCGACCAGGGCCCCGCGATCCTTGTCGCCAAGATCCAGAAAACCGACCATTACATCGTAGAGAGTGGCCTTCCAGGCGTTGAGTTCACGCTCCACGCCCTTGCAATAACCTTTCACGGCCAGCTTCTTCGCTTCTTCCGTCGCGCAGCCGTCGATTGCCGAACATGCAAAGCAGGGTCCCGGATAATCCATGTTTACCATAGCTGCCTCCAAAAAGATTTTGATGATTGGTGAGTATTCAACACGTAATCAAGTTATCGTCAATAAAAATCATTAGTGACACAGTAATGCCACGCGACGCGGTGGCAAGAGGCGCCGTTCATTTTTTCGACGCCGCCGAACCGCTTCGGCCCGGCGGATGAAGCCGCCCTTCCGTCTCCGAAACACTCCGGAAGCCCCCTTGCCATGGCCACGGCAATCCGCGATGACCAAGGAGCAAGCGCGGAGGAACACACATGCGAACCTGGCCCCACATCATCGGCTGGCTGCGGCCCAGCACCCTCCAGGCCCACCTGATACACATGGTGCTGGCATTGGTCGTGATTCAGATCGCAGTCAGCTGGTACGTCATCTCCGGCCTGACCGAAGAGATGCTGCGCGAACAGATCGGCCAGACAGCCCTGCAGACGGCCCGGACCATCGCCCAGATCCCACGCATCCGGCAGGCGCTGCTCGAAGGCGACCCGCACGGGGAAATCCAGACCCTGGCCGAGGCCATCCGAACCCAGACCGGCGCATCCTTCGTGGTCATCGGCGACAGCTCCGAAAAACGCTATTCACACCCCATCCCCGAGCGCATCGGGCAGACCTTTGTCGGCGGCGACACGGGCCCGGCCCTGCGCGAAGGCAAATCCTACGTCTCCGAGGCCGTCGGCACCCTGGGCCGGTCCCTGCGCGGCATGACGCCCATCTTCGCCGAGGATCACTCCATCATCGGCTTTGTCTCCGTCGGCTATCTGTTCGAGAGCATTCATCAGACCATCTCGGCGCATCTGGACAAGCCGCTCATGTACATCGTCGGCATGAGCGTGGTCGGCATCCTGAGCGCAGTGATCATCGCCGGCCGCCTCAAGAAGCTGACCCTGGGCCTTGAGCCCGCGGAAATCACCAGCCTGTATCTGGAACGCGTGGCCGTGCTGCAGACCATCCGCGAAGGCGTCATCGCCATCGACCACCAGGGCAACATCCGCGTCTGCAACCAGGCGGCCAGGCGCTACGCGGGCCTGAGCCTGAGCGAACGCTTCGCGGGCAGGCCGGTGGCCGGCATCATCCCCGGGGCGGGTCTCGAACAGGCCCTGCACACGGGGTTCTCCGAATTCGACCAGGAGCGGATCGTCAACGGCCAGGAGCTGATCTTCAACATCGTCCCCGTCTTTCAGGATCAGAAAATCCGGGGCGTGGTGGCCAGTTTCCGACGCAAGGACGAACTCGACCTCCTGGCCGCGGAACTTTCACGGGTACAGGAATACTCCGAACTGCTGCGCGTGCAGACCCACGAATACTCGAACAAGCTGCACACCATCGCGGGCCTGATCCAGATCGAGGCCTACCGCGAAGCACTCGATCTCGTCGTCACCGAGTCCTCGGGCTACGAGGAGTTCATCCGCTTCCTGGGCGAGTCCGTGCCGCACCCGGTCATTGCGGCCATCATCCTTGGCAAGTACAATCGGGCCAAGGAGCTGCGGGTCGACTTCACCATCGACCGGGACAGCACCATGGCCGACGTGCCGGGAAGGATCGGCCACGAAAAGATCGTGACCATCATCGGCAACCTTTTGGACAACGCCTTCGAGGCCGCCCTGCAACGACCGGCTGGCCTGCGCAAGGTGGAGATGTCGTTCACCGATCTGGGCAACGACATCGTCTTTGAAATCGAGGATTCCGGGCCGGGGGTGGCCGTGGACGAACAGGACCACATCTTCGAAAAAGGCGTGTCCTCCAAAGGCCATGGACGGCGCGGCGTGGGCCTGTATCTCGTGCGGCAGCGCCTGGACGAACTGGGCGGGCAGATCATGGTCAGCCGCAGCGGCCTGAACGGAGCCTTGTTCACCGTCATCATCCCCAAGGAGCATGCATGAACACCAGGGTACTCATTGTCGAGGACGACGTGCGCATCGCGGATCTGCACCGCCGCTTCACCGAACGGGTCCAGGGCTGCGAGGTCATTGGCGTCGCCCATCGTCTGGATGACGCGCGGGACATGGCCGAGGCCCTGGAGCCGCACCTCATTCTCCTGGACCTCTATTTTCCCGAAGGGCCCGGAACGGATCTGCTGCGCGAAATCCGCGCCAAGAACCTGGAGATCGACGTCATCCTGATCACCGCCGCGCGCGAGACGGGCCCCCTGAAAGAAGCCCTGCGCGGCGGGGTTTTCGACTACCTGATCAAACCCGTCACCGCCGAACGCTTCCACGAATGCCTGACCAAGTTCTGCCTCTACCGGGAGCGCCTCAAGCGGGGCAGCGCCATCGAGCAGCACGACGTGGACACGCTGCTGCACCCCGCGAGCCCCTGCGCGCCCATGAGCAGCAGCTGCCTGCCCAAGGGCATCGACGGCCTGACCCTGGCCAAGGTGCGCGGCGCGTTCGAGCAGCCCGCCCCCGAAGGACGCAGCGCCGAGGACGTGGCCGAACTGATCGGCATCAGCCGCTCCACCGCGCGCAGGTATCTTGAATATCTCATCTCCGAGGGCACGCTCTATGCCGACGCGGTCTACGGCAGCGTGGGCAGGCCCGAACGGCGCTATTTCAACCGCTGAGCGCGGCCATGCCCGCCTGGGCCAGAAAGCCTCCCGGCGTGAACAATATGCCCAAAATCCCTAAAAGGACTCTTTTTCCTTTTTACGATCCAAACAATATTTTCCTTCCCTCCCGTCATATCCAGGACTCGTAAAACTTGAGGTCCAGTCCCCGCGCGTCCGCGCCCATAACGTTTTTTGTTGACGGAGGAGTCATGAAACGTTTCTTCATGTGTGCAGTCATTGTGATCGCCGTAGCCCTGACCATCCCGGCCTTTGCCAAAACAGTGCTCAAGCTCGGCCATATCGCCGAGGTCAGCCACCCCTACGCCCAGGGCGCCGACCATTTCGCCAAGCTGGTGGCTGAAAAGTCCGGCGGCGAGATGGAAGTCCAGGTCTTCCCGTCCTCCCAGCTCGGCAGCCAGAAGGACATGACCGAAGGCCTCATCTACGGCACCATCGACATGGTTCTGACCGGGACCGCCGACCTGGGCCAGTTCCAGCCCAAGATGTCCCTCTTCGACCTGCCCTTTCTGTTCAAGGACCGGGCCCACGCCTACAAGGCTCTGGACACCGTGGGCATGGAACTGGGCAAGGAGCTTGAGCCGCGCGGCCTGAAACTCCTGGGCTACATGGAAAACGGCATCCGCCACCTGACCAACAACGTCCGCCCGGTCAAAACCCCGGCCGACATGGCCGGGCTCAAGATCCGCGTCATGTCCAACAAGATCTACATCGAGACCATCAAGTCCCTCGGCGGATCCCCCACCCCCATGGCCTTCGGCGAACTCTACTCCGCCATGCAGCAGGGCACCGTGGACGGCCAGGAAAACCCCAGCGCCCACATCTACACCAAGCGCTTCTTCGAAGTGCAGAAGTACGCATCCATGACCGCCCACGCCTATGCTCCGGAACCGGTGCTCATCTCCATGATCACCTGGAGCAAGCTCTCCGACGCGCAGAAGGCCGTCATCCAGGAAGCCGCCACCGAGGCCGTGGCCTGGCAGCGCGAACTGTCCACCAACGAGGACAACGCCTACTGGGACAAGATCAAGGCCACCGGCAAGATCGAGGTCATCGAAGTCGACCGCGCCCCGTTCATGGAAGCGACCCAGCCCGTGTGGAAGGAATTCGCCCCCACCGTCGGACAGGACAACATCGACAAGGTGCTGGCCCTGGCCAACTAGCTTGTTTTCACGCGCCCGCCCCGGTCCAACGGGGCGGGCCCCACTTCACCATCACCTTAGGAGGATTCCATGGACAAGCTCCTCAAGGGCGTGCGCTCGGTACTGTACGGGTTTTCCGTCGTCGCCATGTCGATCATGCTCCTGATCATCTTTGCCCAGGTCGTGACCCGCTACCTGTTCGGGTACACGCCGGAATGGTCCGAGGAGCTGGCGCGTTTCCTCTTCGTCTGGGTCGTGTTCCTGGGATCGGCGCTGATCATGGGCGAAAGCGGACACCTGGCCGTGCAGTTCCTGCCCGACAAGTTCAAGGGCACGACCTTTGGCACGATCCTGGACGTCATCATCAACCTCTGCGGATACGTCTTCATCATCCTGCTCCTGACCCAGGGCTGGAAAATGACATCCATCATGACCTTCCAGCGCGCCCCGGGCCTGGATATCCCCATGAGCTGGGTCTACGTCATCATTCCCGTGAGCTGCGTGCTCATGCTTCTGTATCTGCTGCGCGAAACCCTGCGCATCGTCAGAAAAATTTCCGGGCGTGACGCCGGGCAGGAGGGCTAGCCATGGAATTCGTACTTCTTTTCGTCTTTCTGGGGCTGACCGCGCTTGGCGTGCCCGTGGCCTTCGCGCTGTGCCTGGCCGCGGCCACCATCCTGCACTTCTTCATGAACATGCCCCTCGTCATGGTGTCGCAGATGATGTACGCGGGCATAGACTCCTTTTCCTTCATGGCCGTGCCCTTCTTCATGCTGGCCGGTTCCTTCATGTCCGCCGGGGGCGTGACGGGACGGCTGGTGAACTTCTCCCAGGCGCTGGTGGGCTCGTTCACCGGCGGACTGGCCCAGGCCGTGGCCGTTTCGGGCATGTTCTTCGCCGCCATCTCGGGCTCGTCCGCGGCCACCACGGCCGCCCTGGGCTCGACCATGGTCAATGAGATGGAGAAAAAGGGCTACACCCGCGAATGGGCCACGGGCATCGTGGCCGCCGGCGGCACCGTGGGCATCGTCATCCCGCCGTCCATCACCCTGGTCGTGTACGGCGTCATCGCCGACACCTCCATCGGCGACCTCTTCGTGGGCGGATTTCTGCCGGGCATCCTCATGGGCCTGTCCATGATGCTGGTCAGCTGGTGGCTGGCCAAAAAGAACGGCCTCAAGCCCGAAGGCACATTCTCGACTTCCAACCTGTGGAAATCCTTCAAGGACTCCTTTTTCGCCCTCATGACCCCGGTCATCATCATCGGCGGCATCTACGGCGGCATCTTCACCCCGACCGAAGCCGCCGCCGTAGCCGCGGTGTACGGCATCTTCGTGGGGCTCTTCATCTACAAGGAACTCAAATTCAAGGACTTCCCCAAGATCATCTTCCAGGCCGTCATCGGCACGACCATCATCATGTTCCTGGTCGGCGCGGCCAACGTCTTCGGCTGGCTTTTGACCAACCTGCAGATCCCCCACCACGTCGGAGCCTTCGTGGCCAGCATGACCTCGTCGCCGGTGCTTTTCCTGCTGGCCATGAACGTGTTGCTGCTGGTCATCGGAACCATGGTCAACGCCTCGGCCGCCGTGGTCATCCTGACCCCCATCTTCCTGCCCGTGGCCAAGACCCTGGGCATCGACCCGCTCTTCTTCGGCGTCCTCATGGTCTGCAACCTGGCCATCGGCTGCATCACGCCGCCCGTGGGCCTGGATCTCTTCGTGGCCAGCGCCATCACCAAGGTGCCCCTGGAAAAAGTCATGAAGGCCTCCCTGCCCTATCTCTACGCGCTGCTGGCGAGCCTGCTCCTGCTGACCTTCTTCCCGAGCATCATCACCATCCTGCCCGATCTGCTGCGCTAGAAAAAACGCACCGCAAAAAAAAGGGGCGATCCGCTTGGACCGCCCCTTATTTTCCTTTCATGCCGCTTTCACTTCATCACTTCGGCCTTTTCGATGATCACCGGCTCCAGGGGCACATCCGAATGCATGCCCTTTGAACCCGTGTTCACGGCTTCGATCAGGTCCACAACACGCTTGCCCGCCACGACCTTGCCAAAGACCGCGTAACCGAAATCACGCGCTCCGTGATTCAGAAAAGCGTTGTCCGCGGTGTTGATGAAAAACTGGGACGTAGCCGAATGAATTTCGCCGGTCCGGGCCATGGCCACGGTATATTTGTCATTCTTGAGACCGTTGTCGGCCTCGTTCCTGATGGGCGCGTGGCCGCGTTTCTGGTGCATGGCCGTGTCCATGCCGCCGCCCTGGATCATGAAGCCCTTGATGACCCGGTGAAAAACCGTGCCGTCATAAAAGCCCTCGTCCACATAGGTCAGAAAATTTTGCGCCGAGACCGGAGCCTTGGCCTCATCGAGCTCGATGACGATGATACCCTTGCTGGTGGTCAGGGAGACTTTGGTCCCTTCCGCAAAGGCCGGGGACGAAAACAGACAAACCAGAATCACGGCCAAAACATACGTACGCATACTGTTCCTTCCTTTAAAAAATGACGGCTTCAAACCACCAGATCTCCGTCTTGGGCTTGCGCCAGGTGCCCTTGGGCAGTCCGGCCTTGACACAGGTCTGATCCAGAAACGTTTCGCGGTCCCAGCCCCACTCCGTGGCCACCTGCGGCAAGAGCAGACCCGAATGCATGGACTTGCGGATATAAAGCCCATGCCGGCCGACCTCGATCAGTTCCGGGTCGGGGCAAGGGGTCAAGGGGCCCATGACCGAGACCTCGATCTCAAGGTCGTCCAGCTCCTCGGCCGTGAGCGGAGGGAAGCGCGGATCCTCGAAAGCAGCCGCTCCGGCCATGCGCTCGATGGTGGCGACCAGCGGACCTTTGCCGACGATGTTGCCGATGCAGCCGCGCAGCCGCCCTTCCCGCTTCAGGGTCACAAACGCGCCAAGCTCTTCGTTCAAGGTCGTGGAATCGAGAACGGGTCTGGCCTCGGAAGTCTGACCGAGATGCTGCCGGATGACCCAGATCACGAGGTCCTTGCAGAAACGCTTATCCTGGTCAGTCAAAACCAGCTTGAATGTGTTCATACGTTGCCTCCCTCAGGAATCAAAAGGCCTTTCCAAAGGCGGATTGGCCCACAGCGCGCCCATGGTTCTGGACGCCCCGCGCACCACGACCTGCCGTCCGACGACCTGCACCCGGTCCTGTGCGATCCATTGCAGGGCCTGGGGATAGATGCGGTGTTCCATCTCAAGGATGCGCGCGCCGAGCACGGCCTCATCGTCGTCCGCGTAGGCGGGCACGGCGGCCTGGATGATGATCGGACCGTGGTCCATCTCTTCATCCACGAAATGCACGGTGCACCCGGCCAGCCGCACCCCGTGCCCGGCCTGCTGCCCCTGGGCGCGCAGACCGGGGCAGGCCGGGAGCAAGGCCGGATGAATATTGACCACGCGTCCGGCAAAGGGCGTCAAGAACGCAGGCGTCAGGATGCGCATGAACCCGGCCAGGGCCACGAGCCCGACCTTTGCCTCTTGCAGCAGCCGGACCAGTTCGCGGTCGAAGCGCTCGCGCTCGGGAAACTCGTCATGGCGCACGCAGGCCGTGGCAATGCCCGCCTTCCGCGCGCGCTCAAGTCCTTGCGCGTCGGGTTTGTTGGCGATGACGATGCGGATGTCCGCGTCAAGGCTGCCGTCGCCCACCCTGTCGATGATGGCCTGCAGGTTGGACCCGGAACCGGAAACGAGGACGCCAAGCGCGATGGCCATAACCCTATCCTTTCACCAAGGCTTCGACCAGGGCCGGGATGGTGTAGTCCTCGGGCATGATGTCCGGAGTGAAGCCGTAGTCGCTCAAGGTCCTGGCGGTCACGGGTCCGATGCAGCAGATCTTGAGCCCTTTGCCCGCGTAGGGGCGCAGGCTGTCCGCCGGGACCAGGGCGAAGAAGTTGTCCACCGTGGAGGAACTGGAGAAGGTCAGGAAATGGAGCCTGCCCTTTTCGAGAAGTTCGAGGATCTCGGTTCCGTCCTCCTGGGTCAACACGGTTTCATAGACGGGCAAGACGTCCACCTGCGCCGCGACCTTGGCCAGCTCCTCGGGCAGCACCTCGCGGGCGACCTTGGCGCGGGGAATAAGGACCTTCTTGCCGGCCACGCCGCGCTCAAGGAGACCTTCGACCACGGATTCGGCCACGTATTTCGGCGGGATGAAATCGGGGCGGATGCCGCGCTCAAGCAGGGCTTCGGCCGTGGCCGGTCCGATGGCCGCGATCTGCATGCCGCCAAAAGCCCGAGCGTCCTTGCCCACGAGTTCGAGCTGGTTCCAGAAATGGCGCACGCCGTTGACGGAGGTGAAAATGGCCCAGTCATAGTCCGCGAGCCTGTCGATGGCCTCGCGGACCGGCGCGTAGTCTTCCAGGGGCACGATGGTGATGGTCGGAAATTCGTAACAGGCCGCGCCCAGGCCCTCCAGGGTGTCTTTCAGGCCGCTGGCCTGTTCGCGGGCGCGGGTCACGACCACGCCCTTGCCGTGCAAGGGCAGCTTCTCGAACCAGTTCAGGGTGTCGCGCAGCTGCACCACCTCGCCCACGACCAGCATGGACGGGGCCTTGACCCCTTCGCGCTCGGCCATGGCCGCGATCTCCCCGATGGTCGAGACCCAGGACTGGTGCCTGCTCGTCGTACCCCAGCGCACCAGGGCGGCGGGCATGTCGGCGCGCATCCCGTTTTCCATCAGCTTGGCCGAGATGTAGGGCAAATTTTTCACGCCCATGTAGAAACACAAGGTGCTGGCCGCGGTCGCCAGGGCCGGCCAGTTGTGGGCGGAATCGGGCTTGGTCGGATCCTCGTGGCCGGTGATCAGCGACACGGAAGAGGCGTATTTGCGGTGCGTCAGCGGGATGCCCGCGTAGGCCGCTCCGGCCACGGCCGAGGTCACTCCGGGCACGACCTCGAATTCGAGCCCGGCCTCAAGAAGCTCCTCGGCCTCCTCGGCCCCGCGCCCGAAAATGTAGGGGTCGCCGCCCTTGAGGCGGGCCACGTTCTTGCCTTCCCTGACCTTGGCCACGATGAGGTCGTTGATCTGGTCCTGGGGCAGGGTGTGGTCGCCGCCCTTCTTGCCCACATAGATGATCTCGGCGTCGGGGCGGCACAGGGACAAAAAGGTCTTGTTGGCCAGATAGTCGTAAATGACCACCTCGCACTCCTGCAGGAGGCGTTGGCCCTTGACCGTGATGAGGCCCGGATCGCCGGGACCCGCGCCGATGAGATATGCTTTGGCCATGATGTTTCCTTTCGTTAACAGGCCGTTTTTGAACGGCCTACAATTTTCGAGTTTTTCAAAAATCAGTCAGAATATGTGGCCGGCTAGCCGATGAAATCCCGCACTTTGGCCCGCAGTTGCTCCAGGGCGGCCTTTTTCTCGGCGAAATCCGCGGCCTTGGCCTTTTCCTTGGCTACCACGTCCTCGGGAGCCTTGCTCACAAAACTCTCGTTGCCAAGCTTCTTGGTCACAAAATCGAGTTCCTTGGATATCTTGCCCAGCTCCTTGTCGAGGCGGACCAACTCGGCCACAAAATCCACCACCCCTTCAAGCGGCACGTAGAGCTCGCAGCCACGCACCACCGCCGAGGCGCATCCCTTGGGCGCTTCGATGTCGGCGCCCACGCTCAGCGTCCCGACCCGGGCCAGAGCCGCTATTTCCGTTTCATGAGCCATCAGGAAGGCCTGATCGTCACTGCCGGCCCGCATCAGCACCGCA
Organism: Pseudomonadota bacterium; assembly: GCA_023393525.1. Taxonomy (GTDB): domain Bacteria; phylum Desulfobacterota; class Desulfovibrionia; order Desulfovibrionales; family Desulfomicrobiaceae; genus Desulfomicrobium. The sequence goes on along the minus strand of JAEWKZ010000095.1, from coordinate 89,049 downwards.
AGCGGGACGCCTGGGGCCACGCCCAGTTCGGAGCGGATGTTGCGCACGGCCACGATGACGCCCTGCAAGAACTCCATGTCGCGCACCGCGCCCTCGTCCTCGCACTCGGGCCGGGCCTTGGGATAGGGGCGCACGGCCAGGCTCTCGGCATCAAGGGACGGGATGCAGGACCAGATCTCCTGGGTCACGAAGGGGATGACCGGATGGGCGATGACCATGATCTCGGACAGCACGTGCTTGAGGCAGGACCGGGCCGCCGCCTTGGCCGCCGCGTCCTCGCCGTAGAGCTCGGGCTTGATCAGTTCCAGATACCAGTCGCAGAACTCGCGCCACACGAACCCGTACAGGCCCTGGGCCGCCTCGTTGAAACGGTAGCCCTCGATCTGGGCGGCGTGCTCTTTCTTGAGCATTTCCAGACGGTGCAAAATCCAGCGGTGATGCAATCCGGACAGCGCCTTGGGATCGAATTCCGGCTCCGTCCCATCGACATGCATGAGCGCGAAGCGGGCCGCGTTCCAGATCTTGTTGATGAAATGGCGGTAGCCCTCGATGCGCGCCTCGGACAGCTTGATGTCCCGGCCCATGGCCGCGAACGAGGTCAGGGTGAAGCGCAGGGAGTCGCAGCCGTACTTGTCGATCATCTCCAAGGGGTCGATGACGTTGCCCGTGGACTTGGACATCTTCTTGCCGTGCTCGTCGCGGACCAGGGCGTGAATGTAGACGTCCTTGAAGGGCACGTTGTCCATGAACTGCAGACCCATCATCATCATGCGGGCCACCCAGAAGAAGAGGATGTCAAAGCCCGTGACCAGGAGCGAGGTCGGGTAGAAGGCCTTGAGCTCATCGGTCCGCTCCGGCCAGCCCATGGTCGAGAACGGCCACAGGGCCGAGGAGAACCAGGTGTCGAGCACGTCCTCGTCCTGCACCAGGTCCGCGCAGCCGCACGTGCAGGCCGTGGGGTCCTGGCGGGCGACGATGACCTCGCCGCAGTCCTTGCAGGTCCAGACCGGGATGCGGTGCCCCCACCACAGCTGGCGCGAGATGCACCAGTCGCGGATGTTGTCGAGCCAGTTGAAATAGGTCTTGTTCCACTGCGCGGGCCAGATGGTCGTGCGGCCGTCCTCCACCGCCGCCCTGGCCTTCTCGGCCAGCGGCTTGACGGACACGAACCACTGTTCGGACACGAAGGGCTCGATGGTGGTCTTGCAGCGGTAGCACTGATTGATCTTGTTTTCGTAGGGTTCCTCGGCCGTGAGCGCCCCGCAGGCGCGCAGATCATCAACAATGAGCGCGCGGCAGTCGGCGGCGCTCATCCCGCGATACGCCTCGGGCGCGTTCTCGTTCATGCGGCCCTGGTCGTCGATGACGCTGATGGCTTCGAGCCCGTATTTGCGGCCCATCTCCCAGTCGTTCATGTCGTGGGCCGGGGTGATCTTGAGGCAGCCGGTGCCGAACTCGCGGTCCACGTAGGCGTCGGCGATGATCGGGATGCGGCGGCCCACCAGGGGCAGGATGACGTGCTTGCCGATCATGGACTGGTAGCGCTCGTCCTCGGGATGCACGGCCACTGCCGTGTCGCCGAGCATGGTCTCGGGCCGCACCGTGGCCACGGTCACGGAACCGGAGCCGTCTTCGAGAGGATAGCGCAAATGATAGAGGGTGGACTTGGCCGGGGCGTATTCGACCTCGTCGTCGGCCAGGGCCGTGTGGCAGCGGGTGCACCAGTTGACGATGTACTTGCCCCGGTAGACGAGGCCCTGCTCGTACAGGGAAACGAAAACCTCGCGCACGGCCTTGGACAGGCCCTCGTCCATGGTGAAGCGCTCGCGCGTCCAGTCGACGCTGGCGCCCATGCGCCGGATCTGGTTCAGGATGCGTCCGCCGTAATCCTCTTTCCATTCCCAGACCCGGTCCACGAATTCCTCGCGGCCCAGATCCTCGCGCTTCGTGCCTTCGGCCAAAAGCTTCCTTTCCACCACGTTCTGGGTGGCGATGCCCGCGTGGTCCGTACCAGGCACCCAGAGCACGGTCTTGCCCCGCTGACGCATGTAGCGGCACATGATGTCCTGCAGGGTGAGGTTCAGGGCATGTCCCATGTGCAGGGCGCCGGTGACGTTGGGCGGCGGGATGACGATGGAATAGTTGTCCCCCGGCGTCGTCGCGGCCTTGGCCGCATCGGGCGTGAAACTCTGATGGGTCTTCCAGTACTCAAGCCACCGCTCTTCCACGTCGGCAGGTTCGTATCCCTTGGAAAGCGTCTCGTTGGCCATATGGTGAACTCCGGATAATGAGCTGGTTGCGGCAAAAAAGCGCCGGGATGTCCGGCGCCACGGAAACAAAATTGAGTACTGGGGGCCATGCCAAAAATCAAGCCCGACTTGCCCGCCACCGCGCTTCCTGCTAGTCCCACGGACATGCGCCGACACTCTTCTCCTCTGCTCCTGCTCTGGGACGAATCGCACTTCTGGGGGCTGTTGCTCCTTCGCGCCATGAAAGCCCTGCACCTCCCCGTGACCCTGCTCAAGGCCGAACACGTCCGAACCGGAGCATTGCAGGACCACGCCTCGTCCACGCTGCTCGTCCCGGGCGGCTGGGCCAAGCTCAAGTCCCTGGCCCTGGGCGAGGAAGGCCGGGGGGCGATCCGTGAACATGTGCGGAACGGGGGGCGCTATCTGGGTTTTTGCGGAGGAGCGGGCCTGGGCCTGGCCTCGGAGCGGGGAGCTCCCTTCCTGGACCTGTGCACCTGGTCGCGCAAGGCGGCGCGAAACCGCCTGCCCAATTTCAGCGGACATCTGCGGTGCAGCGTCAGTGATGACGGGACGAATTACGAGGCAGCCCTGCCGGTCTGGTGGCCTTCACAGTTCGAGCCCGGCGAGGAGAACCTCGAAGTGCTGGCCCGCTACGAGGCCCCGGAAGCCGATTTCTGGTCCGCCGACCTGGATTGGTCCGGAGTCGCCGCCTCGGAAGTCGGACAGTGGGAACAACTGTACGGCATCAATCTCGATCCGGAACGACTGCGCCACGAACCCTGCATCGTCAGGGGCGCCTGCGGCCGGGGCTCGTTCGTGCTCAGCTACGCGCACCTTGAGACTCCGGCCTCGCCCCAGGCCAACGCCCTGCTCTCCCGGCTGCTCGGCCAGAGCCCCGCGGCCGCGGTTCCCGACTGGGACCTGAGCCGGGAAAAACCGCTCTGGGATGATGCCGACCTGCATGAGATGCATGCCGACCTGAACGCCCTGATTGCCTTCGGCCGGAACCACTTCCTGCTCTTCTGGCGTACGCCCTGGCTTCTGGGCTGGCGGCGCGGAGTGCCGGGGTCGCCCATCAATTTCCTGCTGGCCATGGTCTGGCAGGCCCGCCACAACCGGACGCCGGTCCGGGCCAAAGACCACTGGGCCGTTCACGGCGCGAAATGCAGGGAACTGTGCGCCGAATTCTGCGCCCGGACCCGCGACTACCTGTCGCAGGAGCGGCGCATCCTGGCCACCTCGCCGTCATCCCCCGAAGCCAGCGCCTCTCCGGACCTGCAACGCCGCAAGCAGGAGCTTTTCGGAAAATTTCCCGGCTACGGGGGGCTTTACGGTGAGATCCTGCGCTCCCTGGACGAACTGCTCTGGTTGCAGTTCAGCGCCGAAGCGCACCGGCAAGACGCGCCTTGAGGCCGAAAAAACGATCGGTCTGCGGCAGCGTGGCGAACAGGTTGTCCAGATAGCCCCGGGCCGCGAAAATGCGCCGGCTCGCCCCATGGACCAAGGACGGCCCCCATGAGGCCAGCAGCAGCTTGAAATCGTTGAGATACCGCAAATCACCGTAAGCCGGACTTTCTCCACCGCTCACGGCGTCGATGACGAGTTCGGTCCAGGCCTCCGGCTCGTCGGCCAGGCCCAGGGTGACGACCCCGTCCTTGGGTCCGGCCACGCCAAGCCGGGCAAGGACCACGGGCACGATGTCGAGCTTGTCCGCGTCCCGGACAACGACGCACAGGGACCTGGTCAGCGGGTCGAGCCCGGAGGGGATTTCGCGCTTGTTGTGCAGCCTGACCGCCTCGACGATGCAGTCCCGCACCTGGCGGTCGAAGGCCTCAAGAAAGTCCGACCCCCTCAAAAATCCCGCGCCTTCCTCGCCATGGTCCACGGACTCGTCGTCGCGATAGGTGCCGAACCGCTCGAACTGCGAAAAGCGACCGATATCGTGCACCAGGGCGGCCGCCAGGTAGGGAGCGGCCGGGGCGACGTCTTCCCTGGCCACGATCTTCGAGGCCAGGGCATGCACGCGCAGGGAATGGTCGCGCTTCAGGATGATGTGCTCCCTGCGCTCGCCCAGACGCAGGGCGTACTCATCCGCCATCCGGACAAAACGCCGGCGCATGCGCCGCAGCACGTCCGGATGCATCAGATTCCCTGATAGAACTTGTAGAAATCCTCGTCGACCAAGAGCGTGAACCCCTTGTCCGTCTCCTCGAAACGAATGACCTTGGCCGGATCAAGGGCCACGTCAAGCGCATATTCCGCCAGGCGACTGGCCTCCTTCTGCGCGGTCTCGTCAAGTTCGGCAAATTTTCCCATCTCTATCCATTCAGTCATGATTATCTCCTGAGGCTTTCTATTTTCTCCAGAATTCGGGCACGAACAACACCAGAACCGTATAAATCTCAAGGCGGCCAAGCAACATGCAAAAACTGAGCACCCATTTGCCCAGAACAGGAATGGCCGCGTAGTTGTCCACGGGGCCGACCTCGCCCAAGCCGGGGCCGATGTTGCCGATGCAGGCCACCACCGCCGCGAAGGCCGTCAGCACGTCCACGCCCATGGCCGTCAGCGCCAGCCCCGAAAGGACGAAAAGCACGATGAAAAGCACGAAAAATCCCCAGATGCTCGTGAGCACCTCCTCCTTGACCAGCTTGGGGCCGAACTTGAGCGGCAGCACGGCGCGCGGGTGCACGAGCCGGAACAGTTCGCGGTAGGCGTGCTTGAAGAGCAGCATGACGCGCATGCACTTGATCCCGCCGGCTGTTGATCCGGCGCAGCCGCCGATGAACATGCACAAAAGCAGCACCCCCTGCGGCAGGGGCAGCCAGAGTTCGTAATCCGCGGTGGCGTATCCGGTGGTGCTGATGATGGAGGCCACCTGGAAGGAGGCGAAGCGAAGGGCCCCGGTCCAGGAGGGGTAGCTCGAGCCTCGCACGGACGCGGTCACGACGATGGTCAGCACGAGAACCAGAACGCCGAAAAAGCGAAATTCCGGATCGCGCCAAAGGGCCAGGGGCCTGCCGCGAAAGAGCTGAAAATGCAGGGCGAAGTTGACTCCGGCCACGAGCATGAAAAAGGTGATCACGCCGTCGATGTAGGCCGAGTCGTAGGCCGCGATGGAGGCGTTGCGCGTCGAAAAGCCGCCGGTGGCCATGGTCCCGAAGGCGTGGCAGATGCTCTCGAAAAGATCCATGCCTCCGCACAGCAGCAGCGCGACCTGGATCACCGTGAAAAGCACGTAGACTTTCCACAGGCTCATGGCCGTATCCTTGATGCGCGGCTGCAGCTTGTCGGCCACCGGTCCCGGCACCTCGGCCTTGTAGAGCTGCATGCCGCCCACTCCCAGAAAGGGCAAAATGGCGATGGTCAGGACGATGATGCCCATGCCGCCCAGCCAGTGCGTCAGGCTGCGCCAGAAAAGAAGCCCCTTGGGCAGGGCCTCGATATTGGTCAGAATGGACGCGCCCGTGGTGGTGAATCCGGACACGGACTCGAAGAACGCGTCCGTGAAGGAGGGAAAACCGCCCAGGGCGAAAGGCAGCGCTCCGAAAAAAGCGCACGCGGCCCAGCCGAGAGAGACGATGACCATTCCCTCCCGGTGGTTGATGACCATCGGCTTGGGGCGCTGAAAGGAAAACATCAGAAACACGCCGGCCAGCACGGTCACGCACAGGGACAGAAAAAGGGGGGCGACCGAGCTGTCTCCGTAATACCAGCCGCAAACCAGGGGCAGAAACATGCACAACCCCACGCACAAGAGGATGAGGCCGGTCACGTGCAGGGCTATCGGCCAGCGCATCAGGCCTGTCCCCGGGACAGCATCCGCTCCACTTCGGGAATGGATTCGGTCAGACTCAGAATGAAGAGGCGATCGCCGCGCTGGATCACGTCATGGCCCCCCGGAATGAGGACGGTGTCGGCGCGCATGATGCACAGGACCAGCACGCCCTTGGGAAAGGACAGATCCTTGAGCGCCCTGCCCACGAGGTCGGATTCGGGACCGACCAGCGCTTCCAGGGCTTCCGCCCCGTCCTTGATGGCCACGGCCGAAAGCACGCCGCCCTTGCGCACGTGCTTGAAGATGCTGTTCACCGCCGAAAGTCGGGGGCTGACGATGTGTTCGAGGCCGATGGCCCGCACCAGCGGCATGTACTCGATCTTGTTCAGGCGGGTGATGGCCATGGGCGTGCCCAGCTTCTTGGCCAGAAGCGAGGACAGGATGTTGCTCTCCTCGTTGCCGGTCATGGTCACGACCACGTCCATGGAGCCGATGTTCTCTTCGATCAGCGCCTCCTGATCCGTGCCGTCCCCGACCAGGACCACGGTCCTGTCCAGTTCTTCGGCCAGCACCGCACACCGCTCGGGGTCCTTGTCCATGAGCTTGACGTGGATCGGCTTTTTCTCCAGCGCCTGGGCCAGGCGCAGGCCGATGTTGCCGCCGCCGATGATCAGCACGCTGCTCTTTTTGGCCGCGCGGTTGCCCAGAAAGGAAAACACCGCCTGCAACTGACGGTCCTCGCACACGAAATAGACCAGGTCTCCGTCGCGGATCTCGTCGGAACCGGTGGGCACGATGACGGCTTCGTCGCGCACGATGGCCGCGACAATGAGCGGCATGTCTCCGGCCTTGCGGCGCAGTTCCATGAGATTGGTGCCCGCCAGCGGATTGCCCGGAGTGATCCAGGTGCCCACGATCTTGATCCGCCCGCCCGCGAGATCGCAGATATCCACGGCGCCGGGAGCGCGCAGCATGTGCTCGATGGTCCGCACCACCTCGACTTCCGGATTGATGATGATGCCGATGCCGATGCCCTTGGCCAGCTGCTGTCCGTAGGCCGTGTACTCGTCGTTGCGGATGCGGGCCAGCTTGGTCAGGCCCGGGGCGAGCATGTTGGCGAAAGTGCAGGCCATGAGATTGATCTCGTCGCTGTCGGTCACGGCCAGGAGCATGTCCGCCTTGGTGATTCCGGCCTCGCCCAGCACCAGCGGACTGCAACCCGAGCCTTCGAGCACCTGCACGTCCATGTGTTCGAGGATGCGCTGGAGCACGCCCGGATTGCGGTCGATGACCACCACATCCTTGTTTTCCGACGCCAGCCGCTTGGCGATATGGAATCCGACCTCTCCTGCTCCGACAATAATGGCTTTCAAGCAAAACGCTCCGGTTTGGGTGGACTAGCGGCCCGAATCTTCGGGCCAGGGCGTGCATTCCCGCGCCGGGGCATACCCGGCGGCGAACGCTTCCCGCAAGGAGGAAAACCATACCCTGTTGGCGGCCCTGATCTTGCGCCCCTGCGCGCACGACAGGACATGAAACCGCCTGGAATTGCGCGTGCCGACAAAGCCGGCCCGCGCACCCGGCGAACCGAGGACTTCGGGCCAGAATCCCTGGCCCTCGGCCATGGCCCGGATCTGGGCGTCGAGCAGGCGCGCGGCCAGAGCTTCATCCTTGTCCGACGTGTGAGGATAAACGAAAGCAGCGCCTTGTTCAATCATGAGCAGGTTGACGATGCGGCCATCGGCCAGCCGCGCCGTGCCGACCAGGCGGCCATAGCGGTCGGTGTCGAGCTCGTCGGCGTCCAGCACCAGGGCGCGACCGGAGACCAGGGCGGCCAGGCGCTGCGCGGACTTTTGACCGTGATACTGGCCGCTTTTGCCGCTGCGCCGGACTTCGGGCGCGTCGATGCCGCGCAGCCGCAGGCGCTCGCCACCGGCCAGAACCAACGTGTCCCCGTCCAGGACCGCCTCGACCGTGACGCGCCACTGCCCGGCCAGCGCTGCCCCGGCCAGGCACAGGACCAGAAGCGCGGACAAGACAACCCGCGCCAGGGGGCCAAAAAAGAAGGCAACCGGGTTGGTTGCCTTGGAATGCCTGGTCATGTTCCGGTCAGGATTCATAATAGGACCGCAGCTGCTGGCTGCGCACGGGGTGGCGCAGCTTGCGCAGGGCCTTGGCCTCGATCTGCCGGATGCGCTCGCGGGTGACGTTGAAAAGCTTGCCCACTTCCTCAAGGGTGTGGTCGCTCTTCTCGCCGATGCCGAAGCGCTTGCGCAGGACCTGCTCCTCGCGAGGAGTCAGGTCGGACAGGACCTGGGCGATCTGCTCGGCCAGCTTGGTGTTGACCACTTCATCGGCAGGAGCCACGGCCTTCTTGTCCTCGATGAAATCGCCCAGGCTCGAATCCTCCTCGTCGCCGATGGGCGTTTCGAGTGAGATGGGCTCCTTGGCGATCTTGAGGACCTTCTTGACCTTCTCCAACGGGTAGTCCATGCGCTCGGCGATCTCCTCGGGAGAGGGGTCGCGGCCCAGTTCCTGAACGAGGTAGCGCGAGGTGCGCACCAGCTTGTTGATGGTCTCGATCATGTGCACCGGGATGCGGATGGTCCGGGCCTGGTCCGCAATGGCGCGGGTGATGGCCTGGCGGATCCACCATGTGGCGTAGGTCGAGAACTTGTAGCCGCGCTGGTACTCGAACTTGTCCACGGCCTTCATCAGGCCGATGTTGCCTTCCTGGATGAGGTCGAGGAACTGCAGGCCGCGGTTGGTGTACTTCTTGGCGATGGACACGACCAGGCGCAGGTTGGCGCGGATGAGCTCCTGCTTGGCGTCCAGGGCATCGGTGTTGCCCTTGCGGATGCGCCACAATATCTCTTCGAGCTGCTCCACGTCGTGCATGGCGTTTTCCTGCAGCTTGCCCAGGATCTCGATCTTGCCGTTGACCATTTCCTTGAAGGAGAAGAGCTCCTCCATGGTCATGCCGAGCTGGTCGGCGGCGGCCACGGGATTGATGGTGCGCTCGTCGAGCTGCTTGAAGATGCCGAATATCTCGTCCTGGGATTTGCCCAGGGACAGGATATAGGCCGACAGGTCGCGCTTGCAGTTGTGCATCTGGCGCACGTAGTCGCCCACGGTCTCGATGATGCGGTCGATGAGCGTCTTTTCGAGCTTGATGTCGCGCAAACACTGGACCACGCCTTCCTTGTAGTCCATGATCTTCTTCTGGACGCCGAAGACGCGCTTGTCGAGAGTCGCGCACTCGTCGAGGCGGGTGTAGAGGGGCTTCTTCTTGCGGTAGATGTTCTTCACGTCCTCCAAAAGCTTGATGACCCGTTCGCGCTGGTTCATCTCCTCTTCGGACGGATCGTCCTCCTCGATGGTCTTGACCACGTCCTTGAGCTTCATGCGGCCTTTTTTGAGGTCCTCGCCAACGCGCACCAGTTCCTCGACGGCCACGGGCACCTCGACCAGGGCGTACATGACCTCGAGCTCGCCGGCTTCGATCTTCTTGGCGATGTAGACCTCGCCGTCGCGGTCAAGCAAGCCCACCGCGCCCATCTCACGCAGGTACATGCGCACGGGGTCGTTGCTGCGCGAGGAATAGTCGGCCCCGTCCTCGTCCTCGGCCAGCTCGAGCTTTTCCTCTTCCTTGGGCTCTTCGCCGTCGTCCTCGGCGATCTCGATGTTGCGGGAGAGCTTCTCGTCAACGATGTCGATATCCAGCTGATCGAAAATGACGATGATTTCTTCTATCTGTTCCGGAGTGTTCACTTCGGAAGGCAAGGCCTTGTTGAGTTCATCGAAGGTCAGAAAACCCTTTTTCTTCCCCTCTGCAATAAGAGCCTGAATTTGCTGAACATCTTTGATATTGCTCATCCGTTCCCCCCAAAGGTGATAAAAACTTTTCGTCGCCGGCGTGAAGAGCCGACGTCAGCCCTGCGTCCTGGCCTGAATCAGGGCCAAAAGGCGCAATTCTTCCTGAAAATCCCCGCTCAGGCGGGCCGTGCGCAGGCGCGAGTTGAGGTTGTCCAACTCGCGGCGCTGACCGGTCTGACGCAAAAAATCCCGAACCTCGTTCCATTCCTCGCAGCCGTCGTCAGTGGTGACGTCCGCGCGCATCTGGCACTGCACATAAAACTGCTTCTCGCCCTGATCCAGCAGGCTCAGGACTTCGTGGGGGTTCGCCCCGAAAATCTTGCCCCAGAAAATTCTGCCCCGCTCCGTGGCCAGGGCATTGCCCAGGCCAAGCTCATGCAACTGCCCGTGATACTCGGGAAAGCGCACGGCAAAGGCCAGCAGGTTCTTGTCCAGCTGGGACGGCTTGCACTGTTCCAGCCGCGCCGGGGCGGAAGCGGCCGCGCCGGGAGTCTTCTCGCCCAGCGTGCGGCGCAGCTCCGTTTCGGACAGCCCAAGTCCAGCCGCCAGTTTGGGCAGATAGAAGGACTGCCAGTCCAGCTTCTTGAGCCGCGACATGAAGCCGGTGGCCCAGCTCAGCACATCCTTGGGCGCGTGGTTGGCCGACAGCTGCCGCAGGCAGTAGTCCAACCCGTCCATGGCCTGATCGGCAAGGGCAAGCAGGCTCTCCCGGCCGCTCTTCTGCAGCACGGAGTCCACGTCCTCACCCTCGGGCAGGCAGAGCACCCGGCATTTGAGCCCCTGGGACAGGATCATTTCGGCGCTGCGCAGGGCGGCCTTGCGGCCCGCCTTGTCGCCGTCGAAAACCAGGTCGACCTGCCCGACGAGCCCCGAAAGGCGATGCACCTGCTCCGGAGTGAGCGCCGTGCCCAGCACCCCGCAGCTGTTCTCGAAACCGAACTGGTGCAGGCTCAAGACGTCCACGTAACCCTCGGTCAGGAGCACGCTCTTGGTGTGCGACATGGCGCGCCGGGCCTGATACAGGCCGTAAAGGTGCTCGCCCTTGGTGTAGATGGGCGTCTCGCTCGAATTCAGGTACTTCGGGCCGTCCCCGTCCACCAGGCTACGCCCGCCAAAGGCCACGGTCTGGCCCGACAGGTTCATGATCGGAAAAATGAGCCGCTCGCGAAAGCGGTCGTAATACGTGCCTTTGGACGACTTGCTGACCAGACCGGCCTTTTCGGCGGACGCTTCGGAATAGCCGCGCCCGCGCAGGTGGTCGCGCAGTTCGTTCCAGGCCGCCGGGGCCCAGCCCAGGCAGAAACGCTCCACGATTTCAGGCGAAAGTCCGCGCCGCGCGATGTACTCGCGCGCGCCCTTTCCGGGTCCGCGCCCGAGCATCTGTCTGTAGAAGACAGCCGCCAGGGCGTGCATGTCCAGGCACTGGGAACGGGAAAGCTCTCCGGGAGCCCTGAATTCGGGGCGGCCGCGGACCTCCAGGCCCGCCTCGCGCGCCAGGGCCTCCACGGCTTCGCCGAATTCCAGACCGTTGATGGCCCGGTAGAACTCGATGATGTCGCCGGAAGCCTGGCATCCGAAACAATAATAAAAGCCCCCTTCCGGATTGACCGAAAAGGACGGCTTGGTTTCCTGATGGAACGGACACGGAGCGACCAGTCTGCTACCCGCGGGGCGAAGCTCCACGTGCCTCCCGATCACGTCCTCGATGCGCAGGCGGGCCTTTATCTCCGCGATCAGTCCTGGATCGTACGTGCTCATCAGGCTCCACTTGATAAAAAATTACTCTGCCAGGACCACCTTGGTCACGCCGTCTCCGCCCTCGTCTGCGTTACCCAGGCGGAATTCGCCAACCGCGCGGGAGCGTTTAAGATGCTCGTGCACCGTGCGACGCATGGCCCCGGTGCCCATGCCGTGCACGATCTCGACCTCGCTTCTTCCGGCAAGCATCGCCTTGTCCAGAAAACGGGACAGCTCCGACTCGGCCTCGTCGGCGCGCAGACCGCGCAGGTCGAGCCGCAAGGGAGCAACCGGAGCGGGGGCGCTTTTCAGCACCACCTTGCCGCCATCGGACTTTGGCCTGACCCCGGTCTGCACATCCTCCAGGCCGACCCACAGCGATACGCCGCCCATATCAAGGCGCACCCGCTCCTTCTTGCCGTCGATCTCCTGCACCAGGCCTGTTTTGTTCCAGGGCAGATAAAGCAGGACCTGCCCCTGGGCAATGGCCTGAATGGAAAGTTTGCCGCTCTTTTCTTCCTTTTCCGGCGAACGGGCCACGGAGTCCCGAAGCTGCGCGATCTCCCTCATGGCCTCCTTGCGTCCGCGCCGCCCTTCGCGCCACTCGCGCATGATCTCCTGGGAGGCCGCCTGCAATTCCTTCTGCATCCGTGCCCGCTCCTGATCGAGCTTTTCGAGCTTGCGGGAATACTTGAGCTCCAGTTCACGGGTGCGGGCCTTGATGCGGTCCAGCTCCTCCTCCTTGGAGGCGGCCAGCAGGTTCAAGCGCTCGAACACCACTTCGGCGTCGCCCGCGTCCAGATACAGATACTCCTGCGCCCGCGACAGAATGGACTCGGGCAGCCCCTGCTCCCGGGCCACATCCAGGGCCCGGCTGGCGCCGACCTGGTCGTAGCCGAGCTTGAAAAGGGGCTTTTTCGTGTCCGGAGAAAAAATGACCGAGGCGGCGCGGACGCCGTCGCGGGAAAGCCCATAGGCCTTGAGGGCCGGGAAATGCGTGGCCGCGCCGACCCAGGCCCGGCGCTCAAGCAGGCCGTCGACCACGGCCTGTGCCAGGGCCGCACCCTGGCTGGGATCGGTGCCGACCCCGAATTCATCGAGAATGACCAGGGTGCGTTCATCGATCCTGGGCCAGACTTCGCTGAAATGGCGGATCTGGGCCGTGAAGGTGGACAGGCTCTGTTCGATGGACTGCTCGTCGCCCATGGAGACCACGAAATTGTTCCACAGCGGCATGGTGCTGCCCTCGGCGGCGGGAACGGGCAGACCCGCGTGGGCCATGAGGCCCAGAAGCCCCAGGGTCTTCAGGCAGACCGTCTTGCCGCCGGCGTTGCCACCGGTGATGATCAGCGCGCGCTGGCCCTGGTGCAGGACCAGGTCCACGGGCACGACCTGGTCCTGGGCGAAGACCAGGAGCGGGTGCCGCGCCCGGGTCACGTTCAGCGGCGCGTCGGGGGCGATGTCGATGACATGGGCGTCGGCGCGGCGGGCGAAATGGTTGATGGCCAACAGCCCGTCGAAGCGCACGAGTTCGTCGAAAGTGCGCTCAATGGCGCCCTGCTCCGCGCGCACAAGCTCGCTCAGGAATCTGAGCACCTTCTGTTCCTCGGCCCGCTCCTCCTGCTTGTACTCCTGAAGGTCGTTGTTGAGCTCGACCAGAAAAAGCGGCTCGAAGTAGCAGGTCTCCCCGGTCTGGGAATAGTCGTGCACGATGCCTTTGAGGCGCCCCTTGAAATTGTTCTTGAGCGCCAGGACGTAGCGATCGGAGGAGATGGTCAGAAATTCGTCCTGCAGCATGGACTGCAAGTCCTTGTTCTGAAAGAAATCCTGCACCTTGCGCGTGCACATCTGATGCACGCGGCGGATTTCCTGACGCACGGAGTACAGCTCGGGCGAGGCCTCGTCCCGGATCGTCCCGTCGGGAGCCAGACAGCGCGACAGGCCGGACCAGGTCTTGGGCGGCAGCGTCAGTCCCGCCACCAGCGCCGTCAGACCCGGATAGCGAACGCTGTCCGGGTCGCCGAGACGTTCCAGCAGGGTGGCCGCGGATTTAAGCATCTCCCAGAGGCCGATGAGCCCGTCCACATCGAGAAAGGCCAGGGGATTCCGCAAAAAGGAGAACACCCCCGCCACGTCGGGGAAGGCGGACAGGCGCACGTCCCTGCCGGAGCAGAAATGGAGGATCTCGCGCACCAGGGCCGAACGCTCCGCGATGCGCGCGGGATCGGTTTCGGGCAAAAGCGAAAGGCAGGCATCCCTGCCCGCCTCACTGACCGCGAAGTGCGAAAGATGCTGCAGGACCTTTGGATATTCCAGCAGCTGCAATGTTCTTGAATCCATAGGATTACGACGAAAGCTTGGCGCGCACCAGGGCGCTGAGTTCCTTTCCGTCAACACGGCCGGCATGTTCGCCCAGAATGGCGTTCATGACTTTGCCCATGTCCTTCATGCCGGAGGCGCCGAGGGCCTGGATGGTCGTGTTCACGGCTTCCTCCAGCTGCGCGGGAGAAAGGGCGGTGGGAAGGTAGGCGCGCAGGATGAGAAGCTCGCGCTCCTCGATTTCGGCGAGATCGACCCGGCCCGCGGCCCGGAACTGGTCGATGGATTCCTGGCGCTGCTTGACCTGCTTGGCCACGACGTCAAGGATCTCGTTGTCGGCCAGTTCGCGGCGAAGCTCGACCTGCTTGTTCTTGACGGCTGCCTTGAGCATTCTCAAGACAGCCACCTCGTCAGTCTTTTTGGCTTTGAAAGCGGTCACGTAGTCCTTTTCAAGGCGCTCAGAAAGACTCATTACATCACCTGCATTTTACGGATCTTCTTCAGCAGTCTTTTCTTGGCCGCAGCTTCCTTCTTCTTCTTCTGGATGCTGGGTTTCTCGAAATGCTGACGCTTCTTCAGCTCGGAAAGGATACCGGCCTTCTCTACCTGCTTCTTGAACTTACGCAGGGAGTAGTCAAAAGTATCGCTGTCACCCATGTATACACCTGGCAAACGGATCACCTCCCGTCCTCGTTCTGAACCTGTCCCCCTAGTGGCGAACAGGAAATTTTGTCTTTTATGCAAACCTTCAGTCTCTGGCAAGAAAAATAAAGGACAAAAAAAAGGGGTGCTTATGCCACCCCTTTTCCAAGCATCGTGAAAATCAGGCTATGAAATCTTTTCCTTCACGGTCTCGGCCAGAGATTTCAGGATAACCACGCCAACTCCGCTGCCGATGATGAAGAGCACGGCATAGAGCACTCCGAAAAAAATGGCATGATCAGGCTGCCACCAGGGCAGATCCTGAGGCAGCGGGCTCTGAACAGTTTCCCCATGCAACATAGGTCCCCCTCGCGGTAATTACTTGATTGCGTCCTTGAGTTCCTTGCCGGGACGGAACTTGACAACCTTGCAAGCGGGAATCTTCAGCTCTTCGCCGGTGCGGGGGTTGCGTCCGGTGCGGGCCTGACGCTCTTCAACCACGAAAGTTCCAAAACCGGTGAGGGTCATCTTCTTTTCGGTTACCAGGGTCTCCTGGACGGCCTTCAGAAATTCGGTCAGCGCGCGCTCGGCGTTCGCCTTGGTCAAACCAGCCTTTTCCGCCATTTTTGCAACCAATTCAGCTTTCGTCATCAGTCTTCCTCCTTTGCAGTAAATTACCAACGGATGCGGGGGACTCTCCAGAAGTCATGGCCCTCAACCGTCAACACTTGGCACCTTCAGCCTGATCTTGAAATTTTCTGGACACGGCTGCGAAACTTCCTACTGGAAGGAAAGAAACATGTCCATAGGGGCTCAGTACTTAGCCCGTCGCGCTTTTCGGCTCAAACGCTCAGTCGGCAGGCAAACAGAATTTCAGTCCCAAAGTCAAGCTTATTTTCAAAAAAACTGAGGCGAAACCTGCCTTGACGGGCTTTTTCACCCTTTCGCAAGACCTTTTTCGGGGACCAGCACGCTCGCAAGGGAACGCAACTGATCGGGACCAAGCTCTTCGGGCCGGATGCGCCGGTCCACGCCGGCAATGGCGCACCATTCGTCCACCGCCTGCGACCAATGGGCCTTGAGTATCGTGCCCAGCTGCTTGCGGCGCTGCTGAAACAGGATCTTCACCGTCCAGGACAGGGCGGCGGCCTCCTCCCAGGCCGGATCGGGCCGGGGCTGAAACCTGACGATGGCCGAGTCCACCTTGGGCTGGGGACGGAAGACATGCGGCGGTACGGTGAAGACATATTCCCCGCGCACGAAATTTCCGACCCAGGCCGACAGCGCCCCGTACGTCTTGCTTCCCGCCTGGGCCGTCAGCCGCAGGGCCACTTCCTTCTGGACCATGAAGACCATGCTCTTGAAGGAGCGGCAACGGCTGACCATTTCCCAGATCATGGGCGAGGCCACATTGTAGGGCAGGTTGCCGATCAAGGACAGGCCCGGCAGGGCCCGCGTCGCCTCCCAGCAGAAATCCAGCCCGTCGGCATGCATCACGCCAACCGCGGGAAACTCCGTCCTGATCCAGCGCACCAGCTCGGAGTCCTTTTCCAGCGCCATGACCGGACCGTCGTGCCCGGCCAGAACGCGGGTCAGCGCGCCGCGCCCGGGGCCGATCTCAAGCACGGGATCGCCGGACGCAAGCTCCAGGGCGGCGACGATGCGGCGGCAGATGTTGGGGTCGGACAAGAAATTCTGCCCAAGGGAGCGTTTGGGAGCCAGGAAGGTCGAATTATTCACGGCGGGGTATCCTGCGCTGCCGTTCGAGCCTGCGCTTGGCTCGGCGGTCATGATAGATGAGCACGGCGCGCAGGGTGGCGAAATACGTCACCACGGCCAGCGGGATTCCGGCGATGAAGCCGCCCAGGGAGGTGATCAGCAGCCACTTCCAGCTCCGCTGCAAAAGGTCCAGAAGCGGAAGGCGGATAAACTCGTGGATGCTCAGATGTTCCACGTCCACGGGCACGAAGACCTTGCCCAGCATGTACAGCAGCGGAAAAATGAGCGCCCAGTTGAAGGGGTTGCTCCACCATGTCCCCAGCGCGGCCGCGATGATGTTGCCGCGCAGAAGCAGGGCCAAAGCCACGGCGATGGCCATCTGCAGGGACAAAAACGGCAGCGCTCCGGCGAAAACGCCCAAGGCCAGCCCCAGGGCGATGGACTCGGCCGGAGCCTTGATGCGCACCACGCGCAGATATGAATAACGGCTCCAGCGAGCGAGCCTGACCCAGATTCTTTCCATGAACTCACACAAAAAAAGGCAGTTGGAGCATCCAGCCTGCCTAGGATTTCGGCCTACAGTCCGGCTTTGCCGCCGCTGTATTGCCCTGCCGCGCGGCTTGTCAAATCATTTCGCCAGCCGCAGCGCCCGCTGCGCCGGTCCGTTGAATGAAAAAGGGCAGGTCCAGCCTGCCCTCTTCCTCAGGCCACGGGCGGGGTGAAGACCCGCGCGGCCATGTCGCGATCCATCATGAACAGGCCGCCTCCGCCGGAACCGACCATCCGAAGCTTCTGCACGACTTCGTTCACGCTGTCTTCCTCCTCGACCTGCTCCGCGACGAACCAGTTCAGGAAATTGACCGTGGCGTGATCCTTCTCCTGGATGGCCAGGTCCATGAGGTCGTTGATGCGGCCGGTGATGTAGGCCTCGTGCTGCTGCGCCGCTTCCATTGCCGCCAGGGGGCTCTCCCACTCGAACTGGGGTTTCTCGATGGCGTCAAGGGTCACGCGTCCGCCGCGCTCGGCGATATAGTTGAAGAACTTCATGGCATGGAAGGTCTCCTCCTGGTTCTGGACGGTCATCCAGTTGGCGAAACCGCTCAGGTTCCTGTCCTGGAAGTAGGCCACCATGGCCAGGTAGAGATACGCGGAAAACATCTCCGCGTTGATCTGATCGTTCAATGCCTTTTCCATCTTGGTGCTGAGCATGGTGTGAATTCCTCCGGTTTGAATGATGCTGGCCAGGATTAGATCAGCTTCTTCGCGGCATCGAGCACGGCCGCGTAATCGGGCTCATGGGTCAATTCCGGCACGGTCTGCACGTAAGCCACCTTGCCCTGAGCGTCGATGACGAAGATCGCCCGAGCGAGCAGGCGCAGCCCGTCGATGAGCACGCCGTAGGCCTGCCCGAAGGAGGCGGTCTGATAATCGGAAACGGTCTGCACGTTCTCGACGCCCGCGTTGCCGCACCAGCGCTTCTGGGCAAAGGGCAGATCCATGCTCACGGTCAGGACCTTGACCTTGTCGCCCAGGTTCTGGGCTTCCTGATTGAAGCGCCGCGTCTCCATGTCGCAGACAGGGGTGTCCAGGGACGGCACGGCGGAGACGATCACGACCTTGCCCTTGAAGTCGGACAGGGAAACGGGGCCTAGATCGTTGTCGACCACTGTGAAATCCGGGGCCGGTTGGCCAGGGGCGATCTCCGGACCGAGCAGGGTCAGAGGATTTCCTTTCATCGTCACTACGTTATTTCGCGTACTCATGGCAGTCTCCGTTGTTTGAGGCCAAAGCGCCGTGGCTCGCCACAAAAGCGCCAATCCGGCCGGTTTATCGGTAGCAGTTTGCATTCTAAGCCTTTCAGACGTTCGCGCAAGGGGAAAATTGCATTTTCCACGCGCATGGCGGCCCCTGGCCAACCGCCCCGCCCCCTGCTACACCGCCCCCATGCACGCTTCCCGACTTGTTTTCCTGGGCTTGGACGGCCTGCCCTGGTCCGTGGCCCAAAACCTCTGCGCCCAAGGTCTGCTCCCGAACCTGGCCGCCATCGTCGATGATCCCGGATGCCGGGCCATTTCCGCCGAACTGCCCGAACTCTCGCCCGTGAACTGGACCAGCCTCTTCACCGCCACACCGCCCGGCGAGCATGGCGTTTACGGCTTCACCCGCCTCGACCCGCAAAGCTATGAGCTGCAGTTCACGGACTTCACCCATGTGCACGGGGCGACCATTTTCGAACGCCTGGCGGACAAGGGGCTGTTCAGCAAGGTCGTGAACATGCCAAACCTCGCCCCGGTGCGGCCCATGCGGTCCATGCTCGTGGCCGGATTTCCGGCCCGGGAACTGCGGGGCTCCGTGCACCCTCCGGCCCTGGAAGGCATCCTGGCCGACCACGACTACACGGTGGAGGCCGACACCGTGCGCGGGGCCACGGACCCGGCCTTTCTGCTGGACGACCTGCATCGTTCCCTGGCCTGCCGGGAAAAGGCGCTCGACCTTTTGTGGCCGGACCTGGCCTGGGACCTGTTCTTCTTCGTGCTGACGGAGACGGACCGCCTCGGCCATTTCCTCTTTCCCGCCCTGGTGGAGCCCTACCACCCCTGGCGCTCCGAAGCTCTGCGCTTCATGGCCGCCTGGGACCGCCTCATCGGAGAATTCTTCGCCCGCTACCAGGAACTCCCGGAACCGAAGCGTCTGCTGATCATGGCCGACCACGGCTTCACGACCCTCACGCAGGAGGTTGACCTGAACGCATGGCTTCGCGAAAAGGGCCTGCTGCACCTCTCCCGCCAGCCTGCCGGCGAATGGGACGCGCAGGCCATCAGCCCGGCAACAAAGGCCTTTGCCCTTGACCCGGGACGCATCTACCTGCACACACGAGAGCGTTTCGCGCGCGGCACCCTCCCCCGGGCCGAGGCGGACGTGCTCGAAGCGGACCTGATCCGCGCCCTGTCCGGCCTGACCTGGCGTGGCCGCCAGGTCATCCGCCACGTACACCGGGGCCGGGATCTCTATCATGGTCCAAGGGCCTGCCTTGCCCCGGATCTGGTGCTGATCCCCCAGCCCGGGTTCGACCTGAAGGGCAAATTCGGCCGCACGGACATGTTCGGCCATTTCGGCCGCCAAGGCATGCACACCGCCGACGACGTGTTTTTTTACGATTCCATGGGCGCATCCGCCCGCACACCGACAGAGGTCGGCCAGGCCATTCTGGACCACTTCGACATTCCCGCCGCCACCTTTGAGGCCTGAAAAATCATGCGCATCGACTATCAAAACGACTTGAATCCCGCCCAGTACGAGGCCGCAACCACCCTTGACGGGCCCGTCCTGGTCATCGCCGGAGCCGGTTCGGGCAAGACCCGCACCGTGGTCTACCGCCTGGCCCGGCTGGTCGAATCCGGGGTGTCCCCGGCCGAGATCCTGCTCTTGACCTTCACCCGCAAGGCCTCCTCGGAGATGCTGCACCGCGCGGGAGGCCTACTGGGGCATCAGGGTCTGGGACACGTGCGCGGCGGCACCTTCCACGGCTTCGCCTATTCCCTGCTCAAGCAGTATGCGGGCCTGCTGGGCTTCGAACGCGGGGCCACGGTCATGGACCGCTCCGACGCGGAAGAGATACTCAGCCAGGCCAAGGACCGCCTGAAGATCGGCAAGGGCGACCGCAAATTTCCCAAAAGGGCCACGATCATCGGGCTCTACAGCAAAAGCCGCAACAAGGAACTCTCCCTGGAGCAGGTGCTGCGCCAGGAAGCCTATCACCTGGGCTCCTACGAGGACGACCTGCGCCGACTGCTCGAAGAGTACGAGCGCATCAAGCACGAGTGCGGGCTCCTCGACTACGACGATCTGCTCTTTCTGCTGGAGCGCCTCCTGACCGAGCATGCGCAGGTCCGCGAAGCCGTGACCTCGTCCATCTCCCACATCATGGTCGACGAGTACCAGGACACCAACCTGGTGCAGGCGCGGCTGGTCGGCCTGCTGACCAGGCCCGGCGACACGAGCCCCAACGTCATGGCCGTGGGCGACGACGCCCAGTCCATCTACGCCTTTCGCGGCGCCAACGTGAAAAACATCCTGGATTTCCCCAAGACTTTTCCGGGCACCAGGCTCATCAAGCTGGAACAGAACTACCGCTCGACCCAGCCCATTCTGGAGCTGACCAACGCCATTCTGGACGGTTTCCGCGAGAAATTCGCCAAACGCCTCTTTTCCGAGCGCACGGACTCGCGCCTGCCTGAGCATGTGCTGCCCTTCTCGGACCGCAGCCAGGCCCGCCTGGTCGCGGCCAAGGTGGTGGAACTGTCCCGCACCTATGCACTGGACCAGATCGCGGTCCTGTTCCGGGCCGGATATCAATCCTACCATGTGGAAGTGGAGCTGAACAAGATCGGGCTCGGCTTTCGCAAATACGGCGGGATCAAATTTTCCGAAGCCGCGCACATAAAAGATGTCCTGGCCTGCCTGCGCCTGGCCCAGAACACGTCGGACATCCCGGCCTGGCAGCGCATCCTCGGCAATGTGCCGGGCATCGGCCCCAAGAGCGCGCAAAAAATCCATCACGCGGCCATGATCAACGATCAAGCCTTCATCAAGGCCCAGCGCGCCAAGCGGCCGGCTCTCGACGACCTCTTGCGCGTGCTCGACACCCTGCGCACCCAGGTCATGCGCCCGTCCACGGCCATCACCTTCGTGCTCGAATACTACCTGCCCGTGCTGCGCGAAAAATTCCCCGACGACTACCCGCGCCGCGAAGCGGGCCTCGAAGAGCTGGTCCAGATCTCTTTGAGCTACGACGACATCCCCGCTTTCCTGGGCGACATGAGCCTGGACAGCCCCGATGCCGAGGAGGAGCGCGGCCAGGCCGTGACCCTGTCCACGGTGCATTCGGCCAAGGGCCTGGAGTGGGACGCGGTGCTGGTCATCGACCTGGTGGAGGACCGTTTCCCGTCCCGCCACGCCATGAACGACAACGACGACTTCGAAGAGGAGCGCCGCCTCATGTACGTGGCCTGCACCCGCGCCCGCGACAGCCTGACCCTCTTCTCCCCCGAAACCCTCTACAGCCGCGAGCTCTCCGCCACCACCCCGGCCCGGGTCAGCCCTTTCCTGCAGGACATCCCCGCCCATCTGCTGAGCCGCTACCGCGAGCAGTTCACGGGCGGCGTGGGCCTGCAGACCCTGCCCACACCCCGCCGCACGTCGGAGGGCGCGTCGGCCCAGATCTCCCGCCCGGGACCGGGCGAAGGTTTCGAGGCCCCGGCCCCACGGCCCGCATCCAGCGCCCAGACCCCGGTGCAGGGCACCTACTGCCGGCACAAGATCTTCGGCCGCGGCAAGGTGATCCAGCGCGTGGAGCCGAACAAGTACAAGATCAATTTCCCCGGATTCGGGCTCAAGCTCATCATCGAGGATTTCGTGGAGTTGGAATAGAAAACGGGAAGCGCTTTTGGACGCATCCCGTTCTCAACCGAACCGCCTCGCATCCCCGAAGGGGCAAACCCTAGCAGACCATGACCCTGACGTGGGCGAAAAGGGCGTCGTCCTCCACGTCCTGACCCAGGCGTTCGAAGATGTCCTTCAAGGCCTGGCATTCCGTGGCGAAGATGTTTTCTTCCCCGATGCGATGGTAGAGCCCGGTGGCGCGCATCACGTCGAGAACCTGCTTCTTGAGCCCCGAAAAGACGATCTGCACTCCGGTCTCGCGCAGCTGGCCCACCAGATTCTGCAGCATCTCCTCTCCCGATGAATCCATGGAATTGATGGCGTCCGCGACCACGAGCAGGAATTTGGCATCCTTGTGATCGGCCACGGCCTTGAGCACCATGTCTTCGAAATAGGCCACGTTGGCGAAGTACAGGGAGCCGTCGAAGCGCATGGCCGTGACCTGGGACGAGGTGGCCAGGGTTTTGTGCACGCTCACGTCCCTCAGGGTGCCGTCTTCGTAGCGGCCGAGCACCGCCACGCGCGGAGCCATGGTGCGGTAGAGGTACAGGCCGATGGACAGGGCCGCCCCGGTCATGATGCCCTTGTCCAGGTGCGGCGCGGCGAGCAGCGTCACGGCAAAGGTCACCAGGGCGACAACGCCGTCCCCCCGATTGGCCTTCCAGGTGTGCATGAAGGCATGGGGCGTGATCAGGCTGGCCACCGCCATGACGATGATCACGGCCAGCACGGCCTTGGGCAGATGATAGAGCAGGGGCGTGAAGAACATGAGGGTCACGGCCACGAAGATGCCGTTGAAGACCATGGCCAGCCCCGTCTTTGCCCCGGCCTGCATGTTGATGGCCGAACCGGTGAAGGATCCGCAGGCCGGATAGGCCTGGAAAAAGGAGCCGCCGATGTTGGCCAGGCCCTGGCCGATGAGCTCCTGGTTGGGGTCGACGTGCTGCCGGGCCTTGCTGGCCATGGCCTTGGCCATGGAGATGGACTCCATGAACGCGACCAGGGCGATGATCAGGGCCGAAGGAAGGAGCTGCCGCATGGCGTCGAGGCTCGACGTCGGAAAGGACACGCTCGGCAGTCCCGCCGGAACCGCCCCGACCACGTCCCCGCCGCCGACCAGTTTCATGACGCCGTGTTCGACGCTCTTGATGTGCCAGGCCCGTCCGTCCGTTTCCAGGCCTTCCGGTGAGTCTCCCAACTGGTACAGCAGCCCGGACCCGTCCCCCTCGACACGCACGAAACGCAACTGCCGCAGGGCGCGCAAGAGCTCGTTGTGCCGCCTTTCCATGGACCGCATGTCCAGGTGCGCCAGTTCGGCCTGATGCCTGAGTCCCGCCGCCATCCACACGGAGTCCTCTTTCTCCGCCCTGCGCTGCCGGGCGGCAAGTTCGGCCGCTTGGAGCGCCAGGTCATTCATCCGACGCAGGTTGTCCTCGTACTGGATCACGATCTCGCGAGCCTGCGAGGAAGCGATGTCTTCGGGTCCGGCGGTCCCGCGCTGGTCGTAGCCGATGGCGGCACTGACCGCGATGGTGATGGTCACGGCGACCAGGACGCTGGCCCTGGACAGGGCCGGGATCCTCTTGATTCCGACGATGAGGGCCAGGCCGAAAAGGGCCATGCCCAGGGTCGGCAAATGGGTCTGCGGAAGTAGCAGGAGCATATCCCAGACATCCTTCAGGAAGAAATCGCTGCGGCCCTTGGGGATGCCGAGCAGCAAATCCAGCTGCGACAGGCCGATGATGATCGCGGCAGCGTTCATGAACCCGAGGATGACCGGATGGGACACGAAATGGACGATGGTCCCGAGCTTGAGCACTCCCAAGAGAAACTGCACAAGTCCCACGAGCAGGGTCAGGAGCAAAGCGAAACCAATGTATTCCGGAGTGTTGGAAACCGCCAGCGGCGTCACGGCGGCAGCGGTCATGAGCGAGACGATGGCCACCGGCCCCGTTGCCAATTGTCTGGACGAGCCCCACAGCGCTCCGATGATGGCCGGCACGAAAGCGGTGTACAGGCCGAAATACAGGGGCAGCCCGGACAGTTGCGCGTAGGCCATGGCCTTGGGCACCAGCACCAGGGCGCCCGTGATCCCGGCCATGAGGTCTGCCCGCACGGTCAACGCGCTGAGCGGAAACCAGGCCAGAAAGGGAAAGAATCGCAAAAGCCTGACCGACATGAAACCGTTCCTTGTCAAATGATTCGAAAAAAAACGGCCCGCACCTACCGACCGCTGTTAAAACACTCCTTCCGCATCCAGAGCCCGAGCAATTATATGTCCAGGCTGTTCAAAAATGGTGAGATGCAAGGAAGCGAAAAAATCCAGGCCGCGCGGTGTATTGCGCATACATAAGCGGTCTGGATTTTTTTGCTGACGCAGCAGATTGCCATTTTTCAACAGCCTGCTAGGCGGTGACTACCAGTACGGCGCAATGCGCCCACCCGCAGACCTCCTTGGTGATCCGCCCGGTGAACATCCTGGGCAGGGCCCCCGCCACCATGCCCCCGATCATGATCATGTCCACCCCGCGCTCCTCGGCGGCCCGGACGATGATGTTCGACGCGTGCCCCACATCGGCCACGGCCTCGAAATGCAGGTGCGGCCATTTCTCCCGGCCCCGGGCGCAGACCTCCTCGACCATGCGCCGGGCCTCGTCCAGGCCGCTTTGCCGCCTGGCCACAGCCACGAAGGTCAACCGTTCCAGGGTCACGCAGCACAGCCCCAGGCTCATGGCCTCCTCCACGGCCAGACGGCTGCAGGGCGAATCGTCCACGGCCACCAGCACATGGGCGCCGGTGATCAGGAAATCCTTGGGGACCATGAGCACCATGGGAAAGCCAAGCCCGATGACCTTGGAGGTCATGCTGCCCACCATCAGGTACAGGCGTCCCGCCCGGCCATGCCGCCCCATGATGATGACATCGGCCTCGCGCATCCTGGCCTGCTCGACGATGGCGTTCTCGGGCACCGAGGAGCCGACCACCACGGTCTCGCATTCCACCCCGCTGTCCCTGGCCATCTTGCGGATGTCTTCGAGATAGGGCGCGATCTCCTGCTGTTTGCGGGTGACCTTGGCGTTGGCGGACTTGAGGGATTCGACGTCGATCCGGACCACATGCAGAACTATCAGCCGGGCGGCGCAGGCCTGGCTGAAAAAAATCGCCTCCTGCAACGCCCCTTCGCTGAAATGGGAACCGTCAGTGGCCAGGAGAAGGGTCCTGGCCTCGCCGAGAAGGCTGGTGGAGAAGCGGTTCATGCGCGCTCCGAAGTTGTGGTTGAAAACAGCCTCAATTCTACGCTTATCGCGGTTTCAATACAAGCATCGCACCAAAATTCACCAGGAACAGTCCCCGGGCCCGCGTCGGGGAAGAGACGCGGCCCGCCCCTGGCGATGCGAAAGCAGCTGCTGTTTGACGGACAAAATGGCGGGCTGTAAAGATGCCTTCGCACCTGCGTCTCCAAACCCGCAGCAAGGACAGATTCATGAACCCTCGCGTCATCGGCACCGTTCGCTCTCATCTCAAGAGTCGCGAGCAGTGCCCCAAATACGGCGACTCCTCGATGCCCCCGGTCTGGATTGAGCTGGCCCCGGATTTTGAACCCGCGGCCACGGATCTGCACGTCGGGGACGCCATCCTGGTCTTGACCTGGATGCACCAGGGCGACCAGAGCGTGCTGCGCTGCCACCCGCAGGGAAACCGCGATTTGCCCATGCGCGGCATCTTCTCCACCCGCTCCCCGGACCGGCCCACGCCCATCGGCCTGCACCCGGTGCGCGTCGTCGGCCGCGAGGGGCTTCGCCTCAAGGTGCATCCCCTGGAAGTCATCGACGGCACACCGGTCATCGACATCAAGCCCGACAATTCCTTCGCCGGGAAAGGAGGGGATTTTCCCGCCCTGATCAACCCCGACACGGGAGAGGCCATCCTGGAAGCCGGACGCGACGGATGGCTGCGCGGTCTTTTCGCCGGGTTCAACGGCAACGTGAGCATGCGCCAGGGGGAACGCGTCGTGATCACGGCCACGGGCAGCGCCAAGGGACACCTCTCGCCCAGGGATCTGGCCGTGGTCGAACTGGCCTCGGGCGCACCCCTGTCCTCGGTCCGGGCCTCGTCGGAACTGGCCGTGCATCTGGAGATATATCGCAATCAACCCCGGGCCGCAGCCATCGTGCACACCCATCCGCCGCGACTGCTGTCCCTGTCCCTGCGCGAAGAAAAAACCCTGGCCGACCTGCCGCTCTTCGAAGGCCGGGCCTTCGCGGCCCGGATGACCAGCATACCCGCCCATCCTCCCGGCACGCCGGAATTGGGCCAGGCCGTGGGAGACGCAAGCCGGGAATTCGAGGCAGTGTTCATGGACAATCACGGACTGGTCTGCTGGGGGGAAACCATGACCAAGGCCCTGGGCCTGTCCGAGGAACTGGAGAGCCTGGCCGCGATCGCGTTACGCTGCTGAACCCAGGGCCAAGGATCAGGGGCGGATACGAATCCGCCCGGCCTCATCCCGACGCCTGAAATTCTCTCTTGCCAACCCCCAAACATTCATCTATACACTCCGAGCATTTCTTGAGGGGATTCCCCCTTTTCCGCACGACCATTCCTGAGCATCGTCGCTCTTCGATCCGGTTCCATACGTTTTCGAAATGCTTGTTTTCCCGCCTTGGACAGTCGGCCTCACGGTACAGGCCCGGTTCCAGAGCCGGGTATTTTCTTTTGACCGCGAGGCGCTTGCCCGCAAGGTATTCCCATGACTACTTTTTCTGATTTAGGCCTTTCCGAACTGACCATCCAGGCTCTGTCCCGCAAGGGCTTCGAGGAGCCGACCCCGATCCAGAGCAAGACCATCCCGGCGGTGCTGACCGGCGTAAAAGACATCGTGGCCCAGGCCCAGACTGGCACGGGCAAGACCGCGGCCTTCGGACTGCCCCTGCTGGAACTTCTGGACCAGAGCGCGCGCGCCGTTCAGGCCCTGGTCCTGGCGCCCACCCGCGAGCTGGCCATCCAGGTGGCCGAGGAGATCAACTCCCTGCGCGGCGGACGAACCATCAGCGTGACGCCCATCTACGGAGGGCAGTCCATGGAAATCCAGCTCAGGAACCTGCGTCGCGGCGTGTCCGTGGTCGTGGGCACTCCGGGACGCGTCCTCGACCATCTGCGCCGGGGCAGCCTCAACCTCGCCTCCATCCGCTTCCTCATTCTGGACGAAGCCGACGAGATGCTGAACATGGGATTTCTGGAAGATGTCCAGGAGATCATGGATCAGACCCCGGCCGAAAAGCGGACCATGCTCTTCTCCGCGACCATGCCCCCGGAAATCCTGCGCGTGGCCAAGAAGCACATGGGCGACTATGAAGTCATCCGCGCCGTGTCCGAGCAGCTGACCGCCACCCAGACCGACCAGATCTACTTCGAGGTTTCGGCCTCGGACAAGTTCGAGGCCCTGTGCCGCATCATCGACATGGAGGAGGACTTCTACGGGCTGGTCTTCACCCGCACCAAGGTCGACGCCGACGCCGTGTCCCAGCGCCTCATGGAGCGCGGCTATGACGCCGACACCCTGCACGGCGACATGTCCCAGAGCCTGCGCGAGAAGATCCTGATCAAGTTCAAGAAACGCCTGGTGCGCATTCTCGTGGCCACGGACGTGGCCGCGCGCGGTATCGACGTGCACGACCTGACCCACGTCATCAACTTCGACCTGCCCCACGACCCCGAGGCCTATGTGCACCGCGTGGGACGCACGGGGCGGGCCGGCAAGCAAGGCATCGCCATCACCTTCATCACGCCCTCGGAGTACCGGCGGCTGCAGTTCATCAGCAAGCAGGCCAAGACGGACATCCGCAAGGCCCGCCTGCCCAAGGTCAGCGACGTCATCCAGATGAAGAAGGAGCGCATCCAGGCCGAACTCAAAGCCATCGTCGGCACGGAACCGGAGCTGGAATACCTGGGCATGGCCCAGGAACTGCTGGAGCAGAGCAAGCCGCGCGAGACCCTGGCCGCGCTTCTGCAGCACATGTTCCAGGAGGAGCTCGACGCCTCCAACTACAAAGAGATCGCCGAAACCTTCGTGGTGGACAAGAAAGGCAAGACCCGCCTCTTCGTCACCCAGGGTCGCAAGGACGGTCTGACGCCCAAGCGCCTGCTGACCTTCCTGGACGAGAAGTGCCGCATCCCGTCGCGCAACGTGTGGGACATCCAGATCATGGAAACCTTCGCCTTTGTCTCCCTGCCCTTCCAGGATGCCGAGCGGGTGTTGGCCATGTTCAACAAGGGCAAGGGCACGGAACTGGCTTTCACCAAGGCCAAGGCCCGTCCCAGCGGACCCGCTCCCCGCAGGTAGAAGCCCTTCGCATTCGCCGAAGGCCATGCCACGGGCCTTTTGGGGTTTAAGTCTGAATAAAAAAGCCGCATTCCACGACAGGGAATGCGGCTTTTTTGCGTGATAACGCAGGGGAAGGCCCCTAGTCCACGAGACTGTAGGCCTTGGGGGCCGCGCCGCAGATGGGGCACTTGTCCGTGGGCTGGCCTTCATGGATGTGGCCGCAGACGCTGCAAACATAATAGTCCACAACCTCCAGATCGCCCATCTTTTCCGCCGCCTTGGAATACAGGTTCGCGTGACATTCCTCGGCCTTGTTGGCGAAAACGAAATATCTTTCGGCCGCCTTGTCGCCTTCGGCCTGGGCGTCGGCGATCATGGCAGGATACATGGACTTGAACTCGTGGGTTTCGCCTGCCACGGCTTCCTTGAGGTTATCGGCGGTGGAACCGATGCCCTTCATCTGGCGCAGATGCGCGTGGGCATGGATGGTCTCGGCGGAGGCGGCGGCCCTGAACAGCTTGGCGACCTGGGGCAGCCCCTCGTCGTCGGCCTTCTTGGCGAAAGCCAGATATTTGCGGTTGGCCTGGGATTCCCCGGCAAAGGCTTCCTTCAGATTTTCCATGGTCTTGCTCACTGGTATTCTCCTTTGATTTTTTAGTTATCAGGAATAATTCCCATCTTGCTACTGAATGCCTCTCAAAGTTGCAAGTACTTTTTTTTACTCACAAGGCCACGCCAGCTACGGAGCGTATACCGCGACAGAGTCTTTTCTCTTCATACGCGAAATGCAACCACCCCGCCCTTCGGGCATCCCTCCTTGGCGGGAGGGGAGTTGGAGTGTCCGCCAAAGTGAATATAGCTCATTTGTCACAATGCAATTTCTTCATTTTGTCTCTCAATTTCTCCTTGACGACAAAGTGAACGATCGTTAACTAGCCCCTCCATGGCAAAACGACTGACCACCACCATCCGCCGCGAGCAGATCGCCGAAGCGGCCCTGGCCCTTGTCGCCGAACAGGGGGTCGGAGCCCTGACCGCGCGCAACGTGGCCCGCGCCGTGGGCGTGACCGCACCGGCGCTGTACAAGCATTTCCCCGGCGGGAAAGGCGACATTCTGGCCAGCGTTCTCGACCTGCTCGACAACGTCAAGACGGAGGGAATCCGCCACGCGGTGGAAGAACCCGGATCGGCCCTGACCAAGCTGCGCCGATGCTACGACCTGCATATCAGCGTGGTCGAACGCTATCGGGCCCTGCCCAACCTGGTGCTCTCGGATGCGCTCTGGAGCGACGAAACCCAATTGCGGGAACGCCTGCTTCTGAATCATCAGCGCCACCAGGCCGAGGTGGCCGAGATCATCCGCCATGGACAGCGAACGGGGGAAATCCGAGCGGACATTGATGCCGATCAGATCTTCGTCCAGTTTCTGGGGCAGTTTTTGACCATCGCCATTCTGTACAGTCGGCGCGGGGACATGATCGACCCCAAAACCCAAGCCGAGGCCAACTGGAAAATGTTCGTGCGCGGCGTTTCCGCCTGAATTCCACCGCCCTGAAATGAACGCCTGTTCATATACCTCTTTTCACACCAAACTCCTGGAAGGACAAAATGAAGAAAATAATAATCTCCGTTGTCGCCGTGATCGCCGTCGGCCTTGGTTACCTCGCCTGGAACAAACCGTCCCAGGCCGAACAGCCCGCGGCCGCCAGAGTCGCGCCCGCGCCTGAAGTGGCCGTGGTGACCATGCAGGAAAAGGAGGTCCGCCTGACCTCCGAACTGCCCGGACGCACCGCCGTGTACCAGGTGGCCGAAATCCGGCCCCAGGTTGGCGGCATCATCCAGAAGCGGGCTTTCACCGAAGGCACCGAGGTCAAATCCGGCGATCTGCTCTACCAGATCGATCCTTCCACCTACGAAGTGGCCGTGGCCCGAGCCAAGGCCGCCGTGGCCAAGGCCAAGGCCGAACTGGAGCCCGCGCGCCTCAAAGCCGTGCGCTACCGCGACCTGATCCGCACCAAGGCCGTCAGCCAGCAGGACCATGACGAGGTGCAGGCCGCCCTGGCCCTGGCCGAGGCCAATGTCTCCTCGGCCAAGGCCGAACTGGACGCCGCACGCATCGATCTGGAACGCACCAGGGTCGAAGCCCCCATCAGCGGGCGCATCGGCCGGTCCTCCATCACGCCCGGCGCCCTGGTCACGGCCAACCAGGCCATGGCCATGGCCACGGTGCAGCAGCTCGACCCCATCTATGTCGACCTGACCCAGTCCAATGTCGAACTTTTGCGCATGAAGCGCGCCCTTGAAAACGGGACCATCCAGTCCGCGGGCGAAACGGCGGCCAAAGTGCGCCTCACCCTCGAAGACGGCACTGTCTATGCCCATGAGGGAGTCTTGCAGTTGGCCGAGGCCAGCGTGGATCAGAACACGGGCTCCGTCACGCTGCGCGCCGTGTTTCCCAACCCGAAGCGCGACCTGCTGCCGGGCATGTACGTCCGGGCCACGGTCGAGGAGGGGGTGCTGGCGAATGCCCTGCTCATCCCGCAGCAGGCCGTGATCCGCAACGCCCAGGGCCAGCCTCTGGCCATGGTCGTGGACGCCCAGGAAAAAGTCACGTCCCGCGAACTGGAGCTTGACCGCGCCGTCGGCGGCGACTGGATCGTGCGTCAGGGCTTGGCCGCCGGAGACCGCGTCATTGTCGAAGGATTGCAGAAGGCCCGCCCCGGGGTTCAGGTCCGTATCGCCCAGGATGCGATGTAAGGAGTCATCATGGCACATTTTTTCATCAATCGCCCGGTATTCGCCTGGGTTCTGGCCATCGCCGCCATGCTCGGCGGCGTGCTGGCCATAACGGGCCTGCCCATATCACAGTATCCGCCCATCGCTCCGCCATCGGTGGCCATCAGCGCGACCTATCCCGGCGCGTCGGCCAAGACCCTGGAAGACGCGGTCACCCAGGTCATCGAACAGAAGATGAAGGGCATCGACAACCTGGACTACATGTCCTCGACCAGTCAGTCCTCGGGTCAGGCCGAAATCACCCTGACCTTCAAGGCCGGCACCAACCCGGACATTGCCCAGGTGCAGGTCCAGAACAAGCTGCAACTGGCCATGGCGCTGCTGCCGCAGGAAGTGCAGGCCCAGGGCGTGCAGGTCACCAAGGCGGTCAGGAATTTCGTGCAGGTGCTCGGCTTCGTTTCCGAAGACGGGTCCATGGCCAGGGCGCAGCTGGCCGACTATGTGGCCGCCAATGTTCTTGACGGCATGAGCCGCGTGGAAGGGGTCGGCGAGGTCACCCTGTTCGGCTCGCAGCACGCCATGCGCATCTGGCTCAATCCTGATCAGTTGCATACCTACAGCCTCACCCCGGCGGATGTCGCCGCCGCCATCAAGGCCCAGAACGCCCAGATCTCCGCCGGTCAACTGGGCGGACTGCCCTCGGTGGAAGAGCAGCGCATCAACTTCACGGTCAGCGTTCAGGACCGTCTTCAGACTCCCGAACAATTCCGGAACATCCTCTTAAAGACGAACACCGACGGGTCCACGGTGCGCCTGGGCGACGTCGCCAAGGTGGAACTGGGGGCGGAGAATTCACAGGTCGTCTCCCGCTACAACGGTCAGCCCGCGGCGGCCCTGGCCATCAAACTGGCCACCGGCGCCAACGCGCTGAAAACCGTCGAGGCCATCGCCGAATACACGGACAGCATCAGTTCGACCTTTCCCGCCGGATTGAAGGTCGTGGAAGCATTCGACACCACGCCCTTCGTGCGCATCTCCATCGAAGAGGTGGTCCGCACCCTGCTGGAGGCCGTGGTGCTGGTCTTTCTGGTCATGTTCCTCTTTCTGCAGAACTTCCGGGCCACGCTCATCCCGACCATCGCCGTGCCGGTGGTTCTGCTCGGCACCTTCGGGGTGCTGGCGGCCTTCGGCTATTCCATCAACACCCTGACCATGTTCGCCATGGTCCTGGCCATCGGTCTGCTGGTGGACGACGCCATCGTCGTGGTCGAAAACGTCGAACGCATCATGCATGAGGACGGCTTGTCGGCCAGGGACGCGACCCACCTGTCCATGACCCAGATCTCCGGGGCACTGGTCGGCATCGCCCTGGTGCTGTCCGCCGTCTTCGTGCCCATGGCCTTCTTCGGCGGCTCCACGGGCGTCATCTACCGCCAGTTCTCCATCACCGTGGTCTCGGCCATGGTTCTCTCCGTCCTGGTGGCCCTGATCCTGACCCCGGCCCTGTGCGCCACCATGCTCAAACCCGCCAAGCCCGGCCAAGGCAAGCGCGGCTTCTTCGGCCTGTTCAACCGCGGCTTCGACCGCACCGCGAATGGCTATCAGAAGCTGGTCGGTTCCATGACCAGGCGCTGGGGACGATCGATGATCCTCTACGCCCTCATCCTGGCCGCCATGATGTTCCTGTTCCAGCGGCTGCCCACGGGTTTTCTCCCGGACGAGGACCAGGGCATGCTGTTCGTGCAGGTCCAGTTGCCCATCGGCGCGACCCAGGACCGCGCCCTGAATGTGCTGGAACGCATCGAAACCCACTTCCTGGAAGCCGAGAAGGACTCCGTGCAATCGCTCATGGCCGTGGCGGGCTTCAGTTTCGCCGGCAGCGGCCAGAACACGGCCATGTGCTTCGTACGCCTGAAGGACTGGAGCATGCGCAAGAGTCCGGGCATGCACGTCAAGGCCATTGCCGGACGGGCCATGGCCGCCTTCTCGCAGTACCGCGACGCGCAGGTCTTCGCCTTCGCCCCGCCGGCGGTGATGGAACTGGGCAACGCGGCCGGCTTCGACTTCGAGTTGCAGGACATGGCAGGCCTTGGCCACGAAAAGCTCACCGCCGCCCGCAACCAGCTTCTCGGCATGGCCAGCCAGCATCCGGATCTGGCCATGGTCCGGCCCAACGGCCTGGACGACACGCCGCAGTACCGCATCGACATCGACTGGGACAAGGCCGGCGCCCTGGGCCTGGCCGTGTCCGACGTGACCGGCGTCATCGCCACGGCCTGGGGCAGCTCCTATGTCAACGACTTCCTGGACAAGGGGCGCGTCAAGAAGGTCATCATGCAGGGCGAGGCTCCCTATCGCATGATGCCCGAAGATCTCGCCCGCTGGCACGTGCGCGGCAAGTCCGGACAGATGGTGCCCATGTCGAGCTTCGCCACGGCGCACTGGACTTCGGGCTCGCCCCGTCTGGAGCGCTACAACGGCGTCCCGGCCATGCAGATCCTCGGCGCGCCGGCGCCGGGCAAGAGCTCAGGCCAGGCCATGGAGACCATGGAGAACCTGGCCAGCCAGTTGCCTGAAGGCATCGGCTACTCCTGGACGGGCCTGTCCTTCCAGGAACGCCAGGCCGGTTCCCAGACCGCCCTGCTCTACGGCCTCTCCATCCTCGTGGTCTTCCTGTGCCTCGCGGCCCTGTACGAAAGCTGGAGCCTGCCGGCGTCGGTCATCCTGGTCGTGCCCATCGGCGTCGTCGGGGCCCTGGCCGCCGTCAGCCTGCGCGGCCTGACCAACGACGTCTACTTTCAGGTCGGTCTGCTCACAACCATGGGCCTGGCGGCCAAAAACGCCATCCTCATCGTCGAGTTCGCCAAGAGCCTGACCGAATCGGGCATGGACATCATGGCCGCCGTGGTCGAGGCGGCCAGGCAGCGCCTGCGCCCCATCCTCATGACCTCCCTGGCTTTCGGCCTGGGCGTCCTGCCGCTGGCCCTGAACTCCGGCGCGGGTTCCGGCGGACAGAACTCCATCGGCACGGGCGTCATCGGCGGCACCATCGCCTCCACTGTCATCGGCTCCCTGCTCATTCCGGTCTTCTTCGTCATCGTGGCCAAGAGGGGACTCTCCCGCAAGGAACCCAAGAACGCGACCTCTCGCGCCATAATTCCCGGAGGCCACCCATGCGAAGATTGATACTCATGATCGCGCTCGTCGCGCTTGGCGGCTGCGCAACGCTCGCCCCTGAACGGGAACGTCCGGCCATGCCCGTACCCGAAACATGGAACGCGCCGGCCCAGTCCGGCCCCGGCCAGGCTGGAATCGACGCACTCGGCTGGCGGGACGCCTTTCCCGATCCGGCCCTGCAGGAGCTCATCGCCACCGCGCTGGGCCAGAACAGAAGCCTGCGCCAGGCCGTGCTGGCCATGGACAAGGCCCGGGCGCAGTTCGGCATCGCCCGCGCCGGGCGTGTCCCGAACATCGACGCCTCGGGCGTCAACTCCAACACGCGCTCACCCGGCGATCTGCGCGCCGGGGTCGAAGGTATCGACCGGCAGTGGAACGTGGGCCTGGGCATCTCGTCCTTCGAGCTTGATTTCTTCGGCCGGGTCAAAAGCCTGGAGGACTCGGCCCTGGAAAGTTATCTGGCCACGGAGGAGGCCCGCCGGGCCGCGCACATCAGCCTCGTGTCCCAGGTCGCCAGGGGGTATCTGACCCTGGCCGGGGACCGGGAGCATCTGGCCCTGGCCCGGGAAACCCTGGAGAGCCGCCAGGCGACCCTGGATCTGACCCTGGCGCAGCTGGCCCACGGCATGAGCACGGAGCTGGCCCGCCATCAGGCCGAGGAAGTCGTGGCCGTGGCCCAGGCCGAGGTCGCGCGGCTCACGGCCCAGGTGGCCATGGATGAAAACGCCCTGGCCGTGCTGGCCGGGGTGCCGGTCTCGGATATGAACCTCCCGGCGCAGGCCATCAACGACGTGGTTCTGAACACGGCTGTCACGCCGGGTCTTCCTTCGGAACTCCTGACCCGCCGCCCCGACATCCTTGAAGCCGAGCACCGCCTCTGGGCCGCGGGCGCCGAAATCGGCGCGGCGCGGGCCGCGTTCTTCCCGCGCATCGGCCTGACCACCACGGCCGGCCTGGCCAGCCTGGAACTGACCGACCTGTTCGATGCCTCGCAGCGGGTCTGGACCTTCGTGCCCAGCATCAGCCTGCCCATTTTCGACGCGGGCCGGAACAAGGCCAACCTCGACGCCGCCAAGGCCGAACAGCAGATCCGC
The DNA here is from genome assembly GCA_023393525.1 of Pseudomonadota bacterium. GTDB lineage: Bacteria > Desulfobacterota > Desulfovibrionia > Desulfovibrionales > Desulfomicrobiaceae > Desulfomicrobium. Next base: position 53,955 of record JAEWKZ010000095.1, on the reverse strand, counting down.
ATCGCGCAGTACGAAGAGACCATCCAGAACGCCTTCCGCGAAGTGTCCGACGCCCTGGCCAAAAACCAGGGCTACGAGGGACAGGTGCGGGCCCAGACGCGCCGCGCGGCCAGCGCCGAACAAAGCCGCCTGCTGGTCGATCAGCGCTTTTCGGCAGGTCTTGAGAGCGCCTTTGCCGTGCACGACGCCGAACGCACCCTGTTCACGGCCAGACAGAACCTGCTCGATGCCCGCCTGGCCCGGAAACTGGCCACGGTCGAGCTTTTCACCGCTCTTGGCGGAGGCTGGCAGGAAAACGGATTGCAGGCCGCAGCGAAATAACAACAACCTGAAATCAAAGCAAAAAAGGCGGCCAATGGCCGCCTTTTTTGCTTTGACTAGAATGAAGTCACGAGTGGCGAAGAAAGCCGAGGTGGGTCTCGGCCAGGGCCAGCACGCGCCTGCGGCTGGCTACGGAGCAGTCATGATTGGACAGGTGAACGGCGGCGTACCCGCTCAAAGGGCGCAGCGCCGGTGACGTGCGGTTCCACTCGCGCACGGGCAGCTCCGGGTCGGAGGCGCTGCTGGCCATGCGGAAAAAACGCAAAGCCCCGGCGCTCATGACGCGCACCAGATCGGCATGGTCATCGTGCAGCTTTCCGGCCGCAGCCAGGCAGTCGTCCCGGGAGCCCCGGCCAAAGGCGTGCAGCCAGAACGCCTGCCAGTACGCGGACAGCCGCTGCCCGGCCTTGGCGTGGACGGAGAGCGGTATCAGGTCATAGAGGCCGTTCTTGCGGCCGGTGGCAAAAATCTCAAGTCCGGGAAGCCGCAAGCCTGTGAGGTTGCCCTTGCGGCCCAGCATGGCCTCAAGCACGCGCACAACCCGCGCGGGCTTGAATTTTTCATGACAGCGCGGAAGATCAAAACGGCAGCGCCAGCAACCAACGCAATCCCTTGAACTGCGCAGCACCACGTGTTCCGGCTGGTAAGGGCCGGTCTCGAAGGCATGCACCGGGCCCATGGACAGATTGAGCACTTTGAGCCCGGACCAGGCCGCCAGGTGCATGGGGCCGGTGTCGGGAGTGATCATGGCGGCCAGAGTCTGTCCGTACACGGCGAACGCATCCAGCCCCAGTGACCCGCAGGCGCTGGCCACCGGTCGCGCGGCGAGACGAAGCACCTCGCGGCACAATTCCCGCTCGCCCGGTCCGCCCAGAAGCACCGGCACGAACCCGCGCCGTTCCAGCTCCGCGAGGAGTCCGACCCAAAATGTGGCCCCGGGCCTTTTGTCCGGCTCGCTTGCGCCAAGGAAGAGCCCGATATGGCGGACATCCGGCGGCATGTTGCGCGGAGCGGGCCAGCGGGTCTGGCCCATGATCCCGTGCGGGATCACGTCCAGGGCATTGAGATCGGCCCAGTGAAAACGGTTGTGCCGGTTGTTGTAGGTCAGCGAGGCCCGGTATTCCTGCCAGTCTCCCTCGATGCGGGTCACCCCGTCCCGAAGGTAGCCGCCGACCAGGGCGTCGCAGCGCAGGCCGCCGGCCAAGGCCATGCTTTCGGCCCGATGACTGAGGTTTATGACCAGGTGGAACGCTTCGCTGCGCACGTCTCCGCCCTGCCCATAACCGAAATAGCGCACCTGCGGACTCAGACGCGCGAGCGGCCCGGCAAACCCCGCCTCGGCCATGACCCAGACCGGATGGCCGGGAAATGCCCGCTCCAGCCACAAAAAAAGGGGGAAGGACAGGATCAGGTCCCCCATGCGCTGCATCTGGATGACAAGAATGGGCTTCTTCACCGGCTATCCGTAGATGGAACGCATGGTCCGCACCAGGGACTTTAAGCGCAGGTCGTAGGTGTGTTCGGCCAGAATACGGGAACGCGCGGCCCGGGTGATCTTGGCCCGCTCGCCCTCGTGACGGAGGTAATGGCGGACAAGCCCCGCGATCTCGCCCGGTTCCTGATAGCAGACGATCTCCCGGCCCGGCTCGAAAAGCGCCTCCATCTGCCGCCGGTGGTCCGTGAGCAGAAAACCGCCGCAGACCGGCACGTCGAAGACGCGCTGATTGACCGCGCCCTTCATCTGCTGGCTGGTGCAGTTGAAATTGATGCGCGTGGCCGGGTAAAATCCGGGCAGGTCCGCGTAGTAGTTGAGTTCGCGGTGATAGGTCCAGCCATCCTCGGGCAGAAGCTCCCGCCAGCCCGGATCGCCGACCAGCAGGGGCGTGTAGGGCAGGAGCTCGCGGACCCGCCGCAAGCGGTACAAAAGGGTCGCCTGCCAGGTGATCAGGGTCTCGAAGGCGAGCCGGGTATCCACATCGGGCAGCGCCAGAAAGGCCTTCAGGTGCTCCGGCCGTTCCTCCTCCAGAAAACGCTTCACGGACAGGCTTCCGCTCTCCATGAAGGCCTGTCCGAGATCTTCGAAATCGCCAAGCAAGGCCGGGGGAAAGTCGTAATGCCACAATTTGGCCTGGACCTTGTAGAGCATGGAGTTGCCCACAAAGGCGACATCGCGCTTCGCTGCCGTGTTCGGCGCGTAGGCGAAACGGTGCGGGTCCGTGGCCAGGGGCAGATAATGAACGCGCGAAAACCCCTGCGCCTTGAGGGACTCGATGTTGTCCACGTCCCAGGTGAAGAGTGTGACCCAGTCCGAGGCCAGATTCTCGTAGACGTAGAGAATGAGGTGCGGGTTGTCCACGAACCAGGAGGCCAGGGGCAGTTCCAACCGCGCCAGAAGCGCGGTCAGGATGCCCTCCTTGTCCACGCCGAGATGGTTGATGGTCAGCACGAAATCCGGACGGAACGCCAGGATTTCCGACAACATGGATTCGACGAACTCCTGGCTGCCCACCTCCTGGCTGGGCAGCTGCACCAGGCAGGTCGCGTAGCCGAGGCGGGAAAATGCGGCCTCCAGCTCGCCCATCAGAAAATAGGAGCTGGTCAGGAGCAGCACGCGCGGGACGCTGGAGCGGAACTTGGGATAACGCGCCCGCCTCCAGAAATCGACCTTGCGGGTGAGCTCCAGGCGGTCGGCCAGATCGCGGTACAGAGCGGGCCGCAAACGGGCGTAAAACGGATCGCGCACCGGCGCGAAAGGCAGGCCGCCGTGCCGGATCTGCCAGCGGGTCAAGTGATCCAGGGCAACGGTCGGATCGGCCTCGGCTATCCAGAACACGCGGGGATCGCCCTTCCATTTCTGAAGCACTCCAGTCAACAGGCCGATGGATGGTTCGGCATCGACCACGGCCACCGGTCCCGCGACCTTGGCCAGCACGTCGGCCAGGCCAGCTCCCAGCCCGGAGCCCAGAAAGACGGGCAAAACGCCGTCGGCAGGAATATCCGCCGTCCGGCGCAATTCGTTCTCGGCTCCACGCTTGCCGCCCAGGTGCTGGACGCGGCCCTCGCGCAGGACGCGCACGTCCATGGACCCGTCGGGCAACCGGACCTGTTCGGCGGAGTAGTCTGTTTCGGCGGTCATGGCTTCAGAGCGCACCACGGGCCGCGCCGCAGACTGCTTGTGGGAGGAAGAAAATCCGGGAGGCGTCATGCATGCTGTATCCTGTCAAAAAATGAACGTTCGCCAACATGCTAGCAACATGCCTGCCAAGACGAAACTAGAGTTCGTCGCTGTCCAGCCAGATGGTGACCGGACCCCAGTTGACCAGGGACACGTCCATGTCCGCGCCGAATTCGCCCTCGGCCACCAGCGGCCACTGCCGACGCAAATCGGCCACAAAGGACGTGTACAGGGTCAAGGCTGCCTCGGGCTGGGCGGCTTTGGAAAAAGACGGACGGCGGCCCTTTCTGACATCGGCGTACAGGGTGAATTGCGAGACCACCAGGATGGCGCCGCCGTGATCGGCCAGGCTCGCGTTGATGGGCCCGCCCGCGTCGGGAAAAAGCCGCAGGCCAAGGAGCTTCTGCATGAATTTGTTCCAGACAGGCCCGCCGACCATGCCCGGATCGTCACTGCCGCCGAAGCCGAGCAGCACGGCGATGCCCGGCCCGATCTCGCCCACCGTGCGGCCCTGAACGGAAACGGAAGCCGAACGCACCCGCTGCAGGACCGCCCGCATCAGCCCTGCCCTTCCGAGTAATAGGCTCTGGAACTCGCCTTTTCCGAAACCATGACCTCGGCCAGGCGGACCGGGTATGGGGCGAGCAGTCCCTGCAAACGCCGGAAGACATGCTGCGCCAGCAGTTCGGAAGACGGATTCCGTTCCGCGAAATCGGGCAGGTCGTTCAGATGCCTGTGGTCAAGCTCGTCGGTCACCACTTTCAAGAGGCGCTTCAATTTCTTGAAGTCCATGAGGATGCCCAGCTTCGGATCAAGCTGTTCGCCGACCACATCGACCTCCACCGTGAAATTGTGGCCGTGCATGTTCTCGCACTTGCCCTCGTAATGCCGCAGCTGATGCGACGAGCTGAAATCCGAGCTCACCCGCAGCCGCCACTTGCCCTGTGTCATGAATTCTCCCCATTTTTCTGGATCTGTCGCCACTGTTCAAAATCACGCCAGAACTCCGGGCACGGCGCGACCAGAAAATCCGGTCCGAACTGCAGGCGGCAGACATACTCGTCGCGGCCCAGATCGATCTGCACCGGAGCCTGCCCCGGATAGCGGCGCACGATCTCCCCCAGAGCCTCCCAATCGGGCTCATGTCCGTTGGCCCGCACCATGAGCACCACCGGCTCGGTGCCCGAGCCGACCACTTCCGAAAGGAGCTTGAAGGATTCGGCCAGGACCTTGGCCTTCTTGGGACCGTCCTCGCTCTCCTCGCCGTTCATCTCGCGCTTGCCCACCACGCCGACCATGAGCAGCGGCTCCTCGCAGGCCAGCAGCTCCCTGCTGGCGGCATAGGGTTCGGAAAAGACGATGGCCTCGCCCGAGCCGCTCAAATCCTCGATGCCGCAAAAGGCCATGCGGTCGCCCTTCTTGGTGTTGATGGTCTTGGTGGAGGTGACCAGCACCGGCACCTGGACGGGAGTCTTTTCCGGCAGATCCGCGCATTGGGCCAGGGATGTGAATCCAAGCCGCCTGATCTCCTGCCGGAAGGGCTGCAAGGGATGCCCGATGAGAAAAAAACCGAAGGCTTCCTTTTCCATGCGGCACTTTTCGTCGTCGCCGAACTCCGGCAGCAGGGCGTCCTCGTCTTCGATCCCAAGCCCCGTCAGATTGCAGGTGTTTTCCTCGACCATGCCCAAAAACGAAAGCTGCCCCGACGTCTTGCGCTTGGCCCGCTTCTGGGCCATGGCCTGGACCTTGTCGAGGCCTTCCAAAAGCGCCCGCCGAGAGCAGCCGAAACGGTCCATGGCACCGGACTTGATCAGTGATTCCAAAACCTTCTTGTTGACCTTGCGCAAATTCACGCGCTGGCAGAAATCAAGCAGGCTGGTGAAATCCCCACCTTTTTCCCTCTCCTCCACGATGGACTCCACCGCGCCCTCGCCCACGCCCTTGATGCCGGAGAGGCCGTAGCGGATGGATTCGCCCTCGACGGTGAACTCGTTGAAGCTCTTGTTCACGTCCGGAGGCAGGACCTCGATGTCCATGTCCCGGCAGGCGCTGACGTGGGCCAGGATCTTGTCGGTGTTGGAGACTTCCGAAGTGATGATGGCGGCCATGAACTCCGCCGGGTAATGAGCCTTCACGTAGGCCGTCTGGTAGGAGATGACGGCGTAGGCCGCGCTGTGCGACTTGTTGAAGCCGTAGCCCGCGAACTTTTCCATCAAATCGAAGATGTACTCGGCGGCCTCCTGGGAAATGTTGTTCTCGCGCGCGCCGTCCAGAAAGCGCACCCGCTGCTTGGCCATCTCCGCCGGATCCTTCTTGCCCATGGCCCGGCGCAAGTTGTCGCCCTCGCCCAGGGAATACTTGGCCAGGTCCGAGGCGATCTTCATGACCTGTTCCTGATACAGGATGACCCCGTAGGTGTCCTCCAGAATGGGGTGCACCACGGGGGCAAGCTCGGGAAATTCGTACTCGACCTTCCTGAGGCCGTGCTTGCGGCCTATGAAGTCGTCGACCATGCCGGATTCCAGCGGCCCCGGGCGGTACAGGGCAAGAAGCGCGATGATGTCCTCGAAGCAGGAGGGTTTGAGACCCCGCAGCACCCGGCGCATGCCGTCGGATTCCAGCTGGAACACGCCGTCGGTCTCGCCCCGGCACAGGAGTTCGAAGGTCTGCGGATCGTCGAGAGGCAGCTTCTCCAGGATCGGCACGGGCTTGTTGTTCTTGCGGATGAGCTTCAGGGCGTCGTCGATGACGGTCAGGGTTTTCAGGCCCAAAAAGTCGAACTTGATGAGGCCGATCAGCTCGACCTTCTTCATGTCCAGCTGGGTCACCACCTCCCCGTTCTTGCCCTTGTGCAGGGGCAGGTACTCGACCATGGGCTTCTGGGAAATGACGATGCCTGCGGCGTGGATGGACGAGTGGCGGGCCAGGCCCTCAAGACGGCGGGCCACGTCATAGAGTTTCCTGTACTGCGGATCGCTGTCGATGAGCCGTCTGAGTTCCGGCTCCTCGTCCAGGGCCTTGGTCAGGGTCATCTTCAGATCTTCGGGGATGAGCTTGGCGATGCGGTCCGCGTCCTTCAAACTGATGTCGAGCGCCCTGGCCACGTCGCGGATGGCGCCCTTGGCCTTCATGGTCCCGAAGGCCACGATCTGGGCCACGTGATCCGCGCCGTACTTCCGGGTGACGTACTTGATGACCTCGTCGCGCCGGTTGTAGCAGAAATCCACGTCGATATCAGGCAGGGAGGCGCGCTCCACGTTCAGGAAGCGCTCGAAAAAGAGTGCGTACCGGATGGGGTCCAGGTCGGTGATCCTGAGCGCGTACGAAACCAGGGATCCGGCGGCCGATCCGCGCCCAGGACCAACTGGGATGTTCTGCGACTTGGCCCAGTTGATGAAATCCTGCACGATCAGAAAATAGGCCGGAAAACCCTTCTCGATGATGACCCCGAGTTCGAATTCAAGACGCTCGCGGTAGAAAGCCTCGTCCACCTCGTAAGGCAGGGCAGCGATGCGCTCCCTGAGGCCCTCCTCGCACAGGCGCCGGAATTCCTGATCCAGGGTCACGCCCTCGGGCACATCGTAGACCGGGAAGAAATGCTGCTTGAGCTTGAGCTCCACCTCGCACATGTCAGCGATGCGGCCCGCGTTCTCCACGGCCTCGGGGCAGTGGGCGAAGGCGGCCTCCATCTCTTCCGGGGCCTTGTAATAAAATTCGTTGGTGTCGAACTTCAGGCGCTGCTTTTCCGAGGCGATCTTGCCCGTGCCCACGCACAAAAGGATGTCGTGGGCCTCGTAGTCGTCCTTGCCCAGATAGTGACAGTCGTTGGTGGCCACCAGGGGCAGCCCGGTCTCCTTGGCCAGTTCCATCAGGCGGTCGTTGACGACCTCCTGTTCCTTGAGGCCATTGGACTGCAACTCCAGATAGAAGCGGTCCGGAAAGATGTCCGTGTACTCCTTGGCCAGGAGCAGGGCCTTGTCGAACGTGCTGTGGCGCAGGGCGTAGGGCACCTCGCCCTGCAGGCAGGCCGACAGGCAGATGATGCCCTCGGAGTGGGCCCGCAAAAGCTTCTTGTCGACCCGGGGCTTGTAATAGAAGCCTTCGAGAAATCCGGCGGACACGATCTTGACCAGGTTGTGATAGCCGATGAGATTCTGGGCCAGCAGAACCAGATGAAAACGCTTCTTGTTCTCCCGGTCGGTCATGTCCTCGGCGATGTAGACCTCGCTGCCGATGATGGGCTTGATGCCGTGCTTCTTGGCCTCAAGGTAGAAGGGCACAGAACCGAAGAGATTGCCATGGTCGGTGATGGCGGCCGAGGAAAAGCCGAAATCAACGGCCCGGGCGCACAGGTCTTTGAGGCGAATGGCGCCGTCCAGAAGGCTGTACTCGGAATGGCAATGCAGATGGGTGAAACCGCTCATGGTGCTCTCGGAAAAAAGGGAATTTCGAAATCGGGGAAAGGAAGACTAGAAAAGGTTGGCTGGTTTCGCAAGCTGCAGAAAACGGCCCTGAAATAGGGAGCACACGGCGTCAATGGCTGCGTACTGGCAGTCAAGGGTCTGCTCCAAATGGAACTTCATAGCAATGAATTATCTTATTATTTCAATATGTTGAAAAAAAATATCCCTGAATTTCTAAGCTAAGCTTTGCTAAAACAACGAACCTTAGCTTAGCCATTCACACCTCGGAAGCCAAAACCCACAAAGAAGACTGCCTCCCACCAAGATTCTGAAGATGACCTTCTCGCCGCAATGCTTGAAGGAGATTCCTAATCTTATCGCGCTTTTGTTTGAACGTCAGGACATCAGACAGCTTAGGCAGCAACAATTCGTCCAATTCCTGCCGGGAAGCCTGTTTGTATTGTCGAAGATATTCAATAATCATCTTCCGATAATGTTCATCATCAAAAGCACGGTTATGGATGTACCGTGCCTTCTGGTCTGTCCACTCCGCCACTTTGGCCGAAATGAAATAATTCGGCGCTCGACCTTCAATAAGTTTGCCTTCCCGTAAAGCGCGTGCTTCATTCGCTGAAATAGACAGTCCTTTTTGCACCTTATCCAAGAGAAAAACTTGTCTAAGTTTAAGATCTGCCCGACGCATCAGCAGTTGCGTATAGTTTGAGTCCAGAATCTTGCCGCTCAAAGAAAGCCTCACCCGAGGATACCCGTCGATTTCCTCCCCGAAATCATAGTCCGGCAAAGGGAAATACCTTTCGCGTTGTGTTTCGTACATGCGCCGAATCCCGCTTCCCGCCTGGTCAATCATGCGTAGTCGAATCATTCCATCAATAAGCCACTGATTCCGGTAACGCTCGGGAGGAGACTGATTTTCCAACATCCATTCCACGCTTTGCGGGATGAATGAACCCAAATTGGAAAAAACCAGTTTGTCAGGGTATTCGACCACATTGATCTTGCCGCCGAGTCGATAGTCCTGGTGCGCGATGCAATTATGCAGGGCTTCGCGAATAACCCAATTGTCATATTGAGGGATCGGAACGGGAAAGAGGCTGCCGTCCGGCATGTACTCGATGGGCACATTGCGGATACGGCGGAAAACGGCATCCGTAGCCAGCAACAAGGGCATGCCGAAATGCTGACTGCTGATCATCCTGTGCTGGTCATCGCGGAGAATCCACGAGATCTTGACATCCGCCGAAGACAGAAAATGCGCCGATTCGTCTCTACCCAACAAAAGAAGTGTGGAACGGGTTATCCGCCCCTGAATAGTCAGTCGGGCCTTGTTGAGCAGCGTAGCGATATCCCAACCATGGACATCCGTCCGGATTTTCTCCTGCCGTTCCGGATCACTTTCCCCTTTCATCAGATGATCAAGAAACCGTTGCCGGCAAAAAGACACGGCATCAGGATCAAGATCATCAAATGTGGCTCCTGGAATTATCTGACTGGACCAATCTTCTGGGCCCAGCAGTGCAGCCCAGAGGCGTCCCTCTATGGCGGGATAATTCACAAGCTTCGTCTTATGGCTGTCAACCCGAATAAACCGCTCTCCTTGAAAGGCCAGCGGCCCCATGCGCGGAGGGTGGATTTCCAGCATGATAACCGGACCATCCGCATGCTCCAGACGATGAAACTGAAAATCCGGCTTTGGACTGATCTTCTGCATCAGCCACATTATAAGAGATTGATTCCCCTCTCCCTTTGCCGAAAACGGATCAAACGCCGTCCCCGTAATGCGATGGGTCCCATTCTCCACACCCCAAAGCAACCAGGCCCGATCCTCATTGTCCAGGCGAGCGGTGTTGCCCAAGGCGCAAATGTATTCGCCGATGTCGTAAGGATTATCCCAATTCGACTTGAACTCGACGGTCCCCGTCTCTTCGGAAGCGGAGCACAGCCGGTCAAGAATTGCGGCCAAAGCGGCACGATCCATCTATCCCTCCACACGTCGTTCCCATGGCATCGTTCAACACTGTCCATAAGCGCATCGCCCGAAATATTTCCACCGAGAGACACCTCGGCGGCCCTCCGGTCCCACGAGGGCTGGCACAAGACATCTGAGCCGGGACCAAAGAATTGACATCGCGGGAGCCTGCGCGCGAAATGACAATGCAGTTGGAAGAAGCCGCCCATGACGCTCACGGACAAAAAACGGATTCACTGCCAAAAAAGACTAGAAAAGGCGGGGCCGAATTGCAAGCCGCGCTTCAAAGCAGAACGCCCGGACTGGCCGGGCGTTCTGCTTTTGCATCGGGATCATAAGGGACTACAAAGATGCTCCCACCGTCTTGATCAGACGCAGCAGCTGGTTGGTGAAACCGGCCTCGTTGTCGTACCAGACGATGATCTTGACCATGGTGCCGTTCATGACCGAGGTGCACAGGCCGTCGACCACGCCGCCGTAGATGCTGCCGACGTAGTCCATGGAAACCAGCGGCACTTCCGTGTAGCCCATGGCCCCGCCTTCGGGACCGCTGGCCGCGGCCTTCAGGACGGCGTTGACCTCGGCCGCGGTGGTCGGCTTTTCCACCTCCACCACGAGGTCCACCAGGGACACGTTGGGCGTGGGCACGCGCACGGCCATGCCGTCGAGCTTGCCCGCCAGGGCCGGGATGACCATGCTCACGGCCTTGGCCGCGCCCGTCGTCGTGGGCAGCATGTTCATGGCCCCGGCGCGGCCGCGGCGGATGTCCTTGTGGGTGCCGTCGAGCATGCGCTGGCTCATGGTGTAGGAGTGGATGGTGGTCATGAGACCGTGCTTGATGCCGAAGGTGTCGTTCAGCGCCTTGGCCGCAGGGGCCAGGCAGTTGGTGGTGCAGGAGGCATTGGACACGATGTCGTGCCTGGCCGGATCGTAGAGACCGTCATTGACGCCCATGACCACGGTCAGGTCGGCGTTCTTGCCGGGAGCGGAGATGAGCACCTTTTTCGCGCCTGCGGCCAGATGCCTTTCGCAGCTCTCGCGGTCCGTGAACTTGCCGGTGGATTCGACGACGATGTCGATGCCCTTCCAGTCCCAGGCGTCGGGGGCGTTGCGCGTGACCAGCACCTGCCGGCCGTTCAGCAGAAAACCCTGCTCGTTGGGCGTCACGTCACCGGCAAAGGTGCCGTGGACGGAGTCGTATTTGAGCAGGTAGGCCAGGGACGCGTTGTCGCCGCGGGCGTTGACGCAGACCAGCTCCACATCCGTGTTCCCGGCCAGGATGCGGGCCAGATAGCGCCCGATGCGCCCAAAGCCGTTGAGTGCGATTTTGACAGCCATGTTCTCTTCCTCTTCCGCTTATATTTTGTTGGATGAACCAAGTACGTTTCTGATCTTGTGCGCCACCATGTCCCGCACGGCGTCCCGGGCCACCTTGAGGTACTGGCGCGGGTCGAAGTGGGACGGGTTCTCGGCCAGATACTTACGGATGGTGGCGGTCATGGCCAGGCGGATGTCCGTGTCGATGTTGATCTTGCACACGGCCGAAGCGGCCGCCTTGCGCAAGAGGTCTTCTGGAACGCCCTTGGCGCCGGCGATGTCGGCTCCGTAGGCGTTGGCCATCTCCACGAACTCCTGCGGCACGGACGACGCGCCGTGCAGCACGATGGGGTAACCGGGCAAGAGGCCCTTGATCTTTTCCAGGCGGGCGAAATCGAGTTTGGCCTCGCCCGCGAACTTGTAGGCGCCGTGGCTGGTGCCGATGGCGATGGCCAGGGAGTCGCAACCCGTGCGGCCGACGAACTCGGCGGCCTGGCCCGGATCGGTGTAGACGCTGTGTTCCACGTCCACGTCGTCCTCCACGCCCGCCAGCTGGCCCAGTTCGGCCTCGACCCACACGCCGCGATCATGGGCGTAGGTCACGACCTGTTTGGTCAGAGCGATGTTTTCCTCGAACGGCAGATGCGAGCCGTCGATCATGACGGAGGTGAAACCGCCGTCGATGACCTCCTTGCAGATCTCGAAGTTCTGTCCGTGATCGAGGTGCAGGCAGACCGGCAGATCATTCTCGGCCAGGGCGGCCTCCATGAGCTTGATGATGTACCCTTGTCCGGCGTAGCGGCGGGCGCCTGCGGAAACCTGCAAAATGAGCGGGGACTTTTCGAGGTTCCCCGCCTCCATGATGCCCTGGATGATTTCCATGTTGTTCACGTTGAAACCACCGACGGCGAAACCTTCGGCGTAACCTCGGGCAAACATTTCCTTGGGTGTGGTCAGGGGCATGGTCGTCTCCTTGAAGAGCGGTTATTCATTGCCCGCCAGATGGTTCTCCAGCGTCTGGAGGTATCCGGCGTGAGTCAGGTCGAAGGTCAACGGGGTGGCGGTAATGAACCCCCGGCTCAAATACCCCCGATCCGATTCGGGCTCCACATTTTCTGGGGGGATCACCCCGCACAGCCAATAATAGGGATTCCCTCGCGGATCGTTTCTTTCGTCGTACCAGTCCCGGTAGGTGGACGAGGTCTGGCGGCAGACCTTGAGCCCCTTGGCTTCCGTAAGCGGACCGGCGGGAAAGTTCAAATTCAAAACGCACTGGCGCGGAAAAGATGACCAGAAATCACCAACGAGCATCCGCACGGCGTACTCGGCCTGGGCGGACAGCTCTTCGGGGTGGTAGTCGTCCACGGACACGGCCATGGCCGGGATTCCGGCCAGGGCCCCTTCCGTGGCCGCGGACACCGTGCCAGAATAGAGCACGTCCACGCCCACGTTGGCGCCCGCATTGATGCCGGACACGATCATGTCCGGCTTTTTGGGCAGCAGATGACTCAGCGCCAGCTTGACGCAGTCAGCCGGAGTTCCGGAAATGCCGAGGCCGGAAAACCCTGCTTCCTCCACCTGCTTGACCCGCAGGGGAGAAAACAGGGTCACCGAATGCCCCACCGCGCTCTGCTCGGTCATGGGCGCGGCCACGTGCACCCGGTGCCCGGCCTGGATCAAGGCGCCGTACAGTGCGCGCAGTCCTACTGCTCTGATTCCATCGTCATTTGTGAGAAGAATGTCCATTTTTCGGGTGCGTCCGGATAAAGTTTCTTGGCCTGGGAGTGCCCCAAGGTCAGGGCCTTGACGTTCACGTCCAGTATCTTGGCCGGCAGGACCGACGCCAACGCCTTCTTCACATTGGCGAAGTTCATGAACGGCAGAAAATGGCTCAACGCCCCCAGGCAGATGATGTTGGTGGTCTGCGGCAGGCCGATCTTGTCCCTGGCCATGGTGGTGAACGGCAGTCCCCAGAAGATGTTGGACGGGGTCTGGGTCACCAGGGATGTGTCCACCAACAAAAAGCCCGTGGGCTTGAGATTGCGAAAATACAGGTTGCAGGCCTCCTGACTGAGAGCCACGAGCATGTCAAGATTCACGGGCTTGGGATAGCTGATTTTAAACGAACTTATGACCAGATCGGCCCGGCTGGCTCCGCCGCGGGCTTCGGGTCCGTAACTCTGGGTCTGGGTGCAATAAAAGCCGTGGTCGATGGCCAGCACCTGGCCCATGATCTTGCCCAGGGTCAGAATGCCCTGGCCGCCCGTGCCGGAAAGACGGATTTCAAATCGATTCAGTTCGTGCTGCTTAGGCATTTGGCTGCTCCTGAAGCTTGTTGCGCAATGTGGCGTATTTCACTTCCAGGCCGGGGCGCATCTCGTCCCTGAACACGCCGATGGGCGTGAACTTGCCCTGCTCTTCCGGGGTGAGCTGCCGATACCGGTCCAGCTTCACGGTATTCTTCTTGTACCACTGGTACATGTCGACCACGGTCTTGAACTTGTTCTTGCGACCATACTGGGTGTGACAGGGCGTCAAGACCTCCACCAGGTTGAAGCCGGGTTTTTCCAGGGCGTCGGAGATGAGAGTGTCGAGCATGTTGGCATGCAGCACCGTGCCACGGGCCACGTAGCTCGCGCCGCTGGCCATGGCCATGTCCACGATGTCGAAACTGCGTTCGAGCTGCCCGAAAGGCGAGGTGGCGGACACGGTCCCCTCGGGGCTGGTCGGAGAAGCCTGACCGCCGGTCATGCCGTAGATGTTGTTGTTCAGGACCAGCGCGGTCAGGCCGATGTTGCGCCTCGCCGCGTGGATGAGATGGTTGCCGCCGATGGACATGGCGTCGCCATCGCCCATGACCACGATGACCTTCAAATTCGGGTTAGCCATCTTGATGCCCGTGGCGAAGGTCAGAGCCCGGCCATGGGTGGTGTGCACGGTGTTGAAATCAACATAGACGGCCATGCGCCCGGAACAGCCGATCCCGGCCACGAGCACGACGTCGTCCTTGGAGTAGCCCAGGCCGTGCACGCTGCGGATGAGCGAGCCGAGCACGATGCCGTGGCCGCAGCCCGCGCAGTAGACATGGGGGAACTTCTTGTTGTGCCGAAGGTAGTCGTGAATGAGTTGTGTTACCTGTGCCATGGTCACGCCTGCATGATATTTTTGAAGATTTCCGAGGGGGTGATGATCTGGCCGTCGACGCGGTTGTTGGTGATGACGTGGGTCAGGCCGTTGTTGACCCGCTTCACCTCGCGCGAGATCTGGCCCATGTTCATCTCCGGCACAATGAGCGCCTTGCACTGCCGGGCCAGGGTCTGCACCGCGGTCTTGGGGAACGGGAAAAGGGTCTTGAGCTTCAAGAGACCGGCCTTGACCCCGCGCTCCCGGGCCATGTGCACGGCAAGCTCCGCCGAGCGGGCCACGCAGCCGTAGGCCACGACGACGACCTCGGCGTCCTCGCAACCGACTTCGTCATAAAGCTGGATGTCGTAGAAGAACTGGTCGATCTTGCGGAACTGCCGATGCATCAGCGCCTTGACCTCGTCCGGCTTGGACGTCGGGAATCCGTTCTGGTCATGGGTCAGGCCCGTGACATGGAAGCGGTAGCCGGACCCCAGCGGCGGCAGGGCCGGAACCCCGCGCATGGTCTCCTCGTAGGAGACGTACCATTCCGGGGGCATGGCCGGGGTGACCCGCGCCAGGATCTCGAAATCCTCGGGCTCCGGTATGGAGATCTTCTCCCGCGTGTGGGCCGTGATCTCGTCCAAAAGCAAAATGACCGGGGTGCGGTATTTCTCGGCGAAATTGAAGGCCACCACGGTCATCTCCAGGCATTCCTGCACGTCGCTGGCCGACAGCACGATAATGGGATGGTCGCCGTGACACCCCCATCGGGCCTGCTGCACGTCGCCCTGAGCCGGGCTTGTCGGCAACCCGGTGCTGGGCCCCCCGCGCATGACGTTGACCACGACCAGAGGCACCTCGGTCATGCAGGCATAGCCCAGATTCTCCTGCATCAGGGAAAAACCCGGACCGGAAGTGGCGGTCATGGACTTGCGCCCGGCCAGGGACGCGCCGATAATGGCCCCCATGCTGGCGATCTCGTCCTCCATCTGGATGAACACCCCGTCCGTTACGAAGGGGAGCCTGGCGGACATGACCTCGGCGATCTCCGTGGAGGGCGTGATGGGGTAGCCCGCATAAAAGCTGCAACCGGCCAGCAGGGCTCCCTCGACCACAGCCTCGTTGCCGAGGGCGAAAATTTCCTTTCTCTTACGCTTTTTTGTGGCCATTTTCGTCTTCCCGGTTAGGTGTTCCAACATTTTCCTCCGGACCCGGGTCGGTGCCCGCGGACGGATCCACAACTTCGTCCCTCGCGTCGCCGTGCGCATCGGTCTTCCTGCGGCTGATCTCCCTGGGCGTCACGGAGATCGCGAAATCCGGGCAATGCAGCTCGCAGAACCCGCAATTGACGCAGTCCTCCTCGCGCACCACGTGTGACTTGCCGTCGGGCCAGAGTTCGAGCACCTTGGCCGGACAAAAGGCCGCGCAGATCCCGCAGCCCTTGCACCAGTCCGGATAAATCGTCACCTTTGCTTGACCTTTCTTTTTGGACATAACCGCTCGATAAAGTGTTGGGGTTTTTCGTGGGTATGAAAAAAGGACACGCCGAATGGAATTGTCACTGCGACCGGACACGCCCGGCCACTTGCCAAAGCTGAAAACTTGCCTGTAGACGAATCGGGAAACGCTCGGACAATAACTCTTGAAGTACTGTGCAACCGCCCAATTATCTTAGAAAATATCGATCTCGCCCCTGTTTGGGCCATTACCTCATGCATGCAGGAATAGCAACTTGATGAAGCACAAAAAAACATACGTTCGCGATTTGGCCGAAGGAAATTCGATTTCCGAGGTCTTCGCCCTGTCCCAGGTCCAGCGCAAGGAAGCCAAGAACGGCCCCTACTGGCAGCTGACCCTGACCGATCGCACCGGCAGCATCGAAGCCCGTGTCTGGTTCCCCCAGAGCCAGCAGTACGAAGGATTGCAGGCCGAGCAGTTCGTGGCCGTGAACGGGCAGGTGGCCACCTTCAAGGACCAGCTTCAGATGAACATCACCGACATGGCCGTCATCGATCCGCGCGAGGCCGGCCTGGACCTGACCGACTTTTTGCCCTCGTCCGCCGTCCCTCCGGAAGAGCTTTTGCACGAGATGGAAGAATTCCTGCACGCCGAACTGACCTTCAAGCCCTGGTCGGCCCTGTGCAAAAGCGTGCTGCGCGACGAAAGCATCCGCGCATCCCTCCTGAGCGCGCCCGGAGCCAAGGCCATTCATCATGCCTACGCCGGCGGGCTGCTGGAGCACACCCTGGCCATCATGCGCATCTGCAAGGCCTTGTCCCTGCTCTATCCGCAGGTGGACAAGGAGATCCTGCTCGTGGCGGCCCTGTTCCACGACCTGGGCAAGGCTTTCGAACTCTCCCACGGCATCAGCCGCGAATACACCGACGCCGGACGCCTGCTGGGCCACATCCAGATCGGCCTGGAGGTCCTGGAGCCTTTTCTGCGCAAGACCAAGGACTTGCCCGAAAACCTGGCCATGCACCTGAAGCATCTCATCGTCGCCCACCACGGCGAACTGGCCTTCGGCTCGCCCTGCCTGCCGCAGACCATGGAGGCCTTCATCCTGCACTACGCGGACAACATGGACGCCAAGATCAACACCGTGCAGGGGGCGCTGACAGCGGCGGACGGCGAGGAAGTCAGCGGATGGAGCGAATACCACCGCACCCTGGGGCGCTACCTGTACCAGCCCATGCGCACCCCGGCACCGGCCAAGGGCCAGGACCAGCCCAAAGCACCCAGAAAACCACAGCCCAAATCCGAGGATTCGCCCCTTCTGAAGGCCATGGGCATCACCGCAACATCCGGCAACTCGTAAGGAGGAGACATGTTTCTCACTTTTGAAGGCATGGAAGGCTGCGGCAAATCCACGCAGTGCAAAAAGCTCATCGAACATTTCGTGCGTCAGGGGCACGACGTCCTGCACACTCTCGAACCCGGAGGCAGCCGCCTGGGCAAGGAGCTGCGGCGCATCCTGCTCGATCCCAAGAACAGCGACCTGTCCTCCACCAGCGAGCTTTTCCTGTATCTGGCCGACCGCGCCCAGCATGTGTCCTCGGTCATCCGACCGGCCATGGAAGACGGACGCACCGTGATCTGCGACCGTTTCGCCGACTCCACCGTGGTCTACCAGGGCTACGGACGTGGCCTGGACCCGAGCCTGTTGCACCACCTGAACGACGTGGCGGTGCAGGGACTCTGGCCCGATGTGACGATCCTCCTGGACGTGGAACCGGAGATCGGGCTCAGGCGCGCCCTGACCCGCAACATGCAGGACAACAAGACCGCCACCGAAGGCCGCTTCGAAGCCGAAAGCATGGCCTTTCACACCCGCATCCGCGAAGGCTACCTGACCTGGGCCGCCCTGCACCGCAGCCGTTTTCTGGTCGTGGACGCGAGCAGAAATCCGGACGCCGTCTTCGATTCCATCCTGCGCGGCCTGGAGGAGAAAGGCCTTGGCTAAGCCTGAAGTCACGGGACTGATCCTGACCCTGAACGGGGCGAAGCATCTCGACGCCTGTCTCGCGTCCCTTGACTTCTGCGACCAGATCCTGGTCGTGGACTCCGGAAGCACGGACGCGACCCACGACATCGCCGCCGCCCGCAAGGCCCGCGTGCTGGTCAACCCCTGGCCCGGCCCCAAGAAGCAGTTCGAGTTCGCCTTCGCGCACATCACCACGCCATGGGTGGTCTCCCTGGATCAGGACGAGATATTGTCGGACGAGCTGCGGGCATCCGTCATCCAGGCGCTGCAGGACCCGGCAGACATGAGCGCCTTTCTCTGCCCCCGCACGTCCTACTATTTCGACCGCTTCCTGCGCCACAGCGGCTGGTATCCGGACCTGCTGCCCCGCGTCTTCAAGCTGGCCGACACGGGCGTGCATGTTTCAGGCCCGCACTACGGGTTCGAACCTAAAGGCAAGACGCGCCGCCTGACCGGAGACATCATCCACTATCCGTACGAAAACCTGAAGCAGCACGTGGAAAAGATAAACTACTACACGCAGATCGCCGCCGAGGAGATGCACGCCAAGGGGAAGCAGGCGGGCGTGGCCACGGCGGTCGGCCACGGGCTGGCCAGGTTCATGAAGATCTATTTCTTCCGGCGGGGGTTTCTGGACGGCAAGGCCGGATTCGTGCTGGCGGTCAATTCGTTTTTCTACGCCTTCCAGAAATACATCCGGCTGGCGGAGCTCGGAGCCGAAAAACACCGCGAGTCCTGACTTCCCGGCCCGCCGCCGCGCAAAGGCAGAGGAGGCGGGCCGGTCATCTTCCGGAATCATGCGGCCTGGCCATCCAAAGCGGCCTGACCAACCCGTCAAACGTTTCCCCGTCCAGATAACCCAGTTCAAGGCAGGCCTCTTTGAGACTCGTGCCCTCGGCGTGCGCCTTGTGCGCCACCTCGGCGGCCTTGTCGTAGCCGATGACGGGGGAAAGGGCCGTGACCAGCATGAGCGAATTCCCCACATGCCGGGCGATGACCGCCTCGTCCGGCGCGAGGCCGTGCAGGGCGTGAGCCGTGAAGCTCGCGCAGGCGTCGGTCAAAAGGCGCATGCCCGTCAGCAGATTGAAGATCATCACGGGCTTGAAGACGTTCAGTTCGAAATTGCCCTGGGAACCGGCGAACCCGATGGCCGCGTCCAGGCCCATGACCTGCGCGCAGACCATGCTCATGGCCTCGCACTGGGTCGGATTGACCTTGCCTGGCATGATGGACGACCCGGGCTCGTTGGCCGGAAGGATGAGCTCACCGAGCCCCGCGCGCGGGCCGGAGGCCAGCCAGCGGATGTCGTTGGCGATCTTCATCAGCGAGCAGGCCAACGTCTTCAAAGCTCCCGAAGCCATGACCACTGCGTCGTGGGCCGAAAGGGCGGCATAGAAATTCGGGGCTGGCACGAACGGCAGGTCCGTGAATTCGGCGATCCTACTCGTGGCCAGGCGGGCGAAATCCGGATGCGCCCCCAGTCCCGTGCCCACAGCCGTCCCGCCCAGCGCCAGGCGGCAAAGATGCGGCAGGCAGCCCCGCAGCCGCTCCAGATTATCCTCCAGCAAGGCCGCGTAGCCCGAAAACTCCTGGCCCAGGGTCATGGGGACGGCGTCCTGCAGATGGGTACGCCCGATCTTGACGATGTCGGTCCATTCCCCGGCCTTGCGTCCGAGCTCTTCCCGCATGGCCCCCACCGCCGGAATCAGCTCGGAGGTGAGCATGAGGGCCGCCGCGATGTGCATGGCCGCCGGGAAGGTGTCGTTGGAGGACTGTGACATGTTGACATGATCGTTGGGATGCACGGGCGTCTTGCCGCCAAGCGCCTCTCCGAGGAGTTCGTTGGCGCGGTTGGCCACGACCTCGTTCACGTTCATGTTGGTCTGGGTGCCGCTGCCCGTCTGCCAGACATGCAGGGGAAAGTGGCCGGCCAGCTTCCCGTCCGCGATTTCCCGACAGGCGTCCATGACGGGTTTCGCCAGATGGAGAGGGAGCTTGCCAAGCTCCAGGTTCGCCTGGGCCGCCGCGAGCTTCAAAACCCCGAAGGCGTGGATGACCTCCCGCGGCATGAGGTCGTGCCCGATGGCAAAGTATTTCAGGGAACGCTGGGTCTGGGCGCCCCAATATCGATCGGCCGGGACATCCACGGCTCCCATGCTGTCGGTCTCGATGCGGCTCCTTGCCATTGCCCCCTCCACCTTCTCTGGCTTATATCTTCTTGATGACGTTCTGCAGCGGTTTCTTATTGGGCCCCTGGGTCGGCCGTACGGGATGGCCCACGGGAATGACGGCCATGAATTCGCCTTTCGGCTCCTGAAGGAAGGCCAGAATCTCGTCCTTGATCAGGTAGAGGATGCCAAGCCACACCGCCCCGAGTCCCATGGAGGTCGCGGCCAGAAGCAGGTTTTCCACGGCGGCGGCGGAGCTTTGGATCTCCATGGTGCGGAAAAAATCAAAGCCCATCTCCGGATCGACGTGAAAAAGCTCCGTGCCGTGGCTGATGAGGTCGCCGGTGTTGATCACGGCCACCGTCACCGGAGCCGAGGCGATGCTGCGCGCGGCCATGCGCAAGAGTGACGAGGCCGGTTTCTGGAACGTCTTGGAGGACGAGGAGACCAGTTCGGCCAGATTGCTCCGGGCCTCCCCTTCCAGAATGACGAATTTCCAGGACTGGCGATTGTGGGCCGACGGAGCCTGATTGGCCGCGTCGAGCATGGCCATGAGCGCGTCTTCGCTCACGGGATCGGACGAGAACTGGCGGATGCTGTGCCGGGCGTGGATGGTGGCCAGGGTTTCATTGTGGATATGTTTCATGGAGTTGTCCTTTGTTTTCGGATAGCCGGGCGCATTGACTTTGACAGGGCTCCGGCGCACAAGCCGGTGGCCGGGCATAGCGCCCTGTCCCCTAATCCACTAGCCCCAACATGGCACGCAAGACAACCTCTTCCAGCCCCCGTCGCGCCCAGCCGCGACCGACCGCGAAAAAAAGCGCGACACCTTCCGCCGGATTCATCCGCCGCGTTCTGCGTGTGGCCGCATGGATCCTGCCGGGAGTGGTGGCCACCATCCTTGTCCTGCGCTTCGTGCCCCCGCCCACCAGCGCCTTCATGCTCACCCGGCATGTGGAACGAATTATCGGGTCCGATCCCGGCCCGGCGGTGATGTACAGCTGGACTTCCAGGCGGAAAATTCCAAGCCACGTGGCACTGGCCGTGGTGGCGGCCGAGGACCAGAACTTTCCGACCCACTTCGGATTCGACGTGGACGCCATCGCCCGAGCCATGGAGCATAACGAGAAGGGCCGCGCCATCCGGGGCGCGAGCACCATCTCGCAGCAAGTGGCCAAGAATCTTTTTCTGTGGTCGGGGCGCAGCTACGTACGCAAGGGCCTGGAAGCGGGATTGACAGTGCTGATCGAACTGCTGTGGTCCAAGCAGAGAATTCTGGAAGTATATCTGAACATCGCCGAATTCGGCGATGGCACCTACGGGGTGCGGGCGGCGGCCCAACGTTTCTTCAACAAGGCCCCGGACAGGCTGACCCGCCACGAGGCCGCCCTGTTGGCTTCGGTGCTGCCAAGCCCCAGACGCTTTTCGGCGACGCGTCCGTCCGCGTATGTGCGGCAGCGGGCACAGTGGATTCAAACCCAGATGCGACAATTGGGACCGGGACACATCGACTGGCGCTGACCGGAGCGGCAGCCGAACATCCCCGCCAACCTTCCCATACAGGACAACGACAATGAACACAGGCATTCTCGCGGCCATCGGTGCCTACGTAAGCTGGGGCCTGCTGCCCATCTATTGGAAACTTCTGGGCCATGTGCCCACGGCGCAGCTGCTGTGCCACCGCATCACCTGGTCCTTCGTGGTCCTGGCCGTCTTCCTGGGTTTGACCCGGCGCTTCACGAAACTGCGCGGCGACCTCTCTCCGGCGGTCTGGGGCAGCTATGTGCTGGCCAGCCTGCTCATCGGCGTGAACTGGTTCATCTACGTCTGGAGCGTCAACGCGGGCTACATCGTGGAGGCGAGTCTGGGATATTTCATCAACCCCCTGCTTTCGGTGCTGCTCGGCGTCTTCTTCATGCGCGAACGACTGCGCCGCCTGCAATGGGCGCCCCTGGCCCTGGCCGCGGCGGGAGTGATTCACCTGACCGTCCACTACGGCCGGCTGCCATGGATCGCGCTGTCCCTGGCCGTGACCTTCAGCCTCTACGGCCTGGTCAAGAAAAAAGCGCCTCTGGGCGCTTTCGAAGGCCTGACCCTGGAGACGGGCCTGCTGCTGCCCCCCGCCCTGGTCTGGCTCGGCTGGAGCGAGCACCAGGGCTCCGGAGCCTTCCTGCACGCCGGCCCCGGCTCGGACCTCTTGCTGATCGGAGCGGGCGTGGTCACCACCGCCCCCCTGGTCATGTTCGCCGCCGCCGCGCACCGCATCCCGCTGTCAATGATCGGCATCCTGCAGTACATCGCCCCCACCATCCAATTTCTCATCGGCGTCTTCGTGTACCACGAACCATTCTCCCGCGCCCAATTCACGGGATTCGGCATGGTCTGGACAGCCGTGCTCCTGTTCTGGCTGGAGCGCTGGAAATTCGGGCGCAGCCCGCGTCTGTCCTCGTAAAAAACGCTGAAAACACCGGTCCGACCAGCATTTTCAGCGCCCATGACACATCTGTCGGAAGACGGTTTCAGGGTTCGGAGAGAACCTTGCGCACGGCCGCGATCACATCATCGACATCCGCGTCGTTCAGTTTGGCCGAAAGAGGCAAGCTCACGGTCTGACGGCCGATATCGCGCGCATGGGGATAGTCGTTCGGCGACCACCCGAAACGGTCCTGATAGAAAGGATGCTCAGGGATCGAAAGATAATGCACGCCAACCCCTATTTTCTCCTTGGTCATCGCGGTCAAGAAAGCGTCACGGCTGATTCCGGTGCGCTTCTCGTCCACCATCACGGAAAAAAGGTGGTACGCATGCCGCGTGTTCGCCTCGACAGGCGAGGGCAAAGTCAGCGGCAAATCGGCCAGAGCTTCCATGTATCGCGCCCAGATGTCCTCGCGCCGCCGCCAATAGCGCTCGACCTTGTCGAGCTGGCGCAGGCCCAGGGACGCCTGCAAATCCATCATGTTGTATTTGAACCCGGCCTCGGTCACCAGATAATGCTTGTAGCCCGAATCGCCGAAACGGTTCCAGGCATCGCTGGACATGCCGTGCAAGGCCAGAACCTTGAGCCGGGCCGCATGCTCCGGATTCCTGGCGAGGATGAGTCCGCCCTCGCCGGTGATGATGTTTTTGGTCACATAGAAGCTGAAACAGCCGAAATCCCCGAAACACCCTGCCTTGCGGCCATGGTACTCGGTTTCGATGGCGTGGGCGCAGTCCTCAATGATCGTCAGGCCATGCTCGTCGGCCAGGGCGCAGAGCGGATCCATGTCGCAGGCCCGACCTGCGAAATGCACGGGCAGTATGGCCTTGGTGCGAGAGGTGATCTTTGTCTTCACGCTCTTTGGATCGATGTTCATGCTGCGCGGATCCACGTCGGCCAGAACAGGGGTGGCCCCTGCATGGATGATGGCATTGACCGAGGCGCAGAAGGTCAACGGCGTGGTAATGACCTCGTCGCCGGGCTTGATCCCGGCGGCCAGGATGCTCAGATGCAAGGCGGCGGTACAGGAATTGACGGCCACTGCATGCTCGGCGTCCTTGTACGCGGCAAAGCGCCGCTCGAACTCGGCCACGCGGGGGCCGGTGCCGATCCAGCCGCTGCGCAGACAGGACACGACCTCCTCGATCTCATCCTCGGTGATTCGTGGCGACCCGAAAACCAGAAATTTTTCGCGCATGATGTTCTCCCGCGACAAGCCCCCCATCCCAGGCGTGGACGGCGGGGCGATTAATCTTTATAGCATCCCAATCCAAGAGACGGCCAAGGGCTATCGCAACGCCCACGACATGGCAAGGAGGACCCATGCCCGAGAAATCCATCACGCTTTATGCATTAAGCACATGTATTCACTGTAAAAAAACCAAGGAATACCTGGACGATTGCGGTGCCAAATACGACTGCATATTTGTCGACAAGCTCGAAGGCGAGGAACGCAAGCAGATCATCGAGGCCATCAAGAAGGTCAACCCCAAGCTGTCCTTTCCGACCCTGCTCGTGGACGAGGAAGCCATCGTGGGCTTCAAGCAGGATCAGATCAAAGACGCCCTGGAGAGATGATGACTCCCGAAGAACTTTACGAAAAACTGCGTCCCCTGCAGGAGACGAAAGGCTATTTCTTCAACAAGGACAAGGCCTTTGTGCTTGACCTGATGGAAAGCCTGCTCATCAACCGCGACCGCTACGGCTACATGGCCTGTCCATGTCGCCTGGCCTCGGGCAACCGCGATCTGGACAAGGACATTTTCTGCCCCTGCGTCTACCGCGATCCCGACGTGGCCGAATTCGGGGCCTGCTACTGCGGACTGTACGTGTCCAAGGAATGGAACGAAGGCGCCATTCCCCAGGAAACCGTGCCGGAAAGACGCGATCCTGAAAAACTGATGGCCGGCCTTCTTTTCGAAGAGTGATCGAACCAGACCGCGCGACCTTTGTCGCACCGGTTTCGGAGCAGGACATGCGAGAACAGATCGAAAAGGCCCTTGACACGGTGCGCCCCATTCTGCAGGCCGACGGCGGCTACGTCGAACTGGTGGACATCCTGCCCAGCGGCATCGTGCAGGTGCGCATGTCGGGCGCGTGCAAGGGCTGCCCCATGGCGCAGATGACGCTCAAAAGCAGCATCGAGCGAGCCGTCAAAAAAATGGTCCCGGGCGTCAAGGCCGTGGAAGCCGTTTAACCGGCCTGGTCGTCAGTCCGCCTGCGCTCCGGCGCGAATTTCACAACATTCACCCCGCTACCCCCGGCAATGAGGGTACGGGATCACTCGGCGTTTGACGCCGAATTTCCGGAAGAGAACCATGACCCAAATCGTGACCCGTTTCCCCCCCAGCCCCACGGGCTATCTGCATATCGGAGGCGCCAGAACGGCGCTTTTCAACTATCTCTATGCCCGCCAGAACGGCGGCAGGTTCATCCTGCGCATCGAGGACACGGACCAGGCACGCTCCACCCAAGAGATGACCGACGCCATCATCGACGCCATGCACTGGCTGGGCCTGGATTTCGACGAAGGCCCCTACTTCCAGAGCCAGCGCGGCGACATCTACAACAGCTACGTGGACAAGCTGCTGGAAACGGGCAAGGCCTACTATTGCTCCTGCACGGCGGACGAGGTCGAGGCCATGCGCGAAACGGCGCGCGCGGCGGGGCTCAAGCCCAAGTACAACGGCAAATGCCGCGAACTGGGCCTCGGGCCCGGACCGGGACGAGTGGTTCGTTTCAAGACCCCGCTCACGGGAAAGGTGGTCTTCGACGACATCATCAAGGGCCCCATCGCCTGGGACGTGCAGGAAATGGACGACTTCGTCATCCGGCGCGCCGACGGTTCCGCCATCTACCAGATGGCCGTGGTCGTCGACGACGCTGAAATGGGCGTGACCCACGTCATCCGCGGCGACGACCACCAGAACAACACGCCCAAGCAGATTCTCATCTACGAGGCCCTTGGCTTTCCGCTGCCCAGATTCGGTCACGTGCCCATGATCCTGGGCCCGGACAAGAAGAAGATGAGCAAACGCCACGGCGCGACCTCGGTCATGATGTACAAGGACCTGGGCTACCTGCCCGAGGCCATGCTCAGCTACCTGGTGCGTCTGGGTTGGTCCCACGGCGACGACGAACTCTTCACCATGGACGAGCTGCTGGAAAAATTCTCTCTCGGCGGCCTGGGCAAATCAGCGTCCGTCTTCGACATGGACAAGCTGAACTGGACCAACAGCCATTTCATCAAGACCGGCGGCGTTTCGAGGCTCGCAACCCTTCTGGGCGAGATGATCCGCGGGAACTCGGACTTCGACCCGGCCCAGGACTATCTGGAAGCCATCGTCCCCCTCTATCAGCCCCGGGCCAAGACCATGAAGGAAATGGCCGAGCAGGCCGCCTTCTTTCTCCACGACGCGCAGAGTCTGCCCTATGACCAGGCGGCCGTGGCCAAGTTCCTGACGCCGGAAACCCGCGCGCACCTGAGCGTGCTGGCCCAGCGCATGGACGCCCTGCCGGCCTTCGACCACCAGAGCCTCGAAGCCATGGCCCATGCCTACCTCGAGGAGACGGGCCTCAAATTCAAGGCCCTGGCCCAGCCCATCCGCGTGGCCATCACCGGCACGACCATGAGCCCGGGTCTTTTCGAAACCATGGAAGTCCTCGGGCGCGAACGCACCCAGGAACGCTTCCGCAAGGCCCTGACGTTATAACGATCGGCCCGGGGAACCGGGCCTTTCATTTTGCCTCCAGGGCGTTTCCATCCGGTCCATTCCGTCCACACCGCCATATCGTCCATAAGGCCCCCCATGTACGACTACCAACACAACCACACCTACACCGCCCAGGCGGCGGACGGCATCGAAGACCTGGCCCGCTTCGAGCTGCTCGAACTCGGAGCCACGGACTGCCAGTGCGGCTTCCGCCATGTGCATTTCAAGGCTTCGCCCGAGACCATGTACCGTATCGTCTATCGCGCGCGGCTGATTTCGCGCGTGCTGGCCCCGCTGACCCGCTTCCCCTGCCCCTCCGCTCAGGCCCTGTACAAGGCGGGCATGAGCGTGCGCTGGTCGGATTTCCTGACCCCGGACCAGACCTTCGCCGTATTCGCCAATGTCTCCAAAAGCCTCATCGGCCACTCGCAGTACGCCGGGCTGAAACTCAAGGACGCAGTGGCGGACTGGTTCCGCGACCATAAGGGAATCCGCCCCAGCGTCGAGCCGCGCGATCCGGACCTTTGGCTGCACCTGCACATCCACGAGGACGTCGCCACCATCAGCGTCGACGTCTCCGGCGGGTCCATGCACCGTCGCGGCTACCGAGCGCAAAGCGTGGACGCCCCCATGAACGAGACCGTGGCGGCGGCGATCATCCGCATGAGCGGCTGGGACGGCGCGACACCCCTCATCGACCCGCTCTGCGGTTCAGGGACCATCCTGTGCGAGGCTCTCATGCACGCCACAAACCTTCCGGCAGGGCTGCTGCGCGGCAAGTTCGGGTTTCTCCGGCTGCCCGATTTCAAATCGGAGCACTGGAAACGCGAACTCGACCGGGATGCCACGGTTGAACTCCTGGCCGACCTGCGCGGCAGCGACATCGACCCGGCAGCGGTGGAAGCCACGCGCGTGAATCTGTCCCGCCTGCCCGGGGGCGACGACGTCATCGTCGGGCGCAAGGATTTCTTCGAGCGCGCCGACATGACCGGCACGACCATCATCTGCAACCCTCCCTACGGCATCCGCCTGGGAAGAAGCGAAGACATGGCCCCGTGGTTCAAAAGATTCGGCGACCACCTGAAGAGGCGCTGCGCCGGCTCCACGGCCTATGTCTACTTCGGGGACAGGCAGTGGCTCAAGAGCATCGGCCTCAGGCCGGAATGGAAAAAGCCGCTCAAGAACGGCGGCCTGGACGGGCGCCTGGCCAAATTCGTTCTGTACTGACCCTGAAGGCATGTGAACGCAAATTTCCGCCTCCTCTTGTTGACAGATTACTTTCATTGATTCACTTTGAGCTATCTTCCAATTTCCACGCCCTGCCCGACCCCCGGCAGGATTCGCGCTCGAATTGGCAACCCATGTTCCATACATTAAAAGGAGGCTTGTATGATCTTCGTGCTCCCGGATCTTCCTTACGCCAAGGACGCGTTAAGCCCGTGCATCAGCGCTAAGACCTTTGACTTTCATCATGGCAAGCACCACCAGCTCTACATCGACAACACCAACAAACTTATCGCGGGCACCGACCTCGAAGGCAAAACCCTGAGGGAAATCGTCATGGCCACGGCTGGAGATCCGTCCAAGGCGGGCATTTTCAACAACGCGGCCCAGGTCTGGAACCATTCCTTCTATTGGCGCTGCATGAAGGCTGGCGGTGGCGGAGCACCCACCGGAGCCGTGGCGGAAGGCATCGACAAGGCATTCGGCAGCTATGAAAATTTCGCCAAGGCCTTCAAGGAAGCCGGAATGACCCAGTTCGGCAGCGGCTGGGCCTGGCTGGTGGAAAAAAATGGAACGCTCGAAATCATGAAGACCGGCAACGCCGACACGCCCATGGCGCACGGCGCCAAGGCCCTGCTCACGGCGGACGTCTGGGAGCACGCCTATTACCTCGACTACCAGAACCGGCGCGCCGACTATCTGCAAGATTTTCTGGACAAGCTCGTCAACTGGGAATTCGTCAACCAGCAGTTGGCCAAGTAGAACGGCAGGCAACAAAAAAGGCGACCGAGGTCGCCTTTTTTGTTGGAAAAACTGGGAAGCCTAGTTGGCCACGGGCTTGGTCACCGCGCCGGAACGAATGCACTGGGTGCAGACCTTCATCCGCTTCACTTCACCGGACTGCAGCTGGGCGCGGACGGACTGAAGGTTGGGCATGAAGCGCCGCTTGGTCTTGTTGTTGGCGTGGCTGACATTGTTGCCAACCTGAGGGCCCTTCCCGCAAATATCGCAAACTTTTGACATAACGTCCTCCTAAAATAGTGCTTTAATATCTTAAGCTGTCATGGCCTGGCAGCTCCGAGACTTTCCGGCCGGCCATGATCAGGATTTGCGGCCAGAGGAATTTGCACCCATATATCCGGTCGCCGGGAATGGCAAGTAAAAATCCTTGACAGGAAAAAGAAAGGCCATATACACGTTCCGTTTCGAGGTGCACACATGGTTGAACATTGGATTGGACTGGCAAATCTCCCGGCACAAGGCCGGGAATTTTCATTTGACGACCAGAACGTCTGGCGGGAGCTCTGGAAAGAATTCCGCTATGATATGGACATCGTCACTCCCCTTGCTGCCAGGATCAGCATCATCCCGCAACCGGACGGATATCTGGTCCAGGGCCATCTCGGCGGTGCCGTCACGACCGTTTGCCACCGTTGCCTGGAAGAGGCCGAAGTGGTTATCGACCACGACTTCGACGGGTTCGAGGCCCATGAGGACGTGGACCTGGCCGAAGGCGAACCCAACCACCTGCGCAACGTCGACACCGGCTGGGAATTGGACCTGGCGGGACTTTTGTGGGAAGAATTCCTCCTGGCCCTGCCCGAAAAAATACTTTGCGCCGACACGTGTTTGGGGCTATGCCCGCAATGCGGAAAAAACAGGAACCTGGAACCATGCGCCTGCGATAGCCCCGGCAGCCAATCCCCCTTGGCCAGGGCATTGCAAGGCCTTAAAATCAAAACCAATTAGATCGCTGTCAAGATAGAGGTGCCATCATGCCATTGCCTAAGAAGAAAACATCCAAGTCCAGAAGAAACATGCGCCGGTCCCATGACCATGTCGCCATCCCCAACGTCGTGTACTGCGAATGCGGCGAAGCCAGCCTGTCCCACTGCATCTGCCCCGGCTGCGGCAAGTACAAGGGACGCCAGTACACCAAGGCAGCCGATGCCTAAAGACATCTGTCTCGCCGTGGACGCCATGGGGGGGGATTTCGGCCCGGAAGTGAATGTTCCGGGCTCCCTCGCGGCTGCACGCGAGACCGGGGTTCGGCTCATCCTGGTGGGCGACGAGCCGTCCATCCGCAAGGAACTCGAAAAGCACGCCCATGCGGACGTGCGATTCGAGATCGTGCATACCACCCAGGTGGCGGGAATGGCCGAAAAGCCTTCGGACATCCTGCGGCGCAAGAAGGACAGCTCCATGCAGGTCGCCTTCCGCCTCGTGCGCGAAGGACGGGCCCACGGCGTGATCTCCGCCGGAAATTCCGGAGCCGCGCTGGCTTGCGGCATGTTCATCCTGGGACGGATAAACGGGGTGGACAGGCCGGCGTTGGCCTCCATCATGCCGACCCTCAAAAAGCCCATCGTGCTCATCGACGTGGGCGCCAACGCGGACTGCAAGCCGTACAATCTGGTTCAGTTCGGTCTCATGGCCGAGGTGCTGGCCCGTTGCGTGCTCGGCATACCCAATCCGAAAGTCGGGATCCTGAGCATCGGCGAGGAAGAGGGCAAAGGCAACAGCCTTACCAAGGACGCCTTCACCCTGCTCAAAGGCTCCTCCCTCAATTTCATCGGCAACGTGGAGGGCCGGGACGTCTTCACCGGCGAAACCGACGTCATCGTCTGTGACGGTTTCGTCGGCAACGTGGCCCTCAAGCTGAGCGAAGGGCTGGGTTCGGCGCTGGCCTCCATGCTCAAGACCGAGCTCAAGAAATCCGTCTGGTCAAGGCTCGGCACGCTCATCGCGTGGCCAGCCTTCAAGCGCTTCGCCAAAAAGATCGACTACGCCGAGTACGGCGGCGCGCCCATCCTTGGTCTGAACGGCATCGCCATTGTCTGCCACGGAAAGTCCAATGCGCGAGCCATCACCACCGCGCTGCAGCAAGCCGCCATTTTCGTGGAAAAAAAGGCCAACGATCACCTCGTGGAAGGCCTGCAAGCCAACACGGAACTGAGCCTCTTCTCCCGCACCGGGAAAGCCTCCTCCCTCCGGCAGGAAGCTTCGGCCCTCTAGCTCCGCAACGCGACGCAGCGCCCTCAAGGGAATGTAGGAATCCTCTCATGTCTTCACCGTGCTTCATTTCGGGGCTGGGCTTGCACCTGCCCCGGACACTCGTAACAAATTCGGATCTGGAAAAAATCGTCGAAACCTCCGACGAATGGATCCGCACGCGCACCGGCATCGCCACCAGGCACTTCGCCCAGGACGACGAGCCCTGTTCCGTCCTGGCCTACCACGCGGCATGCCGGGCGCTGGAAAACG
The DNA here is from genome assembly GCA_023393525.1 of Pseudomonadota bacterium. GTDB lineage: Bacteria > Desulfobacterota > Desulfovibrionia > Desulfovibrionales > Desulfomicrobiaceae > Desulfomicrobium. The sequence continues at coordinate 23,297 of JAEWKZ010000095.1, read as the reverse complement.
CGGGCATGACGCCTCAAGACATCACGCACATCTTTGTCGGCACCTTTTCGGGGGACTACAATCTTCCGACCACGTCCTGCCTGCTCCAGGACATGCTGGGCCTCAAAGGCATCCCGGCCTTCGATCTGGCGGCCGCCTGCTCCGGGTTCCTGTACTGTCTGGAGACGGCCAGGGCCTTTGTCTGCCTGTACCCCGACGCCAAGATCCTCATTGTCGGCAGCGAAGTGACCACCTCGCGCCTCAATTTCGAGGACAGGACCACCTGCGTGCTCTTCGGCGACGGAGCCGGCGCTGCGGTGGTCACGGGCCAGGCAAACCCTGGACGGGTCAGACTCATTGACGCCATGCTCAAGGCCGACGGCTCGGTGGGGGGCCTTTTGACGATCCACGGCGGCGGCTCGGCCTGCAAGCCGGTCCTCGGCCAGACCATAGGACCCGACTATTTCGTGGAGATGAACGGACGCGACGTCTTCAAGCATGCCGTGCGCTGCATGGTCGAAATTTCCGGAAGCCTGCTGGAGAAAAATGGCCTGACCACCGACGACATCGACCTGATCATCCCCCACCAGGCCAACATCCGCATCATCGAGGCCATCGGCAAGAAGCTTGGCGTGGACATGGACAAAATCTACGTCAATGTCGACCGCATCGGGAACACCTCGGCGGCGTCCATCCCCATCGCCTTGACCGAAGCCGAAGCCAGCGGCCGCATCCAGCCCGGAATGAAAGTCCTGCTGACCGCCTTTGGCGGCGGTTTCACCTGGGCATCGGCCTTGTTGCAATTTTAAGGGTCATTGAGTAACCACTCAAGACGCACTTTCATGCAACACGCGAGGTCAACAATGAGCGAACTGATAAAGACCGCCCTGGTCACCGGCGGCACGCGCGGGATCGGCAAGGCGATCGTAAAAAAACTTGCAGGCTTGGGGTACCAGGTTTATTTCACCTACGTCAGCAGGCCGGAGCTGGCCGAAACGGTGTGCGCCGAAGTTGCGGCGGAAGGCGGCACGGCCCGTGGTTTCCTGCTGGACGCCAGCGACTGGGACGCCGTGGCCGACTTTTTCGCAGCCGAGATCAAGGACAAGGTCTGCCTTGAAGTCCTGGTCAACAATGCGGGCATCACCAAGGACGGTCTGATCATGCGCATGAAGCGCGAGCAGTGGGAGCAGGTGATCCAGATCAACCTGACCGGTGCCTTCGTCTGCCTGCAGCAGGCCGCCAAGATCATGCTCAAGCAGCGGAAAGGGCGCATTGTCAATATTTCCTCTGTCGTGGGACAGATGGGCAATGCCGGGCAATCCAACTACTGCGCGTCCAAGGCCGGCCTGATCGGGTTGACCAAGGCCGCCGCCCTGGAACTTGGATCGCGCGGCGTCACCGTCAACGCCATCGCTCCGGGGTTCATCGAGACCGACATGACAGAAACTCTCCCTCAGGAAGTGCGGGACAAATACCTTGAACGCATTCCGCTGGGGCGCCTCGGGTCGGCGCAGGCAATCGCCGACGCCGTGGCCTATCTCGCATCCGACCAGGCTGAGTACATCACCGGTCAGGTGCTCGGAATCAACGGCGGCATGTATCTGTAGCCGGATTCCACATTACGTAAGCATACACACTTTGGAGGATGAAAATGTCTATTGAAGAAAAAGTCAAAGAACTGGTGGTCGAGCAGCTGGGCGTTTCCGCGGAAGAAGTGAAGCCCGAGTCCTCCTTTGTGGAGTCCCTCGGCGCCGATTCCCTGGATCTGACCGAACTGATCATGGCCATGGAAGAAGAATTCGACATCGAGATCGATGACGAAGACGCCCAGAAGATCGCCACGGTCCAGGACGCCATCAACTACATCAAGTCCAAGTCCTAGGACCTGCAACGTCGCCAAGACACGGTACCCTGGCCCGTCTGGGGTACCTTTTTTTTCATGCACCGCCGACCGGGAAATCCCGTCGGCACGTCATAAATTTTCGAGAAGATCATGATTGGAAAACGCGTTGTCGTTACCGGCCTTGCGGCCATGACCCCCATTGGCAATACCCTGCGGGAGAGCTGGGCCAACCTTGTCGCCGGAGTATGCGGCATCGGTCCCATCACCCTCTTCGACTGCGAACAGTTCGACACGAGGATCGCGGGGGAACTGAAAAATTTCGATCCGACGGACTACGTCGGGGTCAAGGACGCCAAGCGCATGGACCGTTTTGTCCAGATCGCCGTGGCCGCCGGCAAGCAGCTCATGGAAGACTGCGGACTGACCATGGACGAGGCCACCGCCCCGGAAGTGGGCGTGCTGCTCGGCTGCGGCCTGGGCGGGTTGTCCACTATCGAGGAGTTTCACAGCAAGCTGCTCAAATCCGGACCGGGCAGGATTTCGCCGTTCTACATCCCCATGCTCATCGCCAACATGGCCTCGGGACAGATTTCCATCCACACCGGCGCCAAGGGACCGAACCTGGTCACCACCTCGGCCTGCGCCTCGGCCACCCACGCCATCGGCTACGCGTTCTCGGACATCAAGCTCGGACGGGTCAAGGCCTGCATCACCGGCGGCGTGGAATCGACCATCACGCCCATGGGCGTGTCCGGCTTCACGGCCATGAAAGCGCTCTCCACCCGCAACGACGAGCCGCTGAAGGCCAGCCGCCCCTTTGACGCCGACCGCACCGGATTCGTCATCGGCGAGGGAGCGGGCCTGCTCATGCTCGAAGAGCTTGAACACGCCCAGGCGCGCGGCGCGAAGATTTACGCGGAAGTCGTGGGCTACGGCGCTTCTGGGGACGCGTACCACATCGCCGCACCCGAAGAATCGGGCACGGGCATGGCCCAGGCCATGACGTGCGCCCTGCGCGACGCCGAACTGGCCCCCGAACAGGTCAGCTTCGTCAACGCCCACGGCACGTCCACCAAGCTCAACGACAAGACCGAGACCAAGGCCATCAAGGCCGTTTTCGGCGACCACGCCTACACGATGCCCATCACCGCCAACAAGAGCATGATCGGGCACCTGCTCGGCGCGGCCGGCGGCGCGGAAGCCGTGTTCACGGCCATGAGCCTCATGACCGGCATCGTGCCCGGCACCATCAACCAGGACACCCCCGACCCGGATTGCGATCTGGACTATACGCCGGGCGGCAGCCGGGAAGTGGCCCTGGAATACGGCATCAGCAACTCGTTCGGATTCGGCGGCACCAACGCCTCCCTGATCCTGCGCAGCTTCAAATAACGATTCGCCGCCACCGCGCGGCTCAACAGAGTGGAGGCATTGCCATGGACGAACTCACGCGCCAGGATCCGCAGATCGCCAAAGCGATCCAGCTGGAGACCAATCGCCAGATCACCAAACTCGAACTCATCGCCTCGGAGAACTTCACCTCCCTCGCGGTCCGCGCGGCCATGGGCAGCGTCATGACCCACAAATACGCCGAAGGCTATCCGGGCAAGCGCTACTACGGCGGCTGCGAGTACGTGGACATGGCCGAAAATCTGGCCATGGAGCGGGCCTGCCAGCTCTTCGGGGCCGAGTACGCCAACGTCCAGCCCCACTCCGGCTCCCAGGCCAACATGGGCGCGTATTTCGCGGCCATCCAGCCCGGCGACACCATCCTGGGCATGAACCTGTCCCACGGCGGGCATCTGACCCACGGCAGCCCGGTCAACTTCTCGGGCCGTCTGTTCAAGACCGTTTTCTACGGCGTGGAAAAGGAAACCGGACGCATCAACTATGATGAGGTCGAAGCCCTGGCCCGGGAGCACAAGCCCCAGATGATCATCGCCGGGGCCAGCGCCTACCCGCGCACCCTGGACTTCGAACGTTTCCGCGCCATCGCCGACGAGGTCGGAGCCAAGCTGCTGGTGGACATGGCGCACATCGCGGGCCTGGTGGCCACGGGGCTGCACCCCTCGCCCATCAAACACGCGCACTTCACCACCACGACCACGCACAAGACCCTGCGCGGTCCTCGCGGCGGCATGATCCTGAGCTCCGAGGAATTCGGCAAGACCCTCAACTCCCAGATCTTCCCCGGCATCCAGGGCGGACCGCTCATGCACGTCATCGCGGCCAAGGCCGTGGCCTTCGCCGAGGCGCTGCGCCCGGAATTCAAGGAATATCAGTCCCAGGTCATCGCCAACGCCCAGACCCTGGCCGACGAACTGACCGACGCCGGGTATCACCTGGTTTCCGGAGGCACGGACAACCACCTCATGCTGGTGGACCTCACCGCCCAGGACATCACCGGCAAGGACGCCGAGATCGGCCTGGACAAGGGCGGCATCACCGTGAACAAGAACACCGTGCCCTTCGAGACCCGCTCCCCCTTCGTCACCTCCGGCGTGCGCCTGGGCACTCCGGCCCTGACCACCCGGGGCATGAAGAGCGACGACATGCGCAAGGTGGCCAAATGGATTGTCGCCATCCTGGAAAACCTGGACAACGAATCCAGGCTGACCGAGATCCGACTGGAAGTGGAGAAATTCGCGGGTCAGTTCCCGCTTTTCGCCTGGTAGACCACGCTTTTCAGCACCGCCTTTCTCCAACCACAGGGCCGATTCCAAGGCCCTGTGGTTGATTCGTTTCCAAAGAGGTGACCATGGACAACCGCATCCCCTGGCCGCAGTATTTCATGAGCATCGCCTACCTGGTGGCCGAGCGCTCGACCTGCTTGCGGCGCAAGGTCGGGGCACTGGCCGTGAAGGACAAACGCATCCTGGCCACCGGGTACAACGGCGCGCCCGCCGGGCTGACACACTGCCTGGAGCTTGGTTGCCTGCGCGAAAAACTGGGCATCCCCTCCGGCCAGCGTCATGAACTCTGCCGCGCCCTGCACGCCGAGCAGAACGTCATCATCCAGGCCGCCATCCACGGCGTGAGCATCGAGGGCGCGGACATCTTCTGCACTACCCAACCATGCATCCTGTGCGCCAAGATGCTCATCAACTGTCGGGTTCGGGCCATCTACTTCGCCGAGGGCTACCCCGACGAAATGTCCCGGGAGATGCTCGACGAAGCGAAAATCCCTTATTCGCGACTGGAGAAGCCCGCCGATGCGTGACGACAACGGATTCATGGACCTGGCCATCGACCTCGCCGAACGGGGCCGGGGCCGCACCGCTCCCAACCCCTGCGTCGGCGCGGTGCTGACGCGCGGCGGCGCGGTCGTTGCCCAGGGCTGGCATACGGCTTGCGGGCAGGCCCACGCCGAGGTCGAGGCTTTGCGCGACGCCGCGGCCAAGGGCGTCGATCCCCGCCAATGCACGCTCTACGTCACCCTGGAACCCTGCAATCACCAGGGCAGGACGCCGCCCTGCACCAGGGCCATCCTGGAAGCCGGAGTGCCCGAGGTGGTCGTGGGCTGCGCCGACCCCAACCCCGCCGTCGCCGGAGGCGGCGCCGATTTTCTGTGCGACCGGGGCGTCACGGTGCGCATGGGCGTGCGGGAAAGACGCTGTCGGGACCTCATCGCCGATTTCCTGATCTGGCAGACCACGTCCCGCCCGTACTCCATCCTCAAGCTGGCCACCACCCTGGACGGCAAGATCGCCACCCGCGACGGCAAGGCGGCCTGGATCTCCGGCGAAGCCTCGCGCCGGGAAGTGCACCGCCTGCGCACCTGGTGCCAGGCGGTCATCGTCGGCGGGAGCACATTCCGCGCGGACAACCCGGCCCTGACCTGCCGCCTGCCCGACTACCACGGTCCGCAGCCTCTGGCCGTGGTCGTGTCCCGATCCCTGCCGGACCCGGCCCAGGGCTCGACGCTTCTGTCCTCCCGCCCCGACCGCACCATTTTCTGGACCACGGTGGCCGAGAGCCGGTCCGTTCGCGCCACGCGCCTGACGGACCTGGGCGTGACGGTCTGGGGGTTGCCGGGCCTGCGCGGGGAACCCGAAGCCCTTGACCTCGGCGAAGGCATGCGCCTGCTGCGCACGGACCGGGGCTGCCACTACGCGCTGACCGAGGGCGGCGGCCATCTGGCCGGTTCCATGCAACGCCAGGGACTGGCGGACGAACTGCGCATCTTCCAGGCCATGAAGGTCCTGGGCGATGAGGAGGCCCGCTCGGCCTTTGCCGGGCGCGAGGCCTTCTCCATGCAGGACTGCTGGGAACTGCGCCTCGTGGAGCAGGGATTTTTCGAGACCGACCTTTATCTGAGACTGCGCGCAAAGGAGTAGGCATGTTCACAGGAATCATCCAGGGCCTGGGCCGGGTGGCGGCCATGGACCGGCGCGGCGGCGAGACGCGTTTCACAGTGCGGCCGGAATTCGCCCTGACCGACTACGCCCTTGGCGAATCCATCGCCGTGAACGGGGTCTGTCTGACCGTGGAGACCTTCGGCCAGGGCTGGTTCACGGCCTACGCCTCGGGCGAGACCATGTCCGTGACCAATCTGGGGACCCTTGGGGTATCGTCCCTGGTCAACCTGGAGCGGGCCCTGGCCATGGGCGATCGGCTGGGCGGACACATCGTCTCGGGGCACGTCGATTGCCTGGCCGAAGTCCTGTCCATCCGCCAGGCCGGTCAATCCCGCATCTACCGCCTGGGCTTTCCCGGTTCCTATTCGGCCCAGGTCATCCCCAAAGGCTCCGTGGCCCTGGACGGGATCAGCCTGACAGTCAACGATTGCGGTCAGGGGTATTTGGAAGTAAACATCATCCCGGCCACGCAACGGGAAACAACCATTTCGGACTGGTCCCCGGGACGGCAGGTCAACATGGAAACCGACGTCATCGGCAAGTATGTGCAGCGCATGCTTGATCCGTGGAGCAACGGCCGTCCGCAGGCCGCCCCCTCGGCCATCACCCCCGATTTTCTGAAAGAACACGGATTTTAATCGCGGACCCTGGTCCGGAAGCCCATAAGCGAGGAAAGAATGCACAAATGTTCGGCCGAAGAGGCCATCAAGGAAATAAAGGCCGGGAACATGATCATCCTGGTCGACGACGAGGACCGCGAAAACGAGGGCGATCTGACCATCGCCGCCGAAATGGTCACGCCCGAGGCCATCAATTTCATGGCCAAATACGGTCGCGGCCTGATCTGCCTGGCCCTGGAACCGGCCCTGGTCGACAAGCTGGAACTGCCGCTCATGGCCCGGCGCAACACCTCAAAATTCGGCACCAATTTCACCGTGTCCATCGAAGCCAAGCAGGGCGTGACCACGGGCATCTCCGCCCACGACCGGGCCCTGACCATCCAGACCGCCGTGGCCGACCAGACCACTCCCGAAGACCTGGCCACTCCCGGCCACATCTTCCCCCTGCGCGCCAAGCCCGGCGGAGTGCTGGTGCGCGCAGGCCAGACCGAGGGATCCGTGGACCTGGCCCGGCTGGCCGGTCTCAAGGGCGCGGCCGTGATCTGCGAAATCATGAACGACGACGGGACCATGTCACGCATGCCCGACCTCCGGAAGTTCGCCGAAGAACACGGCATGAAGATCGCCACCATCGCCGACCTCATCGCCTACCGCTCGCGCAAGGACTCCCTGGTGCGCCGCGTGGCCGAGGCGCGCATGCCCACCTGCTACGGCGAATTCACCATCGTGGCCTACGAGAACGACATCGACAGCCACACCCACATCGCCCTGGTCAAGGGCGAGATCAACGAGGAAACCCCGGTGCTGGTGCGTGTGCACAGCGAATGTCTGACCGGCGACGTGTTCGGTTCCATGCGCTGCGACTGCGGAAGCCAGCTGCAGCGGGCCATGCAGATGGTCAACGACGAGGGCGCGGGCGTCATTCTCTACATGCGCCAGGAAGGCCGGGGCATAGGCCTTGGCAACAAGATCAAGGCCTACCACCTGCAGGACGAGGGGCGCGACACCGTGGAAGCCAACCTGGAGCTGGGCTTCGCCCCGGACCTGCGCGATTACGGCCTCGGGGCGCAGATCCTGGTCGATCTGGGCGTCAAGCGCATGCGCCTTTTGACCAACAACCCCAAGAAGATCATTGGCCTCGAAGGCTACGGCCTCAAGGTCGAGGAGCGCATGCCCATCGAGATCCCGGCCTGCGACGACAACAAGTGCTATCTGCACACCAAGTATTCCAAACTCGGCCACCTCTTGCACCTGGACGCCGAAAACAAATAATTTTCAAGGAGTAGACATGCTGCACGTCAAGACCATCGAAGGCCAGATGCAGGCCAATGACCAGAAGTTCACCATCATCGCCAGCCGCTTCAACGATTTCATCGTCGACCGTCTCATCGGCGGGGCAGTGGATTACCTGCTTCGTCACGGCGCCGTCCGCGAAAACATCACCCTCATCCGCGTGCCCGGCGCCTTCGAGATGCCGCTGGTGGCGCAGAAAGTCGCCAGGAGCGGCAAGGCCGACGCCATCATCTGCGTGGGCGCGGTCATCCGCGGCGCCACCCCCCATTTCGACTACGTCTGCAGCGAGGCGACCAAGGGCATCGCCCATGTCTCCATGGACACCGGCGTGCCCATCGGCTTTGGCCTTCTGACCACGGACAGCCTGGAACAGTCCATCGAACGCGCCGGCAGCAAGGGCGGCAACAAGGGCGTGGAAGCCGCGGCCGCGGCCCTGGAAACCCTGCGCGTGCTGCAGCAGATCTAGAGGCATCCCGTGACGCACAACCGTCGGCATCAACGCCGCTTCGCCTTTCAGGTCATCTATTCGCTGGTTTTCGGCCAGGGCATGTCCAAGGACGCTTTGATCACGTCCTTCGACAATTTCTGGACCGAGGAGGAATTCGAAATCGAGCGCCAGGAGTCCTATGCCTGGACGCTGGTCGAGGGCGTGTTCGACAACCACGAAAGCATCGACGAGATCATCACCAGGCATTCGCAGCACTGGAAACTCAATCGCATCGCCAAGGTCGAACTGACCATCCTGCGGCTCTGTCTCTTCGAGATGCTCTTCTGTCCCGACATTCCCGTCAAGGTGGCCATGAACGAGGCTATCGAACTGGCCAAGGATTTCGGGGACGACAACTCCAAGACCTTTGTCAACGGAGTGCTCGACGCCGCCGCCAAAGGCGCCGAGCGTAAAGAACGCACGACAATTCAGTCCGGCAAAACGGAATCTTGAGGACACCATGAGGCATTACGATTTCAAGCAGATCGAGGAAAAATGGCAGCAGGTCTGGGACGAGAAGGCCTGCTTTCGAACCGACATGTCCAGGGAGGGCCGCAAGTACTATGTCCTGGAGATGTTCCCCTATCCCTCGGGGCGCATTCACATGGGACACGTGCGCAACTACTCCATCGGCGACGTGGTCGCCCGCTACAAGCGCATGCAGGGGTACAACGTGCTGCACCCCATGGGCTGGGACGCCTTCGGCCTGCCCGCCGAGAACGCGGCCATCAAGAACAACACCCACCCCGCCAAATGGACCTACGAAAACATCGCCTACATGCGCACGCAATTGAAGCGTCTGGGCTACTCCTATGATTGGGAGCGGGAAGTCGCGACCTGCCACCCGGGATACTACCGCTTCGAGCAGGAATTCTTTCTGAAGTTCCTGGAAAAGGGGCTGGTCTACCGCAAGAAGGCTCCGGTCAACTGGTGCCCGAGCTGCCACACGGTGCTTGCCAACGAGCAGGTCGAGGAAGGGCTGTGCTGGCGCTGCGATTCCGAGGTGCAGCAAAAGGAACTGTCCCAGTGGTTCCTGCGCATCACCGAGTACGCCGAAGAGCTCCTGGCCGCCCTGGACACGCTGACCGACGGCTGGCCGGAACGGGTCCTGACCATGCAGCGCAACTGGATCGGCAAGAGCGTGGGCGCCGAGATATCCTTCAAGGTCAAGGACGTGGATGAACGCATCGACGTCTTCACCACCCGCCCAGACACCCTCTTCGGCGCGACCTTCATGAGCCTGGCCCCCGAGCATCCGCTGGTGGAAAAGCTCATCCCCGGCACGGGACAGGAGACCGAGGTGCGCGCCTTTGTCGAACGCATCTCCAAGATGGACCGCATCGTGCGCACCGCCGATGATCTCGAAAAGGAAGGCGTGTTCACCGGCCGCCACTGCGTAAATCCCCTCACGGGCCGTGAAATGCCCATCTATGTGGCCAACTTCGTGCTCATGGGTTACGGCACCGGCGCGGTCATGGCCGTGCCGGCCCATGACCAGCGCGATTTCGAATTCGCGGCCAAGTACGATCTGCCCAGGCAGATCGTCATCATGCCCAAGGAAGGCGGGCTCGACCTGTCGACCATGACGGAGGCCTACACCGAGCCCGGCGTCATGGCCAATTCCGGCAAATTCGACGGCATGGACAGCGAGGCCGCCAAACAGGCCATCATCGACCATCTCGCCGAAGACGGACTGGGCAGGCCCACGGTCAACTACCGCCTGCGCGACTGGAACATCTCCCGCCAGCGTTACTGGGGCGCGCCCATCCCGGTCATCTACTGCGACGACTGCGGCATCGTGCCCGTACCCGCCAGCCAGCTCCCGGTGGAGCTGCCCCTGGACGTCAAGGTCAACCCCGACGGACGCTCGCCCCTGCCGGCCTGCGAAAGCTTTGTGAACGTACCCTGCCCGGCCTGCGGCAAGCCCGCCCGGCGCGAAACCGACACCATGGACACCTTTGTCGAGTCCTCCTGGTATTTCGCCCGCTATACCTCGGCACGCAACGAAGAGGCCGCCTTCGATCCGGCCGAGGCGGCCTACTGGATGCCCGTGGACCAGTACATCGGCGGCATCGAGCACGCCATTCTGCACCTTCTGTATTCGCGCTTTTTCGTCAAGGCCCTGCGCGACGAAGGCTACCTGACCCACGACGAACCCTTCAAGAACCTGCTGACCCAGGGCATGGTCCTGCTGCACGGTTCCAAGATGTCCAAGTCCAAGGGCAACGTGGTCGATCCCGACGAGATGATCGCCAAGTACGGAGCGGACACCGTGCGGCTGTTCTGCCTGTTCGCCGCGCCGCCCGAAAAGGACCTGGAGTGGAACGACAAGGGCATCGAAGGAGCGAGCCGCTTCCTGAACCGCCTCTGGCGACTGGTGGACGAGCTGGAGGACGTTCTCTCTCCTGTTGGCTGCTGCGTCGGCGTTGACGCAACGCTCAAGGACGCGGAGGCCGAGCTGCGGCGCAAGGAGCACGACACCGTGCGCCGGGTGGAGCGCGACATCGAGAACAAGTTCCAGTTCAACACGGCCATCGCGGCCATGATGGAACTGGTCAACACCCTCTACACGACCAAGGACGAGCTGCGCACGAGCACGCACGGCCCGCGCCTGTTGTCATCGGCCATCTCCTCCCTGCTGGTGACCCTGTCGCCCATCGCTCCGCACATCTGCGAAGAGATCTGGGCCCGCATGGGCTACACCCGGACCCTGGCCGCCGAGCCCTGGCCCACCCACGACCCGGAAGCGCTCAAGACGAGCGAGGTGACCGTGGTGTTGCAGGTCAACGGCAAGCTGCGCGGCCAGATAACCGTGGCGGCGGATGCGACCTCCGAGCAGATACAGGCTCAGGCCATGAACGATCAAAACGTCTCACGACACATCGAGGGCAAAACAGTTGTCAAAACAATCGTCATTCCTGGAAAACTGGTCAACGTGGTCGTCAGGTAAATCCCTGTGGGCGGTGCTGTGCATCGCCCTCTTTCTGTCCGCCTGCGGATATCAGCTCACCGCGCGGGCGCCTATCCAGCTGCCCGAGGACAGCACCCGCCTCTACCTGAACAAGGTCACCAACCCGACCACCGAAACCTGGCTTGAACCCATGCTGCGCAGCAGCCTGCGCGACGAGCTGACCCGGCGCGGCAACGTCGCCTGGGTCGGTCGGGACGAGGCCGAGGCCACGGTCAACATCGACGTGCGCTCGTACAGCACTTCCGATTCGCTCAAAGGACGCGACGACGTGACCCTCAAATCCGAGGCCAGGATTCTGATGGTGGTCACGTTCTACAGCGCCAAGACCAATGCGCTCATCTGGACCTCCGGCCCGGTCTCGGCCGCCGAGTCCTATCGGGGCACGGGAGGGACGGTCACCAGCACCGGGCTCCTCCAGACCACGAGCGCCAAGCGCGAAGCCACCCAGGAAGCCGTGGATCTGGCCGTGCGCATGGTGGCCGACAGGCTGGGCCAGAAGTTCTGATGCGGATATGACCAGGCAGGGGTTCTCCTTTCTCGTCTGCGCCGACTCCGAACTCCTCAAGGACCGGATCGGCGACCTTCTGGAGGGTCAGGGTTTCGCCGTGCGCACGTTCTGGGGAGACGAGGACCTTCCCGATCGCTACTGGCAGACCCTGACCATCCCGTCCATGATGGGGCCGCCCAATGCGGTGGTGCTGCGCCGGGCCCAGGACCAAGGCGACGAGTTCTGGTCCCGCATGGAATCACTTCTGGCCATGGCCCGTCCCCGGGTCTGGCCCATATTCTGCCTTGAAGGGGAATGGAAGTCCGGGAAATCCAATACCTCCAAAACCGTCACCAAATACAAATACTGGGGAGCCGCGCAGAAACGCGGCTGGATCTGGGAGCATCCGGGTCTCTCCCGCGCCACCATCGGTCAGGAACTTGACCGCTTCGCTGCCCGGCACGGCCTGTCCTTCGCGCCGGGGGTCAAAAAAAGCCTCGCGGAATCACTTCCGCTGAGCACCATCGCCCTGCGCGGCGAACTGGAAAAAATCCTGCTCCTGGCGGGCGGGGAAAAGACCATCCAGCCCGGACACCTGACGGCCCTCGATGTCGAGGAAGCCTTCGACCTGTTCGCCTTCCTGCGTTCCCTGCAGACCCCGACCGGGCGCCGCGACGCCTGGGACCGCCTCCTGAACGATCCGGCCATGGCTGGCGGGGACATGGTTTTCCCGGTCTCCTCCCTCATGCTGCGCGAAGCCCGCCAACTCTGGCAACTGCTGCACGGAGAGGACGGCAAGGTCCAGCTCTACCCCAGTCTGAAGACGGAAAAAAAACGGTTGGCCCAGCGTCTGGGAGCGCCGCGCATCAGCCGCTTCTGGGACATCGTGCTCCAGGCCGACACGGACATCAAGACCGGACGCCTCAAGCCCGCCCAGGCCATGGAAAACCTGGTCAAGGAAGCGGCTCGCCTGTGGTGAGGGAAGACGCGGCCCACTACCTCGGTCACCGCGTACGGCTGCGCGACCGCCTTGACCGCGATCCCCGGACCCTGTCCGACCATGAGGTGCTGGAACTGCTCCTGACCTACGCCCTCCCCCGCAAGGACACCAAGCCCATCGCCAAGGAAATGATCTCCCGCTTCGGATCACTCGGTGACGCCCTGCTCGCCGATCCCGCGCGTCTCGCCGCCATTCCGGGCCTTGGCGAAGGAACGGCCACATTCTGGAGGGCTTTGCACGAGTGCCGGGCGCGCGCGGCCTGCGGATCCATCGTCCGCCGGGAAAAATTCTCATCCCCGGAGCAGGTCCGGGACATGGTCTGCTCCCGCCTCGGCCATCTGACCAAGGAGGAATTCTGGATCATCCTGGTGGACAACCAGAACAGGCTCATTTCCTTTGAGCGCGTCTTCCAGGGCACAGTGGACCAGACCGCCGCCTACCCGCGAGAAATCCTCGAGCTGGCCCTGCGCCACCACGCCAGCGGACTGATCCTGGTCCACAACCATCCCGGCGGCGACCCCGCCCCTTCCGCCCAGGACAAAAACCTGACCGAAACCGTCGCCCGCCTCGCCCGCGACCTGGGCCTGCGCCTTCTCGACCACATCATCGTCACCGCCGAGACCTATTCCAGCTTCCGCGCCCTGGGCCTGATCTGATTTTTTGGCCCAAAAAGGGAATTTTTCCTTTTTTTTGCTTGCCTGAGGCGTCTGGAGCCTTATAATTGACTGAATTTGCATTTCGCGGTGCAAAATCGCGTGAATACACCACTACGAGGAGACCTCAATGAGTGACGAAAAAACGTTTTCCCCGGAAAATGATGAAATTCAGGGCGAAAATTCCGATACAGCCAGCGCCGACAGCTCTCTCCAGGAAGCAGAAATCCCGACCACCATGCCTCTCCTGGCGGTCAGGGACATCGTCGTCTTCAACTACATGATCCTGCCCCTGTTCGTCGGACGCGAGAAGAGCGTGCAGGCCGTGGACGCCGCCCTGAACGGCAGCCGCTACATCTTCATCAGCACCCAGAAGGACGAGGCCGTGGACGAACCCACGCCCGACGACCTGTACCACACCGGCACCGTGGCCATGATCATGCGCATGCTCAAGATGCCCGACGGGCGGCTCAAGGTCCTGGTGCAGGGGCTGACCCGCGCCAAAATCACCGAATTCGTGCAGCATGACCCCTTCGACATGGTCAAGATCGAAACCATCGACGAGCTCGTGGTTGAAAATCCCGGCCCCGAGGAAGAGGCGTTGCTGCGTTCGGTCAAGGAGCAGAGCGAGAAAATCCTGACCCTGCGCGGCATCGACGCCGGCGAGATCATGAATGTGCTCAACGCCGTCAACGAACACGGCCGCCTGGCCGACCTGGTCGCCTCCAACCTGCGCATGAAGTCCTCCGAGGCCCAGCGCATCCTTGAGAGTCACGACCCCATCGAACGCCTGAACCTGGTCAATTCGCAACTGGTCAAGGAAGTGGAGGTGGCCTCCATGCAGGCCAAGATCCAGAGCATGGCCAAGGAAGGGATGGACAAGGCCCAGCGCGAATATTTCCTGCGCGAGCAGCTCAAGGCCATTCGCCGCGAGCTTGGCGACAAGGGCGGCGAAGGCGAGGAGATGGAAGAGCTCAGAAAGACGCTCAACGCCCTCGGCCTGCCGAAAAAGGTGAAAAAGGAAGCGGACAAGCAGCTCTCGCGCCTGGAATCCATGCATCCCGACAGCTCGGAAGCCACCATCCTGCGCACCTACATCGACTGGATCATCGATCTGCCCTGGAAGAAAACCTCCAAGGATCGGCTCGACATCAAGGAGGCAGCCAAGATCCTGCACGAGGATCACTACAACCTGGAAAAGGTCAAGGAGCGCATTCTCGAATACTTGAGCGTGCGCAAGCTCAATCCCTCCATGAAGGGCCCGATCCTGTGCTTTGTCGGCCCTCCCGGCGTGGGCAAGACGTCGCTGGGCAAATCCATCGCCCGCTCCCTGGGGCGCAAGTTCGTGCGCATGTCCCTGGGCGGGATGCGTGACGAGGCCGAAATCCGCGGCCACCGCCGCACCTACATCGGAGCCATGCCCGGCCGCATCATCCAGTCCATGAAGGACGCCGGTACGATCAACCCGGTCATCATGCTCGACGAAATCGACAAGCTCGGCAACGACTTCCGGGGCGACCCGTCCTCGGCCCTCCTGGAGGTGCTTGATCCGGAACAGAACAACTCCTTCACGGATCACTACCTGAACGTGCCCTACGATTTGTCCAAGGTCATGTTCATCTGCACGGCCAACATGCTCGACACCATTCCGTCGGCCCTCTTGGACCGCATGGAGGTCATCCGCATCCCCGGCTACACGGAGCAGGAGAAGACCATAATCGCCAGGAGATACCTGCTGACCCGGCAGATCAAGGAAAACGGCCTCACGGGCGACACCCTGATCATCTCCGACGCCGTGCTGGCCGAAATCATTCGGGGCTACACGCGCGAGGCGGGCCTGCGCAACCTGGAACGCGAGATCGGATCCATCTGCCGCAAATACGCGCGCCGGGTGGCCGAGGGCAAGAAGGGGCCGTTCCGCGTGACCACTTCCGCGCTCATCAAGCTTCTGGGCCAGCCGAAATTCATGGATGAGGAGCGCGAAAGCTCCATGCCTCCCGGCGTGGCCCTGGGCCTGGCCTGGACTCCGTACGGCGGCGAGATCCTGCACATCGAGTGCAGCCTCTTGCCGGGCAAGGGCAAGCTCATCCTGACCGGCAAGCTGGGGGAAGTCATGAAGGAAAGCGCCCAGGCAGCGCTGAGCTACGCCCGCACCAAGAGCGCGAGCCTGAATCTTGCCGACGACTTCTTCGACACGCACGACATCCACATCCACGTTCCGGCCGGCGCCACGCCCAAGGACGGGCCGTCGGCGGGCGTGACCCTGGTCACGGCGCTGATGTCGGCCATCAGCAACGAACCCGTGGCCTCGGACGTGGCCATGACCGGAGAGATCACCCTGCGCGGACGGGTCATGCCGGTGGGCGGCATCAAGGAGAAAATCCTGGCGGCGGTCAGCCACGGGGTCAAGAAGGTGCTCATCCCGGCCCGCAACGCCCACGACCTGGACGAGATTCCAAAAGAGCTCAGAAAGCGCATCACGGTCAAAACCGTGGAGGCCATCGACGAAATCTGGCCGGAAGTGCGCTCCCGCAAAAGCGAATAACCCGGCTCCCGGCACTGAAAAAAGCCCCCGCGACACGATCATGCCGCGGGGGCTTTCCCTTTGGTTTTCCCGCGCGCAGGCTACGTCGTCCCGCCTTCCGGTCCCTTCTGTTCCCGCGCCGCGCCCACGGGCAATTCCATGACGAATCTGGCGCCGGTTCCGGAAGCCGGCTCCACCCACATCTTTCCGCCATGGCCGCGGGTCACGATGAAATACGACACGGAAAGCCCAAGCCCGGTCCCGACCCCGGGGGGCTTGGTGGTGTAGAAGGGCTCGAAGACCCTGCGCCTGACGTCTTCCGGTATGCCCGGTCCGTTGTCCTCGACCTCGCAGCGGACGCCGAAGGAAGAATTCGACAAGCGGATGGCAATGCTCGGACCGTTCAACGGCGGCTCGACCGTGCTCATGGCCTGGGCAGCGTTGCGCAGCAGGTTCAGCAGCACCTGTTCAAGCTCGGTTTCCGTGCATTCGATCTGCGCGAGATCGGAGGCATAATCCTTGACGATGCGGATTTTTTTGAAATCAAAGCTCTTCTTCAGATCGTAGTCGTTTTGCGCCAGGGAGACCGCACGGTCCACAATGGTCGCAAGCGCGCATACGGCGCGCCTGGACTCGCTGCGGCGGCTGAAATCAAGCATGTGCCTGATGATCTCCGCCGCCCGCTGCGCCGCGCTCTGCATGTCCTGGACAAAGGGCAGAATCTTGCGGGCCCGCATGTATTTTTCCAGCAAGGCCATATCAAGACCGATGCTCCGGGCCACTTCGATATTTTTGTGGAAATCCGGGCGGGTGCGCTGCACCAGGTTCTGGGCCGTCTGCACGATGATCCCCAGGGGATTGTTGATCTCATGGGCGATCCCGGCCGCGATTCCGCCCACCGAGACCATCTTCTCGCTTTGGATCATCATCTCCTGCATGCGCTTGAACTCCGTCATGTCCCGGATCACGGCGAGAAGAAAGCGTTCCCGCCCGATTGTCACGAGCTGGCCCGAAACGCTGCACGGCACGTCGCCGCCGTTCTTGCGCCTGAACTCCACCTCCATGTTCTTGACCTGGCCGGTGCGTCTCAGCTCGTCGATCACCCGTCCGCGTCCTTGCGCATCGACGAAAAGGCCCATCTCCACGGAACTCCTGCCGACAAGCTCTTCCCGACCATATCCGGTCAAGCTCGCATAGGCGTCATTTATCTCGACCAGCAACCCGCTTTCCGGATCCGAAAGAGAGATGGCGTCCGGGGAGAGTTTGAAGAGACGCGAGAACTTCTCCTCGGACTGACGCAGCCGTTCCTCGGTCTCCTTGCGTTCGGAGATGTCCCGGCCCACGCCGATGACGGCCTCGACTGCCCCGTCCGCGCCCAGAATGGCCGAATCGTTCCAGGCCAGCCAGCGCCAGCCGTTCACGGTCATGGCGCGCTGCTCGATGTAGGCGGTATAGGGAGGAGCCAAGAGCCCTTTCATGGCCTCTTCCGTGGATGCCAAGTCTTCCGGGTGGATGAGCGGCATGAACGTGGAATTCAGCAACTCCTCTTCCGTCTTGCCGAAAACTCGGCAATACGCGGGACTGACGTACAGGAACCGTCCCGCCGTATCGACCTTGACCACCAGATCGGTCTGGTGCTCGACCAAGAGGCGGTACTTCTCCGCGCTGTCGCGCACCGCGCGAACGGAGGCTTCGAGCAGGCCTGTTTTCTCCCGCACCCTGCGGCGCAAGGTGAAATTCCACAGAAAGGCGCCCAGCAGAACCAGACTCAAGAGCCCGAACCCGGAAACGATCAGTCCCCACGGCACGGAGGCGTGCACGCGGCTGCCGGACCAGTCGTCCAGGATGGCGGCGACTTCGGCGTCCGAAATGCGGCTGAACCCGTCTTGCACGACGGCCAGGACTTCGGCGTTGCCTTTGCGGACGGCGCCGTGCAGGGCATGCATCGAAATCAGGTCCGAAGCCTGGCGGAAATCGGCACCGCGCTCATGCCGGGCAAGATAGTGCCGTGCGACGGGCGCGTCCGCGATAAAGACCTTGATCTCGCCCGAAATCGCCGCCGCCACGAGTTCCGGCGTGCCCGGGAAGAGCGCGAAGCGCAGTTCCGGATGACGGGCCAGCACCGAATCGCGGGCGGCGTCGCCGCTGACGATGCCGATGGAGAATCCGGCCAAATCCTTCAGGTTCTTTATCCCGCCGAGGTGGCTGTGAAAAAAGATGGCCGAGGGCACCTCGGTGATCTTCGCCGTCAGATCGAACAACTCCTCGCGCCGTGGCGTGCGGGCCAGCCCGCCCACCACGTCGGCCTGCCCGTTCCTCACCGCGGCCAGGGCGGCGCTCCATTCCGTGAGCCTGTATTCCACGGGAATGCCGGTCTTCTGGCCCCACAAATTCCAGATGTCGACCAGAATGCCCTTGGGCGCGCCGGACGCATCAAGAAAAATGTACGGAGGATAATCCCTGTCGTCGGCCACGACCAGTTTGGCGGGCGCCGCCGACACGCTCGCGGTCGGAAACGCCAGGAGGAAGAAAAAAACCAGGGACCACGCCAGGCCGAGACCCGCGTTTTTTGTGTCGGTTGTCATGCAAGTCATCAAAGAGGCTCATTTTCGGAGGCAGCGACAACAGTGTGAAAAAAGCGCGGCATCCTCCGGCGAATGGTGATCGCGGAGCGGGAGGGCCGGCCTCCCGCTCCGCGTGACGGTCACGGCATGAGCGAATCGCCGATTTCCTTGAACAGATCGGCCATGCAGACCACGCCGATGATGCGCCCCCCCTCTTCGACCACGGCCCGGCCCCGGCGATAGTCGAGAAAGACCTCGAGCACCCTGGCCAGCGGATCGTTGGGCTTCAGCATGGGAATGTCGTGCTGGAGGCATTCGGAGATGCGGACCTGGGAGCAGCTGCGGCAGGCCGTGGCGAAGGCGCTGTCCCAATCGACCTCGTTGCCGTCCAGGACGGAGCCCTTGAGCAGGCAGGGACCGATGCCCTGGATCAGGTTCCACATGGAAAGAACGCCCATGAACTTGTCGTTCTTGGAAAAGACCAGCACGAAACTGGTGTCGGCCTGCCGGGCACGGATCTCGCGCAAGGCGGTGATAGCCTGGGAAAGAGTCGCGTCCTCGCGGACAAAGGCGAAATCCTCGCGCATGATATCCCAGACCCGTTTGCGTAACATCATGTTTTTTTCCTCTGTGGTAATGAGTAACAGGCTCATAGGCCCTTGAAATGCTTCCTCAATCGAAATCGGCCAGCAGCGCGCCGATGTGCAGCTCCTCGGTCAGGGACTGGTTCTGGTACAGCGTCCTGATCCGCCACGAAGCCTGTTGCAGGTGGGCGTTGGTGATGCCGTTGGACAAGGCCGTGTAGGCTTCGAGAAACGCGGCCAGATGATCGCAAACCTTCAGCATCCGGCCGTCCTTGGGACAGCATTCGTCCCGGTTGCACGGCCCCTGCAGCTGCTCCCAGCTGACGACCTTCGCCTTTCCGTCCTCCATGATGGTAGCCTCGAACTCCGAGCCGACCGCGATGCCCAGGAAATATTCCAGCCTGTCCACGAGTCCGCCATACACCGAACGGTCGAGAATGGAAAAGAGGCGACGTTCGAGTTCCCGGCCCTCATATTCCCGGATCAGGTCCCCGATGCCCTGCACCGAGCTTTTGACCGGAGAGATGATGTCCCGGGTCAAAAGCTCCGGGATGTCATGGAAGAGACCGGCATAGAAATTGTTCTGGCGGCGCACCGGGCAGGCGCCCGCCGCGATGCTGAAGAAATAGGCCAGACAGGCCACGATGAACATGTGCCCCAGCACGGAAGTCTCGGGGATGCGCGGAGTCTGCGACCAGCGCTTCTGGAACCTGAGCTGCCCGCACATGAAGGCGAACTTGCCGAGCCTGGTGCTCGGGCCTTCGATGAGCTGGCGCACGCCGGACAGATCCAGATGCGCTTCCAGCCCGCGCCTGAAATTGTCCTCGATGTCCTCCATCTCCTCGTCCCACGTGTTCATGTCGCGGATGAGATGAAACTCCCACCTGCTGGCGAAAAGATGCGCGGCATCGAGGATGCGCGAAGCCAGGCTCTCGTCCCCGCTGACCTGCCGCTCGAAATGACTCTTCATGCCGTCCCAGAAATCCTTGCCCAGAGGCTGCACGCGGGGCTGCAATTCATTGAGGACCCAGGCCGTGAGCTTCTGGTAATGGGCGGGATTGGACTTGATCTGGTAGAAGATGGGCGGCTTGATGTCGGTGATGACCAGGCGGTAGAGGTAGTCGAAGATTCCTCCGCGCACGATGTCCTCGCCAAGCACCGCCTTTTCCCGGGCCGAAAGATTCTGGGAATTGAGCTCGAACAGCAGCCAGGCGACGATCATCTTGTGGGCCTGCTTGTCCACCTCCACCAGCTCCATGGGACGCATCTTGTCGTTCCATCGTTTCATGAAGCTTCCGGAAAAAACGAGTTGGAGCAAGCCCTTGCGTATACTGGCCACTATCGACCTCCCCGTGCTGCCGACCCTGGCCGGCGGGTGAAATTATTTCCTGAAAAATGAAGAAAAACACTTTACAAGAGGCCGCAGGACAGATAGCTGTTTCTTCCCTTATCCCACATGCATTGTTTCGTTACGTTGTAGCGGTTACGGCGGTAAAGCACAAGCATTTGTGCATGTTACCTCCGATCTCAAGGTTGAAAGCACCCGCAACGACTCGGGTTTATCAGGCAGGAGCCACAGAAATGAAGACGTACAGTCCCAAAGCAAGTGAACTGACCCACAAATGGTACCTTGTCGACGCCAAGGACAAGGTCCTGGGCCGGCTTGCGACGGAAATAGCGACCCGCCTCCGCGGAAAGCACAAAGCGGAGTTCGCTCCGCACATGGATAACGGTGATTTCATCATCGTCATCAACGCGGACAAGATCAAGGTGACCGGCCAGAAGGCCACCAAGAAGACCTACTACCGTTACACCGGCTATGTAGGCGGTCTGCGGGAGACCACCCTGGAAGAAATGATGATCAAGAGCCCCGAAACGGTCATCACCAAGGCGGTAAAGGGCATGCTGCCCAAGAGCGCCCTGGGCTACCAGCTGATCAAGAAACTGAAGGTTTACACCGGCACGGAACATCCTCACCAGGCGCAGCAGCCTGAAGTGCTGGACATCTAATCAGGGATGGAGAAGATTATGAGTCAAGATTTCTTCTACGGTACCGGCAAGAGAAAGACATCCGTTTCCCGGACCAGACTGTATAAAGGCACAGGGAGCATCACTGTCAACGGCCGCGAACTGGGTGACTACTTTCCCCGGGCCACGTTGCAGATGATCATCCGTCAGCCCCTGAAGCTGACCAAGACCCTCGAAAAATTCAATATCGCCTGCCGCGTCACCGGCGGCGGCCTTTCCGGACAGGCCCAGGCAGTGCGCCACGGCATCAGCCGCGCCCTGCTTGAGTTCGATCCGGAAATGCGCGGCGTCCTCAAGCGCGCCGGCTTCCTGACCCGCGATTCCCGCGTCAAGGAAAGAAAGAAGTACGGCCAGCGCGCCGCCCGCGCCCGGTTCCAGTACTCCAAGCGTTAATCGCCTTTCAGGTTGTTCGTTACACACTGGGGCAGAGGTGCATGCGCACCTCTGCCTTCTTTTTTTTCAAGGAGAGCACTGTGAGCAGCAAAAAAATCCAGCCCGTCTTGGTTTTCGCGGACGCAAGCGGCAATGTCTACGACCATCCCGATCTGCTCATGCTCGTGCGCAGGGGCCGTGAACTGAGTCTGCCCCGTCCGGACGAACTCATCCCCCTGCCCGAGGGCAGCGACATGTACCTTTTGCCCGGACGCCACGCCCTGGGCCTGGACCCCGAAACGGGCAAGGCCGAGGCCATGGAGGAACGGGCCGTGGCCGCCTTCGTCTGCCCGTCCTACACCCTCTCCGCCACGGCGGCCTATCTGAAGGACGACGATGCGCCCAAGCTGCCGCTTTTCGCCTACGGAGCCATCGGCTTCGCCAAGGACAGGTTCTGGGTCGCGGCCACCCAGGTCGACAAGGACCGCCGCCAGGTCTTCAGTCAGGTCGCGCCGGAGCGCATCACCAAGGGGGCCCAGGATCTGCTCAAGCGCTATCCCGAAAACCGCCTGATCTCGCATCTTTCCCGCTGCGCCCTGACCTTCTGCTGTCCCGCGGCCAAGAACCTGGCCCTGGGCCGGTACGAAGCTCCGCTGCCCACGGCCAGGGCCTGCAATGCCCGCTGCTACGGCTGCATTTCGCACCAGCCCCTGGAATCGGGCTTTCCATCCTCGCAAAACCGCATCGATTTCACGCCCACGCCCAAGGAAATCGTCGAGATCATGCAACTGCACTCCAAGCGGGCCAAGAATCCGGTCATGTCCTTCGGGCAAGGCTGCGAAGGCGAACCGCTGACCGAAGCCGCGCTGCTGACCGAGGCCATCGCCCTTTTCCGCAGCCAGGGCGGGAGGGGCACGGTCAACGTGAACACCAACGCGAGCCTGCCGGACGCCATGCCCGGCCTGGCCAAGGCCGGCCTCGATTCCATCCGGGTCAGCCTGAACAGCGCGCGCAAGTCCGTCTACGACAGCTATTATCGCCCTCACGGCTACAGCTTCGCCGATGTCTGCCGCACCATCGCCACGGCCAAGGAGCACGGACTTTTCGTCTCCCTGAACTACCTGTTCTTCCCCGGCGTGAACGACGTGGAGAGCGAACTCGAAGCCTTGACCGAACTCGTTTCCACCACCAGGCCCGACTACATCCAGATGCGCAACCTGAGCCTCGACCCCGAGCTGTATCTGGGCTGCGTCGGCGACCCGACGGAGCCGTCCATGGGACTGGGCAATTTCATGAAGCGGCTCAAGAAGGCGTGCCCCTGGATCAATTACGGCTACTTCAACCCCTATCTCGACAACGGCGTCCCCCTGCTCTGGACCTAGACGCGCCGATCCTAAACGCCGGTCCGATCGGGTAGGAGGCGGGGTCACCCCCGCCGTCCTCCCACACCACCGTGCGTACGGTTCCGTACACGGCGGTTCATGTAACACATTGAAGTTTTCGGTAGTGATCCAGCAGCGACACGAGTCCTAAT
>JAEWKZ010000056.1 GCA_023393525.1 Pseudomonadota bacterium | reverse complement strand
GAATCGCTCGAACTTCTCGCCGAAGCTCTCAACGCCTTGTGCAAGCACTTCGTCTTCCTGCAGTTGCTGAGCAACGATGTTGTCCTTATTAACTTCGTGCGATTTTGTAATAAACGAGTAGTAGGCGAGGGAGACCCTGTCCAGCGGATACTTCTTTGCTCGATTCCTCCGGGACTCGTCTCGCTCAGTGAATATTTCTAGGCCAGGAATGCGCTGTTCGAGCGTGTCTTTAGTGGAATAGAATAGAAGTTCCATCTGGTGCCGCATGGACATTGGCTTCTGTCCAGCGTTAAGAACGATAATACGGTATATCAAGTTTTTTATTTGAGGTTCAATCCATATTTCAAGAAGCATAGTTTGGTCTTGGAGAAAAGCATGCCCTGATTCGGCTATATCCTTTAATATATGGGTGCGCTGCAAGCCGTCCAGTATGTTCACGCTCCCTCTATTCGAGATCATTGCCGTAAGACCATTGACCTCATTCAGCAAACCCTGCGCTTGTTCAACGAGCCCGCTTTTGACCGCAAGGGTGACAGCCGGCAGAAGCGTGCCCGCTTTGATGTCCTCCTTCATTCTTGCGTACGCTTTGTGCTGAACTCTCTTTCGCTGAATATCGAATTCGTCGAATTCATCACCCACGATCTCCAGATATGTGGGGATGTCGGATTTAGCGTAGATCACTGGGGTGCCAGTTCTGGCATCCCTAGCGAATCCCATGATTTGAAGGGGCATTAACTGATTTTCCTTACGTGTGAGGAGGTTGGATTCTTCGCAGTTTTGCCTACAGCGAGAAAAGTTCCCCCGGCGGAAAAAGGAGGTCCATGTCTCTGCGCCAGATTTTGAACAATGGGCCCTGCTCTTTAACCTTTCCGCTTAGATCCTTGGTGATAAGATGGTCCAACGTCACCACGCCCGATTCCAACAGCGCCGGCAGCGCATTTATCATTGGCTTACGCGTGTGCAGGACGTGTTCGTAACGAAACTCTTCGGCATTTTCTATGTGCCGGCTAGCGGCAGTGACCCAGAAGGTTTCAGGGTGCTTGGAAGCGAGCGCTTGCTTGAGATCAAGGATGTGCCACGCAGCGACTTTGGGGAGTTCGGTCCTCTGGCTATTCTCTAGAAGTTGGCTTTGATCACCATTGATAGCCAAGAACAGTCCCTGGCTATTTGGCTTCAGCGCGGAAACTGTGCATCGGAGCTGCCGCGAATACTTGGTGGTGGCGCGCGGATAGCCGAATGCATCCAAGATCTCTGAGCTGCTCTTTAAGTAGCTGATCGACCAGTCCGGGACCTTCGCAAACAGGCTTTGCCTGTTCTTTCCGCCCTTGCGACCTGCCTTGATCTCGATGCCTTTGTAGTCGGGTAGCCGGGAGCTGTTGGTGCGAATGCCCAGCAGCTCTTCCAGCAATCGACCGACCTCGGTATCCCGCTTTGTGCCCGCTATTCCGCGATGCCACTTCCCGGCCAGGGCGCGGATCATTCCGAGGAGCTCTTCGGAAGATGATTGCGCCATGGCGAGTAGCGGGGCAAGCAATCGATCAAGGTCGATGCTTTGCGCGTCGCGGATGCGGACATGGCTACCTTGGGATGGCGTGACGCCAGGCACTATCCCTGCGCTACTAGCGTTCACCACCAGGAGTTCATTACTGCCGACGGCAACCAAGACGAGGACGTTCCCAGGTTCCGCATGCTGCCCGAGGCCGTAGATCCATAGACGCGGATCGCCCTTCTTGGAAACCGGGCGGTACAAGCTCGTCGTGGTGCCAACGATCCCGGACGACGTCACGAGGCGCGTCGAGATCAGTCGCTTGTGCTCGGTACCTTGGGGCTGGCCTTCGTAGTCGTGGATGCCTGTCGACTTGAGGAAGTCGCGCACATTGGCGGTGGCGTCCATGATGCCCTTCGCCATGCCGGTGGCCGTGGGCACTACGAGGGCGACATCCAAGCCCTTCCTCGTGAAATACCGCAATACTTCCTGGATACAGACATCCGCGGCGCCGAGCATCGAGTCCCTCCCCGGGGGGCATCGCCTACCTGTGGGATAGTACTTCCTTCAAGTGGGCGCCGACCGCTTGGGCTAGGCCCACCGGCACGGCGTTGCCGATCTGAGTGTACTTGGGCACCTCGCGGTCGAAGATACCTTCGCGGGGGTTGCCTGCGCGCCGGATCCCGCCCGTCGTACGTTTGCCGGCGAATTGGTACCAATCCGGGAACATCTGGAGGCGTGCCCACTCGCGCACGGTCAGGACGCGTGGCTGCGAAAAGTGCACGTAATCATCCGCGAGCGACGTAGCGGTGATGGTAGGGCCTTCCTTGCCCCAGCGTTCGGGGAGTAGCCGCTGCGCGAACTTCTTGGTTTGGAACTGCTCGGGCACCTTGCCGCCCGTGGCATGCATGGCGCGGAACTTCGCGAGGATACGGTCGTTGTGCTTGCTGTACTCATGCTCCGTGAGCGGGTCACCCTTCTTGAATGGCGAACCCCCGCCGAGAGGTGTCCTCAAGTGCTTCTGTACCTTGGTCTTGGCGGCGGAGGGATAGCGCGTCGTCGAGCCGCCGTTCTCGTAACCCTCGTCGACCAAATCACCTAGCAGGTCGATCAAGTCCGGGGCCCTTTCAACGCCACCCTTCGGCAAGTAGCCCCGCTGGATCGCGGCCCCCGCCTCGCCTTCGCGGAGGATCCCGGTGCCGACATCGTCGCGGATGCCGACCATCAGCACGCGCGGGCGATTCTGGGACACGCCGTAATCCTTCGCATAGACAAGCGAATACGCCACGGAATAGCCC
>JAEWKZ010000044.1 GCA_023393525.1 Pseudomonadota bacterium | reverse complement strand
GTCGGACTCGCTCGATGCGCACCGAGGAGACGTGATGACGAGCAGCCCCGCAGCGCGGGACCTCCACGACGACGGGATGACCCTCATCGAGGTCCTCATCGCGGCCGTCATCCTCGGCATCCTGGCGAGCTCGATCCTCGGCATCATCATCCAGACCCAGTCGTCGCACGTCGACAGCCGGTCGCGGACGGCCGCGGCGAGCCTCGCGGCCCGCGAGATCGACCTCGTCCGCGAGGAGTTCGGCCGCAGCAGCACCGCGCCCCTGGACATCGCGGACGACGGCGTGGTCGTCAACGAGCACCCGTTGCCCGGTCAGGGGGCCGGTCAGCCGCTGCGCATCGACTCCCAGTCGTACACCGTCACGCGCTCGGCCTCCTGGAACATCACGGGCCCCGGCGCGTCCGCGTGCGAGGGCGGGTCGCTCGTCGACCACCCCACGCTGACGGTGTCGGTCACCGTGACGTGGCCGAACATGGGCTCGACCAAGCCGGTGGTCTCGCACACCCAGCTGGCCCCGCCCAAGGGCACCGGCGTCTCCGGCACCCAGGCGTTCGTCGCGGTCAAGGTGGTCGACTCCGACGGCGCGGCCAACCCCGGCCGGACGGTCCGGCTCTCGAGCGGCGCCGCGACGATGTCCGGTCTCACCGACGCGGCCGGCTGCTCGGTCGTCGCCGTCAGTCCCGCTGCTGCCGGAACGGCGTACACCGCGACGATGATGGACTCCGGCTACGTCGACATCTCCGGTGCCTCGAACCCCTCGAAGAGCACCGGATCGGTCCGTCCCGGTCAGCTGAACACCTCCGTGACGTTCGCCTACGACCGCGCGGCGACGCTGCGGGTGCGCGTCCTGGATGACGGCGGTTCCCCCTACAACGCGGTCGGCCTGCCGTTCACCGTCGTGTCGACCGAGTCGTCGGGCGCGTCGGGTACGCGGACCGTGACGGCTACGGGAGCGACCACCGAGATCACGGGCCTGTGGCCCACCCGGCACGGCGCCTACTTCGGTGCTGTGCCGCCCGCGGGTGGCTACCCGACGGTCGACGTCGGCCCGGGGCAGGTCGGCGAGGTCGACGTGGTTCTCACGATGGCCACCGGTGCGGTGGCCGGTCTGCCGCCCGGCACCAACCGCATCATCGCCGCACCCAGTGCGGCGGCCTGCACCGACCCCGCGGCACGTGAGGTGCCGGCCGGTGGGTTCTCGCTGATGCCGGGGACGTGGTCGTTCTACGCCTCCGGACCGGCGTTCGACTGCACGGCTGGCCCGGCGTCGGTCGTGCTGGTCGGGGGCGACAACGGCGACATCGGCTTCGGGCCGACGACGCTCCAGGTCGCCGGCGTTCCGGCCGGTGGCACGCTGTGGGCGCTGCACACGTCACGGGCTTCGGGCCTGACGACGTGCCCGGGGCCTGCCTACGCGGCTCACGCGCAGAACGTCGACGCGGCGCGCACCGGGCCGGTGGACCTGGCGGCGGGGGACTGGTATGTCTTCAGAACCGACGGGGCTGCCGACGGCGCGTGCCTGTCGCTGCCGCGCGGGTCCTACCCGCGAACGGTCGCGCACGGCGCCGCGACCAGCCTGGTCTGGACGGACCAGCGGCCTGCCGTCGGCTTCACGGTGCGGAACATTCCGAGCAGCACGGCCCTCGGCACCCAGTACCGGATCGTGTACTCGACTGTGGCGCTCACGAACTGCACGAACAGCACAACCACACCGTCGACGTCCACCGTGCTCGGCAACGCCAACAACACCACGGTCACCGGCACCCTCGAGCAGGGGACCTACTACGTCTACCGTCAGCGGACCTCCGGCGGCTCCGGCAACCGGTGCACGTCCAGCTCGACGAACCCCGTCATGCTCCCCGGGCCCGACGCCTCCTACACGCTCGACTGGAGCACGGGGGCGGTGACGGTCCCGTGAGGCGTCTACGAGGTCGTCCCCGCGACGCAGGGACGAGCATCACCGAGCTGGTGGTCACGATGATGATCCTGTCGCTCGTGGTCATCGCCACGACGACGCTGACGATCGGGTTCGAGCGGACGAACGCCGAGAACGTCAAGCGGCAGGACCAGATCGACGCCGGCAGGGTCGCGGTCGAGCGGATGACGCGTAACTTGCGCGTCGCGGTCAAGCCCAGCCAGCTCGCGGCCTCGTGCGCCGGCTGCGTCGCCGACGCGTTCATCTCCGGCAATCGGTACACCGTGCAGTTCTACGCGAACCTCGACAACGCCGGCGGCGCGGTCGGACCGAGCCGCGTCACCTACACGGTCGGCACCGTCGACGGCGTCGAGGGGGTGCTGCAGGAGAAGCTCCAGGTGCCCGACTCGGCCACGCCCACGACATCCGGTTGGACCTACTGCGACGCCGAGATCGGCACCGCCACGGCCACGTGCAAGTCCCGCCTCAAGGTCCGGCGTCTCGCCACGGGCGTGCGGACCACCGGCGTCCCGCTGTTCTCCTACTACGACGAGAACGGGGCGCTGCTGAGCGTGCCTGCCGGCGGCCTCACGCCGGCCGACCTGCAGCGTGTGCTGGCGGTCGAGCTGACCGTCGAGGTCGGGTCACCCGGTGCGATCCGACCGGTCTCCACGACCTACGTGCAGCGCGTCCTGCTGTCCAACTCCTACGCCCTCCTGCGGCCCGACCCTGGAGCTACCCCGTGATGCGACGTCTCGGCGGACACCGCCTCAAGGACTCCGAACGCGACGGCGGCGCAGCCCTTGTGCTCGTCATCGGCGCGATGATGGTGCTGTCGATGCTGGCCCTGGCGGCGCTCGCCTCGACGATCGTCAGCACGCGGCTCGCCCGGCACACCCAGGACTACCAAGCGGCGGTCGCAGCGGCCCAGGCCGGGGTCGAGGAGTTCGTCTCCCGCCTCAACCGGGAGGACGGCTACGGCTCGGTCTTCGACTGCACGAACGCCGCATGGCGCGGTCCGACGACGGTCGCCAACCCGTGCGGCTGGACGAGCACGACCCCGGTGGGCTGGCTCCCGGTGGAGCCCGGCGAGACGGATCCCGACGCGGCGTGGTTCCACTACTCCGTCGACGCGTCGCGCAAGACGACCGAGGGTGCGATCACGCTGACCGTCACCGGCCGTGTCGGCGGTGTGTACCGCACGGTCCAGACGTCGGTCGGCAAGGGCGGATCGACGGACTACGTCTACTACACGGACTTCGAGTCCGGTGACCCCGCGAACGAGAACTTCTACCCGGCGTCGACGACGAGCGGCTGGTCCACGGCCAAGCGCAACGCGTGCGGCATCAACGGCTACGACCGCGCGCTCTACTGGTGGAAGAAGGACTCCGCGAACCGCACCCGCGAGTACTACGGGTGCACGGAGATCCGGTTCGCGAGCGGGGACGTCCTGTACGGCCAGGTCCGCACCAACGACACGATCTTCAGCAACTACCGTTCCGGCAGCACCGTCAAGCCCGTGTTCATGGAGACCGTGACGACGTCGGACGAGCGGTGCAAGACTCCCGGTACCACCAACACGCAGTGGCAGACCAACTGCCTGCGGTCCGGCAGCGTGGCGGACTTCAACGGCAAGACACCGCAGTACGGCACACCGGAGTACCTGCTCGACACGTCGGCGGAGTTCGCGCACCACCCGGGCTGCCACTACTTCGGCTCGACGCGCGTGATCTTCCGCAGCAACGGCCGCATGACGGTGTGGAACAAGGCTGTCAACAACGCCGGCGCCGCGCCCGTGGCCGTGAGCGGGCCCGACGGCAGCGTGCCGTCGTGCGGCACGCTCGCGCAGCTCGACAGCGCGGCGGGGGCGGACCTGCCCGTGCCGGACGAGATGGTCATCTACGCGGCGTCCTCAAATGCGCACATGCGGGAGTGCCGCAAGGACGAGATCGGTGGTCCCGCAGGCAGGACGCTCCCGCTGGGCGACTACACGGGGCAGTCGATCAGCTCCGGTGCGACCTTCACGCGCGACACGAACATGATGGATACGACGAAGGAGTGCGGTCGCGGGAACCTGTACGCGGAGGGCGTCCTGAGCGGGCGAGTCACCCTCGCGTCCGAGGAGTCCGTCATCGTCACGGGGGACCTCGTCCTGGCCGGCGGCCGTGAGGCTGGGTCGCCCGACCTTCTCGGACTCGTCGCCACCAACGCGGTTGAGGTGTTCCACCCCCGTCTTCAGGACTTCACGTCGTCCCGGCCCTGCACCGCGCGGAACGGGAACGGCACCTGTCGCACGTATGGCGCGTGGGCCTGGACCACGGGCACCGAGTCCGAGGCCGCGACGTGGCCGACCCGCTACGTCGATCCGACGACCGGTGGGTACGAGCCTGCCCACGGCGTCCAGATCGCAGGCTCGATCCAGACGCTGCAGCACTCGTTCCTCGTCCAGAAGTACACGGTCGGCGGGAACAAGGGCACGTTGTTCGTCTACGGCTCGATCGCCCAGCGCTGGCGCGGGGCGGTCGGCCAGGAGAGCACCTCGGGGGGAGTCACCGTGCAGAACGGTTACACCAAGCTGTACAAGTACGATGGGCGGCTGAAGTTCGCTACGCCGCCGTACTTCCCCCGGTGGGCGAACTCGCAGTGGGGCCTCACGTACACCGGCGAGGTGCCGACACCGCAGAACGTGAAGAACGGATAGCAATGACGTTGCACGCCGCAGGGACCGGCCTCGTCGGGCTCCTGGGGCTCGTCATCGGGTCGTTCCTCAACGTCGTCATCTGGCGGGTGCCGCGCAGCGAGTCCGTCGTCGCGCCGCCAAGCGCCTGCCCCTTCTGCCACCACGGGATCGCCTGGTACGACAACGTGCCGGTCGTGTCGTGGATCGTGCTGCGGGGACGCTGCCGACACTGTGGCGCCGCCATCAGCCCGCGCTACCTCGTGGTGGAGCTGATCACCGGGCTGCTGTTCGTCGGCACCACCATCTTCGTGGGCTGGACGCCTGCGCTGCCCGCGTTCCTCTACCTCGCCGCGATCGCGGTGGCGCTCGCGGCGATCGACATCGACGTGCACCGGTTGCCCGACGCGATCGTGCTGCCCTCGTACGGCGTCGCATCAGCATTGCTCGTGCTCGCCTCGTGGCAGCCCGGCGCGGGCTACGACGGCGGTGCGCTGGTGCGTGCCGGTGTCGGCGGTGTCGTGCTGTTCGTCCTCTACCTCGTCATCGTGCTCATCAATCCGCGCGGAATGGGGCTGGGTGACGG
>JAEWKZ010000117.1 GCA_023393525.1 Pseudomonadota bacterium | reverse complement strand
TCCATCATCTGTACCTGCTGCTGTTCTTGGTCAAGTCCCAACTGCTGATTGATTTCTGCTTTCGCTTTATCGGTCAATGGAATGTTGATGCTTTCCTTGCTATTGAGCACATCCATGGTGATACTACCTGCAAAGTCTTCTTTCAAGATACCATTAAGGGTTTCCAGTCTCTGTTCAAGCGGTACTTCCTTCAACGAGTTACTTGTTAGAAGCTTTAATTCTTCGGGTTTCAAATCATATTGGAGGTCGGCAGGTGAACTGGCTGACTGAACAGTCAATGTTTTGGTTGTCGGGTCAATAATCAAACCATGAGAAGTCAAGACTTCTTGCCATTTCTCATTGGTGAAATAGACAGGTGATGTAATGACATCTTTATAAGATTCTGCTGGTTGCGTAGTTCTTGGACGAGCCTGAATAGGTTGGATTACAGCCTGTAAATCTTGTAGAACATCTTGTTTTACAGAGGGTTGTTGACCTTTCCAATAAAAGCCGTAACTACCGCTCTGAAGTTCTCCTGGTTTCATACGTCCATCAGGACGATTTGGAACCATTGGCGCACCTACTGGGTAATAGAGTCCTCCATTGATTCGTCTCAGATGAAAACCATCTTGTTGGCGAGGTGTCCATCCCAAGAATGGAACAGGGCCATGCATTCCCATAGCTCTCCAGCCTTGACGGAAAGATGGCATTGGATTTCGACCATATTCATCTACACCAATACGATAGCCATGTAAGCCCATGGCTACTCGTCCATTGGCATTGCGTGCATGAACAAAGTTCTTGGGCATATCGAAGTCATTGGCTACAAGATTCGTGAATGTGTTATAGGCTTTTTTGTTGGCCGAATTGGTTCCCCAGTCGGTCAATGCCTGCAACTGCCTCTCGCTGATAGGATAGTTGAGTACAGGGGAATCATGTCCCTGAACAACCAATTGGAAGCCATTGCTACTGGCAAGGATATGCGCTTGCATACCATTTCTCAGTAGGATGTCCTGAAGCTCAGGTTGCAGATCTAACGAACGTGGGTTTGTATTTTTTCTGATTGACATAGTCTTTGGAATGATTATGCGTCACCATCTTTCATTGCTGTCTCCAGTTGTGCCTGCTTGAATTCCACGAACTCGGCTGCACTGTCATGGTTGATGGCTTTGCCACGGCTTTCACAATAGTTTTTGTAATCATCTTTCCACTCCTTTGAATGGTGGTTGACATAATCAAGCCAACCATACTCGCCGTTCTGCATTTTCTCGACGAGTTCTTCTTCAGTGTAGAATTTCTCTTTTGCCATGTGTCGTTACATTTTGTGTGTTACTTGTTGTTTGCGTGATTCGCTCTTCTTGTTGAGCTCATTCCACATCTCATCGGTATATTCCTCTTCGGGTGTATAGTCCAGGTTGCCATCATCGTCCATAGTCCAACAACCGTAAATACCGAAGTTGTATTTCTCCCATTCCTTTTTGGGCTGTGAACGCCATTGTAGTTCATCTCCCTTAGAAACACGGACACCTGTAAGGTCATCCAAATCGATTCCCATGGTTACAGGTTCATCATCAATACTCACTGTAAGTGGCTTGCCATTGCTAAGGCATGAAAGTTCTGCATTGCTCAAATGGAAGTGATCGCAGATGAGCTGCAAGTTTCGTCCGATGACGGGAGTAGGAACGGAGAGTACCTGTCCGGTCTCAAAATCTACCTGATGGAAGGCCATTACTTCACGACCTTCTGAGGTGGTCATAGGTTCAATAATGGCATGGCCAGCTTCCAAAAGTTTCTGCTTGTCTTCTGGGAACTGGGATAAGTCGGTTTCGATTAACTGAGGAATGAAGATGACATCCACCTTATCCTCTTCGTTTCTCATCAGACAGAAGCGAGTACGGCAAGTAATGACTTCCCCTTGGTCATTGGTCACTTTAACTGGCAATACAGGCGAACGTCTGCCAGCAAAGATTCCTTTCAAGGCATGTTCCGGCAGGTCTGTAATCATTTCTTCGGTTAAACCAAACTGTTGGAGAATCCCATAGGGCATCTCCTGTTCTGAAAATGTTGTTTCACTCATATATTTTTGTGTTTACGTTATAATCTGGGCACAAATTTATAGTGGTAAATTGTTGTTAACGATTTAGTGAATCAGAACAGGCTTAGTTTTCAGAATAATTAATCGAAACAGAATTATTATACTTCATAATCATACTCAAAACTTCTGTTTGGGTATCTCTTTTGAATGAATGCATTAGTAAATTGTTGCTTTTCAAAGTAGATAGAGATTAAAATACTGCTGATAGCCTCGTTTTGAGTATGAAAACTGAATTTGATGGCTTAATGGATGTTTAAATCTGGCTATTTTTTGCTGATAGTTACATGATATCAAGATTTGATGGCAAAGAGAGGGTACTTTTGCAGGTATGAAAGCGAAAGTATCCTTTTTTATACTGGCCTTACAGTGTTCACTTTGCAAGGCTCAGTTTCATACGGTGAGCAATGGCTCAAATCTTTATAAAATAGAAACAGTAACCGAAGTACCTGGTGGTAAATTGGCTACTGATATTGTTGAACCCTCTAATGAGAGGGAAGTTTGTAATGTTGTGTCTGACAAAGATGGAGTTCGTGAGCAGTTGATAGCTCAATACATCAGTGTGTCTTATCCTTTGAAGAAGATACGTTTGAATTCCAACTATGGTGTTCGTAAAGACCCATTCTCAGGAAAGCCAACCAAGCATAATGGAGTTGACTTACAAGCAAAAGACGATGAAGTCTATAGTATGATGCAGGGTAAAGTGAAGAAAGTCGGCAAAGATAAGCGTTCGGGGAATTATGTAGTTCTTGAATATGGTAACTATACAGTTTCTTATTGCCATTTCTCCAAAGCATTGGTTCGGAAAGGTGACAGTGTGAATGCAGGTGATGTTGTCGGTATATCAGGTTCTACAGGGCGTAGTACTGGTGAACATCTTCATTTGACCTGCAAGTATAAAGGAAAGTACGTCAATCCTTCAATCTTGCTGGATTACGTAAAGGAAACTCAGGCTGAATGTTTGGCACAGCTGAAGTCCATTGTCGTATAGTGCAATCAGAACAATTTATTATCCGACCCATGCGATCTATTCCATGCGTCATAATCAGAGTACGTAGAAGTATCACCCCAGAAGGTTGATTTTCTTTTATGTCTCTTTTTCTTTTTATCGCCACCACCAAACATCTTAGAAAAGATGTAGATTCCAAGTATGATAAGTATTAATCCGTCCATATTATTTGCATTGATTTTATATGCAAATATACTCATTTTTAGTGAGATAACAAAATGATTTAAAGACTATTACACGTTACAAATAGCTCAAATGGTAAGTATTTAACTTCAATATTAATCCATTTTCGAATGGGTTTATACTAACAAATATTTCATCTTAACATACAAATACGAGGATAATATATGAGTTTCATATTCCATCCTCGTATTTTTAGAATCGCTTGACAACATGGGGTATTTAGACTCCTTTTTTCTTGCGTTGAACATCAGCTATCATGTCCTTGACCTCTTGTCCTACGGTGATGAAGTTCTTATAAAGTATGCGTTCTTTCTCTTCTTTAGACTTGAAAACATAGAATTTGGGCAATGGATAATTGGCATAATCATCTTCCTCTTTCTTGATTTCTTCCATATCGAAGTCTGTTTTGCAGAAGAACTTGCTTGTCTTAAACTCTTCGGATTCCTGAATATTCATATTGTCTCTCATGCCAGTCTTGGTCTTTACAAAGTCACGAGCTGTCTGGCCGCAAATCCATCCAGTGGCCATATCACTGATTTTTGAGGCAGGCACCAAGTTGTCGAGGTTCTCATTCAGATTGATGCTGGTCTTATCTCTATCTATGGTAACACCTTTCTTTAGCTGAACAACCTTACCGAATATGTCATTGGATAGCCATTCCAAGGTTTCTTTGCTTCTTGCTGAACCTGAGACTACATTACCAACGGTAGTGATAATCTTCTGCATACCCACCTTCCCATAATCGGCTTCCAACTGAGGAAGTTCCTGAAAGCCTAATGCTACAGAAACTTTGTTGCTTCGGGCTGTACCAATCAATCGGTCAATCTTATGGAAATAAAGGGTTGGCAACTCATCCACAATGATGCTTACAGGGATGTTTTTACCTTGACCGGTATTCACACGAGTAACGAGACGGTTCAAAATCAAGGCATTCAATGCACCGATGATTGATTCCATTTCGGGGTCATTCGCAATCAACAGGTAGCTTGGATTCTTTGGATCACTTACCTTCAAGTCGAAATCATCACCGTCTTTATGGAATACCCAATACGATTCTTTTGTTGCTAAACGGCTGGTATATACACGCAATGTACCAATCATACCCTCCAATTGCTCCATAGCTTTGTTCTTCAATGCAGTCTGAAAAGGGCCAAGTAATGGGGCTACCTCGTTATCTGTTTCAAGTACCTCGAAGATAGTCTGGTAGCTTTCATTCAAAAACGATAAGATGTGAGGCATATCGGAATATTTGCCCAACCAATAAGCAGGCTCAACAATTTCACCGTTTTTTTTGTCACGCACAACACCTGTTGGTCGCCAGAACTTGGTATCCTTGTCTTGCGCTTTCTCTGCATAGAGTTTATTACCATCTTTATCGTAGGGCTCTCGCTCATAGTTCACAAAGTAGTAGATGCAAGCTGCCAAGAAGTTGATGGCAGAAGTTTGGAAGAACTGGTCGCTACCACCACCGCCTTCTTTCTTTCCTTTTTGCAGGGATTCAAGCAATGTTTCAGCGGTTTCACTGGCTGCTGCCAAGTTCTGAATATATTTCTTTTGAATAGGATTCACTCGTCGGCTATATTCTACATCAACGAAATTGATGATATTGAACTTACAGCCTTTGGGTGTTTTGCCCTGCTTCTGATTGATCTTGTAATGATAATAAAGCTTCTGTGCTAAGGTAGGGAATTTGTAATCATAGACTACCATTGAAAAGCCCTTTGCAGAGTGCTGACGGATGTATGGCTCAATAATTGAGAATGTCTTACCGGAACCAGGAGTACCAACTACCCAACAACCACGGAAAGGATTTGTGATATTAGCCCATCCTTTGCGGAACTTACCTTTATAGTAATAGCGCATAGGGATATTCACTGAGTATTTGTTTTCCACAAGCTTATCACATTGCTCAAAGCTCTCATTCTCCAGATTGAATCGGTCTTTTAGTAAGCCTTCCTTCAAGAACTTGCTGATATTGTCTAAGGCTACATGCACCAATATAGTGCCGATGATGGTTAGTATCATATAGAAGATGACGTTCAAACGGATGCCATACAGACGGCTTGCCATCATTCCATCACCTTCGCCATGTCCCATATTATAGAGAATAACAGAACCAGCAATCAGAAGAACACCTGATACTAAAGGGTACAATACTTGGTTGCGGGCATTGAACTCCAGATGTTTCTTGTTTCGGGTACCTATGCAGGTAATGCAGACCAATAGGAATGTAGCCACCTTGCTATACACCAGATTGTTGTCGTTGTAGATGAGCCACCTTTTCATTCTGTCATGAATGTCACAGACAATTCCGTTCCAGTGATCCAACATTGCCGGGTCGATGGCATACATGAAGAACTCCAATACCAAGGAAACATAGATGAGTGATCTGAATATCTTATAGGCGGTCTGTAACTCTTTGCTTTCTTCCATTGCCATATTAATCGTGTTATTTTTCTATTACTCTGTTACTGCTTTTATGTACCATTTGCCATTTAGCTCCTTAACCTCTGTGCCATAGTTTAGCTTTATATTGGCTAAGAAGTCTCCAATCTTTTTCAGCTTTTGTTCACCGATGCCGTTCATGCTGGCAATCTGCATTTTTGTATGGCTGATAAGCTCACCAACCTTCACAATGCCTACATTCTGCAAAATCTCTACGGTATTGAGCGACAGTCCTGTTTGGTAAAGATTGCTACCAAGAAGTTTGTATTCAATCCATCCTTCCATTGAGTCTTTGTCTTGGAGAATCGTTTTTGTAGAATCAACATCTACAGGAATCTCATCCTCATAAACCAACACAGGAGGAAGTATGGTATCCTGCTGCTCTTTCTCATTCAGGAGCTCTCGCAATTCAGCGTTCACGGTCTTCAACTCTTCAATTTGACGGAGATATGCTTTCTCTCTTACTTGCTGTTCTTCAATTTGCTTTTCTTGCCGTTTAGTCATATTAGCTACCATGTTTTTAAATTCTGTATTACTACTATAAATCGTATCGAGCTGACTTTTCAAACTCAGATTACAATCAATGAGTTTCTGATTATAATTGAGTAAACTATCCATCGCAGTTTTGTATTCAGAAGTCATGATATAGTATTCATTTCCATCTATTTCCACCTTTTTATTGATGTGAATATTCGATTTGCTTGGTTTTTCATAGCAGTTGATAATGCTACCCACCAAGAAGATGGTTGAAAATACCATGGTTGCAATAATGGTAAAGACGGCCGTTTCATGTGGATAACAGATGACAGCTGTAATAAAGGCTGCCAACAATAGAAACAGGATAAAAATCATCATATTTTTCTTTCTCATTTTTAATTAGTTGTTTAGTGTTACAATAGGTCTTGCTTTGTGGGCTTGAATCTTGGGCGTCTCCAACATACCACCGCTTTCCAATGAATAGAGCCATGCTTTGACGCTGGCTTGTCCTTTTACTTCCGTAGATGTCCAATACCAACATTCTTCAGCTTCATCAGGCAATAGTATGCCACCACATGCAATGATATAGGGATTGATGACACTCTTCATTGAGTAGAGTAATCTCATCTGAGCAACAGATGGCACATAGGCACTTTGCCCATATCGCCATAGCTGAAAGACTTCTTCAGCCAAAGGTGAAGAGGTGTCTTTGGTACTATAGATACTGTAGGTGTTGGCATTGCCATCCAAAGCTGTCAGACTGGTCGAAGTACCTTGAATGATACCTAGACTATCAGCGAACGAAGTTGGATTAACATCTTTCAGGTACACGGCATAACCATTTCCTTCAACGTCTTCTTTCTGATTGATGTAAAAGACCACCGCAATGGGTTCTTTCTTTTTGGCTTTTACTTCTTCAAGAGAATGTACGTTACCATCGGTACACAAGATATGTCCGACTTTCATGGCTGTATCGGGAAAATCCTTGTGGGCGTCACAGGAACTGAGCAGAATACCTATTGCTGCCAAACAACAAGTTGCTATGTTTTTAATTTGCTTCTTCATTTCTTTCTGATTTAATTTCCACATGGTAGTTTTACACCGATGACAATGCCTGTACGGAACAAGTCTTGCCCTTTAATAAGACAATCACTCTTTACCTGCCAGTAGAGTTTCCATCCACCTTTCAATGAATAGTTTTGTTCATAACCGACATGGATTCCGCCTAAGAAATCATTCGTGTCAGATCCAGCTGAAGCTCCAATACGCAGATTGCCATGACTGTTCCTTGTTCTGGTCACACAGGGTTTATAAGCTACACCCAAACCCCATGTACGGTAGTTTCTCCAAAAAGATTCGGGACAGATATGACCGCATGATTCACATTCTTTCCACTTGATACAGCCGTTTGCAAAGTATTCCCAGGCATTATGATACTTGGTTTCATGCTCGTAGCTTAGCGTCACGTCGGCACTATTTTCATAGAGCAAGCCTATACCTAAAGATATATGGTTGTTGTTCTGAGCAAAGGCGGTTGTCGCCATACTGATGACTGCAACCAAGGCTAAAACAAACTTCTTCATTTACTCTTCCTCCAATAATACTTTGTTGAAACTATCGGCACACAACACATCTTCATAGTCAATGTTAAGACTGATGGTGCGTCCTGAAATCTGCTTTTCACTCATCTCTATGGTCAGAATCTTATCATTCGGGAAGGTCAGCTTCTTTACGACAATGATATTTCTATAACCATATTTGAACGACTGGGTCTGTTCTAACTGCATTTCTGGAGTAAGCTCTATGACTTGATTGTTCGTTGCTTTCGATATTTTCTTATCGGCGAGTTTCAATCGAATCTCATCAATGTCAAAGCGAATGTTGGTTTTATTCTCAACGCTATAATCAATGAAGAAATAATCACCTACAGCATAGATGTTGTTCAGTCGCATCTCCATACGATGCTTCTTTGTCTTTACATCACGCCACTTGGCCGGTGATGACCAAATGTTACGGGCGATATGGTACATATCCTCGGTAGAAAGACTGACAGCAGGGTTATGGTAAGCCGTTTGTTCCATACGTTGAACGACTTTGTCTGTTACTGCTTCCTGTAAACGAGTTGTATAGAGCAAAGCATACTGGGTGCGATAGCGTTCAGTTACAATAGTTACAATAGCCAAAACTTCTCCATCTTCATGAGCTCCTTCCTTGGGCTTCAACCGAATGGTATTGTTGATGGGTTGGTCTCCAGCAATCTTATCCGTAGAAATATCCACAAAGTGGATAGGTTCAGTTGCGGTGATAACGGTGGTTACTTGTTCATTGACCGTGAGACGTTCCATCTCTTCGTAGGTCTGCTGGGCAAAAACTCCTTGGATAGAGGCTGCAAATACCGCAATGGCGGTAAACATCTTTCGTATATTCATTTTTCTTGATTTTCTGATTGTTACTTATCTTTTTTCTCACGACCGTTTACGAGATACACAAACGATCCGTATTTTAGTTTGACACTGTTTTTCTTGATGGCTTTACTGATAGCGTTGCTGGTTCTGGTATAGGCATTTTGTACAGCCTGCATTCCCCATTGGGTAAAGCTGCTGCCTTGATTGCCATTATTCATGGACATATTTCCGTTCATGGCACTGGAAGCTACATCCTTACTGGTTTCTCTAAAAGAACTGCTTGGAACATATAGGCCTTCCAAACCATCGGTATCATAGACGGACAGACTTACCTTGACCAATTCATCGCCAACCATCAGGCTGTTGATGTTACCTTTCACTCGCTGACTGCCAAAGCCACTCATAATAGCATAGATATAGGAACCTTTCTTAACGATAGTCTCATTGATTTCCACATCGTCCAACAGGCGAAGTCGGACTCTGGATCCATCCACCGCCTTGATATTCTCATCAATGATGGCTTTTATCAAATGGGGCTCTTTTTCATTCTCGGCAAGCGTATTGAAATAGTCCGATGTTGTCTTAACCTTCTTGACTACGGCTTGTGACTTGGAATCATCATCCAATTCTGATACACCTTTTTGAGTGATTTCTATTTTTCCTTTCAACTGCGTGCCTGTAGTCATGGTATCTTTTGGCTCAACAGGAACTTCGTTCAGCCCTTTTCGTC